>CAUJDW010000039.1 GCA_963169455.1 Bacteroidota bacterium | reverse complement strand
CATTTAAGGTTCGACCTCTCCGAGGTCGTCTCACGCTTTAAATTATTCATCTACAAACGGTTGACCTCTCCGAGGTCATTTCCATAATTCGGGATGACTCATGTTTTAAGGCGCTGCTTCCTGCACCAGGGCGCCGGCCATCCCGGCCCTGGCCAGCAACTGCTGCCAGTAGCGATCGGTATGTTCCTGGATTTCTTCGAGGATATAGCTGCTCTCGTCGGTGAACAGGTGTTTGAAGCGGCCCTGGTATTTCAGGCATTCCACAACGGGCAGTACCTTTTCCGGTATGTAGTTGAGGGTGTAATGCTGCCGTTCGATCTCGAAGAGGGGGAACAGCTTGGTTTCCACAGCCAGCCTGGCGACGGAGATGGACAGGGCGGGGTCTGTTTTATGCCCTGGCGGGCAGGGGCCGTCCACCATCAGGAGGCGGAAGCCGGTTATATCCCTGGCCTTTTCCATTTTGCGGCGCAGGTCTTGCAGGTGCGCCAGGGAGCAGGTGGCGGCATAGGGCAGGTTGTGGGCCGCAACGATGCCCATGAGGTCTTTGGGCCAGGTGCGCTTGAATTCACCGTTGGGGTTGGTCGTGGTTACGGCGCCGTAGGGCGTTGCGGTGCTGGTCTGGATGCCCGTGTTCATATAAGCCCCGTTGTTATTGACGATGTAGAGGATGTTTTCCCCGCGTGCTGCTGCGCCGGACAAGGCCTGCAGCCCGATGTCGAAGGTGCCGCCGTCGCCGGCGAGGATAACCACGGTGGTGTCCTTATTGCCCTGGCGGTCGAGCGACGCCCGCAGGCCGGTGGCCGTTGCCGAGGCGGCCGCAAAAACCGTGTGCACGATATTGCCCTTGAGTTCATTGAGCGGATAAGGCCCCGAGATAATGGAGAAGCAACAGGCAGGCACCACGTACACGGTATTTTCACCCAGTATGCTGGACAAATGCCGGACGAGGAGGGACCAGCCGCATCCGCGGCAACCGAGTGCTCCGGAGAACACCTTTTCGTCTTTTATGAGAAATTCATGTACGGGTATCATCTTTCTGGTTTGATAAACGAATAATGAGCAGCTTAACCAACATCGATCCAATTGAAATCCTTCGGTTCGTTTTTTGCCCGGTAGATGATTTTTTCGATGGTGAGCGGCGGCACGTCCTTGCCCCCTACCCCCGCGTAAAAATCCAGCATGCGGAAGTTCCGGCTGCCATAGAGCGCGCGTTTCATCTCCTGCTGGATAGCGCCTTCGGCGTCACCCAGGAAGTTCCGCTCCACATTGGCCAGAACGGCATCTTCGGGCAGGCTTTCCAGCACTTTAAGGACGGATGCTTTGGGGAAGGGCCTGAGTAGGCGGAGTTTCAGCAGCCCCACATCGGGGTATTTGCGGATGACGCCCCGGGCCGTGGTGGTAATACTGGAAACCGCAACCAGCACCAGCCTGGTGTGCGGCCCGATGTTGACGGCCTCGACGTTTCCGTATGCTCTTCCGAAATGACGGGCAAAGCGGCCGGCAATTTCATCAGAAAGGGCTTCCACCTTTTGGGCGTCCTTCCACCAGTTGTAATTGAACTTGTAGTAATGCTCCGGCGGAACCAGGCCGCCAAACGCCCTGGGGTGGCCCAGGTCGATGCGCATGGCGCCGGGCCTGCGGGGCGGGAGGAATTCATCGACCAGTTCCTGGTCAGGCACCCAGATGTTTTCGCTGGTGTGGCTCTGGTAGAAAGCGTCGAGCACGACCATCACCGGGATGTTGAGTTGTTCGGACAGCAAGTACGACATAATGATGGTGTCCAGGACTTCCTGGGAGCTTTCGCCGTAAAACTGTATCCAGCCCGCATCGCGCTGAGAGAGCGAGTCGGACTGGTCCGACCAGATATTCCAGGGGATGGAAGGGCGCCCCACGTTGCACATAACCATGGGCAGGCGGAAGTGGGCGATGGCCTGCAGCACTTCGTGCGCATAAAACAGCCCCTGCCCGGCCGTGGCGGTAAACACCCGCTCGCCGCCGAGGGCTGCGCCCATAGCAGCTGCAAAAACGGAGTGCTCGCTGTCCATGTTGATATAGGTGGCGTCCAGTTCGCCGCCGGCCACCATTTCGGACAAGCGTTCGACGATGGTCGTCTGTGGCGTGATGGGGTATGCCGGAACGAAGCCCACCCGGCAGAGGCGTGCGGCCTCCGCCGCCGCAAAGTTGCCTTTCAGGATGCGTTCCTGATGCCTCCTGTAGCGGGGAGTTTCCTCCGCCGCAGGCGCCGTAGTGGTTTTGGGTTCGTCAATCATGATGGTATCTTTCATGGTTTAGCTTCTTCCATTAATTCAAACCTGATGGCGGAACAGGGGCATTCCTGGGCGCAGATCCCGCAGCCTTTGCAATAGTCGTAATCGATGCGCAGCCTGCCGCTTTCATCGACGAAGATGGCCGCATCCGGGCAGAAGTTGAAACAGTTGCCGCAGTTGAAGCAATCGCCGCAGTGCAGGCACCGTCCGGCTTCCGCCACCACATGGGGTTCTTCCAGGGCTCCCGCCACTTCCGTAAAATCATTGTACAAGTCCCTGTTGTGGCGTATCTCCTGCCGGTGGCGGGGCGCAGGCAGGAAATAGGTGAAATTGATATCTTCGGGCAGGACGACTTCCGGCAGGCTCTCCTTGCTGTGATAGGGCATTCCCCGCAGGAAGGCATGGACTTCTTCGGCCACTTTGTTGCCGCTGCCGATTGCTTCCGCCACCGTGCCGCCCCAGGCCATATCGCCGGCGCAGAAAACGGGCACGGGCAAAGCCAGGCCGAGCCGCCCCTGGCGGGCTTCCACTTTCCGGCCCTGGAAGACGAAGCCGTCATACTCCTGCCCGATAGCGGCAACCACCTTGTCGGCCAGCACTTCCCTTCCCGGCCCTTCGATGGGCGCCGGCCGGCGGCGCCCGGAATCATCGGGTTCGCCAAGGCGCATATCCTGGAGGTGGAGGCATAACAGCCCTTCCCGGGTCTGGCGCACAGCTACAGGCGCCACAAGGAATTCCATTTGCACGCCTTCCGCCATAGCTTCTTCCACTTCCTGGGCAATGGCGGGCATCTCGCTGATCGTCCGGCGGTAATAAATGGTTGGCACGGCGCCCAGCCGCAGCATGGTGCGCGCCACGTCTATGGCCGTGTTGCCCCCGCCGATTATGGCTACCTCATCCCCTTTCCCAAGCCCGTCCTTATCGCCGTGCAGTTTGAAGCGGCGCAGAAAGGTGATCCCTTCGGTTACCAGGTGTTCATGCTCCAGCCCGATAGGCATGCCGATGTGGGAGCCGGCCGCTGCAATCACGGCCTGGAAGCCTTTATCCGCAAGTTCCGCAGCCGTAACCCGGTGGCCCGGCAGAATGGTGACCCCTTCCTTTTCGATGGCCGCAATTTCTTCGTCGAGCACCTCGTCCGGCAACCGGAATTTGGGGATGCCTGCGCGCATCATGCCGCCGGCTTTGGGCAGGGCCTCAAAAACCGTGACGGCATAGCCTTTGCGCCGCAGCCTTAGCGCTGCTGTAAGCCCGGCGGGCCCGGATCCCACTACGGCCACCTTTTCCCGGTGGCGGATCGGTGTTGCCTCGAGCGGGCGGTTGCGGAAGCGGTCGCCGAGAAAACGCTCGATTGCGCCGACGTTCAGGCCCTCGTCCAGGCCATTGCGGTTGCAGTTCTGTTCGCAAAAGTGGGGGCATACCCGCCCGCAGATGCCGGGAAAGGGGTTATAGCGGCTGATCAGGCCAAATGCCTCGGCGAATTTTTTCTCGCCGGCCAGGCGCACGAACCCCCGCACGTCGGTCCCCGCGGGGCAGTTGGCGTTACAGGGCGGGGTTCTCGTGGCGTAAACCGGGGCCATCAGCCGCCAGTTGCCGGTTTTATTGTTTGACATGGGCACATCCCAGAAGGGCGCCTGAAAGGCATCCGGTTCCTGGCCCGAAGCAGCGGCGAGGGTTTCTTCCGGAACCTCCAGGGGTTCCTGCTCCGTGGCGTAGAGGGAATCCACCAGGTAACCATCGCCTTCACCCAGCCCCTGAACCAGCTCATAGGCCCGGCGGGCAGCTTCTGCGTTGGCATCCGGCTTGGAAGGCACGTTCGCCCGAAGAACGGGCAGGACACTGCTCAAACCGGCATCGAACACCCGCATGACAGCCCCGATCATTGCCGCGTTGATAATGGGAAGCGACCTGGACCCCAACCCGAGTTCCAGGGATATCCGGGTGGCGGGCGCCGTGTAAACCCGGCCCGCCTTGCCGGCGAATGCGGAAGGATGCTTCTCCGTATTGACCAAAACGGCCCCATTTTCCTTCAGCCCTTCAAAAACGGGAACCTGTTCCAGTAAGCTCTCGTCGAATACAATGATGAGATGGGGATGATAGACGTTGCTGCGGTTGAGGATTTCGCTTTTGGCAACTCTCAGGAAAGCTTGAATGGGTGCTCCTGTTCTTTCAACCCCGAAGGCGGGAAAAGCCTGAACGTTAAAATCGCCCAGCTTGTTGAAAACCTTGGCCAGTATCTCGAAAGCGGTGACCATTCCCTGGCCGCCCCTGGCGTGGCCGCGTATTTCTATCATTTTCCTGGTTTTTGAATGAACGGATGGGCCAAACGCTGAAAAAAGTAGTTCGTCCTGGTTTGACACTTTAAAATAGCCCTCTTCCATCCCTTCCGGAATGACAAAAGCCGCACGCAAGCCTGATTTTTGTCATCTCCTCCTCCGAAAGGCAAGCCTCAAATATTCCACCAATCAAAAATAATTAGAACATTATTTTTGATTGACGCTATTTTTTGAGTATATTTTTGGTTTGATTCTGAATCCACATTACAGACACCAAAATTGGCCGCCATGAAAAAATTCCCGTCCGTCACCCAGTACATGACCACCAGGCTGGTCACTTTTCACCCGGAAACCCACCTCTGGGAGGCTATCGATACAATGCTCAGGAAAAAAATCTCCGGCGCTCCGGTTCTTAACAAGGAGGGGGAACTGGTAGGCATGCTGTCGGAAGTGGACTGCATCCGCATTTTGTTCGACGGGCTGTACAACGAGGAACCTCTGCAAATGCTGAGCGTCGGCGATTACATGTCAAAAGAGGTCAAGACGATCAACACCAGCTCGACTATTTTCGATGCGGCGAACGAATTCATCAACTTCGGCTACAAACGCCTGCCCGTCGTTGACAAGGGAAAACTCGTGGGCCAGATCAGCCGGGCCGACGTCCTGAAGGCCGTACAGGACCTGAATTCCAAACGCCCCCACGTGCCGGATACCTGGAAAGGAAGAGAGCCGGCTTTGCCCGACTACAAAAAGTCCAGGCACACGGGGAACGCATAGGAAAATGGGAAGAACCTTCGGCCGTAACGCGCAAATGTATTTGCGCCGTTATAAAAAGGGTACGGGGCTTGCCCGCTTTCGATAACAGATGGCTGTGCGGCTGCCGGAAATCAGCCCTCCCCCAAAGGAGACTGGGAGGCCCGGAGAGGGGGAGACGAGGTGAGCCTTCGGCGAACCCCGAAACCTGCCCGCCCATCCGTCCGTCCGTCTAATCTGTACTGCCCGCGCTTACACCCGGTAGGCCTCCCGCAGTTCGGCCTTCAGCTTTTCCTTCAGGGCGGCAGGGATAAAGGCTGCATCCAGAGCCATGAGGTTGGTGTGCAGGAAGTGTTCCCTGCCCCAGTCAAAGTGCAGGCTGAGGTTTTGATATTCCTGGGCGAGCGTCACGTTGGACAGGGTGCGGCCATCGGTATTGATATTCAGCGCCAGGCCTTGCTGGTAGAGCCTGCCGACGGGATGGCGGCCGATGTCATCAAAAATGCCGGTCTGGATATTGCTGGTGGGGCAAATCTCGAGATGGATCTGCTGTTGTTTCAGGTACTGCACCAGGCCGGGGTCTTCCACCGACCGGATGCCATGGCCCAGGCGTGCGGGCCGCAAGTGTTCCAGCACCTCCCTGATGCTGTCGGGCCCGCGGGCCTCGCCGGCATGGGCCGTACAGGGAATGCCCCTTTCCCTGGCATACCGAAAAGCGTCAATATGGCTGGCGAGCGGAAAACCGGCCTCATCGCCCGCGATATCGAAGCCGGCGACGGCTCCGCCGAAGAAGCGCTCCGCCAGGCGGGCAGTCTCCATGCTCTGGGCCTGTGAAAAGTGCCTCAGGGTGCAAAGGATAAGCCTGGCTTCCAGGTTAGATCCCGCAGCGCCCTGCAACAGCGCGCCGGCCACGATTTCCACGACTTCGGCCGGCGCAAGGCCCTCCCTCGTGTGCAGAAGGGGCGCAAAGCGAATTTCTGCATACCGGACATTTTCTTCCTCCAGCTGCCTGATCAGATCCCAAACCACCCATTCGAGATGTTCGGCTTTTTGCATCAGGCGAATACCGTGTTCGGCATGGGTGAGGTATTCCGCCAGGTCGTGGCACCTAACCGGAGCGATAAAATCCCGGCGGTAGGCTTCAGCCGTAATGGATGGGTCGATCCGGGAGGCAACTGCGAAGCTCAGGGAGCAATCCAGATGCAGGTGCAGTTCAACCTTGGGCAGACGGACGAAGTCCATAAGCGGCTTTTGAGGCCCGCGAAGGCATTTTGAACGAAGGTGGGGCAAGGCCCCTTTTTATTCAGTCTGCCCTGCCCAACTGCCGCAGCATTTTGGCGTGGTTGCCAAGAGCCGCCAGAAAAGTGGGCTGGACGTTGTAAGGCAAGCCAAACCTTTCGGCCGTTTCCCGCACGATGCGGGACAGCTTCGGGTAATGGATGTGGCAGATATTGGGAAACAAATGGTGTTCGATCTGGAAGTTCAGCCCGCCGACATACCAGGACATGATCCTGCTATTCGGCGCGAAATTGGCCGTGGTGAGCAGTTGGTGCACCGCCCAGCTGTTTTCCAGGTTGCCCTCCTCATCGGGCAGCGGATAGGCTGTTTCATCCATCACGTGGGCCATCTGGAAAACACAGGCGGTCGTAAGCCCCAGGATGAAGTGCATCATGGAAAAGTACAGGAGGGTCATGTACCAGGGAATGTCCAGCATGATCATGGGGAGCACCAGCAGGTAGCCGTAATAGATCACTTTGGTGATGATGAGTTCGGCCAGCGCCCAGCTCAAGGTGACTCCCTGCGTAGAAAGCAAGCCGCTGCGGGAATAACGGATCAGTTGCCGGATGTCTTTGGTCGTAATCCACATGAAGGTCATCAAGCCGTAAAAAAACCAGGCGTAGATGTGCTGAAAGCGATGAAACCAGTAGCGTTCCTGATGCGGGGAGAAGCGGAGTATCTTGCCAGCGTCGATATCCTCATCCATGCCGCTGACATTGGTGTAGGAATGGTGAAGCACATTGTGCTGGATGCGCCAGTTGATGGTGTTGCCGCCGATGAGGTTCATCAGGTAACCCAGTATCATGTTGACGGCCTTATTGCGGGAATAAGCGCCGTGGTTGGCGTCGTGCATGATGGAAAAGCCGATGCCTGCCGTCGCCAGGCCCATGACGGCCCACAGCAGGACGAGCAGCCAGGGATGATCGGCCCGGCCGCTGACCACGATGCCATAGGGGACTGCAAAAAAGGTAATCAGGGCAATGGTTTTGATCACCATTTTGCGGTTGGCGTAGCGGCTGATATTATTCTCCTGAAAATAGTTGTTGACTCGAAGGCGCAGCTCGGAGACAAAATTCCGCTGGTCGTTCCGGTTAAATTTGATATCCTGAATAGTCATACTTGAAAATTGAAAATGATAATAAAGGGGCAAAGATAAAACGCAAAACCGGAAATAGCCCAAGCCTGTAAATTTTTTCACCTCCCGCGCCGCGGCGCTTTCGCCGCCTGCTGTTTTTTCTTTATTCCCCCTCATCCGGGGCATCCACACTGTCGGCTTTGCCCTTTTTTTTGGTGAAGGCGACGATGAGTATCCAGGCCGGAATGATGATCAGGGCGGCGACCATGGCCAGGAATGCCACTTTGGCTTGAAAGAGGTCAAGCAGGAACATAAGGCGTTAAGTTTTTCGTTCGACCATACTGCCGCAGCTGGGCGCATCAGCAGCTTTTCCCGCCAATTATAGGGCGGATCGCCCACAAAAGGGATGATATTTGTCAGCCCCTATTTCCCCGATGCCTTTACGCGGTTGACGAACTGCATGGCGGAGCCCACATCCACGTCCTGTATCTCATAGGAATTGCCGTCTTCCATTTTAAAGATGCGGTCTTTGGCCTTCATGTTGGCCAGTTCGTCCATGAAGGCGGGGTTGTTGGAGGTGACGCTGAGGATGCCCTGTTTATACCCGAAGAAATAAAAAAGCTCGCTGGGCGATTTGATGTAGATATAGACCCTGTCGTCGTCGTTGGTGGGCATTTTGAATTCCACATAAGCCTCCAGCATTTTATTAATGGGTTTTCCGCCGATGCTTACGACTCCTAGTTTGTTCTCTTTGGATACGAACGACTGGTAATCCACATTCCACTTCATGGGCAGTTTGCTGAAGAGGAAGGTGTAGGGGTTGGCCTTTTCAGGCACCTCCAGAATGCCCAGCCCAAGGCTCGCCAGCGCCGCGTCGGTTTCCCTGCCCGGGGGCAGCAGGTTCAGCAGGGCCGGCCTGAAAAAGTCCAGTTCATTGAGATATATGATGGAAGAGGCGTCGAAGCTCATCGATTGGATGTCCGTGACCATGATCCTGAGGAGTTTCTCCGGCACGATCATTTGCACCCCGGCCATGAAATCGGCTTCCAATTCGTATTTCTCTTCGCGGGGAGCCAGGGGGGCCAGGGACGCAGTATCCGATACGATCATTTCCTCTTCCTGCTGTGGTTCGATAAATTTCGAACGAGCCGCTCCAGCCGCGTCCACTTTGATGTACAGAAGCCCGGAGCCGATATTGAAGCGGCCCTGCCCTTCCACTTTGCCATCCCGGTTGCTGAAAGTGAGCTGATTGCCGATGAAGCCGTTGGTAGTGACCCGCAGGGAGTCGCCGAAGACAAACTGATCCCTTTCCTTATTATATTTAAAAATGCCTTTCACAGGGAGCAACGGCCGGTCTTTGCGCATGAAAAGCGGCATCAGGATGCGGGGATAGGCCTCTGCCGTCTCCTTGCTCAGGAAAAAGCCGGTGGACAGCGGCTCTCCTTCAAAGCTTTTGGGTTCGTCGAAACTGATAGCCAGGTCATTTTTATCGGCCTTGGAGCTGACGCTGAACCAGAACCGGTGGGGCAGCTTTTCCGCATCCAGGCGGGCAAACCCCTCAAAGGACAGGTTTTTCGATTCCGCTTCCAGGCTGATGGCGCCCTGGAACTCGGTGCGGTGGTCAATATAGAAGTTGTCTTCCGGTTTGACCTCGCCCGTAGCGCGCGTGACGGCGCGTTTTTCGCTCCACGCGCCTTTGCCCACCGGCGAACCGGTGATATTGTCAAAGCGGATTTCCTGCTGCTTGTCCCCGATATTGTATTCGTAAAAGCCAGTGGCCTTATAAACCCGCCGCCCGGAAATATCGACCGTCGCCCGGTTGATCACGTGGTTTTTATTAAGGGTATCGGCGATGATCCGGGCATTTTCCAGGGTGGCCATTGCCCCGCCGCGGCCGATCTCCACATGCCCGCTATCCGGGTAAATAAAGGCGTCGGCCGCGACGATATAGGGAACGCCATCGATCTGCAATTCGTCCACCTTCAGGTCATAAACGGCGTCTTTGCCCTCGAAGAAAAGGGAATCGCGGTCGGGATGAATAGAGACAAAACGGCCGGGTTTGGCGGGGTCGGATTTGAACGTAATCGACTCTCCTGCCATATCCCAGGTGAATTCGTTCATGGACGTTTTGTACTGAATGGCGGGCAGGGTCGTTTCCAGAAATTCGTCATTGGCCTTAAAAGTGGCCGTCTGTTCGTCAAAGTCGACATCGCTTTTGACGTTGCTGGTTTCCAGGGCGATGTCTTTCAGGTCCTGCGTTTTGATCTTCACCTCGGTGGTATCGGCGCGGGAGGAGAATGCCCCGAAGGAGAACAGGCGCGACTTCAGGGTGGCCTTGTCCCAGTCGAAGACGCCGTCGCCTTTCAGGCCGCCAGGGGTCAGGATGAGGGTGCCTTCCAGGGTGTGCTGCCCTTCCTGGAACAAGGCAAAGGGCGCTTCCTTGGACCGGATGTACATGCTGTCGCGATAGGGCCGCCAGTCAATCTTTACATCAAAGCCCTGAGCCCGGGGCACCTCTTCTTCCCGGTTCTCCTCCAGGTCGAAGCGCTCTGCACTGGCCAGCATTTGTTTGGGCATGAAAATAATGTCCTCCGAATTGATCACCGCCCCGAGGTATTCCACTTTGCCCTTGGCCAGCAGCCCCTTGTTGCTCAGGCTGAGTTGCCCGCCGAAGTTGCCCTTTTTCTGATAGGCGGGATATCCTTCTTTTGGGGTGTCGGTGATAAAGCCCAGCGATTCATCTTCCTGCAGGGAAACACGTTCCGGGAAGGGCGGGAAAATGTCGGCAGAGAAGAGCGTCCCCTCGAACTGCACGTCCTCCCGGCTGTAATAGTCGAGATGGTTGAAGCTGAAGGGGTCGAGCTGAAAGTAGAAGGAATCGCGGGTGTACGCCCCGTCCTGGGCGCTTTTGTAATCGTAGAAAACAAAGGAGTTCGCCTTGCTCTGCAGAGAGGGAAACATCGGGATGTCCTCTTTGCCCGACTTGTTGGAAGGCGCATCGACGAGTAAGACCCCTGTGAGGTGCTCTATACGGGAGCCGATGGAGAGGGCTTCCGGCTGTCCGTCATTCATTTTGCCGGTTGGAACGAAGAGGTCGAAGAAACGGATGGAGTCCAGCGCGATCTGGAAGGGCTCATACTGGAAATGAAATTCCTTGCCTTCGATGGTGGAAAAACCGGCGAACACCCGCCCGTCAAAATCCATGTCGCGGCCTTCCAGCATGGTCAGCCGGCTGCCCAGCGGCTTGAAGGCCACCTTCTGTTTCTGGCTCAGTTCCACGACCTCGACACCGGAAATATCGATGCTGTTATCCCGGAGGTTCATAATGGCGTTGGTGCTGTCCGTCACGGACTCCAGGCGCAGTACGTCGTAATCCGTCCGGTTGCGGTGGGCATCGGCATAGAGCAGGACTTTGTCTTTCACCTCGACCATTTCGGTTTCGGGCTCGTAGTTGATGAAGCCCCTCGACACCATATCGTAAAGCAGGCTTTTTATATTCTCGATAGAGAAGCGCGGATTGATCTTCCGGGCCACTTCCGCAGCGTGCAGGAATCGGGTCCCTTCCTGGTCGGTCATCACCTTCAGCACGGCGATGGGGTTGACGGTTGCGATATTCTGCAACTGCTGGTAGTCTTTTTCCGTATAAAAGTCGAAGGATTCGAACTGAACGACGGGTTTGCGCACGATGGGAATCTTTTCCCGGCCGATCGCTATGGAATCCTGATCGAGGTAGGCAATAATGTTGTCGGCGTAAATATTGACTTTGTGCAGGGAGCTGAAAAAGGGGTTGCGGTCGGTAGCGCTTTCTCCACGCGACAGCGCCAGTTCGCGGCTGGGTATTTCAAAGCGGACGTTGACGGAAGGATGGTAGATGGAATCTCTGCCGAAATACAAAATGCCTTCAACGCTCTGCCCGGAAATGCGCTCTTCACGGCGGATGGTGAACAACTCGGAAAAAGCCTTGAAAGAGGCCGTGCTCGTTTTGTCCACGATGTGGATAGTAGCCATGTTGTCTTTGGAGCCAAAGCCGTAAACGGTGGTGCCGTTGAGCCGGAATCCGCCCCTGTAGGTAATGCCCTCCCCAATGTTGTCGATCTCCAGCATGTTTTCCCGTGATTCGAAACGGGGGAAGGAGCCTCCGGTGGCGTCGTTTTCCGCAACGAGTTTATCGCTGAACACGCCGGCGATGGCCTTGTTCCCGAAGAACAGAGGGTAGTGCATTTTAGCCTCTTTGACCTCATAAAGGCTTTTGATCATTTCGAACTCGTAGGCCCCCAGTTCGGCATAGACTTCCGGGCCGAGGCCGTGGCGTTCCCAGGTGACGCGCCCGCCGTTGCCCTTCCAAATCCCTTCGGTAGGCAGGAACCGGCCGGAAGTCTGGTAGATAAAAATGGAATCCTGGCGGCGGTTGGCCATCAGGTCCAGCTTATCGAAAGCCACGACGGGCAGGCCATCTTCAAAGGCGAAGCGGTAATCATTGGAAAGGGCGAACCAGGAAGTGCCTCCCGAGTCGGAATAACGCAGGGCCTGGTTCTGGAAAAAAGCCGCGGAGAATACCACAAAGTCGTTGAACGGCTTGAGGTGGCGGTCGGTGATGCCTGTCAGCACCTGTTCCAACACCTGGTGCCATTCGCGGAACCGCCGTTTGGGGTCGTCGGTATTCCGTATCATGGCCAGGGCCTGGAGGTAGTTTTCGAAATAGGGGCTGGCCATCATGCGCTGTCCCAGCATGGCATTGCCCGTCTGCAGGATCCGGTTGGCCTCGTCGTTATCGAACATGCCGCTGCCGAAGGCCTGGGCGAACTCCTTATAGGCGTCTTCCAGGGCCTGGCGTTTGCTGGCGGTCATGTACTCTTCCAGCTGGCGCAAAAATTCGGCATGGTCATCCGAAAAGCGCTCCAGGCGCTGGGCGTTCAGGCTGCTCCAGAGGAGAAAATGGGCAAAGATCAGCAGGTAATACTTCTTCATGTTCCAGGCTTGAAGTTAAGGGGCCTTATAAACGGATAAAACGAAGGCAGCACCACTCCTCCTTGCGGGCCCTGGCGGAAAGTTTCAGGCCGGTTTCTTCGGCGCGTTCAACGGCCAGGCCTTCATCGGCGAAAAGAATACCGGAAACAAGCAGGACACCGCCGGGTGCGAGCCGCCCATATAACGCCCGGAGGGAGTTTAATATTACGTTTCTGTTAATATTTGCCAGAATGAACTGATAGGCTCGCTCCGGCACGGCAGACAGCCCGCCGTGGTAAGCCTTGATGTGGCTGGCGCCGTTGAGGCTTGCATTTTCCAGGGTGTTCTCATAGGCCGGCCCCTCGATATCGACTGCATCGATATCCGAAGCGCCCAGTTTTTCAGCCAGGATAGCCAGGATGCCCGTGCCGCATCCGAAATCCAGGACGGAAGCCCCGGAAAAGGCCTCCTTTTCCATTTGTTCCATCATCAGGAAGGTCGTGGCGTGGTGGCCTGTGCCGAAAGCCATACGGGGGTTGATGACCAGCTCGTGGGCTACGCCGGCCGCAGGCGGGTGGAAGCTGGCCCGCACCTCGCAGAAGTTGCCGATCCGAATGGGCTGGAAGCTGGCCTCCCATTCCGCATTCCAGTTTTTGGCCGGAATAAAGCTGCGGCTGAAGCGGAAAGCCAGTTGGGCGCCGATTTCTGCGACGCGGCTTTCCACATCCTCCAGGCTTTCGCCTGCCGGCAGGTAGGCATTCAGGCCGCCGGGCGTTTCCTCGAAGCTGTCGAAAGGCAGTTCGGCCAGAAAGGCCAGGGCTATTTCCCGGACAGGCGCCGGAACGGAAATCTCAAAGCAGTAGTAATCCATAGGTCGAGCTGCAAGGTGAAAAGGGGCTGAACAATCAGGGCTGCCCGCCGGCCGCATTGGCCGCCCCTGCGGGCTGGGGCCCGGGGCGGTATTTCAATGTCGAAGGAGCTACCCCCAGTTTTTCGTCGAGTTGCAGGCCCGGCAGGGCCTCCGCCAGGCCGATGCGGATCAGGGCGAGGTGGTGGATGGCGTGGTCATGGGCAAACATCAGCTCCCGGCCGACGGACGAGGCGACAAGCGGGCGGACGGCGCCCGGCAGGGTGGAAAAATCGGCCCGCACCTGAATGTGCTGCGCATCTTCCAGCCCATGCACCTGCTGCTCCAGGAGCCCGAAAAGGGAGCGCGCGTACTGCGGGTCGCTCTCAACCCGGGAATCCCGCCTGCGGGCGGCATAATCCACCTCCCCGCTGGGAGCCGACCGAAAGAGGCAGTCGTAAAAATCGAAGATGTGCCGGAAATGCTGCCCGAGCGTCGAACCGCTGAAAACCGGGAGCGGGCGGGAATAAGCCTCGTCCGGGATCAACCCGAGCAGGTGTACGATCTGCCGGCTGATATTCTGAGTTCCTTGAATACAATCCATGCTTTTCAATGGTTAATCGCGGTAGACCTCCCGCCTGGCTGCTTTGAGCGTATTGACCAGCAGAGAAACCACGGTAAGTTGGCCGACCCCTCCGGGCACGGGCGTAATGAGGCTGGCCTTAGGGGCGACAGACTCGAAGTCCACATCGCCGCACAGCCTGTATCCGGTTTCCGAGCCGGGGGCCTCTACCCGGTTCATGCCGACGTCGATCACCACGGCGCCCGGTTTGACCATATCGCCGCGGATGAATTCCGGGCTGCCGATGGCCGCCACCAGGATGTCGGCCCGGTGGATGTGGGCCGCCAGTCCTTTGGTCCGGCTGTGGCACATCGTCACGGTGGCGTTGCCGGGGTAGGCCTTCCGCGAAAGCAGAATGCTGATGGGCGTACCGACGATATTGCTGCGGCCGACCACCACGACCTCCTTCCCATCGGTGGGGATCTCGTAACGCCGGATCATTTCCAGGATGCCGGCAGGGGTTGCAGGCAGGTAGCAGGGAAGGCCCTGCGCCATGCGCCCGAAGTTGACCGGATGGAAGCCGTCGACATCTTTATCGGGGCGGATGGCCAGGGTGATCTTTTCCTCGTTTATATGGCGCGGCAGGGGCAACTGCACGATAAAGCCGTCGACGGATTCGTCGCGGTTGAGGCCGTCCACGATGGCCAGTAGTTCGGATTCCGTGATATCCGCCGGTTTCTGAACGAGGGTGGAGCGAAAGCCAACCTTTTCGCAGGAGCGGACCTTGTTTCGCACGTAAACCTGGCTGGCCGGGTCAGCCCCGACCAGGACGGCCGCGAGGTGCGGCGCCCTGCCTCCGCTGCGTAGGATTTCCTGTACTTCCCGGGACAACTCTTCCCGGATGTCGCTGGCAAGCTTTTTGCCGTCGATGATATTCATACAAATGATGGTTTTGCCGGCTCCTGAAAGCCGAATCAGTCCGCGAAGCTACAAAAATATCCATTCAACAGCTTCCGGAGCAGCCCGGAAATCGAATCTTTTGAAAGCCGCCTTTACGGGTGTATCCAAAATATTCGCCGGACAACCGAAAAAAATAAAAAAAGAAGCCCGGCGGTTTATTTCCCCAAAGGAATATTTTTGTGAGAAGCTTTTAAAAACTAAAGCGCAAATATTATGCAGTATTTTTATTCTTTTTTCTCTAACTTTGTTTCTGCCCTGGAAATGATCTGGCGCGAACAAAGGTACGACAACCTGCTTTTTCGCAGCCCGCCCTGTCAGCGTTTAAACACTTACTACCTCTCAATGAAAAGCCCCGCCGTGGGCTCCAACTATCGTCTCTGCTCCAACCCAAGCCCTAGGTAATCAAGTGCACCGGAGAGCTGCCTGCCCTGTGGGCGCCAGCACTTCAGAAAATTTCCGCCCTGCAAGCAGGCAGGCGGAGCCACCGGATTACAATCCCTTAAACTATTGTCAAACATACCAAAACGTCATTCATGAGGATCTTTACACGGAATGTAGCGCCTGTTGTAGCGGCCTGTGTGTTCCTTTTTGCCAACCCGGCTTTTACCCAGACCTACCCAATGGGCAGCCAGCCTCTGGTTACCACCTGCGGAGGTTTTTTTACCGACAGCGGCAACAACATGAACAACTACGGCCCCAACCAGAACCTGACAATGACCTTCTGCCCGCAGACATCGCAGGGCACGCATGTGCAGCTGGTGTTCTCCAATGCCGAAATTGCCGAAGGCGACCTGCTGTGCTTTTACGACGGCACGAACACCGCAGCGCCGCAGTTGTCCTGCTCCGATGATTTTTACGGCGCCAATACCTTTATCATCCAGGCCACCGCCGCCAACCCTTCGGGATGCCTGACCGTCACCTTCACTTCCGACGCCACCATGGAAGGCGCAGGCTGGAGCGCCGACATCAACTGCATTCAGTCGTGCCAGACGATACTGGTGGACCTGATATCCTCCGACCCCCTCGTCATGCCTGCCGATACGGGCTGGATCGACGCCTGCCCGGGCCAACGCCTTTCTTTCGAGGGGCGGGGCCTGTATCCGCAAAACGGGGTGGTTTACACCCACTCTGACTTCACTTCCGAGTTCGTATGGGATTTCGGCGACGGAACCTCTGCCGTTGGGCCAAACGTTTCCCACATCTACGATAATCCGGGTGGGTACACCGTCCAGCTCACCATCACAGACCAGCGGGGTTGCACCAACATCAACTTTCTGAGCCAGCGGGTGCGGGTTTCCAGCCTGCCGGAATTCCACCCCGGCGCCCTGCCCGGCCCGATTTGCCCGGGAGATACGATACAACTCCATGCAGCGGTCGACACCATTCTCGCCGGCGCCTCGCTGTCGGTGCCCCGCTTTGGGGAAGGCTCCTTTCAGACGGCCGGGATACGCTCCGATTCGCTGCCCCTGCCCGACGGCACCGGCGCCGTTTACGAAACCAGCATTTCATTTACCGACTTTTCTCCGGGGCAGGTTCTATCCGACATCGACGACCTGCTGGGCATCTGTGTCAACATGGAACACTCCTGGATGTACGACCTGGACATTTTTCTGGAATGCCCCGACGGCACCCAGGTAATCCTGCAAAACCAGGAATTCATTGCCAATGAGGTATTCCTGGGGACGCCCTACGAACTGGACGACTTCAACACGCCCCCCCTCCCGGGGCAGGGTGTCGGCGCCGATTATTGCTGGACGCCCTCCGCCGCCAACGGCACCTGGACGCAGTACGCCCAGGCGAACGACCCCGGCGGGTCGTTTGAATACGTGCTGCCCCCGGGCGATTACTCCGCCTATGAACCCCTGGAGAACCTGCTGGGCTGCCCGCTGAACGGCGAGTGGACCATCATCGTATCCGACCAGTGGGGCAGCGACAACGGCTGGATATTCGAGTGGAGCATCAACTTTGCAGCGGATGTGTATCCGAACCTGGAGACCTTCCGCCCACAGATCACAGATTTCGGCTGGGCGCCCAACCTGACAATACTGGAGTACAGCGCCGACTCCCTCGAAATTACCGCGGCGCCGCAGAATGCCGGCGTGGCCAATTACAATTTCTGGGTGTCCAACGACTTCGGCTGCACCTTCGACACCTCGCTCACCCTGAGTGTGCTGCCCTATACCCACCCCGATTGTTACAACTGCGTTCCCAATCTCCAGCCGCTGCCCGATACCTTACTTTGCGCCGGAGAAACGGTGAACCTCGATGTTTCCATTCCCGCTTCACAAAGTGTGGAAGTCACCTTCGAATCCATAGACCAGGAGCCTTTCGGCGCAGCCAATTACCCGCACGCCAACCCCTTTGAACCCACCATAAATGTCAACAGCATCAACCCCGGCGTACTCGGCGACCCGGCCAACCAGATACTCTCCGTCTGCGTAAACATAGAAACGAACTGGAACAGCGACCTGAACCTCTACCTGGAGGCCCCCTCGGGAGAAATCCTGGAGCTCAGCACCGGCAACGGCGGCGGCTCCGATGACTACACCAACACCTGTTTTACGCCCACGGCCGTAACGCCCATCACCAGCGGCACAGGCCCCTTCACCGGCGAGTTCAGCCCCGAAGGCAACTGGAACAACCTCACCGGCGCACAGATAAACGGCGGCTGGAAACTGGTGGCTTCCGATGGTTTTGCCCCCAACGACATTGGGGAGTTCATCTCCTGGTCCATCACCTTCCGCTCCACCAATGATATCAATTACACCTGGACGGGAAGCGGGCTTTCCTGCTACGATTGCCCCAACCCGAACGCCAGCCCGGTGAACAGCACCAATTACATCGTCACCACCCAGGACACCTACGGCTGCTCCTATTCCGACACCATTGCCGTTTCGGTAGTCAATGACATTCCGGCGCCCAATGTGGATTGCGCGGATGACGGCAGCGGCAACATCATCTTCACCTGGGAGCAGGTAGGCGCTTTCACGGAATATGAGTACAACGTCATTATCAACGGAAGCCCCGGAGGCTGGCAGGGCCCGGTAAGCCTGTACTCCTATACAGTGACAAACCTGAGTTATGGAGACGAAGTCACCCTGGAGGCCCGGGTATTCGTTGACAGCGGCAGCCTGAGCTGCGCGCAGGGCGTAGGAAGCGCCACCTGCACTTCAGTTAGCTGCCTGCTGCAGGCCAGCCTGCTCGGAACGCCGGTGGACGCGAGCTGCTTCGGCTATACCGACGGCGCCGCAAGCATACAGGTTCAAAATGCGGAGAACCCCGTCCAGTACTACTTCAACGGCAGCCCCAGCCCGCAGCCAAACGGCATCTTTACCAACCTCGCTGCGGGGAACTACTTCGTGGCCGTCATTGACGGTTCCGGTTGCCGGGACACGGTATTTTTCGCCATCCAGGAGCCTGCAGAGCTCACGGCCAGCGCCCAGGCCACGGCCCTGATCGACTGCTTCGGCAATGAAAACGGCGCCGCCCAGGTATTCCCTCAGGGCGGCAACGGCAACTACACCTACCAATGGAACACGACGCCCGTCATTACTACGGCGACGGCCTCAGGCCTGGGCGCGGGGAATTATACCGCCACGGTGACGGACAGCGAGGGTTGCACCGCCACGGCCACAATCACGTTGACTGAACCCGATGAGTTGGAGGTGGTGCTTACACCGGACGACGCCAGTTGCGCCGGGTTGCCGGATGGTTCCATACAGGCCTTCGCCAGCGGAGGCAATGGCAACCTGACATATAGCTGGAGCAATAGCGGTTCCGGGCCATCCCAGGCGAACCTGGTGGCGGGTGATTACTGCGTCACCGTAGAGGATGCCAACGGATGCCAGGCCGTCGCCTGCACGGAAGTCGGCGCGCCGGCCAGCATCGTCATCGACTCGGTGGCCGTCACCGATGTGCGCTGCCACGGCGGCAATACCGGCAGCGCGACGGTCTTCGCTTCCGGCGGCGCCGGCAACTACACCTTTTTATGGGATGACCCCCTGGCTCAGATCGGGCAATCGGCATCCATGCTGGCTGCCAACACTTATAACATCACCATCACCGACGCCAACGGTTGCCAGCTCGTCACCCAGGCTACGGTAAACCAACCGGCGGCCCTGGCTCTGAGCTTTGCCGTAGAGGACGTGGCCTGTACCGGCGGCAGCGACGGCGCCTCCACCGCGACGGTGAGCGGCGGCGCCGGCGCCTATACCTACAACTGGCAGGGCGGGCAAAGCGGCCCAACGGCCAGCGGGCTTGCTGCCGGAAACTACGGCCTGACCGTCACGGATGGCAACGGATGCCAGATAAGCGCCCTGACGACGGTCGGACAACCGGAAAAAGCCGTCGAAGTTCAGGCCGCCCAGACCCGAATGGGCTGTTTCGGAGCCAGGGACAACGAAGCCACCGCAACGGCCACGGGGGGCACGGGAACGTCCTATACCTACCTCTGGAGTAATGGCCAAACCAGCGCTACCGCCATCGGGCTGGATTCCCTCCCCTACTCCGTAACCGTAACGGATGAAAACGGTTGCCAGGCAGTTGCCTCCATCACGCCTTCCGACCTCGAACAGATCGACTTTTTCATCATCACCACCACGCCATCCTGTTTCGGTTATTCCGACGGGCGCCTCGGCATCAATGAAATTTCCGGCGGCGCAGGATCCGGCATCAATGACTATGCCATCGTCTGGAGCACCGGCGCCACCGGGCCCACCGTGAACAACCTGCCCGGCGGGCAGGTGTACAGTGTTACAGTGACTGACAATCAGGGATGCAGCCGCACCAAAAGCAGGACCCTGCAACAACCCCAGCTGATCACTTTTACACTGGAGGCAGACAGTGTTCATTGTTTCGGTGGTTCCGACGGGGCCATCAGTGTAAACGGCGTACTGGGCGATTATCCGCCATTCAGCTATACCTGGAGCGATGGGCAGCAGGCGGAGACGGCATCCGGCCTGCCTGCCGGAAACTACGGGCTAACCGTAACGGATGCTACGGGTTGTTTCAACACCGGCACAGCCACCGTATTTCAGCCGGCCATGCTCACCCTCGCCTTCGAAACAGAAGACAACAAGTGTTTCGGAGAAAAGGCCGGCCGCATCAGCGCCCTCGTTTCGGGCGGCATCCCGGGCTACCAGTTCAGCTGGTCCAACAACGGCGGCGGGCCGGTACAGGAAAACCTGGCCGCGGGCGAATATATCTTGACCATTACAGACCGGAACGGCTGCACCCTGGAAGGCGAGGCCTCCATCGGGGAGCCGGAATTGCTGACGGCGGCGCTGAAACAGCAGGACCCAACCTGCTTTGGTTTCCGTGACGGCAATATCACCGTCACAGCCGGCGGCGGCACGCCCCCTTACCGGTACAGCCTGGACAACGCCTTTTACTCAGGCTCCAGCATGTTGATCGCCCTCAGGGCCGGAACGTATGATGTTTACGTAAAAGACGCCAACGGCTGCCTGTTCACCGAACAGATCACGCTGGCCGACCCTGCCCCCTTCACGGTGGATGCAGGGGAAGACAGCTATACGATCTCCCTGGGCGACAGCATCACCCTGAACGCCGCGGCGCAGAATGCGGCGGGCATGGTGGATTTTGTCTGGGAAGCCCCTTACGAGGGAACCCTGAGCTGCAATGAGTGCGTTTCCACTATCGCCAGCCCGGAAACTTCCATCCTCTACCAGTTGTACGGCATCGATGAGAACGGATGTGAGGACACGGACAAAGTCCACGTTTACGTCAGGAAGGAAAGGGTCGTCCTGGTGCCTACCGGCTTTACGCCCAATGGAGACGGCATGAATGACCGGCTGGCCGTGCACGGCAAGAGAGGCACGATGGTCAGGCTTTTCCGGGTGTACGACCGCTGGGGTGAACTGCTTTTCCAGAACAGGGATTTCCCTGTCAATGACCCCACAGCCGGCTGGGACGGCGCCTTCCGCGGGCAGGAAGCGAGCGGCGGCGTTTATATCTGGCACCTCATTGTGGAGTATGAAGACGGCATGGAAGAATCCTTCCAGGGAGAAACCACCCTTATCCGATAAACAAACAACAAGCCGGCGCGGCAGCTTCGGCCCGAAGCGGGAGCTGCCGCGCTTTTCCTAACTCAAAAAAGCATTAGGCTATGCGCTTTACCTTTACCCTTTTTGCCCTTGTTTTCACCTTGTTCATCCTGCATGCCCCGCAGCAGGGCAAAGCCCAGGACCCCCGGCTCTCGCAGTTTTATGCAGCCCCGCTGGAAATGAACCCCGCCATGATCGGCCTTTTCGACGGCCGGTTCCGCCTGGTTGCCAACTACCGGGAGTTGTATTCCAGCATTCTGAGCAACCACCCCTTCCGCACCATATCGGCCAGTTTCGACATGCGCTCCCGCGTCCAGCAGGGCGATTTCGCCGGTTTTGGGCTGAGCGTGCTTCGTGACGAAGCAGGCATTTCGCAATTCCACCGGGTGAAGGCCAATGTCGGCGGTTCCTATATGAAGCAACTCGGCGGAAGCCGGTACGCCACCTATGACCAGTTCCTCATCGCCGGCGCCCAGCTCGGTTTCGGCCAGCACGGCCTGAACTGGCAGCGCCTGTGGTTCAGCCAGCAATTTGTGGAAGATGGCGGTTTTGTGGACTACGGCGCCGATTCGGGAGAATCCTTTGACAAGCAGAGCACGGGCCTTTACCTCGACTTTAACGCCGGGCTGATGTGGTATCTGATCCTGGACCGGAACTTCAGCTTTTACGCCGGCGGCGCCCTGCACCACCTCAACTCGCCCAACATTTCATTTATGGACGACAGCGAAGCAGACCTCAATACCCGCTGGGTGGGCCATGCCGGCGGAGAGATTCCGTTCACAGCGGAGCTGAGCATGCTGCCGGCCATTGCCGTGATGGGGCAAAACACCTATCTGAGCACCACGCTGGGGGCCAATTTCAGATATAATAACCGCGACTGGAAGGAAGTCGCCATCCGCGCCGGCGGATGGGCTCATTTGTCCAACGTGCTGGACCAGGGCATCACCATGGACGCCTTTATCGTGAGCGCCATCCTGGAAATGGAGCGATGGAATTTCGGGTTGAGCTACGACATCACCACCTCCCGCCTGGCCTCGGCCAACAATTCGCGGGGCGCCTTCGAGTTATCCCTCATTTACACGCACCCGGCCCAATGGCGGACATCGGTAAATTGCCCGAAATTCTGATGCAAACTTGCATTTTACGTTGAAAATTAACATATTAAAGTGCTAATTCATCGCATTTAATGCTACTGCCTGCTCCTTGCCGCATTCCCTGGAGCAGGCAGTTTAATTTTCAGGCCGCAGTTTTATGAAGGAGAGGCAGCTCGATTTTCACGATGAACGCCCCCGGGACATGGAGGCATACCTGGCGCACATCCAGGCCAGGCGCCATCCCATCGGTTTGTTGCTTGACCACATCGACGACGCCCAGAACCTGGGGGCCCTTTTCCGCCTGGCCGACGCCGCCCGCCTGGCGCACATCTGGACATACGGCCCCCCCATGCGGGTGGAAGACAGCCGGAAATTCAGGCGCATCAGCCGGGGCGGCTACCTCTATGTGCCCAGTAGCGGAATTGCGCTGGAAGATATCCCCCAGTTGAAAAAAGACTGGCAGTTGACTGCCCTGGAGCCCACCAACCGGAGCATTCCCTATACGGAATTCCAGCCTTCAGGCCCCTGCATCCTGGTGGCAGGAAACGAAAAGGACGGCGTCTCGGAAGAGCTGCTTGCCCTTTGCGAGCACAGCATACACATTCCCATGTACGGGGCCAACACCTCGATGAATGTGGCCATGGCCGCCGCCATCGCCGTGTACAACTTGCTGGAAAAAGCCGGGAAGGTGTGAAAAAAAAGCCCGCCCCGGCTTCTGCCAGGGTGGGCTATGCATCAAATGGATTTTTTCCGCTTCAGACCTCTCCTCCGCCCTCTTCCTTGCGCCTGGCCATGAAATAGAACCCTACCAGGCCTGCGCCGCCAAAAATGAGCACCATGGTGAAGTAGGCCACCACATCCGGCAGGCCCGAACGCTCCAGCAGGTACCCCATAAATACGCCAATGCCTACCATAATACCCACGATACCCACTTTGAGGGAGTTGTCGAGGCGGTGTTCAGTGGAAAATATCCTGGCGTCCAGCCCCCGTTCCACCAAAGCCATGCGCTCGCGGTGGCGGGAGGAGAAGAACATATACACCAGAATGATTATGGCCGTCCACATACCTGCGACAGCGAGGATCGGAATCAATACTTCAACGCCTGACATTGTCTTCGGATTTAGTTTTTTAAATTTGTGTTCAGCGCCTTTGACGAGCCCTGGTTGCCGGCCGGTTACAAGTTTCTGCCTTTTTTTTTCGCGGCGCCCTTGTAACCACTTTCGCGCAGCACCCGTCAAAGGGTTTAGCATGCAAAGACAGGCATCAAATGGATGAAGACATCAGGCTGGTAGACCGAACCCTGGGGGGCGACCAGGCTGCATTCGAGCAGTTGGTGCTGCGCTATCAGGATTATGTCTTCACCATCACCCACCGGGTGCTGCCTTCAAGAGAGGATGCTGAAGAAGCCGCTCAGGACACCTTTTTAAAAGTATATTCCACACTGGGCGCTTTTGAACGCAAATCCAAATTCAGCACCTGGCTGTACACGATCGCATACCGGACAGCGGTGGATACGGCGCGCCGCAAAAAGCTGGACGCTACCTCCATCGACGACGGCAATTCCTATCTGCAGATCGCAGATGAGGGCTCGGTCAGCCCGGCGGAGGAAGCCTACCAGCAGGACCTCAGCGAGCAGCTCCAGGAGGCCCTGAAAAGGCTGAAACCCGAAGACTCCACCCTGATCACGCTTTTCTATCTGCACGAAAAGCCTGTGAAGGAAGTAGCGGAGATCATGGGTTTATCGCTGAGCAATGCCAAGACGAAGCTGCACCGCCTGCGGGAAAGCCTGAAGTACACCTTGTCCAAACAACTTAAAGCAGAAATTCAGGACCTGTTATGAATACGAGCGAACTGATCTGGAAACACCTCGACGGGGCCTGCAGCCCGGAAGAAGAACGGGAAGTGGAGCGGCTGCTTGCTGAAGACGCGGCCTTCAAAGAGGAATGGGCGCGGAGCCGCAAGCTCCACGAGAACCTGAAGCAACAGCCCCTGGAGCAGCCTTCCATGCGCTTTGCCCGCAACATCATGGAGCGCCTGCCCGCCCTGTACCGGAAGATCAACATCCGCCCTTTGTTCACCCCCATGCAATGGCGCGTCATTTACGGGCTGCTGGGCGCTTTTTTGCTCGGCTATTCCTACCTCACATTCTCCTTTCTGGAGTCCGGCGCCCCCGGCCCGGGAAGCCGGGCCCTCGAGAGCCTGGCCAACACCCTGAACAGCCTGCCTTATCAGGTGATGGCCGTTGTGGCCGCCCTTTCATTCGGCTTTATCACCCTTGCCTGGCTGGACCGGGCCCTGAAGCGGCGCTTCAGGTAAGGCAGGAGCCTTTAGGCCAGTTATTCCCGGTCAAACAGGAGCCGTTCTCCCATTTTCCCTTCGAAGAACTGCCCGTCGAGGTAGGCCAGGTGGCCGCTGACGATGGTAGCCACAACCATGCCTTTGAAAGTATGCCCTTCGAAAGGCGACCAGCCGCATTTGAAGAGGATGTTTTCCTTCCCAACCGTCCATTCCCTGTCGATGTCAACGAGGGCCAGGTCGGCCCGGTAACCTTCTTCCAGGAAGCCACGGCGGTTTATCCGGAAACACAAAGCAGGTGCGTGGCACATCTTTTCCACGATCCGCTCCAGGCTGATGCGGCCCTGGTGGTAGAATTCCAGCATGACATTGAGGGAATGCTGAATGAGCGGCAGGCCGGATGGCGCGTGGAAATAGCTATGCTGTTTCTCTTCCCAGGTATGCGGCGCGTGGTCGGTGGCGATGATATCCAGCCGGTTGTCGAGCAAAGCCGGAAAGAGGGCTTCCTGGTTTTCCGGTGATTTGATGGCCGGGTTGCATTTGATGCGCGCGCCGAGGGTATCGTACTGCAGGCTGTTGAAATACAGGTGGTGGACGCACACCTCGGAAGTGATGCGCTTCTCCTCCAGAGGGATATCATTTTGAAAAAGGCTCAGTTCCCTGGCTGTTGAGATGTGGAGGACATGGAGGCGGGTGTCGTGTTTGCGGGCCAGTTCAACGGCCAGGGAGGAGGAAAGGTAACATGCCTCAGCGCTGCGGATGTCGGGATGGCAATGAAAGGGCGCTGTTTCGCCGTATTTTTCCCGGAAGGCCTGTTCATTGGCGCGCACCGTTTTTTCGTCCTCGCAGTGGGTGGCGATCAGCATAGGTGAGCGGGAAAAAAGCGCTTCCAGTGTTTCGGGGTCGTCGACCAGCATATTTCCGGTGCTGGAGCCCATGAAGGCTTTGATGCCACATACCGTACGCGGGTCAGTGCACAGCACTTCGTCGAGGTTGTCATTGGCGGCGCCCATGAAAAAAGAGTAGTTGGCCAGCGACTTCCGGGCGGCAGCGTCGTATTTCTGCTGCAGCAGTTCCTGGGTGGTAGCAGGAGGTTTTGTATTGGGCATTTCCATATAGGAGGTGACGCCGCCGGCTACGGCGGCGCGGGCCTCGGTATAAAGCTCGGCTTTATGCGTGAGCCCCGGCTCCCGGAAGTGGACCTGGTCATCGATGATGCCCGGGATGAGGTAGCGCCCCTCGGCGGCGATCTCCATATCCGCTTTCCGGCCGATGAGGGGCCCTATCTGTTCGATGAAGCCGTTTTTCACCCAGACATCGCCTTCGGTGATGCGCCCGCGGTTGACGATGCGGGCCGATTTTATCAGGATGGAATTCATAGGACTGCCTTTGTTGGGCTGTGAATTTAGGAAATCCCCCCGGAAAGGCGTTGGCCGGCGCTGATGAATTTGTAGGCCGGGGGGCGCAAATAAACTTGTGGGCCGCAAGGGCGGGGATTCCTCCCGTTTTTTTTCCCTAGCTTTGCCGGCGCAAAAGAAGACAGGTATGGACTCCAAAGCAAACCCCTTGCATCCCGATTTCCGGTTGGGCGTCCTCGGCGGCGGCCAGCTCGGCAAGATGCTGGCGCTGGCCGCCGGCAACTGGCACCTGCCGTTGTACGTACTCGATGCCTCGCGGGACTTTCCCGCCGGCCGGGTGACGCCCTTTTTCACGGAGGGCGATTTTCAGGATTTTGACGACGTTTACCGCTTCGGCAGCCGGATGGATGTAATCACCATCGAGATCGAGCACGTCAATACGGACGCGTTGCGCCGGCTGGAACATGAAGGCAAAACCATACACCCGGCGCCGGCCCAGCTGGACATCATCAAGGACAAAGGCGCGCAAAAGCTCTTTTACAGGGAAAAAGGCATTCCCACGGCTCCGTTCCAGCTTTTCGAAGGGCCGGATGCAATTGTTGCCGCCCTGCGCGCAGGGCGGATCAGCCTGCCCTTCGTTCAGAAGTCGCGCACGGCCGGCTACGACGGCCGGGGGGTGAGCGTGATCCGGAACGAGGAATCGCTGGGCAACCTGCTTCCTGGCGCCTGCGTGGTAGAAGAGATGGTGGATATTGACAAGGAGCTGGCCGTCATCGTCGCCCGCAACGCTTCGGGCCAGGTTGTGGCCTATCCGGCTGTGGAGATGGCGTTCAATCCGGAGGCCAACCTGGTAGAGTTCCTGTTTTGCCCTGCTGCCGTCAGCCCCGCCCTGGAGCGGGAAGCTGAAGCCCTTGCCATCCGTGTTATCGAGGCTTATGGCTTGTGCGGCCTGCTGGCCGTGGAGATGTTCCTCGACAAGAAAGGCAAACTACTGGTCAATGAGGTAGCGCCCAGGCCTCACAACAGCGGGCACCACACGATCGATAGTTGTTACACCTCTCAGTTCGAACAGCACCTGCGCGCCGTGCTCGACCTGCCATTGGGCAGCACCCGGATGAAGAGCGCCTCCGTGATGGTTAACCTTCTGGGCGCCGAAGGGCACGAAGGCCCGGCCATTTACGAAGGATTGGAGCAATGCCTCGCCATGGAAGGGGTTCACCTGCACCTGTACGGCAAGTCCATTACCAAGCCATTTCGAAAAATGGGGCATGCGACCGTAGTGGCCGACACGACGGAGGAAGCAGCCGGCAGGGCGCGCCTCGTCATGGAGGCCCTGCGCATCGTCACTGACAGGTGATCTGCGGCAGGTGTATGCTGTCGGGCGGCAAATCCCCCAGTTCGGGCAGCCAGCGCTTGACATATTCCCCCTGGGGGTCGTAACGCTGGGCCTGTGACAGCACGTTGAAGCAGCGGTTTTCGCGGGGGTCGGCGCCTACACCCGCAGCGGCGTTCCAGTTCCCCCAGTTGCTGGCCACATCGTAGTCGATCAACACCGACTCGAAATATTCCGCGCCCATCTGCCAGTTGACCTTCAGGTCGTTTACCAGGTAACTGGCCACATTAAGGCGGCAACGGCCGGAGAGGTAGCCCGTATGGCGCAGTTCGCGCATGGCTGCATCGACCAGAGGCATGCCGGTTGCGCCTTCCATCCAGTTTTGCAGGTATTCCCAGTCATTGGCTCCCTGTGGCCCTGCAGCCTTGTGGGGGCCCCGGCGCAGGAAAATTCCGTTGCCGTGTTTTTTCGCCATAAAGCGGTAAAAATCGCGCCGCAGAAGCCCGTTGTAAATCCCGTTGGCGCCTTCCTTCACCCCAAATTCAGCCTCGAAGCGTTTCAGTTCGCGATACACCAGCTTAGGCGACAGGCAGCCCTGGGCCAGCCAGGGGGATAAGCCGGCGGAATAATCACCGCCGGCCAGCGCTTCCCGCTCCGGTTTATCCCGGGATGCCAATCCGCTCTCCCAGATGTAGTACCTCAGGCGCCTGAGGGCTTCTGTTTCTCCACCCCGGAAAACGAGCGCTGCCCGGCCGTCCGGTTCAAATTCTTCGTGGCGGAAGTCCCGGAGCGTAGGGATATCGCCTGCATCCAGGCGGACGGAAAGAGGCGCCAGTTTTTCCGGCGCAGGCAGGGGGTCGCGGACGGGGACATAGCGCTCCACTTCCTTGCGGAACTGGGCAAAGGTATCGGGGGTATGCTGAATGGGGAAAGGCAGGTCGGCCGTATAGTAGAGCAGCTTGCCCCTGGAATAACGCATTTCCTGGCCGATGGACCAAAGGTTCTTCTCCAGGGCGTCCTGCACCGATTCCTCATCGCGTGTGCGTTCGCGGTTGCAAAACACCCAACTGGAGCGCAGCTCTTTGGCCAGGGAAAAAATCTCTTCTTCCGGTTTGCCCACCCGCACGATGAGGTTAGAGCCCCGCGCCTGCAGAGACTGCCGCAGGCCGTGGATGCTCTCGATGATAAAGCGAGCCCGGAACTTTCCGGCCTTCGGAAATCCAAAAAAATGCGTTTTGCCTTTAAAAATGCGCTCGTCGAAGACATATACCGGCGCCACCTCATCCGCACTGGCCAGTGCTTCCGTAAGCGCTTCATTGTCGTGGAGCCTCAAATCCTGCCTGAACCATACAATTGCCCGCCTGGTATGCATAGGGTTTAATTTAAGCCTGAGCCTGATTGGGAAGGTATGGCTTTTCCCCAAACATTTCACCTCCCCGGCTCCGGGTTTTTGCTTTCAATAATTTTTGAAAGTAATAACAAAAATGGAAGGGGAAGGTTGCGGCTTGCCGCGCAGGCCTCCGGCCCCTGGCTTACCGGAGCAGCCTCAAAGCAATATGGCCTTTCGGCTCGCCTTCTGCGCCTAACATTTCCTATCTTACGGCAAAAAATGAGCCGGAAAGCCTTTCAGGATAACTACCCCGACGCGCTGAGCCACTGCTACGGCTGCGGGCGCCTCAACGAACACGGCCTCCAGTTGAAAAGCTACTGGGATGGCGCAGAGACGGTGGCCCATTTCACCCCTAAACCTTACCATACGGCCATCCCTGGTTATGTGTATGGCGGGCTGATCGCTTCGCTGATCGACTGCCACGCCACGGGCACCGCCTCGGCCGCTTCCGCCAGGGCGGCGGGGCTGGAGATGAGCGACGGCCACGCCCAGCGCTTCGTCACCGCCTCCCTGAAGGTTGATTTCCTGAAGCCAACGCCTATCGGGGTGGCGCTCGAGCTGCGGGGCAAAGTGGCGGAACTCAAAGAAAGAAAGGTAGTGGTGCAGATCACGCTTTTTGCCAAGGGCGAAGCCTGCGCCCGTGGAGAAGTGGTGTGCGTGCGCATGCCGGAAGGAATGCTGAGTTGAAATTTAAAATGTAAATGCTTCCCCGGCTTCGGCAGAGCAGAAGCCGGGAATAATTTTAAAATGTAAAAAGCCGAAGGGCCAGCCGTATGCAAGGGCTGTCTGCCAGGCGCTCCCGCCTGCAGCACAGCAGCCGGACAGGCATTTGACATTCAGCGTTTTACATTTTTCATTAAAAATTCTTCGCAACACTATGCAAAAGCTGGCCGCCTTCCTCCTGCTGCTCCTCTCCCACCCTGCCCTTTCCGGCCAGGACTCCGGCCGCCTGCATTTTCTGGAACCGGCCGACACCTTTAACGCCGCCCGGTTCTGGGCCTGCGCCGGCGCCGGCGCCGCCATTTACGGCGGGGCATCGGTGTATTTATACGAGGCCTGGTACAAGGGCTACGAGCTAACCGGCTTCCACACCTTCGATGACATGGGCGAATGGGAGGACATGGATAAACTGGGGCACACTTTTACCGCCTACACTATATGCAACCTCAGCTTCCGGGGCGCCCGCTGGACCGGCCTGGAGCGCCGCAGGAGCATGTGGCTGGCGGCCGGTATCGGCACCCTGCTCCAGGGCACAATTGAAGTAATGGACGCCCATTCCGAAAAATGGGGCTTCTCCTGGTACGACATCGGCTTCAACACGCTGGGAGTGGGCATCTTCGCCGGCCAGGAACTGGCCTGGAAAGAACAGCGGCTGCTGATGAAGGTCTCCAACAGCCGCCCCGGCTACCCGGACTTCCCTGTATACCCCGCCAACGGAGGGGAGCCGATGTCCTTGCGCCAGCGCGCCGAAGATCTCTATGGCTCCACCTATGGCGAAGCCTTCATCAAGGACTACAACGGCCAGGCGATCTGGCTGTCCGTTAACCCAAAATCTTTCCTCCCCGGCGGCGGCCCGCGCTGGCTGCCGCCCTGGCTCAACCTGGCCCTCGGCTACGGCGCCGGCAATATGTTCGGCGGTTTCGACAACCAATGGGAAGGCCCAAACGGCGAGCTCTACGTGCTGGACGAAGGGGCTTTCCCCCGCTACCGGCAGTTCTACCTGTCACTGGATGTGGACCTGAGCCGCATCCCCACCCAAAAGCGCGGGCTGCGCTTCCTGCTGAACGCCCTGAACTGGGTCAAAATCCCGGCGCCGGCGCTGGAGGTGAATACGTTGAATGGGATGAAGTTCCGGGCATTGTATTGGTGAGAGCGGGTTGGCAGTTATGCATGGGGGTTGCCTGTCAGGGTGCGTTCCCACGCTCCTCATCGCCTCCCTGCTCAGCGCCTTGCCTGAATTCCAGGTACTTATCAAAAAAGGCCGGCACGGCCTGCCCTACGGTGCTGTTGGGTGCATTTGTAAGGATCACGATGCCCACCTTTTCCTCGCGGCTGAAGGCGATCTCGGAGCGGTAGTTGTTGACGTACCCGCTGTGGCCGGTGACCTGTATGCCGGGCAGTTGCAGTATGCGCCAGCCCATGGCGTAGTGTGCCGTTTCCAGATTTTCCCAGTTTCTCAGCACGCGGTCGCCGGCGGGGATCTCGACAAAGGGGTGGAAAGCCTGGCTCAGCAGGCTGTCGGAGGCAAAATCAGGGCGGTTGCCAAGCAGCATAAACAGCCACTGGGCCATGTCGCTGATGCTGGCGTTGACGCCGGCGGCGGGAACTACTTCGTAATAATTGGGGTCGATCCCGGTAGGGACGTAGCTCCCCCCGCCCCATTTGTGAGGCATGGCGACATTGGAGTCCGCCAGGATGTCCGCCAGGGTGGCGGAGGCATCCTCCATGCCCAGGGGGGCGAAAATGCGCTCTTTCAGCAGCACGTGGAAACGCTGGCCGGTAACGGATTCCATCATATCACCCGACAGGCTGAAGGCGACGTTCTGATAATTGTGGTAACTGCCCACCGAATGGGTGGGTTTCACACTGGCCAGCCGCTGGAGGATCATCGGATAGGACATACCCATGTTCAGCAGGTTGGAAAAGGTGTGCCGGGGCAGGCCGGTAGAATGGCTCAGCAGGTGGATCAACTGTATTTCCCGGGTATATTCCTCCGTTTTCATGTGGAGGTCGAGCACGTGTTCGTAAGCCGGTTCATCCCAGCGCAGCAGGCCTTCCTGCACCAGAAGGCTGGCGAGGATGCCCGTAAAGCCCTTCGACAGGGAGGCCACCCGGAAAACCGTATGGGCGTCAACCGAATCCCTCCGCCCCCTGGCCCGCAGGCCGTAGGTTTTTACCAGCGCTATGCTGCTGTCCCTGACAATGGCCACCGCGGCCCCCGGCACGCCTTCCGCTTCCAGGAGCCGGCGCAGATAAACTTCGTAATCGCCAAGGAATTTCTGAAAGGCGGGGTCGGGCTTCCGGCTTTTTTCCTTCATCCGGGAACGGTACATGGCAGCCTCCAGGCGCGGCATGTCCGTGTGCTGGTATACTACAAAAAAGCCCAGAAAAAGAGCAAAAACAAGAGCGGGTAATTTCTTACGCATGATACTCCGTTCGATTTTCGACAAATGCAAGTATAGGCAGCCAAAGGGAGATTGCCAAGTTATTAGGTCATTAGGTCACCAGGCCTTAAGGCCTTAAGGGCGCCAACTGCCCTGCCTGCCGGCTAAGTGCATTAACGCCTAAGGAGAAGGTAAGTTACACCGGAAGACAATTTTGATCCGGCGGATTATGGCAATCTGCAGGCCGCTTTAGCGGCGGGGCTATATTCTTACAAACTATTTTAGGGTGGCGGCCGTTAAATTTGTAATCATCGCGCCGCAGCATCAAAATTCTTTTTCCGGAGGGTGATATTTTTCGTAAGTTGTCAACCGATCGTAAATCAAGGACTTATGCCCAAATTGTACCATTTTCTGCGCATTTTCCTGTCCACCTTTCTTTTTCTGAGCAGCGCCGGGCTGCTGCTGGCCACGCACAACCGGGCCGGCGAGATAACGGTCAGGCAGGTAGGTGATTGTGTCAACAGCCTGACAGTGGAGGCGACCATCACCACCTACACCAAGGCCAGCAGCCGCCCTGCCGACCGCGACACCCTGACCATCTGCTGGGGCGACGGCTTCTGTGAACGGGTGCCCCGCTCCAACGGGCCCGGAAACCCGCCCCAGGGGGTGGTGCTGGAGAACGACACCAAACGCAACCTCTATATCGCCCGGCACACCTATCCGGCGCGGGGTTCCTACGTCATTTCCATGACCGACCCGAACCGCAACGGGGATATTCTGAACGTCAACTTTCCCAGTTCCGACCAGGTGAAGTTCCACATCGAGACGCGCTATACCTTTCCCAACCCTCAGTTCCAGGGCTGCAACAACACGCCTGTCCTGCTTCAGCCCCCGGTTGACATCGGCTGCGTGGGGCAGGTTTTCACCCACAACCCCAATGCCTACGACCCCGACGGCGACAGCCTTTCCTACCACTTCACCGTACCCCTTCAGGACGTCGGGCTGCCCGTGCCGAACTACGTATTCCCCAACCTCATCCCCAGCCCAAACCCGCTGCTCAACAAGCTCACTATTGACGAAGTGACGGGCGACATCGTCTGGGACGCCCCCCAGAAAGCCGGGGAGTACAACCTGGCTATGATCATTGTCGAATACCGCGCCGGAATCCCCATCGACACCATCCTGCGGGACATGCAAATCCTGATCGAGGAATGCGAGAACCTGCCGCCGGTGGTCACCACCCCTTTCGACGACATCTGCGTCATCGCCGGGGAGGTGCTGGAATTCGATGTGGAAGCCACCGCGCCGATCTCCGAAACGAACCAGCTGGTGCGGCTCACCGCCCTGGGCGGGCCGCTCGAAGTGCCATACAACCCCGCCACCTTTACTCCGGCTACCTCCCTGTTCGAACCCGACCCGGTCGTTAAGACATTCCGCTGGGCCACCAGTTGCGAGCACATTTCCGACCAGTACTACTCGGTGGTGTTCAAGGCCACCGATAATTTCTTTGGCGACACCAGCGGGCTGGCGACGCTTAAAACGGTGCGGATCAAGGTAGTGGGCCCGCCGCCGGAGGATGTCCGGGCCCAGGCTTCCGCCGGCGCCGTCACGGTTTCCTGGGCCAAACCCTACGCCTGTGAAGACGCCGCCGACAATTACTTCCGGGGCTTCACCGTCTGGAGAAAACTGGGCAGCAGCAGCTTCCCCATCGATACCTGCACCCCTGGCCTGGAAGGCCGGGGATACACCAGACTGACCAACGTGCCGGTCATGGAAGAACAGGACGGGCGTTACGTCTTCTTCGACAGCAATGTCGAGCGGGGCCGGACGTACTGCTACCGCATCCTGGGGCAGTTCGCCAAAACGACCCCGGGCGGCCAGTACACCTACAATACCGTCGAGAGCCTGCCCTCCAAAGAGGTTTGCATACAACTCAACCGCGACATTCCGCTGCTCACCAATGTGAGCGTGCTGGCCACAGGGGCTTCCGATGGCGAGATGGAGGTGTGCTGGTCCAAGCCGGTGGCCAAAGACCTGGACACCCTGCAGAACGCCGGGCCCTACACTTACGAAGTGCTGCGCGCCGAAGGCCTGAGCCCTGCCGATGGCGATTTCCAGCCCATCGGCATTTCCTTTACCAGCCCCACTTTCGCCGGCGCCAACGACACCTGTTTCGTCGATACCGGCCTGGACACCCGGAAAGGGCCTTATAGCTACAAGGTCAATTTTTATGTGGAAGGCAACGTCCTGCTCGGCGCCACCAACCCCGCGTCCTCGGTTTTCCTGTCCATTGCCCCGACCGACAACGCCAATGTGCTCTCCTGGGAGGAAAAAGTTCCCTGGGACAATTTTGAGTACGTCGTTTACCGCAAAAATCCCGACGGGGCCTTCGACTCCCTGGCCACCGTCATGGAACCCACGTTTTCCGACACAGGCCTGGTGAATGGGGTGGAGTATTGTTACCGGATCAAAAGCGCGGGCTCCTATGGGGTGGAAGGTGTGAAACCCCTGCTGTTAAACTATTCCCAGGAAGCCTGCGGCGTACCGGTGGACAACATCCCCCCCTGCCCTCCCACCCTGGAAGTGATCAATGCCTGCAACCAGAATATCAACTGCACCGACGAGGAAGCGCTGAAAAATACGCTCATCTGGGTGAACCCCATGGACATCTGCCCCGAAACGGACGATGTAGTGGGGTACCGCATATATTACGCACCCTTCGAGGGCAGCGATTTTTCACAGGTGGCTGCCATCGACGATTCGCGGCTTACGGAATTCGACCACAAGCCCGAACTGGGCATCGCCGGATGTTACGCAGTCACGGCTGTCGACACCTTCGCCAACGAGAGCGCTTTCAGCAATATCGTCTGCGTGGATAACTGCCCCAACTATGTGCTGCCCAACGCTTTCACCCCCAATGGCGACGGCCAGAACGACCTCTTCAAACCCTTCCCCTTCTGTTTCATCGACCGTGTGGAAATCAACGTCTTCAACCGCTGGGGCCAGGTGGTATTCACCACCAACGACCCGCAGATCAACTGGAACGGCACGAACCTGCAGGGCAAGGAACTGGAGGATGGAACCTATTATTACACCTGCCGCTACTTCGAGCGGCGAGTGACGGGCATTACCCCGGGGCCTGAGGTGCTTAGCGGCTATATTACGCTGATCCGGGGGAATGGCAGGTAGGGAATGCGGGAATTTATGGTTTCGGCGCCATTGCCTGTTTCCGGACACGAAGAATGAAACCCGGCCTGTACGGGCCGGCTTTCTTCTGGAAAACAGGCGCGACGGAGGAAACTTCCGAAGTTTATCAGGGCTTCACCCGGCTAAACTTCGGAAGTTCACCCACTGATCATTTTTGCATTTCCTTTCTGAACTTCTCTTTCCCGTCGACGATCGTCATCAGGACTTCTGCCTGGAGGATTTCCTCATCCGAACAGTTGAGGAGGTCATGGGACAGGACGGTGATGTCCGCCACTTTGCCCGTTTTCAGGGAGCCTTTGACATCCTCCTCGAAAGCGGCGTAGGCATTGCCCAGGGTGTAGGAATAAACAGCTTCTTCGCGGGACATGCGCTGTTCGGGATAAAAGCCGAGCCCGCTGTCCGCCCTTTTGCGGGTTACTGAAGCGTAGAAGGAGGAGAGCGGGTTGACGTCCTCCACGGGAGCGTCGGTGCCATTGGCGATCAGCACCCCTGCATCCAGGAGGGAGCGCCAGGCGTAGGCGCCGGTTCGGGCGCGCCAGGCGCCCAGCCGTTTTTCGACGAAGGGTGCATCGGAGGTGCAGTGGATGCCCTGCATCGAGGCGATGACGCCCAGCTCGGCGAAGCGCGGGATGTCGTCGGGGTGCAGGTGCTGAGCGTGTTCCACCCGCCAGCGCAGGCCCTTCCTGGCCGGATCCTTTTTGAACTGTTCTTCGAAAATATTGAGCACCTCGCGGTTGCCGCGGTCGCCTATGCCGTGCACGCAGTATTGCAGGCCGTTGCCGAAGGCAATTTCCGCCCATTTTTTCAGCGTATCGACAGGGGTGGTATTCTGGCCGTACGAATCCGGTTTGTCGGAATAGGGCTCAAGCAGCCAGGCGCCGAAAGCACCCAGGGCGCCATCCATATACCCCTTAATGGCCCGCACGGTAAGGAAATTGTTGCCGATGCCGATGCGGGGGAAAGAAGGTGCTTTTTCTTTGAGTTCATCTTCATGGCCGGAGATCATCACCCATAGCCTCAAATCAAGCTCGCCTTTTTCCGCCAGTTCGGTGTAGTAATCAATTTCCCGGAAGGAGGAGCCGGCATCCTGAAAGGAGGTGATGCCTTTGCGCAGGCATTCCTCCTCCGCCAGGGCGATGCCCCGCAGCCATTCCTGTTTTTTCTGTTCCGGGCTGAGGGTGGCCCGGTATTCCTCGTAGGCTCCGTTGATCAATCCCATGGCCGTTTCTTCGAACACCCCGATGGCCTGCCCTCGGGAGTCGCGCACGATCTCTCCGCCGAAGGGATTGGGCGTTTCGGCGGAGATGCCGGCGAGTTCCATGGCTTTTGCGTTGGCGAAAAGGCTGTGCCCGCTGGCGTGCCGGAGCAGAACCGGATTGTCGGGCGAAACGGCGCTAAGTGCATCGTGGTAGGGGTACCCGAGCACTTCCTTATCCAGCGGTTCGATCCATTTCTCCTGGTGCCAGCCCCGTCCGGTGATCCACTCCCCCGGAGCGGCCGTTTTGGCGCGTTCGGCCACCTGCCCGACGATCTCATTCCAGCTTTTGGCATTCAGGAAATTGAGGTTCATCAGGCTGGAGCCCAGGCCCGAAAAATGGCCATGCCCTTCGATGAAGCCGGGCATAGCAAAGCGCCCCTCCAGGTTGGACACCTCCGTACTATCACCCTGCAATTTCAGCACCTCCTCATTGCCGCCTACCAGCAGAATGCGGCCGTCCTTTATAGCGATCGCCTCCGCGTGCGGGTTTTCCGGGTCAAGAGTGTAGATATTGCCGTTGATCAGGATGGCATCGGCAAAAATCATTTCCGCTGGCGGCCGGCAGGCTGCGAGCAGCAGAAGAGCCGTCAGGAAAGCTGCTGTTGTTCTGGTCATTGCGGTGTTGCTTTTTTTCAGGACGCAAACCGCAAATCTAAAGAATTTCCCCCGGAAGGCGTTCCGGGGCAAGCCTTTTCGGCAAAGCGGCATTCCCCCGGGCAAGCGGGCTATTGACCGGAGCAGGATGATTTTTTATCTTTTCCCCCAAAAAGCATGAAAAATTACAAGTTCCGGGTCAGAGGGAAAGTGCAGGGCGTCTGGTATCGGGCTTCAACCAAGCGTAAAGCGGAGGAACTGGGGCTCTGTGGCTTTGTGCGCAACGAGCCGGACGGCAGCGTTTATGTCGAGGCCGAAGGGGAAGAAAGCCGGCTGCAGGCCCTGGCCGAATGGTGCCGCCGCGGCCCGGAGCTGGCCCGGGTGGAAGCGGTGGAGGTCGAAGAGGGAGAAGTGCAGGGGTATTTGGGCTTCGAGCTGCAGCGGCATGCGGGATAGGGCTGTATGCCAGTTATTATCCTTTTGAAATGAAAAAAATGAATCAGAACGACATTATCATTCGCCTGGGAGAAAAAGAAGACCTGCCGGAAGTCCACCGCCTGGTTTACGAGTTGGCCGTTTATGAAAAAGCCCCCGAAGAATTCGTGGCCACCCTGGAAGACTACGAGCGCGACTTCGAGGCCGGCATTTTTGAAACCCTGGTAGCCGACAAAGGCCGGGACACTGTCGGAATGGCCCTGTATTACATGACCTATTCCACCTGGAAGGGGCGGATGTTATACCTGGAGGACTTCGTCGTACGGGAGGGCTTTCGCCGGCGGGGAATCGGGCGGCTGCTCTTTGAGGCCTTCCTGCAGCGGGCCAGGGAAAAAGAATGCCGCCTGGCCAAATGGCAGGTGCTGGACTGGAATGAACCGGCCCTTGATTTTTACCGGAAGTTCGACGCCGCCATCGAAACCAACTGGTGGAACGGGAAAATATTTTTCGAGTTTTCCTGAGCCCGACGCGGCTCATTCTCCCGGCCTTTCTGCTGCTGATTATCAGTATATTTTAAAAATGCAGCTATATATTTTGCTTGTAATTTCAAAAATTACTCCCTACCTTTAACCATGTTGAAACGTTCAACGCTTCATCCGGCGGGCAGAGGTTATTGTCACGCCACCGGCAGTCATACAGGACTTTCATCAGACGTTAAATATAGTGTTTCATAGTGTGAGGGGTAACCGCTTAGGTGGTTGCTCCTTTTTTTACGCCCGGATTCCAGGCCGGCAGAAGGCATCAACCGGGCAGGCTAAGTGATGGGGGTGAACCCTGCATGTTCTCTGCCCTTCCGGTTTCAATCCACTGTATCTCGTCGGGGTGAAAAGCTTCGGCGCACCTTTTCATATACTCTACGCCCGCTGCCCAAACGCCTGCCCGATCTTCTCCGCCAGCACCCGGGCGTGGGCGCCCATCACTTCGTGTGACATGCCGGCGGTGTGCGGAGTGAGGATTACGTTGTCGGCCCGGCGCAGGTAGTGGAAGGGCTCGGGCATGCTGCCGATGTCGAGGGTGCTGAAGGATTGCTCTTCGTATTCGATCACGTCGAGGGCGGCGCCCAGCAGGCGGCCGGCTTTGTGGGCGTTTACCAGCGCCTGGGTGTCCAGCACAAGCCCGCGGGAGGTGTTGATCAGGAAAATGGGCTTCCGGAAACTTTCCAGGAAGGCCTGATTGACGAAATGGTGGTTGTAATCGGCGTAGGGGATGTGCAGGGTGACGGCGTCGGCTTCGCGGAAAACGGTTTCCAGGCTCACCTCTTCGGCCAGCATGCCGCCGTAGTTGGTTTTGAACTTGTCGTAGGCGATAATCCGGCAGCCGAAGCTGCTCAGGCGCTGGGCCACGGCGCTGCCGATGTTGCCGAAGCCGATGATGCCCACGGTGCGGCCCCGAAGTTCGTAACTTTTGTTGGCTTCGCGCTCCCATCGCCCTTCGCGCACCTGCATGCCCGCGCGAAAAAGAAAGTGCATCAGGCCCAGCATCAGGCCTGTGGTGTGCTCGGCCACTGTGTCGCGGCTGCCTTCCGGCGAGTTGAACACCCGGATGCCCCTGCTTTCGGCATATTCCACCTCGATGTGCTCCAGCCCGACGCCCATGCGGGCGATGAACCGAAGGTTGGTGCATTTGCCGATAAAATCCCGGTCCAATGTAAAGCGGCTACGAATAACCATGCCGAAGTAATCACCCACTATGTTTTCCACCTCATCCAAAGGCGTATGCTGGTGATCGTGGCATTCGAAGCCCAATTGGGTGAGGTGCTCCACCAGATAAGGGTGAGCTTTGTCGATGAGGATGACTTTTCCGGTTTGGGGCATGGGGCGTTTTTTTTAAAGTTAGAGTTTGTTGGTTTTCCAGCACATTCACTTCCGCAACACTCTGCCGTTCCTGGTTTTCGCCTGCCCGCCCCGGAAGGCTACCCTGCCGTTCACTACCACCCATTCCATACCCTCGGCCAGCCGGTGCGGATCGGGGAAGGTTGCAGTTGCTTTCACATTTTCCGGATCGAAAACGAGCAGGTCGGCGCGATAGCCGGGTTTAATCAGCCCTCTGTCCGCCAGGCCGAGGGTTTGGGCCGGCAGGCTTGTCATTTTTCGAACGGCTTCCGGGAGGCTGAGCAGTTGCTCTTTCTGTACATAGGTTTCTATGATCCTGGCAAAGCTGCCATAGCCTCGCGGATGGTGCATGGTAGGGCTGCCGTCGGAGCAAACCATCACATGGGCGTCGGCCAGCAGGCGGGCCTGCAGGGCTTCGTCCATTACAAAATAGGCCCCTGAGGCGCCGGCCGGGCCAATGTCCAGCAAAACTTCCTCAAAAGGCCTGCCCTGCTCGGCGCTCAGCTGCGCCAGGGTTTTACCGGCGTAGGGCTTCGTGCCGAAGAGCGTCGCTTCCGGCCCGTTGCGGGCCATCACTTTCCGGCGCAGAAAATCCAGCAATTCTTCCCGGCGCTCCCGTTTCACTTTTTCATAATCATTCGGCGGTTTGGCCCACTGCGGGAAAACGATGCCTATGCCGGTATAGCTGGCGGTATATGGGTAAAGGTCGGCAGTAACGGAAAACCGGCTATTGCTTCTGGCCTCTTCCAGCAGCGCCAGGATATCTTCAGCCCGCTCCTTCCCTTTTCCAAAAACCACCTTCAGATGGGAAACCTGGACGTTGCAGTATTGCCCCTGCCGAAGCAGCTCCCGTAGCGAGGCTTCTATGGCGTCGTTGTCCTCGTTGCGCACGTGGCTCATGATCAGGCCGTTGTGCCGCCCCACCACCCTGGCCAGAGCCAGCAGTTCCTCCTCCCCGGCATAGAGGCCGGGGGTGTATTCCAGGCCAGTGGTCAAACCAAAACAACCGGCATCGAGGGCGTCGTTCAGGAGCTGCTCCATACGGGCCATCTCCGGAGGGGTGGGTTCGGGCTTGTAGGCCGTGCCGCTGAGCTCCCGCAGGGCGCCATGCCCCACGAACATTGCGATATTGACGCCCGGCCCCACACTATCCACCTGCTGCATCCAGTTGCGGATATCCTCAAGGAGCGGGCTTTCCCCGTCCTGCCCCAGGCAGATGGTAGTGGCGCCCATGGCCAGAAAATTTTCAAAGGCCGGCGTTTCCAGCGGGTCGCCATGGGCATGGGTATCGATGAAACCCGGGCTGATGTATCGGCCGCCGGCATCAATGGTTTGCTCAACGGATATCAAAGAAGTATCCACTTCTCCGGTGTAGAGGATCGTGTCGCCCCGCACCAGCACATCACCTGCACGGGGCGGGGCGCCGGAGCCGTCGAGGATGAGCCCGTTGCGGATCAGCAGGCTGTAGTTTGTGCCGTTTTCGGAGATAAATGATTGGAAAGGAGAGAACTGCCGGCACGCACCGGCGAGAAGCAGTATGAACAGCAGGAAAAAAAACAGGTGGCGTTGTATATGCATTTGCCGTAGGGGGTTATGAAAAAAGGATGAAATGGTGCGGGCAAAAGCCTGCGCTACTGCCGGCGGCGGAATCCATACAACACCTGGCCCAGGAAGCTGTGGGGGAATTTTTCCATGCCGGGAAAGCCCAGTCTGATATCCCGGCCATTATGGGGAATAACGGCAGTGCCGAAAAGATAATCCCACAATGCCAGGCTGATGCCGAAATTGATGCCGTGCGGATGCCCTTCGGGCAGGTCATGGACATGATGCCAGATGTGCATCTCGGGGCTGTTGAAAATCTTTTTCATGAAGGGCCCCAGCAACAGGCTGCCGACGGCAGCCCCTGCCAGCACCACCCCTGCCTGTTGCAGCAGCCCGGGATTTTCCAGCAGCCTGATCTCAAACCCTCCTGTGGCGATAGCAATGCCTATGAGCAGGCCCACCACGCCCCCCGTCACATAACCCGGCACGGAAATATTGGAGTGGTTGTAATGCCCGATGGCCAGGGTGAAGATGTGGATGATGAAGAAGTCATACAGCCCGATCCCCAGCAGGGCAAGCGGAATGTACTCAATAGTCCGGTAAACCACCGTCTCCATCCAGTGGTAGCGCAGGTGGGCGGCAAAGCCCATCTGCTCCACCGAGTGGTGCACTTTGTGGAATTCCCACAGGGCCGGAGCCCGGTGCAGCAGGCGGTGCGTCCACCATTGGATAAAATCGCGAACGAAAAAGCCGACGATCAGGACTACCCACATGGGCGCAGCGCGCAGGGGGTTGGAAGCCTGCAGGTCAAAACTGAAAACCGCCTTGATGATGCTGTTGAAAAAATTGACCACCACATCCGACGCGGCATTGTAAATGATCAGGGAGAAGAGGAAGAAATTGAAGAACATGTAAAAAAAGTCCAGCCAGAAATCCTTCCGGAACCGGGGCTGCTCTCTGCGCCAGGGCTTCAGCCATTCCAGCGCGAGGAAAAAAGCCGACACCAGGATCAGCCAGTAGAAATAGTTGTGCCAGCCGGGATGGGTTACTTCATGCCAGAAATACCTGGCATACCCCCTGTAGCCTTTGATGAATATTTCCCAGTATTCCATCGCTCTTTTCAAATGAATTGTTGCAGCCAAAAGTACGGCTTAAAGCCCTGTTCAGGGGTGACCAAAATCACGGACCGCCGCCACCCCGTCCTGCGATATCGCAGCAATACACCCAACAGGCTACTCCCCAAACCTGGTTTTTTGAACCGGAGATACCCGCCCCCCCTGATATCCAAGGGTTTGGCCCTGTGAACTCTCCGCCTTCTCCGTGAATCCTCCCTGTAAAACACCTCGCGAAGCACCTTCAACAAAATAAGTAGTTGGACTTATTATCGTAACTCATACTGCTTCGGAAATACGGCGTCAATAGCATTGTTCCTGGGGCTGGGGTTATATTGTTATATTGTTATATTGTTATATTGTTATATTGTTATATTGTTATATTGTTATATTGTTATATTGTTATATTGTTATATTGTTATA
>CAUJDW010000038.1 GCA_963169455.1 Bacteroidota bacterium | reverse complement strand
ATAGTGCTATATGGCAATGTGACAATATAGCAATATAGCAATATGACAATATAGCAATATAGCAATATAGCAATATGACAATATAGCAATATGACAATATAGCAATATGTGAATCCAGAGCTAAATGCCCTTGGAAACGGTCCAGGGGGCCGTTTCCTTTGTAGAAAATGGCAAAACGGCATTGTCCGCGGCCCAGCGGGCCGCTATCTTCAAGGTATTGCGCCCAAACTCGGGATCAGATACCAGCCCTGCGGGCCGGGAACCAGGCCGATTGGGCCGATTCTACAAAGATATTGGCCCAATCGGGCCAAGGCTTGGTACTTCCAGCTTAACAACAAAGGAATTCCCTCTGCATTTAGCCCTGGATTCGCATAGCAATATAGCAATATAACAATATATCAATATAACAATATAGCAATATAGCAATATAGCAATATAGCAATATAGCAATATAGCAATATAGCAATATAGCAATATAACAATATAACAATAGTACACCCACCCATGCCCAACAAAATCCTTCCCACCATACTTTCCAAAATCGACTCCAAAGACTTGCTGGGTTCTCTGGCCCACCGGCTGAAGAACTCGGAGCTGACCTCGCTGCTGCTGGAAGTTTTCCGAAAGAGAACGGAGGCCATGCCCCCTTCCCAACTGCTGCGCGACTACCGGTCCAACAAGTATGCCGGGCCGGTGGCAACCGGGTTCGCAGAATTCCTCGCCTTTGAGCTGGAGCTGTTAAAAAATGCCGCCGCACAGGGCTTCGAGCTGCTGGAGTTTTCTCCTCTCTGCCCCCTGGGAACCTGCTCGGCCATGGCTGCCGTCGATCAGAACAAGGTGATGAGCGCGCTGCGGGGGACGGAGGTGGTGGCCGACATCACCAACGTGATGGCCCTGGAGATCTGCCACCGCCGGCAGGGTAGGAATAACAGGGATGCCATCCATCTGTGCTCCACGCACCGCCACGTGCGCACGCAGGTGTTCGATTTTCCCGGCTTCACCCCCCACTTCAAGGTTTTCAGCCTGGTTAGCGGTGGAAGAGATAGCGGGGCCTATGGTTTTGAGAGGGAAAACCTGAAAAAACACCTGGCTTTTTACCTGGATGTGCTCACCCGCCAGTTGGGCATAACTTCCGCGGATATGCGGGTGGACGTATCGGCCATGCCGGGAGACGGGGAAGGCGGGGAATGGCAACGCGCGCTGTTCGGCAGCCTCAGCAGCCATTGGCCGGAAATCCGCTTCCAATACCTTGAAATGCGGCAGGCCGAAAACGAATACTACAGGGGCCTGCGCTTCAAGGTGTATATCTCCGTCGGCGGCGCTGCCTACGACATCGCCGACGGCGGGCTGGTGGACTGGAGCAGGCGAATCCTGCAGGACCGCAAGGAACGAATGGCGATCAGCGGGATGGGGACGGAGCTGTTGTTTAAGTTGACAAAAAACGGGTTATAGCAATACAATGCTCCGGCACAAAAGGCTGGCCCGTTGTTCTTCATCCCGATGAATGCTTCCTGCCGAAGCTGGTGGCAAAGGCGGCGCCTTTCATACGCTGGAGAAACCGCCTCGGCCAGGCGCAGTTGTTGCCGGGAGAAACCTTATTCTAAATTTTCCGTAAATTGCCTGGAATTATATGGCAAAACCCCAACCCAATGCGCATTGAGGTATCCGGTGTCGGCCGCGCCCTGCTGGCCAAAAGAGCGACGGGCCTGGAGTTGCAGATCCCCATCGCCCTGTACACCAGCGAGCGTGAAACGGGCATTTCACTGGAGTCCATCGGCCTTTCCATTGCGGGAAAAAACCTCGCGGAGCCGGAGATGCTGGGCGCCGGAGGCCAGGAACTGCAACGCCTCCCCCTCGCGCCCAATACCCGAAACGCTTTCAGCCTGCGGGCCGGCAAGTTGCCGGAGGGGCTGGCCGACCTGGCTGACAGAAAGCTGAGCTCCCGGCTGGAATTTAAATTCCTTTCCGAAAACGGCGCTGAAACCATCATCCCCTTCCTGCTCACCGCCAGCCTGGCCGACACGGCCGAGGACGGGCAGTACGCCCTGGCCGATATCCACCTCAGGCGCAGCGCCCGCATCACCTTTTTTCTGAACCTGGCCCTGTTCGCCCTGCTCATCCTGATCCTGAACCTCTGGGCCAGCCAGAACAACGACGTTTACAACCAATTGCTGCCTTCCTTTCCCGGCAGCCTCATTCTGACCTTCATCGCCGTTTTCCTCGGCGTCAACCTGCCCGAGCTGAAGAATATTTTCTCCTCCCTGCGGGCCGCCAAGGATTTTTTCAACGCTTCCGAGTTCTATTTCCAGCGCGACACCATCCGCCTGCTCAACAGCCGCCTGCTGGCGGGCCTGCTGCTGGGGGGGACGGGCCTGGCGGGCTACCTCTTCCTCTGGCTGCTGTTCCCCGTCAGCCTCGACAGCGGCAACGAGGCCATCGTTCCGTTTGCCCCCGACCCGGCTTCGGGCAAGTACCTGTTGGTGAAAAATAAAAAAGCTTACTGGAAAGACCTCGACGAACTGCGGTATTCCATCCGGGGGGCGCAGGCACAGCAGGCCTATCCGGCTTCTCTGTTTGAAGTGGCCAGCCTGCCCGACAGCAGGCTGCCTTTCCAGGGCCTGTGGGATGCCGGCGCCGCCCGCCCCCGGGAAAAGCAATACCAGCTCGACGCCTCCTTCGTCGGCTGTTACCGCTTCGGAGGAGGGCAGAACACCTACACCCTTTCCGAGATGATCCGCAAATGCGAAGCGGAAAAGGTGGAATGCTTCTGCAGAATACTGGCCTTCATCCGCAACACCAATACAGAAGGGGGTGGGCAGGAGTCGGACATCCTGTTTGCCGATGGCGTATTCAAGGACAGGAACAACCTCACCGGCGTGACGGACCCCCTCAGCACGGCCATGCTGCGGCCGGTGCTCATCCGCCTGTCCCAACTGGAAGGGGATGCCTTCTCTGCGGATAACCCCTTCCGGGAACCGCTGAACCGGGAGATGGAAGCCCTCAGCAAACGCGGCTACGGCCTGGTAAAAGACACCCTGGCGCGCTTCATCAATGACAGCTACCGCGAACTGGCCGACGGCTACGGCGGCAATGTGGATGTCAACAAGCCTCTGTACGCCCGCCAGCTCGGCGCCATCTGGGCCTTCTGCGCCTACCTGGACAACCTGTGCCGGGAAGTGCAACTGGAAGATTACCAGCCCGGCGACCTGTCGCTGGCCGCCCCGGCCGAAACCATGCAGCAGAAGTTCATCGGCACCGGCGCCGTGGCCGAGGCCCACCTGAAATTCCTGCTCTCGGCCCGCGGCCGCCTGAAGGTGGATAAAGGAGCGGCCGACGCCATCCTGGCCCAGTACCTGAGCAAAACCGGCGCCGAGAAGCGCATGAGCCTTTTCCTCAGGGCCCTGGCCGGCATCCCCGCCGAAGTGGACGAACCTCTGGCCGCCCTGCTGCTGGACAAGCTCAAAGCCCTGCCCCTGGCCGGCGCCCGCCCGGCCGTGCGCGAAAACATCGGCAGGCTGATGGAAGCCCTCTACCTGATCGACGCCAACGGCGAGGATGATGGGCTGAAAAAAAAGTATTCCGAGGCCTTTCACCAATACCTCGTGGAACAGGACCGGCAAAACGCCGCCCTCGACATCGCTATCCTCTACCTGGAACAACTGGGGCGCTATGGCCTCCGGCCCGACGATTTCCAGATCCAGTTCTTCGAGGAAAGGGTTTGCTCCAAATGGGGGGCAGGAAAACGGGAGGGCGCGCCCCCCTATAAGGCCATCATCGGCAAGGACGCCAAACGCCAGCCACACCCCCTCCTGATCGAACGCGCCACCGCCTGGGATTCGCCGGAATACCTCGATATCTGCCAGCAACGGAGGCTGGGAGGGGGGTAAGAAGGTTGGAAGGCCGGAAGGCCGGAAGGTCGGGTCAGTACTTTTACCTGCCCGAAGCCACAGGGCGGAGTCGGGCCAGCATTCCAGTGTGCAGTACTCCAGTTGGGGGGGTGACAAAAATCACCTGTCCGAATTGGAAAAAAGCTTATACTAAACCCAAGTTGCGCAACGAGGAAATGCTGTCACTTAGGATGGCAGGTTTCCTTTTTACCTGCAAAGGTGCATCACGGCACTTGCAGTGCCGCCCCCAGCCGTATGACCGGCTGGGGGCCCAAATTTCAGGGCTATGAGAGCGAATATCCTGTCTTTTGTTTTTCCCATTTGCGACCTCCGCCCCCTCATCGACAACAACCCGCCGCGGCTGCCCAGCCCGCCCTGGCCGTTGCCCCGCCCTGGCCGGGATTTCATGAAGTTCTTCGGCGCCGTGCGCCATCGCAAAAAGGGTTTCAAAGGAGAGGGGTGGCTCGGCGAGAGCCTCTATTGCGACGCCTCCAGAGCCATTACCGTGAAAGGGCTGGATCGCCGCGTATGGCTGGATGAAAACTTCATGATCTCAGATTTTCACCTGCTCAAGCGCGTTTTTCTGGACGGCGGCATTTCCGGGCGGGCGGAAGTCACTTTTTTGTACAATACCTACAGCGAAGGGGAGCCGGGCCCCCTTGAGGAAAGGAACCTCATGCAGAAAGCGATTGCGATTCTGATGGAACATCCCGTCTTGGTCAGGCGCAACAACAAACAGGCGGAGCTGGCTGTCATTGAGGCCGGCCCGGCCCTGGCGCGCCGCTATCTGGAAGCCAGCACCCCGGCTTCTTTTCCAGGTTTTCAGAAGTGGTGGGTTAACGCCGGGGAGCCCATGATGTTCGTCGGTTCCAATGAGGCGGAGAAGCCCTATTTCCTCAACGAGCGCTCCATCCGCCTCGAAGGCCCGGAAGACGGCGTAACGCAGATGTATTATTCCGATTTTTTCCGGAACAACCAGAAGATAAAAACCTGGGTGGCCCACAATCCCGGCGGGGCCGGCAATGACGACCTCGCCAGGGGGCTGCGGGTCAACCTCAGCCGCATCCACACGGAAAAAGAGTGCCTCAAGGAAGTGTTGAGGGCCATGCTGGCCAAAAAACTGCCCCTTCAGCCCGGGAGCCCGCAGGATGAAACCTTCCAGGCCTACCTCAACCGCGTGGGGCGCTTTCTGCTTTCCGAAAAAAAAGCAGCTATCACCAATAGCCAGCTCACCGAATATTCCTACGCCCTCGACCAGTTGGCCTCTCCCGAGGAGTCCGCAGAGATACTCGGCATGTTGTCTTATATCCGGCCTTCGGTTTTTAAAAAACTGGAATCCCTGTTCCTGGGGATGCCGGAAAAGTCGAAAGAAATCCTTGATAACCAGGAGCTAAAAGCCCGGGAGGCCAGAGATGCGCTCAAGCAAATGGTCGGGAAGGGAAAGGCCAAAGCGGCCATGGAACTGCTCCTCCGGCATGCCGCGGATGCGGAAATGGCCAACGGGATATCGGTGATTTTCGCCGACCTCAACGACCTGGAGTTCCGGCACAAACTGTCACTCATCGACGATAAGGATGCCCAGGTGCGGATCAACAAGATCAATTTCGCCCTGCTCTCTTTCATCGACGATTTCAAATTCGGCACGGCCTACGACCTGGTGTTGAATGACATCCGGGATATCAGCTAAGGCTCTGGGGTTCTTCCCCCGGCCGGGTTACATGTTTCACGTTAGAGGGTTGCAGGGTGTGAGGTCTAAGCTTTTTCGTACCTTAGCCGCCCTGATCCAAAACCTTATACTCATGCAAACCATTCTTGGCGCCGGCGGCGCCATTGGCGTTGATCTCGCCAGGGAATTAAAAGCCTACACCTCCCACATCCGGCTCGTTGGCCGCAATCCGAAAAAAGTCAATGACGGCGATGAGCTTTTCCCTGCTGACCTGACGGACCCCCTGCAGGTGGATGCGGCCGTGGCCGGCTCAGAGGTGGTTTACCTCCTCATAGGTTTGGAATACAAGCTCAGGGTATGGCGCCAGGACTGGCCCCCGCTGATGCGCAACGTCATCATGGCCTGTGAAAAACACAGCGCCAGGCTGGTGTTTTTCGACAACATGTACATGTATGACAACCAATACCTCGGGCACATGACGGAGGAGACGCCCATCAAGCCTTCCAGCCAGAAGGGCCGGATTCGCGCCCAGTTGGTGCAAATGATCATGGATGAAACAGAGGCCGGCAGGCTGACGGCGCTCATCGCCCGCGCTGCCGACTTCTATGGCCCGGGCGTCCGAAGCAGCGTCCTGCAGGAAATGGTTCCCAAAAATTTCCGGCAGGGCAAAAAGGCCAACTGGTTCGCCAGTGTCGATAAAAAGCACTCCTTTACCTATACGCCCGATGCTGCCAGAGCCACCGCCATCCTGGGCAATACGCCCGACGCCTTCAACCAGGCCTGGCACCTGCCCACCGCCGCTCCGGCCTGGACGGGCCGGCAGTTCATCACGGCCTTCGCCCGCGAAATGGGGGTAAAGCCGGACTACATGGTGGTGGGGCCGTTCCTGCTGCGCATCCTCAGCCTGTTTATGCCCGTCATGAAAGAATTCGTGGAAATGATCTACCAGTACGACCGCGACTACGTTTTCGACAGCGGTAAATTTGAACGGCGCTTTAATTTCGACCCCACGCCCTATGAAGAAGGGGTGCGGGCGGTGGTGGCGGCGATGGCATGATCAAAGTCATTGTTTTTTTATGGTTTTGGCGCTAAGATGCTTTTCTGCGAAAGGGCGTTTAAAATCCATTTCAATATGAAAAGCTTTAGGATCATCACCTTGGCCGGGTTGCTGCTTGCAGCCGGGCTGGCAGCTTTTTCGGCCTGCAAACGGGAATCGGACAAAGCCGCCGAATCAGTTACAGAAGCCGTTCTGGAATCCGCAACGGGAAAGGATGTTAACCTTGAAAAGGATGGGGAAAAAATTACAATCGAAACGGAAGGCACAAAATCGGTCATCGATGAGAGCGCCAGGTCCTGGCCGGATGATTTCCCCGCAGGAGTACCACGCATTGAAGGAGATGTTCAGATAATCCGGGTTACGCAAACGGATAACCCCCAGTTGAAGGCCTGGAGCGTTTACTTTGAAAAGCTTGGCAAGGGAATTCTGGACGATTATAACAACGAGCTGAAAAGCGCTGGCTTCAAAACCATGATCATAAAAATGGGGGAAGGGGGCAGTGTCACAGGAGAAAAAGGCGATCTGGTAGTCACCCTGGCTACCAGCGATGAAGTAAACGTTCTGAATGTTCATGAACGAAAAGCTTAGATCAGGGGTAGCAAGCCTTTTAAAGAGGGAGGGGCTCCCTGGTCAGGCCGCCTCCCTTTGTGTTTTTAGAGCAACAGCCCCAGGCCGATGGCCAGCATACCCCTCAGGCTGTTTTTTTCCGAGGGCGCGCTTTTGGCGGCGAAGGCCTTTCCGGAAACCCGCAGCAGGAGCGGGCCGGCGGCTTTCCAGGAAAGCCCGCCCGACAAATAAGGGCTGAAAGCATGGAAAGCTTCCTGCTGCTCCATATCTATAGCTACGCCCGCGATATGCGCCTGGGTTGCGCCCGGGCGGGCGGCTGAGTAGTGCAGCCCCAGCCCGGCAAAAGGCCGGAGGGCGCCGGCGGCAAAATTGTATGCGGCGCCCAGCCCGGCCTCTGTATGCCTGGTTTCCGTGCTTACCTTGCCCTCCAGGCTGTATGGTTCGTAGGTTTCAGGCGAGAAGGCCGTAAGAGGGAAGCGGGCCGTGATGCGGCTTTGATGGAAACCCAGGCTGCCTTCCACCTGCCAGCGGGGAGAAAGCAGCAACCCGCCGCTGATGCCTTTGTACAGCCCCCGCTCCTGCCGGAAATCTCCGAGGGTAGCCGGTGCGGAGAAGGTTCCGATGAAAAATTCTCCGCCCAGCTTATTAAAAAGCTGTTCCAGCAGGGCCGGGTCGCTGTAAATTGATTGGTGGAGCTGTTCAATGCCGCCTCCATCGTAGCTGCTCAAGCCGTCTCCTTTTGAGTAAATGGCCCCCGCCTCGGGCAAGAGGTAAACCTGCGCCCGGGGCGGGCTGTACAGTTTGTAGCCCGGCCCGGTGAGCCCGCCCAGAGGGCCGAAGAAGGCATTTTCCGCCATCTTCCGGCGGTGTTCGGCGTTCTGCCGGGCCAGCCCGGCCATGTGTTCGGCGCTTTTGGCCTGCTCTTCCCGGCCTTCGGCGCGGTAGGCTTTCGCTGCTTTTTCAAAGAGCCCGGCGGCTTCGTCAAAGGCTTTGGCCTGATCGGCCGGTTTTTCAGCGGTGTAGCCGCGGTCGTAGGCCGCTTCGGCGGCAGATTGCAGGGCGTCGGCGGTTTCCTGGGCCGGCATCAAGGCGGGGCTGGAAAACATGGCCAGAAGGAACAGGGCGGTTGTGATTATGATGTTTTTCATGATGTTTACATTTTTGGAGTGACAGGAAATCGGCCGCCTGGGCGGCCATAGCAGCAGGGGGCGGCCGATTTGCCAAAGATCATTTACGGGCAGGATAAATCCGGGTCAAAGGACTGGATTTCACTTTCCAGTGGCGTTTTCAGAGCGGGAAGGCCTTCATCCTCCTGCCAGCATCGGGACACTTCAGGATGCTAAAGAGGACACTTATTTGCCATATATCTTTCTGAAAGTATCGCTCCACTTGTTGCGCGCCTCCTTGCTGCTGAATGCCTTTTTCATGGCTTCTTCATGCGTCATTTTGGGGTTCAGCGCCCGTTCGGCGGCGTAGCGGTCGTAAGCGGGGCGGATGGGTTTGGGCAGGTCTTCCGCTTTTTCGATATCGTCGTAATCGATCTCTTTGTCCTCGCCGGCCAGCACCTTGGCCTCGGCGCCCGTGGCCTGGAAGCTGCTCCAGAATAAATCGACCCCGTCCTGCAGTTTTTCCTTTTCTTCCTCCGAAACATCTTCCTCATCCTTGCCGGCGGCCGAGGCAAACTGCGCATACGCATTGCGGGCGAAGTCCTCCACTTTGTAATCCCGCCCCGTTAGGCTGGCCGTGTATATCCAGAAGGTTTGCTGGATGACGGTTTCCCGTTCCTTCTCCGGGTTCCCGCTGAAAGGGGTCTGAATGGAGCCCTGCAGTTCGTCATACGCGCTGGAGATCCTGTCCAGGGCGTCCATGGCGATGGAACCGAAGGCGGCGGGGTGCTTGTGGCTGTCAATGGTGTAGGGGAATGGAATATCCGTGCCGGGGAAAGTGGCGCCGCCGGTGTTGTTGGGATTGGGTTTCCATCCGCTTTCCGGCGCAAGGGCGCCGCCGGGCGTGGGGAGAGGCAGGCTTTCGCCGGCAGTGATCCATTCGGACACGGGCGGCAGCGGAGCGCCTGCAGGCACGGGGCTGGTGAAAATGTCGGCGCAGTAGCCCTGAAGCGGAATACTTGCCGTTTCGCCCGCTGCGATAGGGACGGGGGCAGACTCCGTCACCACATAACTCTGGTGTTTTTTGTCAGAAGGGATAAAACAGGGCCCTACCGTTACAGCCAGCGGCTGATCGGTGGTGTTGGTGACGCTTAAGACGCCGATCCGCCCCGTCGTGCGGCCGGAGCCGGCCGGCCGGGCAGGAAGCATATCTCTCCATTCTTCCATGGGAAGGACATAGGCCAGGTCCCGGGAATTCGGGCCCTGAATGTCGCCGATGCGCTCGCCGTTCCAGGTCCACCACCAGCGGCGGGGGCGGGTGTTTTCCTTGAATTGAAGGGTGACGCTGCCGCCGGCAGCTACCGTCCCGCCGGCATAATCGTGGTGGGAGGGGGAACCGGCTTCCGGGAATTCGGAGAACACCCCTCCGGCGCGGCGGATGCCGTCGGCAGGGTTGGTAACGATATTCACAGGAACCGTGCCCACTGCCAGCTCGATGTGCAGGTCGTTGGCGGCGCGCCCGGCGCCGTTGGTAAATGTCCAGTTGCGCTTGTTCTGGTTGTTCTGCGCAGAGGCGAAACTGCTGCAAAGTGCGGCCAGCAGAAAGGCCAGGATCATTGTCCGGGAGAAAAAAGTACGTGCTTTCATGGCTGTTGTTTTTCTGTGATGGAATGGCGCTTCAGCGCGATTGATACCACAAGATTAAGCCTGAAAAGCAGGGCCTTCAAGTACAGTTGTCGGCGGGAATCAGGGGAAAAAAGGGGGAGAGAAGGGGGAGGCGGAAAATAGGGGTATTTTTTAAGTTGCTGATTATCAATTAATTGAGCAAGAATAGATTTCGTACAAAAAAAAGGAGGTTTCGGAATAAGGCGACAGCCTGCGAGGCCTGCGCACGTTCGGCATGTTGCCGCGCCGGCGTATGATATTCCAGGCTGGGAATACGTAGCCTTGAAGTAATTATTTGGAATTCCCCGGCGGCATTATTTGGAACTCGGGCCTGTCGCGACATAGGTAAAGCCTCTCCAAAGGCTCTTCGGTTATCACTTCGCAGGCCACAGGCCCGAGTTCCACTTAATTAGTTACGTTCTGAAACAATTTCCGGCGGCGCGAAGCTATTCAGCACGCAGGGCAATCGCATTTAAAACAAGTTGGCGCCCGGATTATGACTGGTGGGCGCCTCCTGGCCTGGCCGCCTGGCGACTTTGAGCCGTCTGGCGGCTTAACCTGGCTTCCCAGCGGGATGCGCATGCTGGCATTTGATGGAAAAAAAGTTAAATGCGATTGCCCTGTTCAGCACGCAGGCGTGCTGAACAGTTCCGGCGGCGCAAATAAATTTGCGCGCCACGGGTAATTCCAGCCCTGATGGCAGCCCGGCCCTACCAAACCGCCACCCGCACAACCTCTACGCCCTGCGGTGTTCTGATCTGCAGGAAATAAAGCCCGGGAGCATACCCTGACAGGTTCAGTTCCCAGCGGTTGCCAAAGGCCAGTGAACCCTGCGCCTGGCATTGGCCGGTGTAGGAGAACAGGGTGTACTCCGCCGGGGCCGGTTGGGGCAGTTGTATCTGGAGCAAACCGGAAGTTGGGTTGGGAAACACCTGCACCTTTGCCGGAAGGGAAGGTTCAGGGGCCTGCCCGGTGATCCACAGCGGTGCAACAGCGGTTTTCAGTGCGATCACCTGTTCGGCCGTATTGATGAGCAGTGGGCCTTTTATCATGATATCGAGGGGCTGCGACAGCAGGATCATGTCTTCCATGACGATGATCATCTTGGCCAGCGTACGGCTGCCTGCCAGTGCCGGCAGGCCCCTGCCGGAGGCGGCAAACTCGATCTGCCCCGGGGAAGGCGAGCGCCAGAAGCCGACAGAATTGGAGGTGGCCGCCACGAACATCAGATCGCCGGGGCCGGTGTCAGGTTCGATCAGGGTTTGTTCTTCCGCCAGCAGCGTGTCGGCGTATTCCAGGGTGAACGCAATGGCCAGTGGCGCGGCGGTGGGCGGGAAGGCATCCGGGTTGGGCACGATGTAATCGATGATCAGGTTGATGGTTTCACCGGGGCCGGCGGTATCCCGGTCGAAGCGGATGGCCAGTTCGGGCAGTTCCTCTACCGGGAAAGTATCGGAGAGGATATAAGGCTGCGGCGGGGGGAGGGACGAGAATTGCAGGCTATCGTAATTCAGGGCGATGGCGTCGAGGTCGAGGCTGTCGATGAAGCCGTTGCCATCGGCGTCGACGAACCCCAGGTTGACGCCGCTCACCGGCAGGAAGCCGGCCCAGGGGAAGTTGGGCTGCTGAAACCATTCGAGGCTGGCCTCCGGCCTGGGCGGCCCTTCCTGCCCGTAGGCCACTCCCAGCGGCAGCAGGTCGAGGTGGTTGGCCGTGCCGTCGTTGTTGAGGTCGCCGGGGAAAACGATCTGGGCGGAAAGCAGGAAGGAGGAACTCAGGGCCAGGAGAAACAGGGCAAGGTGCTTCATTTTTTTATATATTGAGATGGGTTAAGGGGTTTTGAAACATGCTCTTAGCTGGACTTTAGCATTTTGCTGTGGGCCAGAGGCTGCCTGGTTTCGAGGCTGCCTTGGCGTCCTTAGTATTAAAAAAATATGATGAGAACCCCTCAGGAGTGAGTAAATTTGAAGTAACCACACTTGAAATTTATGATCA
>CAUJDW010000037.1 GCA_963169455.1 Bacteroidota bacterium | reverse complement strand
TGATCATAAATTTCAAGTGTGGTTACTTCAAATTTACTCACTCCTGAGGGGTTCTCATCATATTTTTTTAATACTAAGGACGCCAAGGCAGCCTCGAAACCAGGCAGCCTCTGGCCCACAGCAAAATGCTAAAGTCCAGCTTAGAGTTCGGACTCGTTTCGCTGCTGGGCCCTTCTTCTGTATCGGATGGCCTGCCGGGTCCGGCAGTGGATGGATAGTTCCAGGTGTTTATGCGGGCCTCCCGTCTGCCGGAAGGAAAAACTGTAAAACCCCAGGAGGAGGGGATGCGGCTGGGCGACGCATTCCAGCTGCAGGCCCGGGCTTTCCGGCCGAAGGCCCTGCAACTCCGGCCAGATGCTTTCAACCAGAGGGAAGGTTTTCCTGGCGCAGTTGTGCAGCAGCCAATGCCCCGGCAGGAGATTTCCCGCAGATTTCAGGATAAAACCCGATTGGGAGATCAGTAAAACTTGAGTGGTCATAGTGTTCTGGGTGTTTTCGGTGTTTGTTGTTTTTGGGAATGAGGTTTTGGGCCAATCTTATTCTCTTTGTTCCAGCAGTTCGGTTCCGATGTCGAGGAAAAGCGATTCGACGTTCTCGCCGGTCTTGGCGCTGGTGAACAGGCATGCTTCGGGCGCCTGCCTTTTCAAGATGAGCAGTTCGTCTTCACCGAGCAGGTCTTTTTTATTGCCGACAACCCGGACCAGGCAGCCGGGCAGGGTAGCCTGGATGATCCGCAGGTCGGCTTCCATGTTGTTCAGCGTATTGGGGCGGCTCAGGTCAAAAATGTAGATCACGGCGCTGGCGCCGAGGAAATAAGTGCGCGGCACTTTTTCCTGGGACACCTCTCCGGCGATGTCCCAGAGCACCAGCGAAATTTCCCGGCCGCCGACGGTGACCTCCTTCTTATCCACCTTCACGCCGATGGTGGTGAGGTAGCGCTCGCTGAAGGTGTTGTGAATGAATCGGTTGAATAGAGATGTTTTTCCAACGGCAAAGCTTCCGGTGATGAGCACTTTCCTACTGATCATGCAAGCGGTTTTTCGATGAAGTACGAACGTAGTTTCTCCTGTAAATGAAGGTGGATGGCCGGGTCATCCGGGTCTATCTTGCGGGAAAGCTCCCGGTTGGCGAAGTTAAATATCTGTTCGGACAATTTCTCTTTTTCTCCTGCCGTGAGTGCTCCGTTGACGGCCAGGGCGATGTAGAAAGAGTAAAAATCCTGGATCAGTATCTGGTAATCCCCGTAATTGACCATTTCCAGCTCGGCATCGCCTCTTTGAAAGGCATCGACGGCGAAGGATTTGATAGCCGTCAGCATGCCGGCGATGAGTTCCTTGTCGATGGTGGGGTGGAGGGAGGCGCTGCCCAGCAGGAGCCCGGAATGCTGGGCGATGACGTAGGCTTCTTCCACGCGCAGCCCCGCGGCCTGGCTGATGAGCAGGTCGCTTTCGCGCAGCCCCGAGAAGCGGGCGCGGAGCCGGCCCAGAAAGCTTTGCCTGAGCTGGGCTTCAACGTTTTCCCGCAGGGCCTGCAACTGCTGGGCGACGTATCTGCGGATCATCTTTCCCAGGATGGGGTAGATCAGGTTGAGCAGATCCTCCTGAGATTCCCTGAGTTTGCGCTCGATGAGGCGTTCGACGGCCTGCCGGTAGGCGTAGGGGAAGTGTTCCTTAAACTGCTCCAGTTGCTCCTCGATGATCGGCACGACGCGTTCGGACAACAGCTCGCGCCGCTCCAGGATGCCTTCCAGGCGCCGCAGGGCATCCCGGTCTTTGCGCAGCAGGATGTCCCTGATTTCGTCCAGCAGGGCTTGTTCGTTTTGTGGAGGGCCGGTGCGCAGCATGTGTCGGCGGAGCTTTTGGTCCAACAAAGGGTTACAAACCATCGCCCGACAGTTGCCGGCCCAGTTCGCTGAGCATCTGGCCCAGTTTCACCCGGTCGGTATCGCTGACGGTTCTGATCTTGTCTTCCAGTTCGCCGGCGCGCGCGGCCAGTTGCTGTTCGAGCCGGGCCAGGCGTTTTTCGGTTTCTTCCCGGAAGGCCTGCAGGGCGTCGGCCTGCCGTTTTTCCAGTTCTGCGAGTTTCTGAATGAAAGCCTGCTCCATGGCGTCGGCCCTGATTTCCGCCTGCTGGAAGCGCTGGTCGTACTCCGCCATCTGCTCGCCCATCAGGATGTCGCGGATGGCGCTGACCTCCCCAAGGCCCGTTTGTTTTTGATTAGACATGGGTTTTCAATTTATATATTTATAAAATTAGGCATTTTTTTTTCACGCCGCTCCATTTTAGGCCCGGGATAACTCTTATCTTATGGGCTAAAGGGACAACTCCTGCTTGAAATGCGCCTGCTGGTTTACACGCCATTGCTCACACCCCGGGTGGAATACGCCTTCCGGCTGCTCTTTGAATCGGCCCTGGCCGTGGAATACCAGTTGATTACCGACAGTGCTGCCTACTGTCATGCTCCGGGCCCGCGGCTCAACTACAGCGGCCAGCCGGTCGCGGAGGGAGAAATCTGGTTGCCGGCCGGGCCGTTGCTCCGCGAGCGCGGAATACGGACCATCGAGCCGGATGTTTTCCGGGCCGATGGGATGCCGGCATTCTTCCGGCAGCCAGGCCCGGGGGCGGCCCTGCCCTTCGACCTGCCCGCCCTGGCTTTCTTCCTGGCCAGCCGTTACGAGGAATACCTGCCTTTTCAACCGGACGCGCTGGGCAGGTTCCCGGCATCCGAAAGCCTTGCGCACAAGCATGGTTTTCTGTGCCTGCCCCTGGCCAACCAGTGGGCCCTGCGCCTGGGCGCCTTGCTGGAGCAGCGCTTTCCCGGGCTGCACATCCGCAAGCCCGCCTATCGCTTCCGCCCGACCATCGATGTGGATATGGCCTGGGCTTACCGCCACCGCCCCTTGTGGCGCATTTTGCTCGCCAGCCTGCGCGGGCTGCTGGGCGGGCAATGGGCAGCGGCGCGTCAGCGCCTGGCCGTGCTGGCCGGGCGGCGCGAAGACCCCTTCTTTACCTTCAGCTATCTGAGCCGGCTACACCAGGAGCACCAACTGGCTCCTGCCTTTTTTTTCCTGCTTGGCGACTACGGCAAATACGATACGGGCATCCGCCATACCGTGCCGGCATTCCGCGCGCTTATCCGGGCCGTCGCTCAGGAGGCCGAAGTGGGCATTCACCCTTCTTTTCGCTCCAACCATTCGCCGGGCCAACTGGAAAAGGAAGTGCGGCGCCTCGAAGCCATCACGGGCAGCCCCGTGCGCAACAGCCGGCAGCATTTCCTCATGATCCGCTTTCCGCAAACCTACGACAGGCTCCTTCAGGCGGGCATCCGGCACGACTATACCATGGGTTTCGCGGATGCTACAGGCTTTCGCGCCGGCCTGGCCACGCCTTTCCCCTGGTACAACCTGGAAAAAGAAAAAACAGAACCCCTCACGATCCACCCCTTTGCCGCCATGGACGTCAGCCTGCGCCAGTACCTGAGCATGGAACCCGCCCAGGCGCTGAGCCACCTTCGCAGTTTGTCGGATGCCGTGCGGGCCGTGGGGGGGGAGTTCTGCACCCTCTGGCACAATAGTTCTTTTTCTGAACATCATGACTGGCGCGGCTGGGGGGAAGTATACGAAAAGATAGTATCTTACGCGCGATAAAGGAAAGTGATATGATCGTCAATCTCAGTGAACAAAACTCGATAGCCAACCGCTTCATCGCCGAACTGCGGGATGTGAAGGCCCAGCAGGACAGCATGCGGTTCCGGCGCAACCTGGAGCGCCTGGGAGAAATCCTGGCCTACGAGATCAGCAAGGAATTGGAATATACTGAAAAAGAGGTGGAAACACCCCTTGGGATAGCGAAAGTGAAGGTGCCTTCCCAGCGCATCGTTCTGGCTACCATCCTCCGGGCCGGCCTGCCGATGCATCAGGGCATGCTCAACTATTTTGACTACGCCGGCAACGCCTTCGTTTCGGCCTATCGCCGCCATCACAAAGACGGCACCTTCGACATCCACATGGAATATATCTCCAGCCCCAGCGTAGAGGGGTCCGTGCTGATCATCTGCGACGCCATGCTGGCCACCGGTTCGTCTATGGCATTGGTGGCCAATGCGCTGACGGAGCTGGGCGAACCGGCCCGGATCCATTTCGCCACGGCCGTCGCCTCCGCCGCGGGCCTGGAACACATGAAACGCGTCTTCCCCGACGCCAGCATCTGGATGGGCGCTCTGGATGAGGAGCTGACCGCCAAGGCCTATATCGTGCCCGGCCTGGGCGACGCCGGCGACCTCAGCTACGGGGAGAAAATGCAGGAATGAGTTCGGGGCGCCGGTATGCCGTTTGTTTTACCGCCGCAGTATTTCACTGCAACAGCATAAAGCTTTGCTTTTCCACTTCCTCCCCGTTGATAATGAGGGACAGTTCGTGCTTTCCGGGGTAGAAGTTGCGGGTGGTAATGGGCCGGAAGCTCTGCCTGCGCTCTATCGCGCTGCGCGTTTGCGGCGCATATTCCCGCTCGCTGATCTTGAATACCTTTCTGGATAACAGCCCGTTGGCTTTGCGGTAATACAGGCCGTACTCCAGGCGAACGGAGGCAGGAGCGCTGCCGGTATTTTCCAGCTCAAAGGAAAAGGAGAGGCTTTCTCCTACCCTCACCTCAGGCGTGTGTATGCGGAAATTGTGCGCCCTGATGTGCGCCAGCCCGCTGTAGCCGAAGAGTTCAATAGCTTCAGGCCGCCCCTGCTTGAGCAGGGTGCGGCAGGCGTGTTTGACGATCCGGCCGGTTTCCGGGCTTTGGCCGATCCACTCCCGGAAAATGGACAGGGCGATGTCGGGGTTGTCCTTGGAAATGTCGTTGAGGTTGTTGGCCACGCTTCGGCGTACAAACTCGGAGGGGTCGTCCTTCAGGTTTTCCAGAATGGGCAGTATGGGCCTGGGGTCCTTTTTGAGGGCCGGCAGGGCCATGGCCCAGGGCAGCCTCGGCCGGCAGCCCTCGCTCGACAGCCGCCTGACGTGCGGGTCTTCGTGTTTCGACCAGGCCAGCATCTGATCCATCATCCGGTTTCCGTATTTCAGGATAAAGGGCCGCACGGCGAATTCGCAACTGGCGAAGTGCGTTATCTGTTCCATGGCCCGCACGGCGCTTTCGTAGTGTTCCAGCCCGAAGTTTTCGATATAGTCCGGAAAAAACATGCAGGCAAAACCAAAGTTTTTCATCTTGTTCTTCCGCAGCAGGGCAATGGCCTGAAGCATGGCCGGAACCGCCTCGGGGAACGGCCGGGGCAGAAAGTGGTGCAGCACCCTGCTGGTGTGCCGCATCCTGTCTTTCAACTCCCGCTCAGGCCAGGTTTCGTCGAAAACCATCTGCGTGAAACGCCTGCCGTCGAAAGCGGGGATCACCTCCTGCATCACTTCGGTAAAATGGCCATAGAATTCGGGTGAATAGACATCCTTTAGGAGATTGCTCATGATCTGCCTGATTTTATAACGGAAAGCGGGCCTGCTGCGCCGGGATCGCTGAGCGGCCCCGGCGCAGCGCCACTCAGTCCGCAGTGCGGATGGTGGTCCACTCCTGTATCCAGCAGGGCACAAAGTAACGGTCGCCTGCCTTGAGGGTGCGGATAAAGACGTCTTCGCGGTTGGGCATATACTGGCTGTAGCGGGCAATCCATTTGTTGGCCTCGGCGGCAACACTGGGGTCAACGGACTTGGCGCGGTTCCACATGTCGATGGCGGGCCAGGTGACGATCTGGCTGTCCCAGCCGGTGCCCGGGCCGCAGAGCGGGCCGCTGGAGGCATAGAGGCGGGCGATGAGCATGTAGGGTTCGCCCCAGCCGCCGCGCATGTCAGCAGCACGCAGGGCCCATGTGCGGGCGCGGGGGAAATTGCGCAGGTGCACCTGGTATATCTTGGCCACCGTCAGCGCATAGTTGCTTTTCTTTTCAGCATCCTTTTCCTCTTCGATAGCCCTTTCAAAAGCGGAGATGGACTCCGAATACTTCGCCTCCTTCAGCAACTGGTAGGCGATCTCCGCCGGGCCCGGCTCGGGGCGGCAGTTCTGGTTGCCGATGCGGATCAGCTCGCGGAATTTTTCATCGGATTCGGAGCACCCGCCCCACTTCAGGCGGCTGTACACCTCGCGCACGATGTCGCAATCCTCCGGGTTTTCCAGAAATTCGGGGTAGTATTTGTCCATGTAATAACTGCAGGGGTAGAAACCTTCGACGGTTTCGAAATATTCCAGCCGCACCGGCGCATATTCGGCGATGATGTTCCAGCGGTCGCAGGCTTTGCCTTTGCATTCTTTCAGGCCCTTGGCCAGCACATCCCTGACGATATTCTGGTATTTAAACGCCTCTTCCTTTCCGATCTCACCCGATCCGTACAGGTCGGTCAGCAGGGCCGAGAAGGGGTTGAGTACAAAATCGTGGGTGTTCAGCCCGTCCATATCGATGGATTGTTTGAACAGCTCGTAAGTCTTTTTGGGGGTCGACCGTTGCGGGTACTTGTAGTAGAAGTCGAAGGCCTTGCGGGCCAGGATGTAGCCCCCTTCCGGATAACAGCGGTCGATCTCGTCATAGATCATGAAGATCGTATCCACATAGGCTTCTTTCTGAAGGGAGTCGGTGGATTGAGAGATGAAGTACTCGTAGAAGCGGATGCCGTCGGCGTAAACAGTATTGCGCTGGCCGTCGGCGGCGGGAGCTACGGCGTAAACTTTTTGCCAGAGCTGGAAGGCCCGGTTCCAGTCGCCCACTTTCAGGAAGTCGCGGTACAGGACGTAGTTATCGGAGGCTTCTTCCGGGAAGGGGGCGTCGCTGAATTTCGGGCAGGGGCTGAGTTTCACTTCCTCCTTTGGAGGAGGGGGCGGAGCGGGCTGTTCCGCCTGCTCGGTTTTGGCCGTTTCCTCGCTGATCTTGGGCGTGCAGGCGCCGAACAGAAAAAGCGTCAGCACTACAGGCAGCAGGTTTCTGGTTTTCATCACTTTATAGTTTTTGCAGTTTATCGGAGGATAGACAATGTGCCCGTCAGGACTTTTTCTTCTCCGTCGCACCTGAGCAGGAGGACGTATTTCATCACTCCGGGGTTGACGGCCTGCCCGCGGTAGCTGCCGTCCCAGCGCTGGAAGGGGTCGGTGGTGGAAAAGACCTTGTTGCCCCATCGGTCGAAGATGTCGAAGGCGAGCAATTCCTGGACGGCGTAGGGGTTGCTGATGCCGAAGTCTTCGTTGAGCCCGTCGCCGTTGGGGGTGAAAGCGCTGGGCAGGAAAATGGCGTTGCAGTCCAGGTCATCGGGGTCGATCACGTTGAGCAGGATGGAATCGCGGGCCACGCAGGTGCTGACGGTGTCCCGCATGGATATCGTGTAAAGGATTTCACCTTTTTCCGTGGGCGTTATGCTTGGCTCCGCCGCGGCCGGGTCGGAAAGGCCGGCCGTGGGGCTCCAGGAGAAACTGGTGGCGCAGGTGTTGGTCAGGCTTATATCGACCGAATTGCCCAGGAATACGTTGAGCACCTGGCTCGTCCGCTCGATCTGGTCGGGGCGGAAATAGAGTTCCCGGACATCCTTTTCGCTCAGGGCGCGGTTGTAGATGCGCAGGTCGTCGATCAGCCCGTTGAAGCCCCGCTCCGCCGGCCCTTTGCATCGGCTGTTGCCGATGGTCAGGTCGCCGTCATTGAACACGTCGAGGCGGTTGGCGGTGCTGCGCACCTGCACCAGTTCGCCGTTGATGAACAGGCGCACGCGGCCGCCTTCCCGCACTACGGCGATGTGTTGCCAGCAGGCGGTATTGTTCAGCGTATAGGCCAGACCCACCGATTTGTCGAGGGTTTCCAGGAAGACGACGTTGACGGTGCGGGAGCCCGGCACGTAGCGGATGTAAAACTCATTGCCCCCGAAGCAGCTGGGGCTGCGCTTGGAAAGTACGTACTGGGTGCCGTCGCCCCCTGTGGGTTTGATGTACAGGCTGATGGTAATGTCCTCATCGTCAAATTCATCGTTGACGGGGCCGCCCAGGATGACGACCTCGTCGGACTGCCCGTTCATCCGCAGGGCATTGCCGAAGGCGCCGCAGGAAAAATAGGGGTTGCCGGCGGGCGTGCCCGTGTTCGCGGTATTGCCCGTAGCATCCCGGTAGATGGAGTCGAGCGGGTAGTAAGCCACCAGCCCGATGGTCGTTTGCGCGCTAAGTGGCCATACGGCCAGGCCGAAGAAAGCGATCAGTAAGAAAAACCTCATGCTGCTTATGCGTTTTAAAATATTATATGGCTAAGCCAAGACTTTTAACGCCCCGGCCGCGCTATTATTTTTTTCTCCCGAACCCCCTCAGCCAAACAAATTCCCCAATCCCCCCAGGCCCGGGGGCAGCATGTCTTTCATGATGTTCTGCGCTTCTTCCGCTTCTTTGGCCGCCGCCTTTTCCATGGCGTGGTTGATGGCGGCGATGAGCAGGTCTTCGACCATCTCCTGGTCTTCCCAGTCGAGTTTGGACTTGTCGAAGGAAATATTGATGATCTCGCGGTTGGCGTTGGCCTTCACCCGCACGGCGCCGTCGCCGGCCTCGGCTTCGACGGTGATCCCGGCCAGCTTTTTCCGCATGGCCTTCTGGCGCTCCTGCATATCTCCCAACAGGTCTCCGAACATAGTGGTAGGTTTTTGGTAAGGGAAAAACTTCATGGAATCAGGAGCGCAAAGGTAAGGCTTTTATGACGCTTTGAGAAGCAGGCCAAAGAAAAAGCCCCGCAGGCTTCTGCCCCGGGGCGCTTGATGTATTGTCTAGCAAAGTTTCTTGAAGAACCTCAGCAGGTTATTATTTCATCAGCCCAAAGCTTCAGAAGCAATACCCGTTCGCCTCGATGAGCACATTGGCAATTATGCGGCGTTCGGCTTTGACGTTTACCGGGGGGTATTTGGTGAATCGCTTCAGGCCCATGAGCAGGGTGCGCAGCAGGTCGCCTTCGGCGAAGGAGGCCAGGGCGTCGGAGCCGTTTTTCAGGATGCGGGCGTTGGCGTCGTGGATGAAGACGCGCAGCATGGCCTCATACACGTCCTGTCCGTGCTCCCTGTCCATGCCGGCCAGTTTTTCCACGCGCAGCAGCAGGGATTCCGCCACCAGGGCGTCGAGCATCATGTCGGCGATGTTCATCACCACCTCCTGTTCCTCCTTGAGGTTGAGTTGCCCGTCCATCTGCATTTTGGCGGCGGCGCCGGCCACCATCAGCACGGCCTTTTTGAAGTTTTTCACGGCCTTGTATTCATTGCCGTAGGGCCCCTGCGGCGTGTCGAAGGAAGGCATGGAAGCCAGTTCCTTCTGCACCGCCCAGGCCGGGCCGGTGAGGTCGATGGCCCCCTTCATGGCGCGGCGCAGCAGCATATCGACCGACAGCAGGCGGTTGATCTCGTTGGTGCCTTCGTAGATGCGGTTGATGCGGGCGTCGCGGTAGGCGCGGGCGGCGGGCCCTTCCTCCGAGTACCCCATGCCGCCAAAAATCTGCACCAGCTCGTCGACGACAAAGTCGAGGGCTTCGGAGCCGGCCACTTTCAGCAGGGCGCACTCGATGGCGTATTCTTCGGCAGCCTGCAGCTTGGCTTCGGCAAAGCCCTGGCCCTGCGCCATCAGGGCTTTGTTGGCCTGTTGCATCATGTTGGAAACGCGGTACATGGCGCTTTCCACCGCAAAGACCCGGATGGCCTGCTCGGCCAGCTTGTGCCGGATGGCCCCGAAGCTGGAGATAGGCTGTTTGAACTGCACCCGCTCGTTGGCGTAGCGGATGCCCGTGCTCACCCTGTCCTTGGCGCCGCCGATGGAGAGGGCGCAGAGTTTGAAGCGCCCGATATTCAGCACGTTGAAGGCGATGAGGTGCCCCTTGCCGATCTCGCCCAGTACGTTCTCCTTCGGCACCCTGACGTTTTCAAAAAACACCTGCCGGGTGGAGGAGCCGTGGATGCCCAGTTTCTTTTCTTCTGCGCCCAGTGAGAGGCCTTCGCTGTCGCGCTCGACGATAAAGCCGGTGAACTGCCTGCCGTCCACCTGCGCGAAAACGATGAACATGTCGGCGAATCCCGCATTCGAGATCCACATTTTCTGGCCGTTGATGATGTAGTGCGAGCCGTCGGGGGAGAGGTCCGCCCGCGTTTTGGCCGCCAGGGCGTCGGAGCCGGAGCCCGGCTCGGTGAGGCAGTAAGCAGCTTTGAGCTCTCCGCTGATGAGGCGGGTGAGGTATTTCTGCTTCTGCTCTTCCGTGCCGTAGTAAAGCAGCGGCAGCATGCCGATGCCGATCTGCACTGCGTAGGACACGGTAAAGGCCCCGGCAGGCCCCAGCACGTCGCCGATCAGGGTGTTGGTGTTGGTATCCAGTTCCAGCCCGCCATAGGCTTCCGGCATGTGGGTTCCGAGCAAACCGAGCTCCGCCATTTTCTCCAGCAGGCTGGCCGACAGCCCCTTTTCCTGGGCCTCCAGCCTGTCCTGGACGGGCATGAGTTCGTTGTGCAGGAATCCCCGCACGGTATCGGCAATCATCAGTTGTTCCTCATTGGCCTCTTCGGGAATGAAGGTGTCTTCCGGCTTCGAATCCTGGATCAGGAACGCGCCCCCTTTGAGTACATCGGCTTGGACGAGCATGTCTTGCATGTTCCGGGCGTTTTTTTTGGCAATGGAATATAATTAGCGAAATTTCGCTACAATTTAAAGGATTTTAGCCTCTTTGTAAAGAGGGCGGGTGATTTTTTTGCGAATTTTCGCTGAATTGCTGGTATTGGGCTTGGGATAGCTGCCGGCGAGCCGCCCTACAGCATCATCGCCACTGCCGTCGCCAGCCCCGTCAGGGCGCTCAGGGCGATGGTGTTCTTATTGGAGCGCACCAGTTCGCGGCTGTCGTAGTATTGGCGGATGTGGCGGAAGATGAGCAGCCCGGCGCCGAGCATCAGGAAGCCGGCGGCCAGTAGCCAGGTGCTGGCGCCCGGCAGCAGCCATACGATGGCCAGGTGCGCCAGGAAGGCCGCCAGCAGGATGGCGAGATAGATATAGGTGCTCTTTTCTTTGCCGAAGGTGACGACCAGGTGGTTTTTGCCGGTGGTGGCGTCGGAAGCGGCGTCGGGGAATTCGTTGATCAGCAGGATGTTGGCCGTCAGCAGCCCGGCGGGCAGCCCGATGAGGAAGGCCAGGGGGCTGAGCTGTTGCGTCAGGACGTACACCACCCCGGCGGTTACCAGAGGCCCGAAGGCCAGGGTTATGCTCAGTTCGCCCAGCCCTTTGCGCGCCACCAGGCGCACGGGCGGGGCGGTGTACAGGTAGCCAAGCGCCAGGCCCGTAAGCCCGATGAGCAGCGTGGTGATGCCGGTGGCCCAGCTGAGGAACAGCCCGATCAGCGCTGCTGCGGCGATCAGCGACAAGCCCAGGCGTTTGGCGCCCTCCAGGGTTATAAGCCCCAGCTCGATGGCGCGGCTGCCGCCTGAAAACTGCAGGAAATAATCATTGTTGGCCGCGTCCGTCCCGTCCTTGACGTCGAAATAGTCGTTCATCACATTGCTGCCCAGGTGCAGGAGGATGACTCCCGCCACCGCGAGCGCGAAGTGCAGCCAGTTGAAAGCGCCCGGGGCATCCAGTACGTAATGGTAGGCATAAGCGCCTCCGATGAAGGCCGGCATGGCCACCGCCGAAATGAAGGGCAGGCGCGTTATGGCCAGGGCTTTGACCAGCTTCGTCGTCCACCTGATGGGAACGCGCACATCTTCTTCGATGGCTTCCGTGACGCCGCAGTACCCCGTCTGCCCCCTGCCTTTGCCCCTGGCAAAAGTGGGGGTGATGCGGATGCGGGCGTTGAAGGTGGAGCCGTCCTTGCGCACGAAAACGGTTTTGGTGCTGTATTCGCCTTCCCGGCTGGCCTTTTCCAGCCAAAGCGGCACGTTTTGCAGGACGACTTCCCCCGGCGAGAAGGCCGAAACCCGCAGTTTCCCGATGGCTTCTCCGGCCGTGTATCCAAAGAGCTTCTCCGCGCCTTTGCTGAAGGACTCGATGCGGCCTTCCATGTCGCAGGTGATTACGCTTTTCATGGTGTTCATTTTTTTCAGTAATTATTGAAAGATAAACAGGCGGGAGGAGGCTTTTGTTCAAGAGCTGGTTCGCGCTGAGGGGGGCTTTCTGCCAGTTGCTGCCCCCTGACAAAAATCACCCCTTCCCCCTGCCTTCGGCCATTGAATTTTTCCCTTCCCGCGGCTACCTTGTAAGTAGTTGGACACATTTATTGTAACTCATACTGCTTCGGAAATACGGCGTCAATAGCATTGTTCCTGGGGCGAGGGTTATATTGTTGGATTGCTATTTTGTTTTGCTAGATGTGTCCAACTACTTAAAATGGCTTTAATGATTCACTTCTCATCCAAAACCTTCCAGCCATGAAAAAAGCATTGATCATTATCGGCCTGGTGCTGCTGGCCATCGCCGGCTACCTCGGCTATTCCGGCCTGTTTGCCAAAGTACAGTTCGAAGAAAAGGAATTCGGCGGGGAAACCCTGGTGTACGAGGAGCATATCGGCGATTACAGTAAAGTCGGCCCGGTGATGGATGAGCTCTACCGCCGGCTGAAGGAAGAGGACAATATCGAAGCGGAAGTGGGTTTCGGCATTTATTACGACAAACCGGGCGAAGTGCCGAAAGATCAGCTGCGTAGCGAAGTGGGCTGCGTGCTTCCCGAACAGTATAAGGGCCAGGTTGAAGCGCTTGGGCAGAAGTATAAAATTAAGGAGTACCCCGTACAGCGCTGCGTGGTGGCCGAACTGCCTTACCGGAACACCACATCCATAATGCTGGGTGTTTTTAAGGTTTATCCGGAATTGAGCCGCCTGGTTGAAGAAAAAGGTTACCCGGGCAATGCGGTCATGGAACGCTATGACAGGGCCAACAAACGCATTCAGTACATCATGCCGATCGGGCCCGGCGGGGAAGCTCAAACCCGTTCTTAGCCAATGGAAAAGGCCGATTTAAAAAAAGGATACCGGCATCCCTGTTCGGGGTTTCCTGCAAGGCCAGGTTTTTGTGCAGGATTGGGAAAGATTACACCGTCATGCGGGCATCCGAGGCTGGAAACCTATGCCGAAGGCCTTGCCGCTCAGGTCATGCACATCGGGCCTTTTTCGGAAGAGGGGCCGAACATTCAGAAGCTGCACGATTTGATCCGGGCATCAGGCGGCGCCTTTGACGGGCATGTTCAGAAGCATCATGAGATTTACCTGAGTGATTTCCGAAAGGTGGCGCCTGAAAAAATGAAAACGGTTTTACGCCAGCCCTTTAATCCTTAAACCATAATCTCCGCCTATGTCTAACCCGACGCAAATCATTTCCGTTACCCCTCAGAACCTCGACACCTACGGCTTGTTCTGTGTCAAAAATAAAAAGAACCCCGGCTACGAAAGCAAACTCCGATGGTTTTTGGAGGAGCACCCCAAAGGCCTGCGCCTGAAAATCCTGCAGGACGAGGCGGGCAGGCAACTGGGCTTTATTGAATATACGGCAGCCGAGCACGCCTGGCGCCCGGTAGAGGCGCCGAATCATTTGTTTGTTCATTGCATGTTCATTTACAAAAATGAGGACAAGGGTAAGGGAAATGCTTCCCTGCTCATACAGGATTGCATCGCGGATGCCCGCTCGCAGGGCCGGGCAGGCGTGGTGGCCATGAGCAGCGATGGCGCCTGGATCACTAACAAGGGCATTTTCCTGAAAAACGGCTTTAGCACGGTGGGCCAGCGGGGGCGTTTCGAACTGATGCACTTTCCCCTGGTGGAAGGGCCGCTTCCCCGCCTGAAGGATTGGGAAGTACGTCAGAAAAGCTTTAGGGGCTGGCATCTGTTGTATGCCAACCAATGCCCCTGGCACCAGAAATGTGTGGAAGAATTGCAGGGCTGTGCCGAAGAACGCGGGATCAGGCTGCAGGTAGCAGAAATAACGGAAGCTGCCATTGCCCAATCAGCTCCTTCGGGTTTCGGTGTTTTTGCCCTGCTCAAAGACGGGCAATTGCTGGAGGACCACTATATCAGCAAAACGCGGTTTAAAAATATTCTGCAGTCTGCATAGGCATTCGAATCAAAAACAACTGGTATATGAATCAGGAATTTAAAGACAGGGTAGAAAAATTCATGGCCTGCCGCCGGATCGCGGTTGCGGGTTATTCCAGCCAGGGCGAGCAACCCGCCAACCTCATCTACCGGCGGCTGGTAAACAACGGGTATGAAGTTTTTGCCGTCAACCCCAAAGCGGAGGAAATCAGCGATGTGCCTTGTTATCCCAACCTGGCCGCCATTCCCGGCGGGGTGGAGGCCGTGGTGCTCTGCACCCCGCCCCGCGCCACAATCGGAGTGCTGAATGAGTGCGCCGATCTGGGCATCCAACACGCCTGGATACACCGCAGCGTCGACCGCGGCAGTTACGTGGAGGGCGCTGAGGAGTATGCCGCCCAACGGGGCATAAACCTCATCCCTGCAGGCTGCCCCCTCATGTTCGTCAGCCCCGACTTCGGCCACCGCTGTATGAAGTGGTTCTTCAGCTGGCGGGGGCTGCTGAAGGTGGAGGAGATGGCTTAGGTTACCCCGGAAACAAGCTCCCGTCCAGCCCCGGAATGATTTTGAGGGCGTTTTTGTAATACAGCTTCTTCAGGATCTCATCCGGCAACCCCAGCCCGTACATGCGCCAGAAGGCGTGGTAGCGCTTGTAGTAGGGGAAGTACTCGTCCAGGGTTTCGAACACCCGGAAGTAGGTGTGGTATTCCTCGGGGTGATAGGCGTCTTTGCCGAAAAGTACGCGGTCCTGGTATCGGGTGAAAAACTTTAGCGCCTGCCGGGGTTGCCGGCCCAGCTCGGCGATGATGGCGCCGCATTCCACGTACATATTGGGCATCTCGTCCAGCAGTTGCCCCAGTTTTTCCAGGTCGTTGGCGTACCAGCCGAAGTGGGCGTTGATGAAAGTAGTTTTTGGGTGCTTGCGGAACATGTCGTGCTGCTCGGCAATGATGGTTTCCCAGGGCGCGGGATTGCCGGCGTCCCGTTTCCGGCCGGGGTGGAGTTTTAGTTCCAGCCAGCGTTCGTTGTGCTCGTCCATGGGGTCCCAGAAGGATTTGGGGTCGGCGGCGTGGATGAGGACGGGAATGCCCAGTTCGCCGCACTTGGCCCAGACGGGGTCGAGCCTGGGGTCGTTGACCTGGATGCGGTTGCCGGAAGAGTCGGTATTCGACATGCCCTGGCTCTTGTATATCTTCAGGCCCCGTGCACCGATGCTGACATCGTACTCCAGTTGCTGCAGGGTGCTTTCCAGCCAGGCGGGGTCGTCGATGCTGCGCAGTTCGATATTGGTGAACAGGACGATTCGGTTTTCGTAGCCGTATTTTTTGATGTTTTCCACCATGGCTTTCAGGGCCGGCCCGCCGCGCCCGCTGAGGTTGACGATGACGCCCATGTTGAGGCTGTCCATCTCGCGGACGAGCTTGTCAAGGTCCTGTTCCGCCATGCGCCAGTGGTGGCTGTGGACGTCGATGAAGGGGAACCGGGCCCGCTTCAGGGGATGTTCCGGCACGACGAGGGTGGAGGGCGGGTCGTACTTCTCAAAATCCATGTGCAGGGAAGTGTCCACCGGCAAACGCCCCTGGGCGAGTACGGTGATGGGCAACAACAGAACCAGGCTGATCCAGTAAGCTTTCATATCAATTGGGTGAAGTTGGGTTGAAAAGAGGGGCTAATTTACGACATTTTACCGGAAGGGCACTGTTACCCCGAGCAGGGGTACCGGATACAGGTCGGCGCCGAAGGTAAAGCTGTTGTCCACCACGACCATCAGAGCGAGGTCCCAGCTGGCCTTTTGCCCCAGGATGCGCCCGCCGAATGTCAGCAGGGAGCCCTGCAGCGGGTCGGCGATCCAGTTGTCGCTCGTCAGGGCAAAGCGGCGGCTGAGGCGGTACTGCCCGCCGAGGATGTAGATAGGCGCAGGCTGGAAATCGCCGTCTTCATGGGTATATGCCAGCCCCACGGAAAAGTGCCTGTCGGGGGAGCCATAGGTCAGGGCGGCATAATAACAACTGAAATCAAAGGTGCTGGCGCCGTTTTCGGACAGGTTGCTGACAATGGCGCCCAGCCCCTCCTGGAACTTGTTCTCCACCACAGGCAGGGTGAATTTGGGGTAAAAGGCGATGCTGGGAAATTCGGAAGAACCGCCCACCAGTGAGGCAAATTCCACGCCCATGCCTATGGAAAAGTGGCGGGTGGCGCCGAAAAAGGCCTGGTTGGCGAAGAGCATGAAGTTCTGGTAATACCCTTCCCCTTTGCCTGGCCCGAAGCCCGTAACCGGGCTGAAAATATTGCGCCCCCCGGTGCGGGTGGAAAACCAGCCGGCGCCCGGGTTTTTGGAGTAATATTCCAGTGCGCTGATCTTGTTGCGCGCTATGTTCAGCTTGCCCAGGCTGCTGCTTTCGATGATGATGTTGTCTTTGTCTTCCGACAGCACCGCCCCGCTGAGTTCGGTTCCGTCGAGCAGGCGGATGCGGGCGGCGCGGCCGTTGCTCTCCTGGGCCAAAAGGCTTCCCATGAGGAACAGGTTCAACAGCAGGCAGAGGGCCAGGCGAAGTCGTTTCATGCCTTGTTTTTTATGCTTTGTCAAATCCTGCGGGCAGGGGTGCGCCATGCGAACCCCCTGTGCTCCTTAGCTGCATGGCTTTCGCAAGACGCGCCGTACACATGATTTGTCAAAGAAGGTTTTTTGCTGGTAATATTAGGCAAATCCTTTGACAAGGACGAAGGGGGAGGGCTCAGCGTTTGTCCGCCACGCGTTTTCCATTTATAAAGGCCTGCTCCACGAGGTCGGCGCCGAAGGCGTAGGGCAGGTAGGCGACAGAGGGTATGGGGCGGGTGAGGAAAAAACTGGCGGCTTTGCCGATGGCGACAGACCCGTGCGTGTTTTCCAGCTCCATGGCCCGGGCTCCGTTGAGGGTAGCGGCGTTGATAGCCTCTTCGGGTGTCATCCGGCACTTGATGCAGGCCAGCGACAGCACGAACTGCATGCGGCCCGAGGGGGTGGTGCCGGGATTGTAGTCGGTGGCCAGCGCCACCGGCAGCCCGGCGTCGATCAGCCTGCGGGCCGGCTGATAGTGCCCGCCGATGAAAAAGGGCGCGGAAGGGAGCAGGGTGGGCATGGTGTTGCCTCTTTTGAGCACTTCAACTTCTTCATCGTTGACGACTTCGAGGTGGTCAACGGAGAGGGCGCCGCGCTCCACGCAGGCCTGTATGCCGCCCAGGCAGTTGAACTGGTTGGTGTGCACCTTGGCCTTAAGGCCGTAGCGGGCGCCGGCCTCGATCAGGCGGGCGGTTTCTCCGACGGTGAAAAAGCCCTTTTCACAGAAGGCGTCGATGTAGTCGGCCAGGCCTTCCGCCGCGATGCGCGGCAGCATTTCATCGATGATCAGGCGGATGTAGCCTTCGCGGTTGTCGCGGTATTCCGGCGGCAGGGCATGCGCGCCCAGGAAAGTGGCCCGCACCGGCATGTCCGTCAGGCTTTGCAGCTTCCGGATCACCCGCAGCATCTTCAGTTCGCTTTCTACGTCCAGGCCGTAACCGCTCTTGATCTCCACCGCTCCGGAGCCGAAGCCCTGGATTTCCAGGAGCCGGCCATAGGCGGATTGCAACAGCTCCTCCTGCGGCGTTTCCCGCAGGCGGCGGGCGGAATTGAGGATGCCGCCACCGCGCCGGGCGATCTCCTCGTAGGACAGGCCTTTGATCCTGTCCACGAACTCGGCTTCCCGGCTGGCTGCAAAGACCAGGTGGGTATGGGAGTCGCACCAGCTGGGGAAGAGCATCCGGCCGGCGGCGTCCACCACTTCATCGGCTCTTTCCGGGCATTGCGCCATGGGGCCGAAAGCGGCTATGCGGCCGGCCTCAGCCAGCAGATAGGCATTTTCCAGGACGGGCAGTTCCTGCATAGCCGCCCCTGCAACAAAGGGGCGGGGCGCCGTCTCTGCCTGTACGAGCGTTCCTATGTTCCGGATCAGGAGGCTGGGCATGGGGCGGATGGTTGGTTAGCTAAACAGCGTGCCGTAAAGCCCCAAAGATAAAACTTCCGCCCGTATTTACTCCTGCAGCTCTTTGATGAAGCCGCTGACACCCCGCTGCTCCAGTTTCTGCAGAAAATTCCGGGCCTCTTCCCGTTGGGCGAAGCGGCCGAAATAAACGCGGTACACCACCTGCCCGGTGGTGGAGTCGGGGGCCAGGCGGGCAGTTTCGCCGGTTTTCATTTCCAGTTTAGTGCTTTCACGGACGGCATTTTCGTAGGAGGAGAACAGCCCGGCCTGTACGGAAAAGAAGGCCGGTTGCTGGCGGTTGGCGTAGTGGACGGGGCTGGCCGGCGGCGGCGCAGTGGTGTGAAAGGGCAGCACGGCCTGCCGGGCGGGCGGCGCGTCGGGCAGCAGCGCCGGGCGCGAGAGCCTGAGGATGGGCTTCGGGCTGGACAGGAGCGTTGTTTCTTCCCCTTCAATTAGGCAGAGCGCCCGGTTGGCGGGCAGGTCGTGGGCCTGGAGTTGCTCGTACAGGGCTTCGGCTTCCATGGCCCCTTCGTGGCGCCCCAGCAACTGCCCGCGGGTGTTGAAGGCGAGGATGGTGGGCAGTTTTTTGATGCCGTACTGTTGCTGCATGGCGCGCCATTCGGGGGCATCCACGTCGGCGCGCAGGCCCAGGTAAGTGTCCTCAAGAAAAGCGGCCAGAACGGGCTCGGTGAACGCGGCCTGTTCCATCCACTGGCAGGGCATGCACCAGCCGGCGGCGAAGTGAATGAACAGCAATTTGCCTTCCTCGGCAGCCTGCCGGCGGGCATCCTGAAGGCTGGCTTCCAGAAAGACAGCATTTTGGGCGGGTGGTTTGGACAAAAGGGAGAGGGGCAGCAGAAGCGCTGCAAGCACTGTCAGATTTTTCATGGGATCAGCGGTTTTTGGATGATGTTCTTCCCCTTTTACGACAGTTTCATAAAAAAGTTATATGAATGGGAAAGATATTTGACAAAAAGGGCCGCTGAGGTGGCCTTTTGGGGAAATGGAGTCGAAATAAGGCAGTTTGCCATTGGCGGCCTTATTTATGGCAATGGCACTTGATAAAGTCGATGAGCGCCTGATGGTTGTGGAGGAGTTCCTGGGATGCTTCGAACAATTCCTCAAACTTGATGGCGGCCATGTGCAACTCTTTGTTGGCGTGGAGGTCTTCTATAGAACGGGCCCGGAAATGGAAGCAGGTGTAGATGCTGCGCACTACTTCCTTCAATTCCTCAGCCCGGTGTACGTACTGCTGGAGGAGTTCGAGGTCGCTGGCGGAGAACTGCTGGAAGGCTTCATTGGCTTCACTGGCCGCCCGTTCGTCGCCGAGGTCTTTCTGGGTGAGGTCGATGATGGAAACCTGGAAAAGGTTGGACAATTTGAGCAGGTTGCAGATTTTGGGTTCTGCGGTCCCGTTTTCGTAGGAGGCGATGTTGCCCCTGTTGAGGCCCACCCGGCTGGCCAACTCTTCCTGGCTCATTTTCAGGCGCTTTCGCAGCAGGCGAAGATTCTGCTGCAAGTAAATTGGAGATGGGTATTGGTGGCTCAAATCCATACTTTTTCCTGCTTTTTGGACAAACTTTTTCGGCCGGCCGGGCCGGGCTTCCGACGAATTCAATTAAATTAATTACAATTGAAGCAGCGCTAAGTTTATGAGTGTTAAAGTTTTTAACGTTTTTTTTCAGGAATGCCATCGGAGTGTCAAAACGGCTACACTATGCGCAGATATGGACTCCGGGAGGGAAATTTTATTTGCAAAAATGATGTTCAAACTGTAGATTTGTAAATAATAATTACAAGGAGGACATCGAAATCTTAAAAATCACCTGCTATGCTATATGCCATTCAGGATCAAATTCAGGAACAACTGGATTCGATCAGTAGTTCACTCCGGGCCTTTTCCCTGAAACTGACGGGCAATGCCGTGGATGCGGAAGACCTCTTTCAGGACACTGCCCTGAGAATCATCACCAACGCGGACAAGTACCGTCAGGGTACGAATTTCAAAGCCTGGGCGGTGACCATCATGCGGAACATCTTCATCAACAACTACCGCAAGAAGGTGCGCCGCAACATGATCATTGACCAGACGCCCAACAACTACTACATCAACTCCAGCGATAAGGCCGTGGACAATGACGGGGAGAACAACGTCGCCTACAACGAGCTGATGAAAATGGTGGACTCCCTGCCCGACGACTTCCGTCAGCCGTTTATGATGGCCTTCGAAGGCTTTAAGTATGACGAGATCGCCGAGGAGCTCGGCTCCCCGCTCGGCACCATCAAAAGCCGGATTTTCTTCGCCCGCAAAAAGCTGCAGAAGATGTACGAGGACTCCCTTCGGGAACGCCGGGCGTAACAGGCATTGAACAGAAACATGCTCCATAAAAAGGCTGGCCGGCATAGCTGCGGCCAGCCTTTTCGTTATTCCCTCCGGGGGGCGCCTTCCCGCCCGAAAGCTTTGGCATCCAAAATTCCTGCATATTTCAGGATTATGTATATTTATGCTTCGCTGCGGCAGGTTTTGTGCAAAAATTTATGGCGCTGCGAATAAAGGCCGCACCGGCAGCCGGCTTGCGCTCAAACCGACTGCCGGCCGGCATAACCGAAGATACCGGGGTGCGTTCCCCGCATCATTCACCCACCTAAACCAATTATATGAGTAAACTGACTGTCAGGAGTGGGAAAAGCGAGCTTGCCCTGAAAAAGAGCCAGACTCTGGTCGGGCTGAAACCCGCTACCGAAAAGCCTGTCGAAGAAAAGGAATACGTCGAAAGCGAGCTGCATAAAAACCTGGGCGGTTTCCACATCGTGGCCCTGAAAAAGGACGGCGGGGATATCGATGCCAAACTGGATGAGGTGCGCCAGGAAGAGGATGTGGAAGTCGGCACCCACGTCTATTTTGCCGAAGGCAGCAACAAACCGCTGGTGGCTACCGGCGAGATTTTCATCACCTTCGCCGAGGGGGCCAGCGAGGCAGAGCAGCAGATCGTTCTCGACGAGTTCAAGCTGGAGCTGGTGGAGCGCCGCGGGCCTGATCGGATAATTGCCAGAGTGACGCCCCAGTCGCCCAACCCCCTGAAAGTGGCCAACGCCCTGCAGCAGGCCTCCCTGGTAAAACTTGCCGAACCCGACCTCGACACCCTGCTCGACGAATACGGCTTCAGCATGCCTTCCGATGATATGATCGGCCAGGAATGGCACCTGCAGAATTCCGGCAGCATTCCCGGCCTCAGCTACCGCATCCGGCCAGGCGCCGACGCCAAGGTGGTGGACGCCTGGAAGCGCCTTGGCAGCCTTGGCTCCGAGCGGGTCGTCGTCGCCGTCATCGACAACGGCTTCGACCTCAACCACCCCGACCTGCGCACCAAAGTTTACCGCCCTTTCGATATCTGGAACCAGTCGGCTAATATTTCCATGGGCGACCCCCGCTTTACGCACGGCACGCCCTGCGCCAGCGTGGCCCTGGCCGTCGCCAACGGGCGGGGCATGGTGGGGGCCGCCCCCAACGCCCTTTTCATGCCGGTCAGCGGCACCTCTTTCAGCAACCGCGCCACCGAACAGATGTTCGACTATTGTTTGGAAAATGGCGCGGATATCATCAGTTGCAGCTGGGGCACCACCGACGCCAACTTCAACCTCGGGGCCATCAAGGAAGAGGCCATCGCCCGCGCCGCGCGCAAAGGGCGCAACGGCAAGGGCTGCATCATACTCTTCGCCACCGGCAACGATGATTTCGATTACGTCAACTTCTACGCCGCCCACCCCGATGTGATCGCCGTGGGAGCATCGACGAGCCAGGACGCCTACGCCAGTTATTCCAACCGCGGCCGCGAAGTTTCCATCTGTGCGCCTTCCAATGGCGACTGGCCCATCCTGGCCGCCCGCGCTTCCTGGGATGAAGGCCTGTCCTGGGAAACCGGCGCCTTTAAATTCTACCGCGACGGCCGCGACCGGGGGCCACAGTACAAACACTTCGGCGGCACCTCCAGCTCCACCCCCCTGGTGGCCGGCATCTGCGCCCTCATCCTTTCAGCCAACCCGGACCTCACGGCCCGGGAGGTCAAGGAAATCCTGCAATCCACGGCCGATAAGATCGGCAGCCCGTCGGAGTATACTAACGGGCATTCTGTCAGGTATGGTTACGGCCGCGTCAACGCGGATAAAGCCGTAGCCGAGGCCATTCGGCGCCGCGACAAGGACAAGGGCACGCCACAACCGGCGGAAGTGGAACAGCCCGTTATCAGCGGGCAGGGCCTGTTTCGCTTCACCGTTGAACGGCAGCCCTCCAAAGGATGGGGTGTGCAGGCCGGCGTGTACGCCGAATACGGCAACGTACTGATCCAGGTTGAAAAATTCCAGCGGCAGTTCCCGGGCTACCCCATCATCGTCAACATCAATGAACTGGGAGGGAAGACGGTTTACAAGGTCATCCTCGGTGCTTTCAGCACCATTGATGAAGCCAAAAAGCTGAATGAACAGCTCAAGGCGGCAGGCATCAGCTCTTTTCCGGCAGACTTGTCAAAGATGGGGTAGGGCAGGGGGCAGCGCATCAGGAGGCTGCTGGTTCCAGGTTGCCCGGTTTACCCCGGGCACACCTCGTCCCTCACCCGCTCCACTATGCTCCATGCACTATGCTTTATGCCTACCCCAGCCGGGCAGCATCATACCCGGCTTTACCGGCGTACCGGCTCCAGGATGGCCCAGTAGAAAGGAAGCCATTGCGTAAAGTACTGTTCCTGCACGGCGCGGAAGCCGTTTTCCTTCAGCAATTTATCGGTGGGGCGGTCGAGGTGGCAGCCCTCGCCGAGGTGCTTCCATACAGGCGTGATTGCGCGCTGTATCCAGCGGTGCGGTTGGCGGCCATCCTGAATGTGTTCCAGCACCAGCAGCCGGCCTTCCGGTTTCAGCCAGGCTCTGATCTGCCTGATGGCGGCCTCCTGGTTCGGCACGGTGCACAGAACCAGAGTGGATACGATGAAATCGTATCCACCGTCCGGCGTTGCTTCCGCAACCTGTGCATCCTCGATTCCAGCCTGCATCAGCTGCACCTTTGCCCGGACGGAACCGCTTTCCAACAGTTTCCGGGCATATTTCAACATGGAAGATGAAGGTTCGATGGCCAGCAATTCGGCCTCTGCGGGATATAAAGGGAGGTTGGCCCCGGTGCCGACGCCTATTTCCAGCACTTTGCCCCGCACTTCCGACAAAAGGGCTTTCCTTTTTTTCAGCAGGTGCGCAAGCTCTGTACTACGCATCACCGGGTTGTAGATGCGGGCAAAAAGGCGGGAATATAGGCTGTCGTGGTTGAATTGTCTTTTGTGGTTCATAGCAGGCTGGAAGGTAAGAATGCCGCACACCGGCACGCCAAAGGCCGGCACAGCAGCCGGCCGGAGTAAAAAGCATTACCATGTTCCGGATGAGAACCAGTCATTTCCTCCGGCTTCCCGTTCGCGGTGGCGTTCTGCTTTGGTTTTTTCGAAGGCGTCGCGTTCGAGGAAATATTGTTTTTCAGGTTCGGGTTCCTGTTCCCAGGAGTAGGTGGGGCGGTTTTCGTCATTTTCCCGGCTGTTTTTAAACCAGAAGGCCGTGAAGATGCCCGCCAGGGCGCCCAGGAGGTGGCCATCCCAGGAAATATTCGGGTCTTCCTGGACGGGGAGGATGCCGATGAACATGCTGCCGTAGTAAAAGAGCACGATCAGGGCCAGGATGATGGATTTTAGGTTGCGCCGGAAGATGCCGGTCCAGAAAATAAAGGCAACCAGCCCGTAGATGACGCCGCTGGCGCCGATGTGTACGGCGGTGTGGCTGAAGCCCGAGCTGCTTATTTCGTCGCGGGCAAACAACCACATGGCGAGGCCGGTGAGCAGGTAGACCATCAGAAAGCTCCGGATAGCGATGCGGCGATAAAAAAAGAACAGGAGGATGGTCAGGAAAAAAAGCGGCGGGGTGTTGGCCAGCAGGTGGGGCCAGCCGGAGTGGAGCAGGGGCGCGAAGAGGATGCCCCGCAAGCCGGCTGCTTCCCTTGGGAGGATGCCGAAGCCTCCGAGATCGATGCCGGTAATGAACTGGAACAACTGGATCAGCCAGATAGCTGCCACGAAATAAAAAGCGGCCTGAAGGCTGTCCCGGAATTTCTGCGTGATCGTCATTTTGCTGCTTTTAGACTATAATAATACAAACATTGCCGGCAGCAATGGGTTGAATTCCGGCGCCGTCATCGGCCAACGGCTGCCGGCGGCCCCATGGAAGCGCCGCCGGCAGCCTTGAACCTAAGAGGCTTATCCTTCACTGGTCATGATGAGCATGGGCTGCATCTCGAAGCTGTGATAGAAAGGCCTCATCCGCTCCGTATCGTAGAATTTCTTGACGTCCACCACTTTTTTTCTGCTGGTCACGACGGTGATCGGCACGTTGTCGTAGCGGCCGTTTTTCAGCACCACGAGCCTGCCGTCAACCTTGTTGAGGATGAGGTCGAGGGCGAGGTTGCCGTAGGCCATGGGGATGATGGAGTCGATGGCGTCGGGGTCGCCGCAGCGTACGAGGTAGCCCAGTTTCTGGTTGATGATATCCACTTTTTGGCCCTTGTTGTACTTGCGTGACAGTTCCTTGAGTTTGACCGACACCATGTCGCCGATGCCGCCCAGCTTGGCGTGGCCGTAAGCGTCTTTTTCCGCCCCTTCGAACACCATATCGCCGCCCCTGAACATGGCCCCTTCGGAAATCAGAAGGATGGCGTATTTGCTGGGGTTATCATTGCGGTCTTCGACCATGATCTCCGTCAGGTGTTCGACGTCGAAGGGATGTTCGGGGATGACGCAGCGGTTGGCGGCGCCGGCCATAGTGGGCAGCATGGCCGTGAAGCCGGCGTAGCGGCCGAACACTTCGAGCACCATGATGCGCTCGTGCGAGCCGGCGGCAGTGCGCAGGCTGTTGGCCATGGAGATGGTGCGGGTCACGCAGGTGCTGAATCCGATGCAATAGTCGGTGCCGGGCACGTCGTTGTCCATCGTTTTGGGGATGGCCACTACCTTGATGCCTTTGCTGAAGAGGTGTACGCCATAGCTGAGGGTATCGTCGCCGCCGATGGGGATGAGGTAGTCGATGCCCAGCCACTCCAGGTTTTTCAGTACTTCCGGGGTGAGGTCGTTCATGTCCTCGGAGAACTGGTCTTTGAGGTGTTCCGGGACGGAGCTTTTGCTCACGTGGCTGGGCCTGGTGCGCGAGGTGTGCAGGAAGGTGCCGCCGGTGCGGCCGGCTCTGTTCACGATATCTTTGGTGAGGTACTGGAAGTTGTTGCTGTTATCCGCTTTTTTGTCGCGAATGATGTCGATAACGCCGCCCCAGCCCCGGCGCAGGCCGATGACATCATACCCTTCCCGCAACGCCCGGATCGTAATAGCGCGAATGGCGGGGTTCAGGCCCGGAACGTCGCCGCCGCCGGTCAGGATGCCGATCGTGCCTTTTTTCTTGTTTATGTTTGCCATGGTTTCAGAATAGTTAAAGAGTTATAGTAATTACTTGGATTTTCCAGCTAAAAGTAAGCATTTTAAGTAGTTGGACACATATTGTAACTCATACTGCTTCGGAAAGACGGCGTCAATAGCCTTGTTCCTGGAGCTTGGGTTATATTGTTGGATTGTTATATTGTTCTGCTCAATGTGTTCAACTACTTAGGATCGTAAAAATAGGCAACCAAATATAAGAATCAAAAAGCATGGAACCGCTTTGCAGAAGAGGAGAGAATAAAAAATCAGCCGATGATTTTGATCATTGGTTAAAAAAGCGGATTGTTCTTACATTTAGCGCCTGTCCACCGGATGAACTTATTCGTTAAATAAAACCATTCAAGAATGTCTGCTATCGCCTATACGGCTTCCAGGATTGAATCGCTACTGGGCTCGGAAGCGAAATATCTGCTCGAGCATGAGAGCAAAACCATTTCAAAGGAGCATCTGCACCTTCCCGGCCCCGATTTTGTCGACCGCATCATGCTCGGTTCCGACCGTTCGCCGAATGTGTTGCGCAACATGCAGTTGCTCTTCAACACGGGCCGCCTCGGCGGCACGGGTTACGTGTCCATCCTGCCTGTTGACCAGGGGATCGAGCACACTGCCGGCGCTTCTTTCGCACCGAACCCGATCTTTTTTGACCCGGAAAACATCGTCAAACTGGCCATCGAAGGCGGCTGCAACGCCGTGGCTTCGACCCTTGGCGTTCTCGGGGCGGTTTCCAGAAAGTACGCCCATAAGATACCCTTCCTGCTCAAGATCAACCACAACGAGCTGATGACGTATCCCAACAAATACGACCAGATACTCTTCGCCAGCATCGAGCAGGCGTTTGACATGGGGGCTGTGGCCGTGGGAGCGACCATCTACTTCGGTTCCGAAGAAAGCAGCCGCCAGATCATGGAGATTTCGGAGGCTTTCCAGTACGCCCACGAGCTGGGCATGGTGACGGTGCTCTGGGCTTACCTGCGCAACCCGGCATTCAGCGCCGACAAGGACTATCACGTTGCGGCCGACCTCACCGGGCAGGCCAACCACCTGGCGGCGACCATCGAGGCGGACATCGTCAAGCAGAAGCAGCCGGAAAACAACGGCGGATTCAACGCCATCAAGTTTGCCAAGACCCACCCCAAGGTGTACTCCGAGCTGACCAGCGACCACCCCATCGACCTGACCCGATACCAGGTGGCCAATTGCTACATGGGCCGGGCGGGCCTGATCAACTCCGGCGGCGCTTCCGGCAAAGACGACCTGGCGCAGGCCGTCAAGACGGCCGTGATCAACAAGCGGGCCGGCGGCATGGGGCTGATCTCCGGGCGCAAGGCCTTCCAGAAACCCATGAAGGATGGCGTCGAACTGCTGAACGCCATACAGGATGTTTATCTGAACAAGGATATTACGATCGCTTAGAAAGAGCGGTTCAGACGTAGCGCCTCCGCACCAGCTTGATAAAGTCCCTTGCGATGGCCTGCCTTTCCTCCTCCACCCAGTTGTACTGTTCGGCGAGGTTGGACAGCAGGCCGCGGGCCTGGTCCATGTTGTCGTACTTGTTGAGCAGGCTGAGGGTGTCGTTGAGGGTGTTGAGGTCTTTTCCGAACAGCTCGTTCATGTAGAGCAGGCGGTCATTGATGGCGAGCGCCTTGGTCAGGTCGCTGACAGGGCGCTCGCTCAATTTTTCCGACAGGTCGGATGCCACTTTGAATTCGAAGAGCCCGGCTACTTCCTTGCTGATGGGGGCGGAGTTTCCCGCATTGAAGGCCTGCGGCCTGGCTTCCGGCGGGGGCGGCGCTTCGGGCCGTATCGGCTGGGGTTCCGGCCGCGGGTCCGGTTCCGGGTTGGGTTGCGGCTGCGGCCGGGGTACGGGGTCGGGCATGGGCGGGCCGGGAATCGGCGAGGGCGGTTCCTGGTTCACATTTTTCAGTGCATCGGGAATTTCTATGATGCGTGGCGGCTTATAGGTGCGCTTGGCAGCCTGCAGCGGCTGCTCGGGCAGGCCGGGCTTGTTCTCCTGCAGGGCATTGCCTGGCTCCAGCTGCAGAAACAGCTCGTAGAGTTGTTTGATGTAAGAGAGCATCAGGTCTTTTTCGATGGAGGCGATGGCGGTTTCGTCCATGCTCATGCTCTTGTGGAGGGCGTTGATCTTATCGAGGAGGATATTGGCTTGTTTCAGGTTCATACGGCTTGGCTTGTTGTTTGTTTCGCTTTTGATTGTCAGTCCGTTAGGAATGGGCCGGCGACTGCAAATATAAGGAGTTGGCGTTTTCCTGAGGAAATAATAACTTTACTTTCGGACACAAAATTGCAAATTGCAGGCGAACAGCGCCTCCTTTTCGATCAGGGCCTTGCTTCTATCTAATAACAATGTAAGTACAGGGATATGTTTTTGGAACCACATTTCAGAGGGCAGCGCAGCGGCTGGATAGAGGTGATCTGCGGGGCTATGTTTTCCGGAAAGACCGAGGAACTGATCCGCCGCCTGAAGCGCGCCAAGATCGCCAACCAGCGGGTGGAAATATTCAAACCCCGGGTGGACACCCGCTACGACGACACCAAGGTGGTTTCACACGACGCCAACTACATCCTTTCCACGCCCATTGCCCATTCCTCCCAGCTGCTGGAGCTCAGCGATGGGGTCAATGTCGTCGGCATCGACGAGGCCCAGTTTTTCGATGACGAACTGCCCGATGTGTGCACCCGCCTGGCCCTGCGCGGCATCCGCGTCATCGTCGCCGGGCTGGACATGGACTTCCGCGGGCGCCCCTTCGGCCCCATGCCCAACCTGCTGGCCGTAGCCGAGTACATTACCAAAGTGCACGCCATCTGCAAACATTGCGGCAACCTGGCCACGCATTCCTACCGCTTGTCTTCCAATTCCGATACCCTCGTACTGGGTGAAAAAGACCTCTACGAACCACGCTGCCGAACCTGCTACCACATGGGCAATATCCTGGACCTGCACGTCAGGGAGAATGAAGAGCAGGAACGGAAAGAAGCTGACAAAAAAACGGTTTAGCCCTCTCCACGGCCACCCCCACCTTTTGCCTGAAGTTTGTTAAGGCTGCGGAGGGGCCTTGCAAATGGAGGCGCTATTATGTATCTTAGGACAGATTTCCCTGAGGGAGAACCGCTTTCAATCATATCCAGGCTGAACCTCACTAAATGACTTCCGAACCGGCGAAGAAGTGTATCCCTTTTTTAATTATAAACAGACAATCAACAAAATCCGATCCCTATGACCATTCAGACCGAAAACGTGCAGGCAGGCCGTTCCGCGAAGCTCAGGACGTACCGCGAGGAGTTGTCGCTGTATCAGGAAGAAGCCCGTTTTTTCTGCAAGATGATCCGCAAGGCCATTTTGTCGAGCGAAACGGCCGATCATGGCCGGCTGGCTCAGTTGCTGGGCCGGATGACCGGTTTTTACCAGGAAACCCTTCCTGCGCTTCAGCGGGCGCTGCAATCGCTCGACGGGCAGACGGCCAACAATACCAAAGCGGATTCCGGGCTCAGCCAGGCCGAGTTGTTCGGCGAAGGCCTGGAACAGGCCCGCCAGCAGCTCAACGCCATCAAACGCGAGGTTTTCAAAGAGCTGAGCGAGGATTTTATGCACACCCGGATTTGGTAATTTACTGGAAAAGGTGTAATTTAAAGTACTGCATACAAACACTTTAACAACACGCCAAATGAAACGCATATTCATCCTTCCAGTAATGGCCCTTTTCTGGTGCCAGCCCTACAGCCAGTCCGGCTCCCCGCTTGACTATGAAGGGCTGATGAATTCCCACCGGGGTATTTTCGAGGATTTCATTCAGGCCCGAGAGGGCCTGGAAACGGCCGGCGGCGAATATGTAGCCACTATTGAAAAGATATTCGGCGCGCAGCCCGCCGCCGGGCGGGGCCCCTCCGGCAATACATCCAGAAGCCAGCAGCGCCAGTTGGAAAGGATGATTCACGTGGCGCCCGTTTTCGTGGGTGTCGCGGAAAGCAAGGAAGAACTGAACCAAAGGCTCGATACCTGGGTGAGCGGTTTTAGCCGGGAATTCGGCCTTGCCGATGAGCAGGAGAAAGCCATCAGGCGGAGCCTTGCGGATTATGCCAGGGCATACGGTAAATACCGCCTTGCCTATAACAAGCTTCAGGAAGTTGTGAATTACGGCCGCCCGCTTCCGCCTGCTGTTCCGCCCCCGCCCCCTCCGCCCCAGCAGCACCACGGCGGCTGAATTGCCAATGAGCCATAAAAACCCAAGGCCATGAAAGCTCTGTTGCTGCGTTATTCCGGTGTAATAAGCATAGTGGCTGCATTTTTTGCCTGTGCGTTGCACAGTGTTCCGGGCGCCCTCAGCGCCCAGGTGGCCAACGTCACCATCGATATTCCCTCCCCTCATGGCGGCGGCCTTGGGGTCGTAGCGGGAGGTTTTGCCTTTCAAAGCCGCACCCGCAACACGCAAAAAGGCTTTTACCCGGATGCCAATGTAGGTGTTTCGCTTGGGTTGGGAGACCTCCGGAAAGCAGCCGGCGTGGTCGTTGCCGCCAACGTTTTCGGCCTCTCAAATGAAGTGGGGGAGGACGATAATTTTGGCTCCGGAACCCTGGATATTCAGCTCAACCGCGCAGTGAATGACTATATCTTCGTCGGAGCGGGGGTACGTAGTTTAACGAACTGGCGCCCGCCTCAAACCCCTGTCCCCCGCAACAACCGTTCCTTTTTTGTGGTGAGCAACTTCATCATTCCTCTGAGCCGCCAATATGACAAGCCTTTTAGCCTGCTTTTCATCACAGCTGGCGCCGGAAACGGCATCTACCGGCAAACCCGGGATTTCAACCTGGAAACCAGCGGCAGTTTCAACCCTTTCGGAAGCATCGCCCTGCAGGTTTTCCGCGGCGGCAACGCCATCGTGGAATGGAATGGCTATTCCCTGAATGCAGGCCTTTCGGTGTACCCATTCCGGAAGATTCCCGCTCTCGGCGGTTCTCTTGCCGCAGCTGGCCTGACCGAAGGCAACATCCGCTTTATTTGCCAGATGGGGTATTCCTTTAAGATACAGGGGTTGAAGGCCAATTGAACCTGAACACGCTGTCGGAGAAAGTGTATTTTAAGGTTCGGGCGCTGACAACCAGTCGCCGGGAGCATTATCCGCCTATTCGGACACCACCGTTTCCTACCAACACGAATACGAATACCGCCTGATCGCCATTGACGACGCCGGGCTGCCTGGACTGTTTTCCTTAAGAAATCGCTGTTTAGTCCTGTTCGGGGGTATTCCGGCTGTTCTGTTGCCAAAAGAAAATGGGTAACTGTTTAGCCCTCTTTGCAGTATGGCCCAGGACGCGGGCCATTGGCGTCAGGGGGTGGCTGAACCAGGTTCCATTCAGGCGAGCCACCCCCTGACTGAGCACGGAAGCGAAACAGCGGCTATGCCCAGTCAGAGGGTGGCTCACCCTGTTGGGCTACCGATCAGCCACCCCCTGACGCCTGGAATGAATACGGGCAGGTGGCCCTCCTGAATAGGTACGAAAATGGAGTGCTTGAAAGAATAAGGCTGGTTTAAGAACGGCCAAAATGTTTTTTTGACACTGGAGAAACGTTCAGCCTTCCCAAAGCAAAGCCAGTGAATTGTTTCACCTATGTTTCACTCAAAAAGAAAAAGGAGTTACGGCTTTATGCCGTAACTCCTTCATTTTCAGTGGGTGGGCGCAGAAGGATTCGAACCTCCGACCCTCCCGACTGAAAGTCGGGATGCTCTAAACCAGCTGAGCTATGCGCACAGGGATTCGATATACGCACGGCTCTTCTGAGCCTTGATATACCGCTCGCGAGCATAAGCCGCCTCTTTGGAATCGAAAGTTTCCACATGTACTGCAGCCCAATCCTTAGCTTTCCCGGTAAACCCTTTGTGGTTTGCCAGATGCTTCTTCAGGCGTTGCTCAAGGGGCGCCTCACAATGGCCAACGTAATAGCGGTTAAGGGTTGGGGAAAAGAGGATATAGCAGAGGAACATGGCTTAGGGAAATAAAAAAAGAGATTGGCAAGCCAACCTCTTTGAAGGATTTGTGGGCGCAGAAGGATTCGAACCTCCGACCCCCTGCTTGTAAGGCAGGTGCTCTAAACCAGCTGAGCTATGCGCCCCTTTTTTACAAAGGCAATCCGCCCGGTTGACTCAGAGCAGGAATCGAACCTCCGACCCTCCCGACTGAAAGTCGGGATGCTCTAAACCAGCTGAGCTATGCGCCCTCTATCCGCCATAGCTTTTGCGAAGGCGGGCTATTTTTCGGCTAATCGATATTAGCTTTTTTCAATAGCGAGTGCAAATATATGCCCTGATGGGGTGTGGCGCAAGCTTTTTCGAAAAAAATGGGAAAAATATTTATTCTCCCAACGGCGTTCAATGGCGAAGGGCGGATTGCCTGTTTATTCTCGTACATTAGCCTTCCGATAAACCATCAGCCCCATGAGAAAATTCTTCAAGCGCCTGGCCATCATTCTACTCTTGTTCCTGGTTGTCCTGATAGGCGCAACGGCCCTGGTAACCAGCCTTTTTCAAAAGCAGGCCGGGCAGCGGATCACCAAAGAAGTCAACAAGCAACTCACTTCAGAGCTCGTCATCCGGGGATTCGGGCTCTCCATTATCCGAACCTTCCCCAATGTGGCGGCCAACCTGCAGGGTGTCACCCTGATGGACAGCCGGGGCGGCGCCCTGCTGGAGGCTCGCGAAGTATCCCTGCGCTTCGGCCTGCTCAGCCTGTTCGGGCAAAAGATCAAGGTGCATTCCGTGGTTGTCAGCGACGGGGCGCTGAATATCGAAGTGGGGCCGGATGGCAAGCCGAACTATGATATCTTCCGCGAATCACCCGAAGAGCCAGAAGAGGAGGCCTCTGCCGTGATCTCCCTGGAGCAGGCGCGCCTGCGCAATATCGAACTATCCTATTCGGATAAGCGCAGCCGCCAGGAGGCCTCTGTTTTGGTGGAGAACGCCACCTTTTCCGGGGAATTCTCCAGCGAACAGTTCTCCCTCCGGAGCAAGGCCAGCCTGCTCTCCCGTTTCGTCAGGGCCGATGGCCTGAGTTACCTCGCCGGAAAGGCGGTCAGCTATGACGCCAGGGTAGCGGTCAATATGAAGGAAGGGGCCTACCAACTGGAGAACGTCCTGCTGCAGGTCGAAGACAGTTCATTTAAGCTGGACGGCAGCATCGAAAGCTGGGAGAGCGGAACCTATTTCGACCTCTTTGCCAGCAGCGAGGACGGCAAGCTGGAAGGGGTGCTCAGCCTCCTGCCCGCCGAATATTTCAAAGGGCTGGAAGGCTTTAGCAGCAGCGGGAAATTCGCCTTCAACGCCATGGCCAAAGGCCAGTACAACCAAAAGCAAAACCCGGAAATCCGCGTGGAGTTCGGGCTGGAGGACGGCGTGCTGTCGGGGCCCCAACTCGCCACCCCGCTTAAGGATGTGCGTTTCAACGCCATCTTCTCCAACGGGAAGTTTCGCAATAACAGCTCCTCCACCTTTACGCTGGAGAACTTTACGGCCTATTTCAACCGCGAACTGATTGAGATGCGCCTTCAGGTAGCCAATTTCGGCAACCCCCAGGTCGATTTCTACCTCGATGGCGTCCTGCCGCTGGCCTCGGCTTACGGTTTGCTGGGCAACCCGAAGGTGACAGGCGGGGAAGGAGAGGTGGAGATCAAAGGCCTGCACCTCAAAGGCGCCTTCGAAGATATGCGCAGTTCGGCCCGCATCGCCCGGGTGCAGGCCGGAGGATCACTGGAGTTCGACGATGCCGGCCTGTCCATCGAAGATGAAAAGCTGGTCATCGACCGCGGCGAAATGCGCCTGGAGGGCAACCGCCTCTCTGTGGAGAACCTCCGCCTGGAAGGCGCCGGCAGCGACATTACCTTTCGCGGCGCCGCTTTCAACCTCATCCCTGTCCTCTTCGCCGACTCCCTCAACAGCGAGCGCGTCGAGCTGGAGTTCGAGGCCAGCATGGCCGCTTCGCAACTGGACATTGACCGGCTTATGAAATTCTCCGCCCTGAGCCCGGAGGAAACCCAGGCGCCCGAGCCGGCCGTGGATTCCCTGCGCACGGCCCAGATCCAAAGCCGCGAACGCTTCACCAGTTTCCTCAAAGGCTCGTTCAATGCTGATTTCGATAACTTCAACTACAACCTCATCGAAGGGCGGAACTTCGCTGGTAAGCTGGAGTTCAACAACAATGTGATGACGATAAAAGGCGATATGGAGGCGATGGGGGGGAAATTCCGCCTGGAGGGGGCCACAACCTTTGAAGGGCGCCCCCAGCTTGCAGCAAGGCTGGCCGCCGAAAATATCAATGCATCGGAATTTTTCCGCCAATCCGAAAACTTCGGGCAGGAAGTGCTGACGGATAAACACCTCAAAGGCAGCCTCAACGCCCGGATCGCCATTTTCGCTTTCTGGGACGAGGAGGGCAACTTCCTGATGGACAAATTGCGCGTGCTGGCCGGGCTCGGCATCAGCAACGGAGAGCTGGCCGGCTTTGAAATGCTCGAAAGCTTTTCTTCCTTCGTCAATATCAAAGACCTGCGGCACATCAAATTCGTGGATATGCAGAACTTCCTGGAGGTGCGCAACCGGCGCCTCTACCTGCCGGCCATGTTCATCCGCAGCAACGCCCTCAACCTGACGATCAGTGGAGAACATTCCTTCGACAACGACATCAGCTACAACATCAAGGTCAATGCCGGGCAGGTGCTGGCCGACCGATTCAAACGCCACGACCCCAGCCTGCAGCCCAAGGCTTCCCGCCGCAACGGCTGGTTCAACCTCTACTACCGGATAATCGGCACGCTGGACGACTACAAGATACAGTCCGCCAAGCGCCGCGTCAAATCGGAATTCGAACTGAGCGAGATGCGCAAACGCGAAATCCAGCGCGCCCTCGAAGCCGAGTTCGGCCCCGTCCAACTCATCCAGGAACCGGCCGACTGGGAGGACGCCAATGGTGATAATGCCGCCGGCGAGGAGGAGTACCTGGACTTCGAGCTGGGAGGGGGGCAGTAAGCCTTGATGCTGGATGGCTATATGGCTATATTGCTATATTGTTATATTGTTATATTGTTATATTGTTATATTGATATATTGATATATGGCTATATTGTTTATATGGCTATATTGTTTAGTCCTATGACATCTGGCGCGCGACGTGCGGCCTTACAACCCTTCTGACCTTTCAACCTTCTGACCTTAAGACCTAATAAGGATACCTGATGTCCGTCAGATACAGCCCGTCCGGCGGGACGCTCCAGCTTTTTTTCAGCCATTGCTGTTGATCCATTGCTTGCCTGACTTCATCCAGGCTTACTTTCCCCGTGCCCACATTGAGGCACATGCCGACGATAAGCCGCACCATGCCGCGCAGGAAGCGGTCGGAAGCGATGTGGAAGATCATTTTCCCACTTTCCGGGCTGCCTTCCCATTCCGATCGTTTCAGTGCACAGCGCATGGTTTTGGCGTCCGTTTTGGTTTTGCAGAAGGGGTAAAATTCCTCATAATCAAGCAGCAGGCCGGCGGCTTCCTGCATTTTGGCGGCATCGGGGAGGGCGGTGAAGGGATAGAAATAACTCGAACCGATAGCGAATGGGTTTTTGATGAAGTCGATGTGGTATTCGTAGGCGCGGTGGGTGGCGTCGAAGCGGGCGTGGGCATCAGGGGCGGTTTCGAAGATGCGGAATATGGCGATGTCTTTCGGCAGGAATTTGTTGATGCGGCGCAGGAACTCCCGGGGGAATTTCCCGTCGAAATCGAAGTGCATAAAATACTGCCGGGCGTGCACGCCGGTGTCGGTACGGCCGCAGCCCACTACTTCGATGGGAGCGCCCAGAATGGTGGAAAAGGCGCCTTCCAGGGTTTCCTGCACGCTGGCCTTATCCGGCTGGTTTTGCCAGCCGAAGTATTGTGCGCCGTTGTAGGCCAGTTCGGCGAAGTATCGCATGGGTCAACACTTTTGAATGTTACGCTCTGCTTCAGAATAACCGAAATTTATTCAAATTGGTTATTGATCCTGGCAATTCGGGTTAAAATGTTGTAATTTCATGAAACGAAGAGTACGGATAAAAAAAGCGCTCACGGAGCAATCCGTGAGCGCTTTTTTTATCCGTTGACAAATCAGTTAGCCGATCACGGCATTGTCTTTGGCCATCGTTTTGGCGTACATCAGCGAAGCTCCGGCCAGCATAATGTCCTTGAGCAGGTTGCCGGCGTCACCGCCCTGAGCGGCTTCCAGGTGAACCAGGAAGGCGGTGAGCAGGAGGAAGACAGCCAGCAACACGGCGGCCAGCTTGTCCAGCTTGCCGATCAGCATACTGACGGCAGCGGCGATGAGGGCTGCACCGGTCAGGTAAACCAGAATAGAGCTGCCGAAGGCCAAGCCTTTCATGTTTTCGGCAAAAGCGAAGTGGAAAATGCCGAAAACGGCGAAGGGGATGGCGAAGAGGTACTTGCCTGCGTTCAATACTGCATTCCAGCGATTCCCAATTTGATAATAAAATGCCCCGACTGAGCCTTCTCAGGATTAAATTGTCCCCCCAAAGCCTTGTGCTAAAGCCGATATTCCCCGCGGCCCGTTTTCTAATGGCCCAGCTTTTAGCTGTTCTTCAGCCGGG
>CAUJDW010000036.1 GCA_963169455.1 Bacteroidota bacterium | reverse complement strand
CTCTGTCCGAAGGCAGATCTGGCGAAATCAGAAATTTTTAACCTCCTATTTGGAGGGCGATGTTAATAATTCAACGGACGCTTTCTTTAGCCTCTTGGTTTCCTTGGCTACCAGGGCTGCCTAGAATGCTAAAGTCCAGCTTACAGCTTGACAAACTTGCCAGTATAGGCTACGCCATCCACCGCAGCCCTGATCCAGTACATTCCCGGGGGCAGGGCCTCCACATCCAGGTGTTCGCCGCTGCTGATCATCTGCCGGTTGAGGGTTTTGCCCTGAGCGTCGAGCAGCTGCAATTGGAATATCTGTGGCGAAGCCACCGGCAGATCAACCTTGAGGAAGCTGCTCGCGGGGTTGGGGAACAGCCCGAGCGGTTCTTCCGCCAGGGGTTCGCCGAGGCCGGTGATCACCTTACAGTCGTTGCCGGTTTCGAAGGCGCTTTCATAGGCGCCGATGTCGATGCAACTGCCCTGCAGGCGGCTGTTGCCGGCCAGGTCGTATTCGGGCATCACGTCATAGGCCAGGCCGGCGTCGATGGCGGGGCTGTTTTGCGTGGGCTGGTAGCCGCCGTCCAGCAAGGGGTCGGCGGTGGGCTGGTCGGTGTTGTTTAGCCAGTTGTCCAGGCTGCTGTCGCTGATGAGGTTGCCGCCGAGGGAGGTGACGAGGGCGTCATCCGTCAGGTCGATGAACTCTGTGAATCCGGGGTTATACAGGATGGAATTCTGGAGCTCCAGGCCGCTTTGGCCGCCGAGTTGAAGGCTTCCGCCGAGGTTGTCGGCCAGGGTACTGTTGAAGAGCCTGGAATTGGGAAAATTCAAAAGGGAAACGGTATTGTCGCCGATGTTGCCGGTGGCCAGGCAGTTTTCTATTGAAAGCCTGGCGTCTGTCGGATTGGAGGAGGTGGACAGATCCTCGTTATTCGTTGAAATAGCGGAACCTGTTAGAGCGGCATTATTGATAAATGCGCAGCGGCTGACAACTGCCTCGAAGGCGTCGCTGCCATTGAGCACCCAAATCGCGCCGGCTTCCTCAGCAGCCTGGTTTTCTTCGAAGCGGCAGTTTTCAACCAGGAAGGAGGCTACGGTATTCAATTCGCTCCAAAGCCCGAGGGCGCCTCCGATGGTTCCCGCCGAATTCCCCTTGAAAATGCAGTTGGTTATGGCATATTCCGAGGTGTCGGCGCCCGGGCCGGAGCCAATGTCGATGGCCCCGCTGCCATACTGGCTGGAGTTTCCTTCAAACACACACTGGTCAATCCAAACACTGCCGTAGGCGCCGGCTAGCTGATTATAGGCCAGCAAACTACCATAAGCGCCCAGGCTTTGATTGTCTTTAAATGTAGAACGGGCAAGTGTAACAGAGGTGGCCCTGCCAAAGTTTTGGGAAAATACGGCGCTGCCATAACTCCCAGTGTTGTTTTCCAGAATACAACTGTCCATCCGGAGCGTAAAACCCTCTCCATCTGCGTCAACAAAAAATAAAAACGCACCACCTATTCCTTTGCTGTTATTTTCCCGGAACGTACAATGGTTCAGGGAAAGGCGGGCGTTCCTCGTCTGAATAGCGCCGCCATTCTGCTCAAAAGGCGCGGCGCCTTCATCTTTCGCTTCGTTGCCCACAAAACTGCAATCGACAAAGGAAGCGGCGGTAAACCGCAGGCACACAGCGCCCCCTGCATTGCCTTTGTTGTCGGCAAAAACACAGTCTTCCACCATGGCGGCCTCCCCTTCCGGGGTATTGATGAAGATCAGCCCTCCCCCCAGGTCAAGGCAGAAATTCTGCGTAAAAACACAACTGCGGACAACCGGCGCGCCTTCGCTGTACATGCCGCCGCCGAAGGTTGCCGGGGAGCTTTCTCCACCGGCATGCCCGCCGCTCACAGTGAAGCCGTCAATCAAAGTTTCATTGCCCACTGCATTGGTGATGGTGATTACATGCAGCACATTATCCCCCCGGTTCTCCGCAAAATCATCCGCCACATCATCCCCGTTCAGATCGCCGGAGAGGATCGTCGGGTTGGCTTCCGGGTCGCGGGCCTCCGCTTCGGTTTCATCGCCGGCGAAGCCGCCCAGCAGGCGGATGTTTTTGTCGATGAGGAAGGTGGCGTCGGTAGCGCCGCCCGAGCCGGCGGGGGCGTAGGTTCCGGCGGCGGCCCAGATTTCCGAGCCTTCATCCGCCACGTTGAGAGCGTCCTGCAGATCAGTAAATGCATTGGCCCAGTTCAGGCCATTATTGCCCCCGGTGGCGGAAGCTCTGACGAACAGGCGGCCATACAGATCGCTGCCATCCCATTGGTAAAAAGCGGGAGTTGTATCATCCTCAATTACACCTACGGCCGCCCAGCCGGTTCTGAGGCTGCTCAGGCTGATGGCATTAGAGGTTCCGGAAAATGCAGGCAAGGGGATGAGGCTCTCCCCGAAATCAGTGGTATAGAAGGAATTGACTGTATTGGACATACTGGTCGAGTAGCCGTCGCTGATAAGCACAAATACCCCGCGCAGGCCGGGTACGGCCGAGATGTTGTATGTCAGCCCATTGGCGGGTGGCTGGGCGGCAGTGAGTTGCCAGGTAGCTCCGCCGTCGGCCGACTTAAGCAGTTGTGCCGATCCATCGGGCTTCCAGGTTTGGAGCATGCCGTTGAGGTGGTCGGAGAAAGCGATGGTGTATATCTCCGCATCATCGCCCTGCCCGGTGTCAAACATTTCGATATGTTGGCCATAGTTCGTAGCGCGGCAAACCCTGCCTTTGTTGGTGCCTACCCAGACGGTATCCCCTATGGCGGCCGCCATGTTGCTTCCCGAAGTCAAAATATTGAACTCATCCGGCGCATAAGCCGTCAGGGTGTCGAAAACCCAGTTGTCGCCCCCGTCCTGCGTCCAGGCCGCAAAACGGCCGTTCTGGCAGTAGATGTGCTGTTCGGACAATGGCTTAACAAAAACGCCGGCGGCCCGGTGGAACAACTTCTGCTCCCAGGTTTCTCCCCCATCTCCCGTTTTGTAGAGCGCCCGCCCCAGCCCGGTGCCGTAATCCTGGGTTGTCAGCCAGGCCGTGTTGCCATCCAGCCCCTGTACATCCCAACTCAGGCGGCCCAGGCTTTCTTCTACATCATAAACTGACCAGGACTGCCCTCCGTCCGTAGTTTTCAGGACTTTAATCGCATGGTCGGGGGGAATGGGCGGCCCGTATGTAACCGTATCCACATTGGCCACTGCCCAGGCCGTATTCTCATCAACAACGGAAACCCCATAGATCGCGTAGCCTGCCGGCAGTATGCCCGCTGCCTGTGGCGTCCATTTCTGGGCTTTAGACGTTATGCCGTACAGGCAAAATGTCAACAGCATGAGTAGTAAGTGTTTGTTTTTCATAAGTACAAAGGTTAAAGGTGAAACCATAACCCTGGCCCGCCCGGCAGCAGCAGGCTGCCCGGGCGGGGAGGGAAATCTTGGCGTTGTTCAGGGAAGAAATGCTATGAAAAAAAACTTGCCCCCTTATTGTGCGATAAAGTTAGGGGTAAAAGGGGTTGGGGGGTTAGTACAAATCTTTCAAGCGTTAGTACAAATCTTTCAAACCGGGCTTTGGGGTAACGAACCGTCGAAGCGCAAAGGCGCAGAGATGGGAGCGTGCTGGCCTGCGGCGTGCAAGCTAATGGGAGGTTATTTATACTTATCATTCAGCCCCTTCCCCTCCAGGATTAGCGGAATGCACTTCTCCAGGCGTTGCGCCCGGGTGGCTTCCCGCTTTGCTTCGCCGATGTATCCGGCGTATTCCCTTTGTTTGCCGGGGCTGAGTTGAGCGAAGCGCTCCGCCAGTTGGGTGTTGCTTTTCAGAGCCGCGCTTAGTTCTTCGGGAAGAAGCAGTGGTTTGTTCGGCGCCGGTTTGGCTTCCCTGCCGGCTTGCTGGTAACGCATGGCCTCGGCGATATACTCCAGCACCAGTTTTTCGTCGATCTCCTCAGCGGACTGAAAGCGCCACTGCCGCATGGCCTGGGTCTTGCCTTCCTGGGCGTTCACCAGTTTCCCGTATTTGTCTTCCAGCAGCCCGCCCTGAAAGAACCAGATGCCGGCGTAGGATTTAAAAGCGCCCAGCCCCGCTACGTTTTTGCCGTCCAGGGTATAAGCCGGCTGGCCCCATTTGATGGTTTCCTCCAGCCCGGAGGCGAGCAGCAGGGCGCGGAGTTTGGTGAGGGTTTCGCGCCATTGTTCGTGCTCCTGGAGAAAGCTGTCGACGGTGGCTGGCTTTTTCATAGCGGCAGGTTTTGAGGATAAAGATAGGGAATTCGGGGGAGCGGAGCGCGGGCGTGCGGCCCGCGTTCCTAAAGCGTCTTCAGGTACTCGATCACCGCCCTGCGTTCCTCCTGCGGCAGCTTGTCGCCGAAGTAATGCCCTTTGTTGCTGTAGCCGGGCAGGGTGGTGTCGAAAGCCCATTCGCCCTTTGGTTCCGCCAGGGGGGCGTAGTTCCAGCCCAGTTCCTGGTGGTTGTAGTCATCGCTGCGGCCGCTGCGGCTCCAGTAGGTGGGGCGCGAAGCGCTGTTGAGCAGCGCCTCCACGGTGGGCACGGAGCCGTTGTGCAGGTAGGGCGCGCTGGCCCAGATGCCGTCGAGCGGGGGCGCCACGTAGCCGAGCTCGGGCTCGAAGTAGGAACGGGGCTCGGTTTGGGCGAACCAACTGCTGTTGTACCAATCGACAATACCGGAGTTTTGGGCGTAGTTGGCGTACAGGGGGTCGGTTTTCACTACGGCCAGGGAAACCAGCTTGTTGGGATAGCGCTCTTCCTCTCCGTAAGCACCGTGGCAATTGCTGCAGTGTTCGTTGAAGAGGCTTTCCCCTTTGGCCGCCAGGGGGCGGTCAACCGGGCCGGGATAGGGAGGCGGTTGCAGTTCCTTCAGCCAGGCCAGCACGTCTTTGAACTGAATGATGGCCTGCCGGGCGGCGGCGCTGTCGGGAATGCCCAGCACCGAGGCCTGGAAGAGCAGCTTGGTGAAATCGCCCCGCCCGATGCCGTTGTAGTACAGGGCGTTTTTCTTTTTGACATTCCACAGGGGCGGCACATCGGTAGCGACGGTGTAGGCCGGCATCTCGTAATTGGGCTCCTTCCTGTAAGTCAGGTCGGCCGGGTTGCGGTGGTTCATGCAGGCTTCCGCCAGGCGAAAGGCGGGGTTGGCGCCGGGCTGGTTGGTTTGAATGTATGGCGCCATTTCGCGGAAGTAGTTGGAGAAATCCTCAAAAGCCTGCCACTCTTTATCCGTTTTCTTGTATTGGAGCCCCACCCCCAGGCGCATCAGCCTGGACATGGGGGTAAGGTTGTTCCGGTAGTCGGAAAAGCTGTTGCCCAGGCCCGGGACTACCTCGCCGTTTATCCTGCCGGCATGGCAGGTAAAACAGTTGCCGTTGACGACCTGCACGCCGTTGGGTGCTTCAAATACGGTGGCGGCGTACGCAACGTTGGCGTTCAGCCCCCCGCGCCGCAGTACGGTGTCGGGCTGGTTGCTCATTTTGTTTTTATAAAAATCGTAGGGGATGCCCGAACCGATGTAGCTGCCGTAGATGAGGTAATCGAAGCCCGCAGCCGGGTCGCCGCCCTCCTGCTGCGGGGAAGGCGGTAGCAGTTTTACCTTCCAGCTTTCGTCCACCCTGACTGCAGGCAATTGCCGGGAAGCACTGCAGGCGATAATTGTGGCGATGAGGGCGAATGCAAGTATCTTTCTCATAAATTTCAGCTCTTCTTTACCCAAGGTAACTGCATTGAAGCAGGAAGTGTTGTAGAAAAATCCGCCATACCGTACCTTTATTGAAACAATAATCCATTTTACCCATGCCGGCGCCAGAATCCATCCAGCAATTTCTTTCCGCCCTGGAAAAGGGCCGCCCTCCGCACCAAGAGGACTTTTTTAACATCTGCCGGGCCTTCGCCCTGATGCCCGGCCAGGAACAGTTTCTGCTGCAGATCAGGGGGTTCAACCCCAAACTTGCGGAGACCCTGGCCATATTCCGCAGAAGGCTCCGCGAAGCGGCCGCCGGCGGTGAAGGGCCGGAACAACTCATCGGGCAGGCCTTTCTGCACTACATCATCAATACGGACGGCCTGATCCCGGAAGCGGAGGGCGAGGATCCCTTCGATGTATCTGACTGGGCCGGCAGATATGCGGAAAGCCTCAACATCGGGTTGGCCAGGGAAGAAGATGGAACTTTTTGCCTGGAAGTGGACGGGAAAAAGGCGCCCTGCCCGGAATGGAACATCCTGCCGGGCCGCAGCGCCGCCGGCTCGCTCCGCAGCCTGGGCCCGGCGGCCAACCGGCTGCGCTACGGGCGCGACGAGGCCTTTCCCTCTTTTGCTTTCGGCTTTGATGAAAATGCGGAAGCCCACGCCATGCCCAATGCCCTGGCCCTGGCGGATTGCTCCCACCTGGCTTATTTCGGGCCTGCTTTCGTGGAAAATCAGCTCCGGCGGTGGGGCTTTGAAAGCTTCCGATGGGTGGAAAACGAAAAAACCGACACCCAGGCTTTTGTCGCCGGAAAAGGCGGCCAGCTCGTCCTCTGCTTCCGGGGCACGAGCAGCGGAGCCGACGCACTGGTGGACGCCCGCTTCCTGAAAACGGAAGCCTTCGGCGGGCGCGGGCGGGTGCACCGGGGCTTCAACAGCGCACTGGACAGCGTATGGAGCCAGTTGCAGGCCGCAGTGGATGCGCTTGGGGGCGATAAAAAACTGTTCGCCTGCGGCCATAGCCTCGGCGCGGCGCTGGCGCAACTGGCAGCCCACCGCCTTGCCCTGAGCGGCTACCAGCTTGCAGGGGTATATGTTTACGGTTCTCCCCGCGTCGGCAACCGCGAATTCATGGAGGCTTACAATGAATTGCTGGAGGAGAAAACCTTCCTGCATATCAACAACAAGGACATCGTGGCCCGCATACCGCCCCGCATCCTCGGCTTTAACCACCTCGGCGGCAGCCCCCGCCTGTTCGACGAAGGCCACGCCATCAGCCTGATGCCCAAGTCCAAAGGCTTTTTCGAAGATGAAGAGCAGGAAATGGACTTCGAGGCGCTGGATGAAGCGGAAAAGGAGGCCATCATGCAGGAAATGAGGGAAGCGCAGGAATGCCTGAAAGCTTCCAGCTGCGCCTCGGCCAACCCCGCCGCTCTGCTGGAGGACGCCAGCTCCAAAGGCTTTTTCGACAATATCCGCCCCGTCGACGACCACAGCATGGACGGATACCTGTTCAAACTCGGGCGCGCCATGGTTGATGAGGAGTGGGCGCAGATCGAGGGAAAATAAGGCCGCCCGGCTAAGCGTCGCGCACCATCAGGAAACTATCATCCTTCGCCTCCAGCACCGAGCTGCCCATGAGGTATTCGTCCACGGCCCGCGCCGCCTCGCGGCCTTCGGAGATGGCCCAGACGACCAGCGACTGCCCGCGGCGCATATCGCCGGCAGCGAAGATTTTGTCGATGTTGGTGCGATAGCGCTCGCCGCGCACATTGCCCCGCTCGTCCACTTCGACCCCCAGTTGCTGAAGCAGCCCTTCGTACTGAGGGTGCAGGAAGCCCACGGCGATGAGGGCCAGTTCGCAAGGCAGTTCCCGTTCGCTGCCTTCGACCTCCTGGAAGCCGTAACGGCCCGTTTTTTCGTCCGCGGCCCACTCGATGTCAACGAGCCGGACTGCTTTGAGCCTGCCCTTTTTATCGCCGATGAATTCCTTGGTGAGGACGGCCCACTCGCGCTCGCAGCCTTCCTCATGGCTGGATGAGGTGCGCAGGATCATGGGCCAGTTTGGCCAGGCGGCGGGGTCGCGCTGTTCCGGCGGCCTGGCCAGCAGTTCGATCTGGGTGACCGAGCCGGCGCCGTGCCGGATGGAGGTGCCCACGCAGTCGGCGCCGGTGTCGCCGCCGCCGATAACCAGCACGTTTTTCCCGCTTGCCATAATGGCTTCTTCGGCGGGGATGTGCTCTCCCAGGACGCGGCGGTTGTTCTGTTCCAGGAACTGCATAGCGAAGTGCACGCCTTTCAGCTCGCGGCCCGGAATATTGATGTCGCGGGGCACGGTGGAGCCGCCGCAGAGCACGATAGCGTCGAATTCTTCCAGCAATTCCTGCGGGCTGACGTTTTCCCCGACATTGGCCCTGGTTCGGAAGCGAACACCCTCAGCTTCCATGAGGGCCACGCGGCGCTCCACCACCCATTTTTCCAGTTTGAAATCGGGAATGCCATAGCGCAGCAAGCCGCCGATGCGGTCGTTGCGCTCGAATACCGTCACCAGATGGCCGGCTTTATTGAGCTGAGCGGCAGCAGCCAGCCCCGCTGGCCCGGAACCGACAACGGCCACTTTCCTGCCCGTCCGCATGGCGGGCGGCCTGGGGCGGATGTAGCCATTCCGGAAAGCTTCTTCCGCTATCGATTTCTCGATGTGCTCGATGGCTACCGGCGGCTGGTTGATGCCCAGCACGCAGGCCGCTTCGCAGGGCGCCGGGCAGATGCGGCCGGTAAACTCGGGAAAGTTGTTGGTGCTGCTCAGAATGTCGATGGCCAGCCGCCAGTCTTCCCGGTACACCGCGTCGTTGAACTCCGGAATGATGTTGCCCAGCGGGCACCCGCTATGGCAGAAGGGCACGCCGCAATCCATGCAGCGCGCGGCCTGCTGGACGGTCTTCTTATTGCTGAAATCTTCGTAGATCTCTTTATAGTCCTTGATGCGTTCCCCCGGCTTGCGCGCCTTCGGCAACTCTCGGGGGTATTTCAGAAATCCTTTTGGGTCAGCCATGTTTTTTTCTTTTAACCCGTGGGGTTTTTCCAAACCCCACAGGTTAAATTATAAGATAAGATAGTATTCCAAACCCTCGGGGTTTTGGAAAACCCCGAGGGTTTTGGAAAACCCCGAGGGTTTTACCTATTCAACCGCCACCTGCTCCGCTTTGCGTTTTTCCAGCACGGCCTTATAGTCGCGGGGCATTACTTTGGTAAAGAAGCCCTTTTGCCTGTCCCAGTCCTCGAGTATCCCGAGGGCTACAGGGCTGGCGGTGTACTGGAAGTGGCTGCGGATGAGCGCCCTGAGGCGGTTGAAATCCTCGTCCTCCATGGGGTCGAGTTCCACCATTTCCATGTTCACCTGCTTCTCGAATTGCCCTTGCGGATTAAAGGCGTAGGCGATGCCCCCGCTCATGCCGGCGGCAAAGTTTTTGCCGGTTTGGCCGAGCACCACGACGATGCCGCCGGTCATGTACTCACAGCCGTGGTCGCCGATGCCTTCCACGACGGCTTTGACGCCGGAGTTGCGCACGCAGAAGCGCTCGCCGGCCATGCCGTGGATGAAGGCTTCGCCGGAGGTTGCCCCGTAGAAAGCGACGTTGCCGATGATGATATTTTCACTGGGTACGAACTTCGCCTCCCGGTCGGGCACTGCGATGAGGCGGGCGCCTGACAGGCCTTTTCCGAAGTAGTCGTTGGCTTCGCCCTCGAGGGTAAACTCCAAACCCGGCGCGCTGAATGCGCCGAAGCTCTGCCCTGCCGAGCCGCGGAAGCGGAAGCGGATCGTGCCGTCGGGCAAGCCCTCGCCGCCGTAGCGGCGGGATATCTCGTTGGATAGCATGGCGCCCACCGCCCGGTCGGTGTTCCGTATCGGGAAAGTACTGCTGATGGGCGCCAGTTCTTCCAGCGCCAGGCGGGAGTAATCGATCAGCTTCCGGTCCAGCACCTTGTGGATGCCGTGGTCCTGTTCCACCATTTTGCACTGCCCCACCGACTCATCGGCGGGTTCTTTGTAGAGGATAGGGCTCAGGTCGAGCCCGCGGTATTTCCAGTGCCCGATCTTCTGCCTGAGCTTGAGCATTTCCACCTTTCCCACCATTTCGGTGACGGTTCGGAACCCCAGTTCGGCCATGATCTCACGCAGGTCTTCGGCCAGGAAGCGGAAGAAGGTGATGACGTGTTCGGGGTCGCTGTCGAAGCGCTTGCGCAGCTCGGGGTCCTGGGTGGCGATGCCCACCGGGCAGGTGTTGAGGTGGCATTTGCGCATCATGATACAACCTTCGACGACCAGGGCGGCGGTGGCGACGCCCCACTCCTCGGCGCCGAGCAGGGTGGCGATGGCCAGGTCGCGGCCGGTGCGAATCTGCCCATCGGTTTGCAGCACGACGCGGTCGCGCAGTTTGTTTTTCACCAGCGTCTGCTGGGTTTCCGCCAGGCCCAGTTCCCAGGGCAGGCCGGCATGGCGAATGGAGGTCAGCGGCGAAGCCCCCGTGCCGCCGTCATGGCCGGAGATGAGGATGGCGTCGGCATGGGCCTTGGCTACCCCGGAGGCGATGATGCCTACTCCTGCCTTGGACACCAGCTTGACGTTGATCCGCGCCCGGGGGTTGGCGTTCTTCAGGTCGAAGATGAGCTGGGCCAGGTCCTCGATGGAGTAAATATCGTGGTGGGGCGGCGGGGAGATAAGCCCCACGCCCGGCGTGGAATGCCGCACCCGCCCGATCCAGTCGTCCACCTTGTGGCCCGGCAGTTGCCCCCCTTCGCCCGGCTTGGCGCCCTGCGCCATTTTGATCTGCAGTTCATCGGCATTGGCCAGGTAGTGGCTGGTGACGCCGAAGCGCCCGGAGGCTACCTGCTTGATGGCCGAGCGCTCCCAGTCGCCGTTGGGTTTCCTGGCGAAGCGGATCTCGTCCTCCCCACCCTCCCCACTGTTGCTTTTGGCGCCGATCCGGTTCATGGCGATAGCCAGGGTAGTGTGCGCCTCGTGGGAGATGGAGCCGAATGACATGGCGCCGGTGGCGAAGCGCTTCATGATGTTCTCCGCGGGCTCCACTTCTTTCAGGGGAATTTTTTCGCCCTTGCGGAAAGCCAGCAGCCCGCGCAGGGTCATGGCCTGCTCCGACTGCTCGTTGATCAGCCGGGTGTACTTCTTGAATGCCTGGTAATCCTCCTTGCGCGTGGCGGATTGCAACAGGTGGATGGTTTGGGGGTTGAACAGGTGCGCTTCGCCGCGGCGCTTCCACTGGTAAACGCCGCCCACATCGAGCTGGGCGTCCGGCACGGCCTTCTCGGGGAAGGCCATCCTGTGGCGGGCCAGCACCTCGCGGGCGATGTCGTCAAAACCGAGGCCCTGAATCCGGGAAACAGAGCCGTAGAAACACTTATCGACAACCTCTTTGTTGATGCCCAGGGCTTCGAAAATCTGAGCGCCCTGGTAGGACTGGAGGGTGGAAATGCCGATCTTGGACATAATCTTCAGCAGCCCTTTTCCAATGGCCTTATTGTACAGGCTGATGCGTTTTTCCAGTTTCGGCCCTTTCTCAAAGGCCCCATGCTTTTTCAGGCCGGCGATCGTGGCGTAAGCCATATAGGGGTTGACGGCGCTGGCGCCGTATCCGATCAGGGTGGCGAAATGATGGGTTTCCCGCACGTCGCCGGCTTCCACCACGATGGAAGTGAGGCTGCGCAACCCTTTGCGGATCAGGTGGTGGTGCACTGCGCCTACCGCCAGCAGGGAGGGAATGGGCGCCCGGTATGGATCCGCATTGCGGTCGGACAACAGCAGGATGTTGACGCCGTTGCGGGCCAGGTCTTCCGCCACTGCGCAAACGTGGCCGAGGGCGGCCTGCAGCCTGCCCTCCTGGCTATCGGCCTTGAAGACGATGTCGATGACGCCCGATTTGAAATTCGCATGGTGCAGGAGCCTGATCCTGCTGAGTTCCGCATTGGTGAGCACCGGGCTGGGCAGGTGGATGAAGCGCGCCCGCTCAGGGGTGAGTTCCAGGATGTTGCCCGCCCCCCCCAGCATGGCGCTGAGCGACATCACGGAGCGCTCCCGGATGGGGTCGATGGGCGGGTTGGTCACCTGGGCGAACAACTGTTTGAAGTAGTTGGCCAGGTGCTGCGACTGATGCGACAAAGCCGCCAGGGGGGTGTCGGCGCCCATGGAGCCGACAGGCTCCTCGCCGGCTTCGGCCATGGGGGCGAGCAGGGTTTTCAGGTCTTCGCGGCTAAAACCAAAGAGTTGCTGGTTGCGGAAGAGGGTTTTTTCGTCCAACTCCAGCACGGGTTCCTGCCCGGCGGGCAATGCGTCGAGCGTAATGCGATGCTGCTGCAGCCACTCCTCATAGGGGCGGTTGCGGCAGACGATGCCTTTGAGTTCTTCGTCGCCCACGATGCGGTTTTCATCCAGGTCGGCGATGAGGATGCGCCCCGGCTGCAGGCGGCCTTTCTGCACGATTCTGGACTGCCCGATGGGCAGGGCGCCGGCTTCGGAGGCCACCACCAGCACATTATCATCGGTGAGGCACCAGCGGGAAGGGCGCAACCCGTTGCGGTCGAGTGTGGCGCCGACCAGTATGCCGTCGGTGAAGCAAATGGAGGCCGGGCCGTCCCAGGGCTCCATGATGGTTTTGTGGTATTCGTAAAAAGCTTTTTTATAGGCCGGCATCTGCTCATCGTGCTGCCAGGCCTCGGGGATCATCATCATCAGGGCGTGCGGCAGGGAGAAGCCGCTGAGCACCAGGAATTCCAGCACGTTGTCGAAATTGCCGGAATCGGAAAGGTGTTCTCCGCAGATGGGCTTGAGCCTTTCCAGTTCTTCTTCGGTGAAAAGGGTGGATTTCAGGAGTTTTTCCTTTGACATCCACCAGTTCAGGTTGCCTGTGATGGTGTTGATCTCGCCATTGTGGGCGATATAGCGAAAAGGTTGCGCCAGCTTCCACTTGGGAGCAGTATTGGTGGAAAAGCGGCTATGGATGAGTGCGATGGCCGATTTGCACAGATCGTCGTGCAGGTCGGGAAAGTAGGGGCGCAACTGGTGGGTGGTCAGCTGGCCTTTGTACAAAACCGTCTTGTAGGAGAAGGAAGCGATGTAAAAATGATCCCTCGACTGGGGATAGGTCTTGTGGATGTTGTGGGTGGCGAATTTGCGCAGCACATACAAGCGGCGCTCCAGGGCCCGGCGGTCCATCTTTTCGGTGGGTTTTACAAAAACCTGCTCCATGCGCGGTTCGACGGATACGGCCGTCTCGCCCAGGTCTTCGTTGTCGGTGGGTATCTTGCGGTAGCCCAGCAGTTCGAAGCCCAGCTCATCGGCGTAATCGTCGAAGAGCACGCGGCACTGCCGGCGCAGGTTGCGGTCGGCGGGGAAGAAGATGACGCCTACCCCGTATTCGCCAAAGCCCGGGAGCTCGAAGCCTTTCTCGCGGCATTTTTTTACAAAAAATTCATGAGGCGTCTGGATGAGGATGCCCGCCCCGTCGCCGCTGTTGGGCTCGCAACCGCAGGCGCCGCGGTGCTCCATATTGGTCAGCATCAGCAGAGCGTCCTCGATGAGCTGATGCGATTTTATGCCGTTCAGGTTGGCGATCAGCCCCGTGCCGCAGGAATCCTTTTCCAGCTGCGGTACGTATAGGCCCTGCTGAGGAGGTTCATTATCGGTTTCTTCTTTTCGAAGCTGTTTTTGGCGGCCTTGGTCCATAGGTATTCGGTATCTATTATTGATCAGGTTTATGGTTTTTTCCGGCTCATGCCGGCAGTTGCCAGGATCAGCCTGGCCGGTTTCTGGTTACAGAAAGGTTACCGGAAACCTTTATCCGGCTCGCAGAGGCGGAAGGAACCGGGAATAGCTTGCGCTTGCTCCGCGGAGGGTGCAAGGGAAATCTGGCTGGATCGGAAAGGGCTGAAAAGGGGCGGCTGTTTGATGTCAGGATCGGTAAACAGAAGCCTTGTTTGATGGTTTATGCCACCCTTTTGCCTCGCCGGGCCTGGGTTTTTCAACACAATTCCCAACGGGGCGGAAGCCGAAGATAAGGCCTTTTCGAGAAAAGTGGTTTACAACCAAAATAGCCAAACGATGCAAAAGTTTTAAAAACTCCGATACCAAGTTGAAAGGCGTGCAAAAAAAAACGTCATTACATAAAAATCACTAACACAAAAACCAAAACCCGCATTCTGTCTCTTTGTGATTTGTTAAAATTTTATTCTGCAATTATTTAAAATGCAAAACATTCAATCAAAAGCCTTTTTCCCGCCCCCCGGCTTGGATAGCCGCGAGGAGGCCCCTAGATTACAACGCCCAAACCCACGACTTCAGTCGTGGGTGCGTGGATAGTATCGACGCATGGGTGCGTGGATAGTATCCACGCATGGATACATGGAAACAAAAAAGAACAGCGATGCAAAATAAAACACTCATCATCGGCGGCGGCATATTCGGCATTACGGCGGCTGTGGAGCTCAACCGGCGGGGCCATGAGGTGCACCTGTTCGACCAGGGCCCCCTGCCCCACCCTGATGCTGCTTCAACCGACATCACCAAAATGATCCGGGCGGATTACGGGGCGGATGCCTTTTACACCGATCTCATGCTGCGGGCATTCGAAGGCTGGGATCGCTGGAACCGCGAATGGCCCCGCCCCTTGTACCACCAGACGGGCTTCCTGTTGCTCACCCATGAAGCCTTCGCGGAGGGCAGCCTGGAACTGGAAAGTATGCGGGTGTTGAAGGAAAAAGGGTTGGAAGTGCAGCGCCTCGGGCAGGAAGAGCTCCGCAGGCGCTTTCCACAGTGGAACCACAAACGCTATGCCGACGGCTATTACAACCCCCGGGGCGGCTGGGCCGAAAGTGGCGAAGTGGTGGCCCAGCTGGCGCGGATCGCCCGGGCGGAGGGGGTGGTTTTGCACGAAGGGGAAGGCTTCAGGCACTTCCTGGAGAACGGCGACGCGGTAAAAGGCATCTTCACCGAAAACAACGACGTTTACGCCGGCGACTGCGTCATCCTGGCCGCCGGCGCCTGGACGCCCGTTTTTCTGCCCGAATTACAGGACAGGATGCGCTCCACCGGGCATCCGGTATATATGCTCCGGCCCAGAGACCCCGGCCCCTGGCAGGGCGAGGTTTTCCCCGGCTGGTCGTCCGATATCTCCCGCACCGGCTGGTATGGCTTCCCCGCCACTGCCGATGGCATCGTCAAAATCGCAAACCATGGCCCCGGCATCGAAATCGGCCCCCGCGAAAAGCGCCAGGCCCCGGAAGATTTTTTCCCGAAATTCCAGGATTTCCTCTTCAACCACCTGCCTGAACTTCTTGAAGCCCCTGTCGCCGGCGCACGCCTCTGCCTGTACTGCGACACCTGGGACGGAGACCTGTACATCTGCCGACACCCCGGCAAGGACGGGCTGGTGATAGCCGCCGGCGGCAGCGGCCACGGATTCAAGTTCGCTCCCGTACTCGGAGCGGTCATCGCCGATGTGGCGGAAGGAAAGGACAACCCCTTCGCCCACCGTTTCCGCTGGCGGGAGAAAGGGGACGAACGCGTGGAAGCAGCGCGCTACGGGGGCCGGCAGGCGTAGGGCTGTGGGCAGAGCCTTGCAGGCCAAGGTTTACCCGGATGAACAGACGGGTTAAAGGGCCAAGGTTAAAAGAGCCGGGAATAGCCCCCACGATGACATGGCGCTGCCTACTGCCCCCTGGATTAGGCTTCCCCCGGATACGCCAGGCCGATCTGCCGGCGTATCGCATCCAGCAGTTCGATCAGATCCAGGCTGAAGCTCAGGGGCATGAGGGGGCTTTCCTTCAGCCCCTGCGCCAGGCAGCGCATGGCCTCCAGGGCCTCGTAGGAATAACCGTTCGTCTTCCAGTCGAAACGGAAGTCCTGCGGGCGGCCGTCGGGCCTGAGCAGGCTCATGCTGGTGGGTTCGTGCCAGCGGGTATGCAGGTGGATAACGCCTTCTTCACCATAGATGAAGGCCTCCGTTTTTGTGCGGGCCAGCACTGTCGAATGGAGATGGGCCATGCGGCCGTCAGCATATTGGAAGAGTATGCCGCATTCCTCATCAACCCCCGTAGAGCCAATGCGGGCCATGGCTTTGATTTTGTCCGGTTTCCCCAGTACCAGCAGCGCCAGGAATACAGGGTAGATGCCGATATCCAGCAGGGAGCCGCCACCCAAAGCGGGATTGTACAGCCGCCCTTCCGGGTCGAAAGCCGCCTTGAACCCGAAGTCAGCTTTGACGGACAACACCTGCCCAACCGCCCCTTCCCGGATGAGTTCCAGGGCTTTGAGCGTCGTGGGCAGAAAGCGCGTCCAGAGGGCCTCCATGAGAAAGGTATCGTGTTCGCGGGCCGCTGCGATCATCTTCTTCACCTCCCGGGCGTTCATGGCGAAAGGTTTTTCGCAAAGGACGGGAATGCCTGCGCGCAGGCACATCAGGGTGTTTTCGCAATGGCTGGTGTGCGGCGTAGCGATGTACACGGCGTCCAGATCCGGGCATCCCAGTATGCCTTCATAACTGCCGAAATAATGAGGGGCTCCGTACTGCGCAGCAAAGCTGCGGGCGCGCTCTCCGGTACGGGAAGCCACGGCGTGCAGCCGGGCATGCTCCGTGCGGATGATGTCCTGCGCAAATTTGTGGGCTATCCTGCCGGGGCCGATGATGCCCCAGTTGAAGGTTTTTGTCATGTGGTTCGGGTATATCGGGTTTTTCGGGTTTTTCGGGTCAATCGGGTTTTGTCGGGTCAATCGGGTTTTGTCGGGTCAATCGGGTTTTGTCGGGTTGGTCGGGTGTTTCGGGTGTTTCGGGTGTTTCGGGTGTTTCGGGTGTTTCGGGTGTTTCGGGTTTTTCGGGTTTTTCGGGTCGGTCGGGTTGGTCGGGTTGGTCGGGTTGGTCGGGTTTGTCGGGTTTGTCGGGTTTGTCGGGTTTGTCGGGTTTGTCGGGTTTGTCGGGTTTTGTCGGGTCAATCGGGGCAATCGGGTTTTTCGGGTTTTTCGGGTTTTTCGGGTTTTTCGGGTTTTTCGGGTCAATCGGGTTTTGTCGGGTCAATCGGGGGTGGTCGGGTTGGTCGGGTTGGTCGGGTTGGTCGGGTGTTTCGGGTTTTTCGGGTTGGTCGGGTGTTTCGGGGTAATCGGGGGATTTATGTACAAAGATAAGTATCCTTGTCAAAATGGCCTTGCCCCCGCAGCCGGGAAGGCTTTTAAATTTCCCCTCGCACTACATCCTTCCTGCTGAGCAGCATCCAGTTGCCCTGCACATCCAGGTAGGCGCCGTTGGGAAATGCGGCGAGGAAAGGGCCTTCGAAAAATTCGCGGGCCTGCCGGAGGTCTTCTGGTTTGGCGGCCAGGCGGTTGTAGAGCAGCAGCCCCCCGGGCGAGAGGCTGCTGCGCAGGGCGTCCAGGAATTCCGGGCTTTCAAACTCGGCAGGCACCACATCATCCAGGAAGATGTCCATGCAGATCATATCGTAGGGCTCCTCGTTCTGAAGCATGTAGGTGTATGCGTCTGCACAGATGGTAGTGATGGGGGAACTCAGCTCGTCCAGGCCGTAGCGGTTGGCGAGGTAAATGACGTTTTCATCCACTTCCACCGCCGTGTACCGGTAGGCGCAGCCGAAGTCCTGCTCCAGCATTTGGGGGATGCTGCCCAGCCCCAGCCCCAGCACCAAAACATCCTGCACCGGAAGCTGCTCCAGCCCGATCTGCCGGAAGGCGTACAGGAAGTTGGTGTAGAGGTTTTCGTAGGAATAAACGGCATTGGCCGTGGACAGCTGGTACCGCCCACCCTTCAGGCTGACGTACAGATGCGGGTTGTAGCTGCTCGGCGCGCTCTCGATGTGCAGCTCGAACAGGTGGCTAAGTAATTTTTTCCAGTGCGGTGCTTGCAAAGTGCGTAGGTTGGATGGTTTCAAGTTTCACCGGCTTTTTTCCCACCTTCTGAACCTTGCCGTATCTTCGAAAATGCGCAGCAGGATGAGGCGTTCGGGGATATCGAGGCCGGTGTTTCGTCGGGCCATCATGCGTTCGGCGGCTTCAAAGGCCTTGGCAGTGCTGAAGGTCTGGAGCCCGTTTTTGCCCCCCATGGAAAAGGAGGGGATGAAGTTTCGGGGAAAACCTTCTCCGTAAATGTTGCAGCAGATGCCGACGACGGTGCCTGTATTGAACATCGTGTTGATGCCGGCCCTGGAGTGGTCGCCCATAAACAGGCCGCAGAACTGCTGTCCGGTAGGCACGAAGCGCTCTTCGGTGTAACTCCACAGCCGGGCTTCTTCATAGCTGTTTTTCAGGTTGGACACGTTGGTGTCGGCGCCGAGGTTGCACCATTCGCCGATGACGGAATTGCCGAGGTAGCCTTCGTGGCCCTTGTTGGAGTAGGCCATCAGCACGGAATTATTGATCTCTCCGCCCGCCCGGCAATAGGGCCCGATGGTGGTTGCGCCGTAAATTTTGGCGCCCATCTTGATCACCGCCCCTTCCCCGACAGCCAGCCCGCCACGGATGAGGCAGCCCTCCATGAGCAGGGCGTCTTTGCCGATATAGACAGGGCCTGCCTCCGTATTAAAGGTGCAACATTCTGCCCGGGCCCCTTCTTCCAGGAAAATCCTATCGCGCGGGCCCACCACGCGGTTGGAGTCGCTCAGGGTTTCGGACGTCCGGCCGCGGGTAAGGAGTTTGAAGTCATCCTCGATGGCGCGGGCGTTGAGGCGGTAGATGTCCCAGATATTGTCCAGCTTGATGTAATCGGTGCCCTCGAGCTCGTAGCCGCGCAATTCGCCGATGTCGTCGTCTTCGATGAGGCGTTCGATCTGTTCCTCATCCAGCCTGGCCACGATGAGTTCCTCGCCCCGCAGGAAGGCCTCGTTGTAGTCCATCTGCCGGATCAGGCGCACCAGCTGGGGAGAGGGCATCACCGAGCCGTTGATGATATAATTGTCCTTGCCGTGTTCGACGGGAAATTTTTCCGCCAGGTAGTCCTGGGTGATATAGGCAATGGATCCCTGGAGCCAGCGCTCCCACTTTTCCCTGATCCTGAGCATGCCTACGCGCAGCTCGCAGGTTGGGCGGGTATAAGTCAGAGGCAGGAGCCGGTCCCGCACTTCGTTATCAAAAAGGATGATATTTGCCATAACTTGTGTTTTGTGGGGTGCAGCCGGGGCTGCCCTTAAAGATAAAAAAAAGCCCCGATCGCGAAGAAAGGGACTTTTTTCCTTTTATCTTTTAACACACTGGCGGTCAGGAATTCTTCGCGAAGCGGCTTTGCGCGAACTTCTTGTTGAACTTGTCGATGCGGCCCGCAGTGTCCACAAACTTCATCTTACCCGTGAAGAAAGGGTGCGAATAGCTGGAAATTTCCAGCTTCACCAGGGGGTATTCCTTGCCGTCTTCCCAGGTGATGGTGTCTTTCGTAACCGCACAGGAGCGGGTAATGAAAGCGTCTCCAGAGGAAAAATCCTTGAAAACGACCATTCTGTATTGCTTCGGATGGATATCTTTTTTCATGACTCTGACTTTTCTTCTTAACAGCGTGCAAAGATAAACTTTTTCTTTTAGTTGGGAAAGCGGCGGCGTAAAATTATCGGATATCAGAAAAAAAAACCGGTTCCACCACCTTTTCCCGGGCCGGCGGGGCAAAAACCCCGAATGCCCGCCCCCCTTTTCCGGCGAATCCGGCAAAAGCGGCCGGGGGCACTTGAAAATTTGGCCAAAAAGCCTTAAATTAAGAAAGAAGAAGATATGAATTTTTTTATCATTTAAACAACCCGGTATGAACAGCCAATATGTTCCTTCCGTAAGAGATCTGGGCGTTTGGGCCGGTGTCGGCATTGCCATTGGTGTTGCCCTGGGCATAGCCCTGCAACACATGGCTCTGGGCATCATGCTCGGCCTCCCGCTGGGCCTTGTTCTGGGCATCATAAGCCGCGAACTGCATGGCAACTAGTTCAGTGGGGAGTCATTCGGCGGGCAGCGGCCAGTGCCATGCCGCACTGTTTTTCAACGAGTTTCGCCCGAAAGACATGCCCTCCTGTGCGCCAGGGTTTTCGCCCGCTAAAGGCCGTGGCCGTTTCAACCCACCTCAAAAGGTGGCAGGAAACGGAAGGTTCCGCCTGTGCGTTCCAGAACCCCATCCTCTAAAGCCAAAACCAGAAATGCCTCCTCCGGCGCCGGAAAGGGGCAGGTGATTTCCATTGGCTCGCCTTTCAGCCGCCGAATCGCGGCCAATCCTGCAGCTGTTCTTTTCTAATCCGTATCTTCACGCCTTTGAAATTTTCAAAAGGAAGCCAGCAATGGAAGTCAATCCCGGTATCAAACGCACCGCCGCCATGGCCGTACTTCGCCATGGCGATGCTTTCCTGCTGCTCAAACGCGGCAAGGAACCCAATAAGGGCCGCTACGTGCCCGTCGGAGGAAAAGTGGACCCCCATGAAAGGCCCATCGACGCCGCCATTCGCGAAACATTCGAAGAAACGGGCATCGTTTTGACTAAAACGCAATTGCATTTCGGCGGCGTCCTGGTGGAAACGTCTCCTACCAATTACAACTGGCTGTGTTTCATTTATCTGGCCGACATCGATTACCTCCCGCCTCCTGCATGCGACGAAGGCATCCTGGAATGGGTCAGCTTTCACGACATACCAAACGTCCCTACTCCACCCACCGACTGGCAGATTTACCAGTATCTAATGGCAGGCCGGCCCTTCACCCTCGACGCCGTCTACAACGCCAGGCTGGAACTCCTGGAAATGCGGGAGGAAATATCCGGGCAGGTGGTGTTCGGGGAAGGTTGAATGGCTGCCCGCCTCCGCATAAAGCTTCGGAACCTTCCTAAGCGCTGCCAACTGATATGCCAAAATACTGCCGTATTGTCAAAACCGGGTATCCAGGTAATAGGGCAGCATTTTGCGCCAGCTTGGCCAGTCGTGGGGGATATCCGGGCCCCAGACATCCAGCTCGTGGGGGATGCCTTTGGCGTGCAGGACGCCCGAGAAACGGCGGGAAGCATCGGGGTTTTCCCAGTCGCCCGAGCCGGTGACGATGTGGATGTGTTTGCTGCGGCGGATGCGTGACAGGATGTAGTCGTCGGCCAGGTTGGGCAGATACTGCATAGGGGAGTTGAAATAAACATCCTGGTCGTGGTAGCCTTTGGTGTAGGAACTCAGGTCGTAGTCGCCGCTCATGGCGATTACCCCATTGATGAGGCCGGGGCGGCGGAAGAAGAGGTTGGCGGAATGCAGGGCGCCGAAGGAAGCGCCGGCCGTTATGATGGGCGTATCCTGGCTGGTCATATTGCGGATGAAAGGCGCCACTTCATTGAAAACGTACTCGTTGAACTGCTGGTGCCGGATGGCCTTGTGGCGGGGGTGCATGTGCGGGTTGAGCCAGCTTTCGGAATTGATGCTGTTGATGGAAAAAACTTTCACTTTGCCTTCATCGATCTGTTTCCCGATGGCGTCGATGAGTTGGAAACGCTCGTATTCCAAATAATCGGCGGCAGCCGTCGGCAAAAGGAGCAGGGCGAAACCGAAGTGCCCGTAAACGGCAATTTCCATGTTTTTATTCAGCGCGGGGCTGTGCCAGGCGTGTATCTCTCGCTTCATTTTGTCTGGTTATTCGTTATACACTGCTCATCCCTGCCATGACAGGGGAAGAAAAGTGAAGAGCGAATATACAAGCTTTCGGAAAAAAAGTGGAACACCAGGGCAGGAGCGCAAAAAATTAGAAACCTATTATAAGATAAGTGAAAGCGGGATTTTTTTTCCGTTTGGCCCTAACTTACCCCTTGAAAGCCACAAAATCAAGGTGTGTAAAAGAAGCCATGGATAACTATTCAAAGTATATCATCAACCGCATCAACCGGGCCAGCGAGCAGGCCGAGCGATTATTTGGCGGGCTTTCGGAACAGCAGCTCAACTGGAAACCGGGCCCACAGCAATGGAGCATCGGCCAGTGCCTGGAACACCTGATCGTTTCCAACCGCCAGTATTTCCCCCAGTTCAGGGAACTGGCCAGCAACACCAAGCGCTTCACATTCTGGGAGCGGCTCCCGCTCTGGCCCCGCTTCTGGGGATGGCTGATGCGCCGGTCGATCAGGCCGGCGCCGAAGTACAAACTGAAAGCGCCTAAAGTTTTTCAACCTCATGCCAGCAAGGTTGTTCCCGAGATCGTGCAATTGTTCAGAGCACATAACCAGCAACTCGTCCGGCACATCCACAATACGCGCAACCAGGATTTCGACCGGCCTCATATCACCTCTCCCGCCGCAGCCTTCGTCACCTACTCCCTGCGCGATGCATTCTTTATTCTCGCCAATCACGAAGAACGCCATATCCTCCAGGCCCGGCGGGTGATGGAAATGGAAGGCTTCCCAAGGGAAGTGGAACAGGAGAAATTGAGGGTTTAGAGTTGAGGGCCAGGCTGCCTGGAAAAGGGGGAACACCCAGGCAAATCTTGCAACCCGCCTTCGCCTCAAGCTCTGGCGGCAGCCTCAGCCATTCCCCGATCGCTTCACCTTTTCCCCGGGAGCGGTTCTTTTTCGGCAAGCCCGTCGCGGTTCAGCACCAGGCCGGTTTCCAGTTCATCGAAGAAAGCCCCCAGGTACTCGAGAATTTCCTTTCGGGAGCGCCTGCTCAGCAGCTTGAATTGCTCGACGGACTGGAGGATTTCCTCTTTTTGGGCTTTGAATAAAGCAGCCGTAACCTCGAGCTCTGAATTAGTATGCTCTGCGCCCATGTAGATGCGCTGGCCGACGTATTGCTGCCTGAGGTCCGGATTGGGGACGGCATAAGGGGCGTTCACCATGCCGGAGAAATCGAAATCGTAGGGGACTACCCAGTAGGGCCCACCGTTTACGGGCTTCAGTATTTTCATGTTGCGGCTCATGGCCACCGACCAGTCGGTATTGCCGATCATGTACTGGAATAGGGCGTGGAGGCGCAGGTTTTCCGGGTCGAGTTGGGCAAGGGGCAGCCCGTAGCACTCTTCGCATTCCTCGCTGTCAAAGCGGGCGGCCAGTTCATCGACATCTTCCAGCAGGATGCCGTATTGGGTGGTTTTCCGGCGGCTGTCGTTCTTGTCGATGTAGGTGACATGCACCAGTTGGGCGCGCAGGCTGCGCACGTTCAGTTTTCGGTACAGCTCATAGGCCAGGTATTCCCGCAGGGCGGAATCATCGCCTTTTTCACCATCGAGGCAGTGGGTGACCAGCTTGAGGTCGTCAAATGGCAGAAGGCCTTTTTTCTGCAGCTCGCCCTTGGCGAAATCGATCTTCAGCGGCGGGAAATCGCACACGCGGCGGCGGTACCGCCCGCGGGCCCGGACTTTTACGTCCCATTCCTGCGGAGCGCCCGTGTTGTCGGTGAAGCGGAAAGTTGCAGGGTAGTAATTTTCGGTTTTGGTGTTCTTCTCGAGGGTGTCCAGGCTTAACTCGATCTCCAGCTTCATGGCGCCTTCGCGCTCCATCAGGCCGAACAGCGAATTGGAGGGCTGATGCGCCCCCAGCATGGCGGGGATCAGCATACAGGCAGCCAGAAAGTTGTTAAATATGGTTTTCATGGTGACAAAGATTCAGTCGGGTGATTAGATGTGGCCAAAAGGCAAAAGGTTACACCAAAATTGCCTGTTTTTGCCTTCAGCGCCAAGTATTTTTGATTAAAAGACGGTTTTACAGGGGTAAAGGATGCTTTTTTTCGAGCCGGGCATTCCGGCAGGCTCACAGGAGGGGCTGACGGTTTTAAGCTGATCATAATAAAGCGGAGTGGGGGGCCGGCGGCAGTAATTTTTCCGGAATTTCACTATTTTCATGCCGGAAAAAAAGAACCTGAACACATAACCTGGCCATGATGACACTAAAAACTATCGTCCACCATTTCTACCACTGGGAAAAAACCACGCCTGATGCCGTTTATCTCCGCCAGCCTTTCGGCGACAGATGGGAGGAATCCACCTGGAGAGAGGTAGGGCAAACCGCCCGCCGCCTGGCTGCCGGCCTGCGCGCCATGGGCCTGCCGGAAGGCGCCAACATCGGGATCGTATCCAAAAACTGCCGGGAATGGATCATCGCCGACCTTGCCATCATGATGGGGGGATTCGTCTCAGTGCCCTTCTTCCCCACCCTGCGCTCCGATCAGATCAGGGAGGTGCTGGAACTGGGCGAGGTGCAGGCCCTGTTCGTGGGCAAACTCGAAGACTGGGAAGAGATGCAGCACGGTGTGCCTGAAGACATGCCCGTGATCGCTTTCCCACACTATGAAGGCAATTCCAGAGTTGACAGAGGCGAACAGTGGCGCGACTTCATCAGCCGCTTCGAACCGATACAGGACAGCCCGGAACCGGGCCTCGACGACTTGTGGACCATCATATTCACTTCCGGCACGACGGGCACGCCCAAAGGGGTAATGCTCACCTACCGAAAAGTGGCGGAGCTGCTCCTGGAGGAAAGCCGGCACAAGCTGCTCAATATCGAGGCCGGAAACAATTTCCTGTTCTCCTACCTGCCGCTCAACCACATCGCCGAGCGCGCCCTGACCGAAGTGCTGAGCATCGTTTACAATGCCCAGGTCTCTTTCGTGGAAAACATGGACACCTTCGCCCACAACCTGCAATCGGTACAGCCCACCCTCTTTTTTGCGGTGCCCCGCATCTGGACGAAGTTCCAGCTCGGCATCCTGGAGCGCATGCCCCAGGGCAGGCTGAGCAGGCTGCTGCGCATCCCCATCCTGTCCACCATCGTCAAAAGGAAGATCCAGCGGGCCCTCGGCCTGAGCCGCGCCCGGATCAAGCTCACCGCGGCGGCGCCCATGCCCGACAGCATGAAGGCCTGGTACGCCAGCCTGGGCATCCACATCCAGGAGATATACGGCTCCACCGAAACCTGCGGCGGCTTCGTGATGACGCGGGCCGGAGAGCACACCATCGGCACCGTCGGGCGGGCCTTCCCCGGCGCCGGGATGAAGATCGACCCGGCCAACGGGGAAGTGTTGTCCCGCGGGCCCTGGTTTATGGACGGCTATTACAAAAACCCCGAAAAAACGGCCGAGGCCTTCACCGCCGACGGCTGGTACCGCATGGGCGACAGCGGCTCCATCGACGAAGAGGGCTACCTGCGCCTCACCGGCCGCGTTTCCGAAGCCTTCAAAACCGCCAAGGGCAAATTCGTGGTGCCCGCCCCCATCGAATGGGAATTCGCGGCAAATTCGGATATCGAGCAGATCTGCGTCACCGGGCTGGGGCTCGCCCAGCCCATCGCCCTGGTCGTGCTGTCCGAACTGGGCCGGGCCAAGGAACGCGCCGCCATCGAGCAAAGCCTCCTGGAGAGCCTGCAGGCCGTAAACCAGAAACTGGCCAACTACGAAAGGATCGCTACCCTGGTCATCACCCGCGAACTGTGGAGCGTGGAAAACGGCCTGCTCACGCCAACCCTCAAGGTCAAACGCATCGAACTGGACAACCGCTACAGCTCCTTGTTCGAACATTGGGCCGCCGTGCCCGAACCTGTGGTCTGGGAGGAGTAGGGCTGAGCTTTATGATGTTCCTGATTTTTACCAGGCTGAGCGCAGTGGGTTACAGGGGCTGCCCTGAGTTCACCGCGTCCCTTCCCCTGCTTCCACCACCAGCACCCAGTCGTTGCCACGTTGCTCACCGTGGGGCGGGTCCAGCTCCAGTTGGGTGGGTTTGGGTATTTGGCCGATGCTGATGTAATGCCCCATACGGGGGTTGAACCATAGGAGTTTCAGGGAAGCGCCCTTCAGCCTGGTGCAATCCAGGGTAAAAGGGCTGCCCCAGGGGGTGTAAACGAAGGCGAAACTGCTGTCGGAAGCCAGGGCGGCGCGCAGTTCCCTGCCGCCGGTATTGGGCGCGTTTTTCACCATATCCGAAGCGGGAACCAGCTTCTGCCAGGAGCGGGATTCGAACAACCGGCGCATGTAACCGGCCTGGAAGGCGCCGGGATAATCCATGGCCTGCTGCCAGGGCGTCCGGGCCTGGGAAACAGGGCTTCGCCCCGGCTGCCAGAACTGCCAGATGTTGTGGTTGCCGTAGGTGTGGCCGCAGGCGCCGGAAAGCATAGCCCAGTAGCCTGCCCGGCGGCTGTCGAAGTCGTCGAACCAGCCGTTGGCTGTATTCCAGTTGATGGGGTGGTCTTCGTAACAGGGTTCGCCATCGATCACCGGCTTGACGGGCGTTCTGGCATAGTCCTGCTCTACGCGGCGGTAGTTGGGGTTGCCCTGCTCGCCATGCCCCGACTGGAAGAGATTCAGATCCAGCCAGCCCTCCTCATGAAAGAAATCGGCCGAGGCCTGCCCGCCCATGGGGTGATAGGTGATCAGTTGCTCCGTTCCCACGGCGTCCCGGATGCCCAGCGCCATGGCGCGGATGATGTCAAAATCTTCCGCCTCTTCGGGTATGCGGTCTCCGCCCAGTATCCAGATGATGGGCTTGCCGCGGTAGCGCCGCCCGATGAACTGCCCGAAGGCCCGGGCATTCTCAGGTGTGAACACCTCCGGCCCGACGCCCCATTTCCTGTTGAACTTGTCGCCCCAGCTGGGCAGCATCCCGATATAGAGCCCCAGCTCTTCGGCTTTATCGACGATGTAATCCACATGCCGGAAGTAGGCCTCGTTGGGCCGGGTGGGGTCGTTGCCTGTCAGGGGCAACGCTCCGTAGGCGTTGGGGGTATTCAGGCCATCCAGTTCCGCCAGCACCACAGCCTGAATGATGGTAAAACCTTTTTCCGCCCGGTTGGACAGGTAATCAGCCGCTTCTTCGCGGCCGAGGCGGTGAAACAGCTCCCAGGCTGTATCGCCCAGCCAGAAGAAAGGCTTGCCCTTTGCATCCACAATGCGCCGCCCCTCAGGGCTGATGTGGAGCTGCGCCAGGGCGGGGAGGCAGATGCAACTCAATAGCAAAGGAAGAGCAAAGCGGGGAATAATTGGGTAAGCCATGTGTTTGCCTTTTTTCAAATCTAAGAAAAAGGTAACTATTCAGGTTGGAACGCGGGCCTGTGGCCCGCGCAGTGATAATCAGCGGGCCTCGGGAGGGGCTCTGCCTGCGTCGCGGGCCACAGGCCCGCGTTCCGGATTGCCGCTAAACATGAGTCATCCCGAATTATGGAAATGACCTCGGAGAGGTCAACCGTTTGTAGATGAATAATTTAAAGCGTGAGACGACCTCGGAGAGGTCGAACCTTAAATGCTTCATTGCCGGAATCTTGCCCTTGTGCGACC
>CAUJDW010000035.1 GCA_963169455.1 Bacteroidota bacterium | reverse complement strand
TTGAGCTAAAAAAGGCCACTTTTTCGGTGATACTGCGTTGCTTTTCTTGGCCGTACCTCAGGGTACGCCCTTCGAAAAGCGCCTTGTCTCACCGAAAAATTGACACTTTTCGCTTTCAAATCCGGCCTCCAAACATGCTCTAAGCCAATGGTTGCCGGGGGAACCGGCAACCATTGGCCAACAACTTCCGCCCCATGAGGATCGACATCATCACCGTGCATCCCGAACTGCTGGAAAGCCCTTTCCGGCATTCCATCATGAAACGGGCCTGCGATAAAGGCCTGCTGGAAGTGCATATCCAGGACCTGCGCCCCTACGGGCTGGGCAGGCACCTGCAGGTGGACGACTACCAGTACGGCGGCGGAGCAGGCATGGTGATGATGGTGGAACCGCTGGCTCACTGCATCGAAGGCCTGCAAAAGCAGCGCGCTTACGATGAGGTCATCTACATGACGCCCGACGGCGAGCGCCTGGAACAACCCCTGGCCAACCGCCTCTCGATGAAGGAAAACCTGATGATCATCTGCGGCCACTATAAAGGCATCGACGAACGCATCCGGGAACATTTCGTCACCATGGAGGTTTCCATCGGCGATTACGTGCTCTCCGGCGGCGAACTGCCTGCCGCCGTCCTCGTTGACACCATCGGCCGCCTGCTGCCCGGCGTGCTCAACGATGAAACCTCAGCCCTCTTCGATTCCTTCCAGGATGGGCTGCTGTCGCCTCCCGTTTACACCCGCCCCGAAGAATTCCGCGGCTGGAAAGTGCCGGACGTCCTGCTCGGCGGCAATTTCAAAAAAATCGACGAGTGGCGCTACGAACAAGCCCTGAAGCGCACCCGGGAACGCCGCCCCGGCCTGCTGAAGGATGAATAAGGATAAAATGTGGCGCCTCTTTCCATTCCTGCCCCTTCTTAACCTTCCATTTACACGAATTGCCTTTCTTTGCAGGGAAACAAAACACACCCAATGAAAAAACTGCTGCTTTTCCTGCTTCTGGCGCCGGCCATCCGCCTGGCCGCGCAGGCGCCGCATTCGCACGCCTACAACCGCGCCATACAGTTCCCCGATGTGCCGGGTTTCCTGACCCTGGCCTGCGATTTCCACCAGCACACCGTCTTTTCCGATGGCAGTGTCTGGCCAAATATACGTGTTCAGGAGGCTCTGCGCGACAGCCTCGACGCCATCTCCCTCACCGAACACTTGGAGTACCAGCCCCACAAGGCCGATATCCCCCACCCCGACCGTAACCGCTCCTACGAAGTGGCCAAAGACAACGCCCGGGCCTACGGCCTGATCGTGGTGAACGGATCCGAGATCACCCGCCGCATGCCGCCGGGGCACACCAACGCCATTTTCATACAGGACGCCAACAAACTGCTGATCGAGGATTCCGTGGAGGTGTTCCGCGAAGCCAAACGGCAGGGGGCCTTTACCTTCTGGAACCACCCCAACTGGACGGCACAGCGCCCCGACGGCATCGCCCGCCTCACAGCCCTGCACCTGCAACTCATCGAAGAGGGCCTGCTGGACGGAATAGAAGTGGTCAACGACCTGACCTACTCCGATGAGGCCCTGCAGATCGCTCTGGAATACAACCTCACCATCATGGGCACTTCCGACATCCACGGCCTGGTCGACTGGCAGTATAAGGTCCCCGAAGGAGGGCATCGCCCGGTAACGCTTGTTTTTGCTAAAGAGCGCACGGCAGAGGCCATAAAGGATGCGCTGATGGGCCGCCGCACCGTAGTCTGGTACAACAATACCCTGATCGGGCGGGAAGAGCAGCTCGTTCCGCTTATCAATGCTTCCCTGTCGGTTTCCAAAGCAGCCTACGAGGGGCCTTCTTCACTGGCCATTGTCACCATCCGGAATACCAGCGATGTGGAATACGTCCTGCAAAGCCAAAGCGGCTACACCTTTCACACCGGCGCCGACTTACTGGTGCTGCACCCCCAGGCGGAAACGGAAATTCAGGTAAAGACCCTGGAGCAGTTGAAGGAGTTCGACCTGTCCTTCACCGTGCTGAATGCGGTGACGGCGCCGAACAGCCACCCCGGCATTGTTCTGCATATAGAAATAGAGTGATTTGCCCCTTTTTATTTATATGCCCCCTCACCGGCCGGCATCCGGAAACAACTGTTCCAGCAGGTGCACCTGGACGTCCTCCGGGATGCCCGCCATGATCTCGGCTCTCGATTCGAAGTAAATGGCCTTGTCGACATTTTCCATCACCTGAAAGTCGTACTTGGCCTTTTCATTGAATACCGAGGCATAAAGCGTGCAGGGATCCTCCCCGTCGGGGCAGATGGAATAGGCGACGGACAGGGCCTGGCCCAGGGACGGCAGGTTGACGAGCCTGGTGCGCTCCGGAAACAGGCTGGTTTGCGAGTAAATATTGGGCGCTTCCGCTACAAATGCCTTTCTGCCGGAAATCTGGCCGTTGCGCAATTCATACAGGTAGAGATGGAGCCGGGATGCCCAGCCCTGGGTAAAGAATTCCCCCTGCTCATATTTGGACACCAGCCCGTAATAACCGGCGCCCTGGCTTTCCCAGCGCACGCCCTGAAGGAACTGCCCTTCGAACACGGCCCCCGCAGGAATCAGGCCGGGGCCGGTGAAAATGGCGCCCGCTTCAGGCTGCGCCCCGCCTGCCATGCCGCCCTGCTCTTCGGGCTGCTTATCCTGCCCGGAGGGCTGGTTGCTGCAGGAAAGGAGGAAGAGCGTAAAAAAACATGCGGCGGCCAGATAACGTAATTTCGTTTTCATATTTTTCGCTGTTGGTTTGATGTCCCGGGTTTAACCTGGCGGCACAATCACTGCGCCAGAATTTTACCGGCGCCCAGTTTTTCCCCCTTTTCATTTTCAACGATGTACCAGTATGGCCCTGCCGGAAGCCCGTTGCGGGGCATAAAGAAGGGCTGGCCGGGCTCCAGGCGGTATTTCCGAACGGGCTGGCCGTCGGCGCCGTACAGCAACAGCCGCCGGGCGCCGGCCCCTTCCTGCACCAGCAGGGTGGCGCCGGAGGTGAAAGGGTTGGGGAAGAAACGGGCCTGCCCGGAAAGGGAAGCCTCCTCCAGCCCGGTAACAGAGCTTGACAGCTCGATGACCAGGTTTTCCTGGCTGCCTTCGGCCAGGCTTACCGCGGCCGTTTTGGGCGCATATCCGGGAGCTGTGACGAAAAGGGTGAAATTCCCGGGCAGGTAGCCTTTCCTGAACCTGCCTTCAAAATCGGATTGCAGCACGTCTCCCGTTTCTCCGACCACGATGCTGGCATTGAAAATGGGATTGCCGGAAATGGAATCCACCACCTGTCCGTAAAAGCGCCCGGCGCGGGCGTTGTTGAATGTCCAGACGTACAAGCCATCCTCCCGGTTGCCGCCGAGAACCCTGCCGGAAGGCAAATAGGGGCAGCCCGACCACAGCCCGCGAAAGCCGCCGCTGGGGCCGGGGTAGGTGTCGTAGTAACCCACTTCGGCAGGTACGGCAGGGTCGGCCATGTCCACGACGCGCAGGCCCTCCGTATTGTGGGTGATGAATGCGAAATCGCCGCGAATATAGGGGTTGTGCACCAGGCTGGCCAGATTGGCCGTATAGGTGGCCAGTTCTACAGGGTCTTCCAGGCTCTGAATGTCGAAAATGCGGCCCGGCAGGCCGTCCTGCTCATCGGCCAGGAATAGGTAGCGCATGTCCTCGGTAGTGGACAGGCTGTGGGTATTGCCTGCCGGGTCGTCCAGGCGGTAGAGCAGTGCAGGGGCCGACTTGTCGGAGATGTCTACAATGTCAACCGTCCCTTCGTAAAAGGCGGCGGCGAAGAGCAGATCACCACGCACGTGGCAATCGTGAATGTAATAGCCCGGCTGATACAGGCCCACCTGCTGCGGCGCCGCCGGGTTGGACACATCGATGATGTGCACGCCCTGGGTTGTCGTGGTTCCGCAAACATAAACGTAGGGCGCCTCTTCGAAGATGTCTTTCTGAATGATGTGCCCGCGCCCGAATGTGGCCGAATAGGTGGTGAGCAGAAATGCCGTGTCGGGCAACTGCCCGAGTTCGATAACCTGCATGCCGTAGTGAGGAGAGCCCGAGCCTTCCGTCACCACATACGCCTGCTGCCCCACCACCGTCACCTCCCGCCAGTTGGAAGGGAAACCGGGTATGAAGGCCACTTCTTCCAGGTTATTGGGCCCCTTGATGTGAACGACAGCCGTGCCCGTCTGCGCCCCCAGAATGGCGTATTCCTTTCCGTCAGGCCCGGCATAGCACCAGCAGCCCGATGCCCGCCCGTCGCCGGGGTCGTACCGGGCGAAAAGGGAAACGTTGAGGTTTTCCTGGGCTATTGCGGCGCATGCCAGCATTAGTATGAAAATCAGAGCCAATCCACTCTTCATAGGCCTGTTCTTTTTTAGGAGGGGAAAGATACGAAAAGTCGGAACAGAACGGAGCGCCGGGGGGGAGACTGGGTGACCCGACTCTGCGAGCCGGGCAAGCTGGGAGAGGGGGAGACGAGGTGAACTCAGAGCAACCCCAGTGACGCTACCCGCCCTCGCTGCGCTCAGCGGGTAAAAACCAGGAAAATCCCATCCGTTCGCGAGAGGTTTCGTCTCGATGCGGGATAACGGGCAAGTTTCCGGCTTGCTTATCCAAGCAAGCCGGAAATTCGCAAGTCAGAGACTTGCAGATTGAGCCGCATCGCGTCATAGACGCTCGCGAACGGGGGTAGACCTTGAGACCTTAAGACCTGATGCCCCTTCGGGACAAAGCCCCTCGCGAACGGGGAGAGGGAAAGAGCCGGGAAACCTCAGAAAACCACCTTATACCTCAGGTCGAACAGCAGCTGGATTTGATATTCGGTGGCGATCCTGTTGGCGCTGGCGTCGAAAAAATAGCCCAGCACATTGGTTTGGTTCAGCAGGTTCTGGATGTCGATCGAGAGGCGGTGGGTGGCGCGCGGGGTGTTGGCGGTAAAGCTGGCCAGCAGGTCGATGCGGCGGTAGGGAGGCCCCTTGCGGCTGTTGATCTCATCGGGGTTAAAGACGGTGAATCCCCTTTCGCGGGAGGCTTCTTCATCGATCAGCGAGTAACGGTTGCCGCCGGCGTAGATGAACTTGAGGTTGATGCCGAAGGCGTTGTTTTTGTTGATGGCCAGTTCGCGCCCGCCGAGCAGGTTGAAAATGTAATTGCCGTTGAAAAGCGTGCTGAACATCCGCCCGTCGGCGGTGAAGAAGCGGGAATCGTACAGGGAGGCCGTGGCCAGGCCGTAGAAACCCCTGGAAAATAGTTTTTCCACGGTAATCTCAAAGCCCATATTTCTGCCCCTGCCCTTGTTGACGATGGGGGCGTCGGATATTTCGAAGATGTCGTAGTTGTTCAGGATGTTGATTACACTGACCCAGGTTTGGGAGGGGTCGCTGCTTACCGCGACGTCGTAGATGTGCTGGTAATATATCTCGGGGCGGATGTGCCACTGTGGCGACAACTGCAGGCTGTAGGCCAAAACGGCGTGCGCCGATTTGGGCAGCCGCCGGTTGCGGAATGGCTGGGCGCCGAAGTCAAAGGGTGGGTGAATGAGGTAACTGGAAATGTGCCCCGTATAGCTGTGCAGCCCCAGCCCCAGCCGCATCGACCTGCGCTCGTCGAACTGGTGCGTCAGCCCCAGCCGGGGTTCCAGGCTAAGGGATTCGTTGAGGCTGAAGTACAGCAGGTGTGCGCCGGCATTGGCCGTCCAGTGCTCCCCCAAGCGGTATTTCCATTGGGTGTAGGCCTGCAGGGTGGTGGCGCCGCCGGTATCGTCGAGGAAAGTGCCCTCCAGCCCGGTGCGCTCGTTTTTGAAGCGGTAGAAGAGGTCGTAGAGCTGGCGGCTGCCGATGACGCCCGCCCGGATGGAATGCCTGGCGCTGAGTTTCTGGTTGTACTGCAGGCTGAGCCGAAGCGCCGACTCGACATGCCGCTCCCTTTCCCGGAACAGGACTTCCGTGGGGTCGATCTCCAGCGAGTCCTGATAGTATTCGAAATCGTAGCGGTAGGTGTTGAAACTGAGCGCTGCAATGGTTTGCAGATAGGCCTCGCCGGAAAGCTGGAGGGAGTGCTTCAAACCAATCAGCCCATACTGTGCGGCTTCCCGCGAGGCTGTGGGTATGTCGAAGCGGCCGTCAGGCAGCAGGGCCGGCGCCTGCCCAAGCTCATTTTGCGCACCCAGGCCGAAGAGGGCGAAAGTCCCTGCCTTCGCTGTCGGCCAGAGCAATTTGAAGGACATGTCCTGATAGCGGGGAACGCCCTGACCCAGCACCGGGTTGAGGTTGATCTCCTCCAGCACGGCCAGGGTCGAGTAGCGGTAATTGGCCAGGTAGCTTGCGCCCCGCTCCTTGCCAAGCGGGCCTTCCACAGAGGCTTCCAGCCCGAGCACGCCGGCGCTCAGAGCGTACTCGTGTTTTTCGTTGTTGCCGTTGCGGAACTTCAGGTCGAATACTCCGGAGATGGTGTTGCCATATTCCGCGGGAAAAGCGCTGGTCAGAAAGTCGGAAGTAGTCAACACGCTGCTGTTCAGCATACTGATGGCGCCGCCGGTGTTGCCTATGGCGCTGTAGTGGTTCGGCGTCGGGATTTCGATGCCTTCCAGCCGCCACAGCAGGCTGGTCGGAGCATTGCCCCTGATGATGAGGTCATTGTCCAGGTCGCTGACGTAGGAAACGCCGGCAAATGACCGGCTCATGCGGGCGGGGTCCTGGAAGCTGCCCGGGTAGCGGCTGGCTTCTTCCACCCTGAACTGCCGCCCGCTGACCGTTATCATATCATTGAGGGGTTGAAGCTTGTCGATGTTGGAAGTCACTACAACCTCCTGAAGGAAAGCCGGGGACTCCTGCAGCTCGATCTCCAGCACGAGTTCCTTGCCGGAAATGATAAGGACGTCGCGCACGGTCAGCGGCTGATAACCCAGATAGGTGGCCAGGAAACTGCGCCGCCCGACGGGTACGCCGGGCAGGGCAAACCAGCCCTCCGCGTCGGTGGAGGCGCCGATAAAGTGCACACTGTCGATGAGCTGTATGTTGGCCCCGATGAGGGGGGCACGGGAATCGGCGTCGATCACCTGTCCCCGCACGGCCTGGCTGAGGCGCTGCCTGGGCGCTGCGCTCAGCTCCGGCTGCTCCTGCTGTGGCCTTTCCCGCAGGGCGACCTGTTGCCCGATGGCGCGGTATTCGATGCCGGTGTCCCGGAACAGCATTTTGAGCACGTCATCCAGGGGCCTGCGCCGGGCGTTGAGGGTCACCCGCCGGGAGAGGGATACGAACTGCTCGCTGTACACGAAATGAATGCCGTATCGCGATTCGATATCTTTCAGGATGCTTTGGAGGGGCTGCTGGCTGCAGTTGAGGTTAATTCGCCGGTTGAGCACATCCTGCGCACACAGTTGGGCTCCCAGGAATAAGAGTAAGGCCGGGAGAATGCAGAGCTGCTTAGCCATGGCCGCAAAATTACCAGCGATGGCGCCCCGGCGCAAGGCCGCCCGGGCCCCTTTTCGGCCATCGGCCACTTTTCACCGCAGGACGGCCGGTTTGGGTAGACGACAGCCCCGGAAAAACTTCCCTCCCGCCTGGGGGCGAAAGTTTCCGCACCATTCCTTAAGTTTGCCTTTGTTTAAACACTAACCTCAATACTCCGGTCATTATGGAATTCGTACTTCCCGATTTCGCCAGCGCCGCCGTATGGATGAGCCTGATCACGCTGACCTTCCTGGAGATCGTCCTCGGCATCGACAATATCATTTTCATCTCTATAGCTTCCAACAAGCTTCCGGAAGAAAACCGGGCTAAAGCGACCAATATTGGGCTCATTCTGGCCATGGTGCTCCGCATCGTCCTGCTCCTGGGCGTTTCCGTCCTGGTGGCCATGGAAGAACCCTGGTTCAGCCTGCATGCCTCCTGGATCCACGGGGCCTTCTCCGGGCAAAGCCTGATCCTCATTGCCGGAGGTTTGTTCCTGCTCTACAAGAGCACGACCGAGATACGCCATAAGCTGGAAGAGGAAGACCCTTTGAAAGAAAATGGCAAAGCGAAGGGTAAATCCACCATGGGCAGCGTCATTTTCCAGATCACGCTGATCAATATCGTGTTCTCCTTCGACTCCATCCTGACGGCGGTGGGCATGACCAACGGCCTGTACGGCGCCCTCGTCATCATGATCATTGCGGTCGTCTTTTCCGTCCTCATCATGATGTTGTTCGCCACGCCGGTGGCCAATTTCGTCAACCGCCACCCCACCATACAGATGCTGGGCATGGCCTTCCTTATCCTGATCGGCTTTATGCTGATCGCCGAAGGCGCGCACCTGGCGCATCTGACTGTCGGCGATTCGGAGATCGGCTCGGTGCCCAAAGGTTACCTCTATTTCGCCATCGCCTTCTCCCTGTTCGTGGAATTCCTCAACATGCGCCTGCGCTCAAACAAGCGCAAAGCGCCTGTGCAATTACACGGTTACACGGAAGACGCTGTGCGCAAGGGGATTCTGAAGTAGGTTTCCATAGCTTGAGCATACGCCGTTACTCCAATATTCCCTCCCTAACCCAGGTGCAGCCCGCACTCCGTCTTGCCTGTTCCCTGCCAGCGGCCATTGCGGCCTTCTCCTCTTGCTGTGCAGTGTTCGCAGCCGATGGAGCCGAAGCCCAGGGCTTCCAGAGGGTGGGTGGGAAGCTGATGGCAGGAAGTATAGAATAAAAACTCGCCTTCGTCCATGTCGATCAGCGGGTGGAACTTCAGGATATCGCCCTTTTGTTCGAAAATGCGCAGCCCCGAGCGGAATGCCGTCTGATGTGCCATCAGCCCGGATATCCATACCTTATGCCGGGCTTTCAGCGGTTCGAGGGGCAATACCTTGCTTACGGTGCAGCATAAGCCGGGGTCGCTCGACCAGAGCTTCTCGCGCCGGCATACTTCATGCTGCGCAGGCTCCGGCCTGATGTCCACGATGTTCAGCCCGAATGCCTGCCTGAGCTGCTCCTTATAGGCCAGGGTCTCCTGGAAATGGAAACCGGTATCGATGAAGTGAACCTTCTGGCAGGGCTTTATGCGCGAAATGAGATGCAGCAGGAAGGCGGACTTCGTCCCAAAGGAAGAGGTGAACAGGACTTCTTCCGGTGTAAAAAAACGGTAGAGTTCCTGCAGCCGCTCTTCAAAAGTGAGCGGGCCGAACAGTTCGTTGAGCAAGGCCGCTCCGGGGCCTTCCGCACCTTTCAGCTTCCGATAGATCGTCATGTCCTTTTTTCGTTTTGTTAAAAAATTGCTTTTCAACGCATCCCAGGCCCGCGCCACACCAAAAAAAAGCCTTTCCCGATTGCGATCCGGAAAGGCTGTGATAGTGGTATGATTATTGGATAATGGTCAATAATAACCAGCCCATCCGGAGCCCCGTTCGGGCTCGAAACAACAACATGGTAAGGTGAAACAGCTCGTTGTGGCAGGGCTAATCATCGCACAAGTATAAAGAGATTATTTTAAAAATTATAGCAATCCTATGGGGATTAAATGTTTTCAAAAAAAGCAAAGCGTTTTTTTGAGGTTTATGCGATTGATTATCAATGGAATATCAGGGGGGTCGAGTTGCTGCAGAGCTGTTTTTTAAGGCCTGTTCAGAGCTTCAGGTTTTTTAACCGGCTGAGCGCAGCGAGGATTTATCCGGCTGACTAGTCAGCCGGGCAGGTTTCAATTTCCCTTGAAAACCAGGCTTTTTAAGGGCAGTTGACACAGTTTTCCGAAGACTGCCTTTTTTAGTTAAAAGGAGCACGGCGGCCGGGGAAAAAAGGGGCCGGGGACAAAGAAAAAGGGCTGAACCACAATGGCTCAGCCCCCAAATCCCAATCCACAACTAGTGTGTACAGACAAAGATAGAAAACCTGTACCAAACTAGTGCTTCAGCATTTTTAATACTTTTTCGCCCGCCCTGCCGTAGCGCAGCCTCAGGAAATAAGCTCCGGCGGGGTACTCCGACAGGTCGAGTTCGATGCGTTTGACGTCTGCGGGCAGGGTTTGGGCCCACATCCGGGCGCCCTGCGCATTGAGCACTTCGGCCTGCACTTCGGTTTCAAATGTTTCGAATATCTCCAGGGTTGCAACATGGCTTGTGGGGTTGGGGTACAGCATGGCAACTTTGGAATCCGTATAGATGATGGCTTCGCCGACTTCCGAGTAAAATACCTCGCCATTGGGCGCTTCCACCCTCAGGCGGTAATAGTTGCGGCCCGGCCGGGCTTCATAGTGCCCGAATTCGTAATAACTCATGCTGCCCAGGTAGGCCCGGGGCGTGTTCGTTTGCCCGAGGGGGCGGAATTCGTTGCCGTCTTTGGAGTGTTCGACCTTGAACATCAGCCCTTCCAGGCTTTCCTCAACCATCCAGCTGATCATCACTTCTCCGGCTTCCTGGTCGATGACGTCAACGTCGATCGGCAGTAGCTGGGCGCAGTAAATGGGGCTGTTGGTGGCGGTTAAGGACTTGATGTCCGTAGAAGTGCAGCCGTTTTCCGTAACGGTCAGCGTCATGGTGATGATGCCGAAGTTGGTGGCCGTGATCTGAACCGGCGTTCCGCTGGCCGAGTTCGGCGTAACCGGCCCGCTGAACGTCCAGTTGATAACGGCGCCCGCGCCGGCCTGGGCGGCATGGAAGGTTTCCGTTTCTCCGACGCAGATATAAGCCGGGCCCTGAATATCGGCCACGGCCACGCTGCCTACCTCGATGGTTACGATATTGGTTTCCAGGTATGCAGTGCAGCATTCGCGGCGGGCGCAGCGGGCAAAGTAGGTGGTTTCATACACCACCGGCGGGTCGTACGAGGGCCCGTTGGCGCCGGGTATGGCCACCCAGGTCTGCACGTTGAACGGCCCCGGCTGGGTGCTCACCATCCAGAGGTATTCGATGTTGCCGGAACCGCCGGAGGGCGTCTCCAGGTTGAGGATCGGGTCCGGGTCGTTGCCCGGGCCGCAGAGGAACTGGTTCGGGCCGATCAGGCCGGGGTCGGTGATGTTGTCGCACTTGGGATACAAGCCGGCGTCGATGGTGAGGTTGGTTTCTCCCGGGCCGATGGTGTACACGCCGGTCATGCCCATGATGGTGTCCACGTCGCTGTCCGCAGCATCGTTCGCACCCTGGTTCGGGTTCGTGAAAGTCAAACCGCCCGGCTTGATGAACAACACCTTGTAATCGCCGGGGATGACGTCGAAGTAATAATACCCGTTGCCATTGGTGAAGGTGGTGTCGATATTCGTCGGGTCGTTATCCGAGGGAATCTGCAGGATGACCATAACGCCGGGAATGCCGTCCTCGCTTGGGTCCTGTATGCCGTCGCGGTCAATGTCCAGCCAGACGTAATCGCCCAGGCGGGCGGGCGGGGCCAGGGTGACGGAGCAGGTGGTCTGGCAGCCGTTGGCGTCCGTTACGGTAGCGGAATACGTGCCCGGCGCCAGGTTGGTGGCGGTGGGGCCCGTCTGCCCGTTGCTCCAGTTGATGGTGAAGGGCGGCGTGCCGCTGCTGACGATGCATTCCGCCGCGCCGTCATTGCCGGCCGGCGACACCTGGTTGGTCACGATGATCATACAGCTTGGCGCCGGGAAACTCTGAATGGACACGCTTCCCGTGTTGGTGCAGCCATTGGCGTCCGTAACCGTCACGGTGTAATTGCCCCCCGCCACGTTGCTGATGCCGGTTCCGGTGGCCCCATTGCTCCACAGGTAGCTGTACGGGGGCGTGCCCCCGCTGGCGGAAACGCTGGCCGAGCCGGTGCTGGCATTGCTGCAGGTGCCGTTGGTTGACGTAACCGTAACCGCGATGGACGGCGGTTGGGTGACCATCGCACTGGCCGTTTGCTGGCAGCCGTTGGCGTCGGTCACCGTCAGGCTGTAGTTGCCGGCAGGCAGGTTGCCGATCGATGCGCCGGCGCCGCCGTTGCTCCAGTTATAGGTGTAGGGCGGCGTGCCGCCCGATACACTGGCGCTCACCGAGCCCGTCGCGCCGCCGAAGCAGAGCACGTTCTGGGCCGTCAGGTTCACCACAATGTCCTGCGGCGAGGTCAGCGTAACGGAAGCGGTGTCCGTACACAGATTGGCGTCCGTTACTGTAACCGAATAGGCGCCCGCCATCAGGTTGGAAATGGACTGCGTGGTGGCGCCGTTGCTCCACAGGTAAGTGTAGGGCGGCGTGCCCCCTGCAACGGAAACCGAGGCCGACCCCATGGGCATGCCGGAGCAGTCCGAATTCACCCCTGTTGCGGTAGCCACGAGTTCGGCGGGCTGGGAGATGGGGAAAACCCGGGTGGCCTGGCAGCCGTTGGCTTCCGTTACCGTAAGCGAGTAGATGCCGGCCGGGAGGTTGGAAATGCCAGCCGTAGCGGCGCCATTGCTCCACAGATAAGTGTAAGGCGGCGTGCCGCCGCTGACAGTCGTATTGATGGCCCCGGTGGCCTCTCCGAAGCACAATACCGGCGAGCTTGTGCCGCTGATCACCAGGTCGTCGATGATGTCCACATCGAACTCGGCTGTTGCGGTACAGCCGCTGGCGTCGGTTACGGTTACGGAGAATGTTCCCTCCGGAAGGCTGATGATCGTCTGGGTGGTAGCGCCGGTGCTCCAAAGGTAGGAGTATGGCGGGGTTCCGCCCGAAGGCATGGCTGTTGCCTGGCCGCTGGTTTCGGGGCTGCAGACCGATTCGGTGCCGGTGATGGTAACCGAAACGCCTGGGCTTTCGATGATGGTAGCCGAACCGCTGTCCTGGCAGCCGAAAGCATCCGTTACGGTAACGGAGTAGGCGCCCGCCGGCAGGTTGCTGATGCTGGGGGTGGTGGCTCCCGTATTCCACAGATAGCTGAAGGGCGGGGTGCCCCCGGAGACGATGGCGGCGGCTTCGCCATCAGAGGCCCCCGGGCAGACGACGTCGGTGGCGATGACCAGGACGGACACATCGGGGGGCTCATTGATGAGGGCCGAGCCGGTTTCGGTGCAGCCGTTGGCGTCCGTCACCGTCACGCTGTATGTTCCACCCGCCAGCCCGCTGATGGTTTGGGTGGCGGCGCCGTTGCTCCACTGGTATGTGAAGGGGGCTTCACCCTGCAGGATATTGGCAGTGGCGCTGCCGTCGGCTGCGCCGCAGGTGGTTACGTCTGTGGAAGTGACACTGATATTAAATGCCGGGGCTTCGGCTACCGTTGCGCTGGCGCTGGCCGTGCAACCGGCGCCATCGGTGATGGTGACGGTATAAAGCCCGGGCGCCAGGCCATTTATCGTAGCGGTGTTTCCGCCATTGCTCCATATATAGGTATAAGGAGGAACGCCGCCGCTGGGAGTTGCTGTGGCGCTGCCGTCATTGGTGTCGGGGCAGCTTTCCGGGGTGGCGTTGGCCGAAGCCATCAGGTTGGACAAGGGGTTGAGCGTTACCACATCCATCCCAGTACAGCCGTTGGCGTCCGTCACCGTAACGGAATACGAGCCCGCGCTCAGGTTGGTGATGGAGGCAGTCATAGCCCCGGTGTTCCACAAATAGGTGTAGGGCGGCGTGCCGCCGTTTGCCGATGCGCTTGCCGAGCCATTATTGCCGCCCGGGCAGTTCGGCCCGGTTCCGGTGGCGTCGACGATCAGAGGCGGGGGAGACAAAACGGTTCCGCTGGCGGAATCCGTGCACCCCCCGGCATCCGTCACGGTCACCGTATAGGTTCCCGGGGGAAGGTTGCCCTGGGAGGCCGTCGTGGCGCCATTGCTCCACAGGTAGGAATAAGGCGGCGTGCCGCCTGTTGCGACGGCCGTTACCTGGCCGTCGTTGCTGCCGGGGCAGGTGAGCCCGTTGGTTGTCACCGTAACGTTCAGCGGGTTATAGCTTACGTCGATACAGTCGACCGCGCCGCAGAGGTTCTGGTCGGTCATGGTTACGCAGTAGGTGCCCGAGGCCGCCACCGTGATGGAGGAGCCCGTCTGCCCGGTGCTCCAGGAGTAGGTATAACCGGGAACCCCTCCGCTTCCATTGGCTGTGATGACAAAGGGCGTCTGGCAGACGTTGGCCGTCAGGTTTACAACCACCAGGCTGGGCTGGTTGACGGTGACGCTGTTGGAGCCGCTTGATCCGCCGCTGTCGGTAACGGTTACGGAATAATTGCCTGCGGGTATGCCACTCAGGGTGGCCCCCATCTGCCCCGTGCTCCACAGGTAGGTGTAGGAGCCTGTCCCACCACTTGCAACAGCCGTCACACTGCCGGTCGGAAGCCCGAAACAGGTAGGCTGGGTTACGTTGAACGAGATGTTGATCTGGGCGTTCGCAGCATGCAGTAGAAAGAACATGGGCAGGAAAAGCAATAATCGGTTAATCGGATGCTCTAGCTTCCGGGATTGGCGCTTAAAGGCCGTCTTTTGTAGATTTCTACACATTTGGATCTATAATTTGTTAGATAAAAAAACAATCCTGAGCCCGGCGCGCAGCTGCGAGCCGGCTTTTTGACGCTATTTTTCGGATAAGTAGCCTGAGAAGCCTTGAAAGAATTTTCTGTGTTGCCTGGAAATAATAAAAAGATTAAACCTCCCTTGCAGGGAAGGTAAGCGGGGGGGCTGTGTTGAAGGGGCCCTCACAAGGCAAAAGGCCATCATGAGGACATACAGGTGGAGTAGAATTTGTTAAGGGCTCAACTATATTCCCACAAAATAACAAATTTTACAATAAACTTACAATGAATAGGGCCCATCAAATTTTCACGGCATAAAAAAAGCCGTACCACAAGGCTGTGATACGACTCTACTACTAACAAATTATAATCCCATGAACATGATTATCTTCTCTCAACTCATTAACACCGAACCCGTGCCAATTAGTTGCATCCTGCTGCAATTTAACGGTTCTGTAACAAAAAAGCCAAGGGGATGGTGACTTTTTAAAAAGCGGGCGTCAGAATGGTATATGGGAAGAAATGATATATATTTATCCGCTTCATGAGCATGCACAAAAAAAATAAGTCGCATCACCTGTCTTCGGTAATACGACTTATAACTATAATCCCATGAACATGTACGAAAAAACTAGCCTTAATGCTAGAAAATAGAAGAGTAAGTCTTTATAGCTAACCCTCGAAGGAGGGGCTGTATTCAGTTTGTCAGTTTGGGCGGGCTTCGGAATTTGTCGTATAGCAAGTCAGATTTTTCCCAATAATCTGACTTGCTATTTGACAAACTTAAATCCCATATAATTATCCCAATTTTGTCAGCCAGTTCTTTAACCGGCTTTATCTTCGTTTGACATTACAAACATCTTAAGATAATACAGGGAAAACAAAGACAAAAAAGATGTTTTGTGAAAAAAAACAGACAGGATCATTTTCTTTTTTGACATTCAAATGTCTGAAAATCAGAATTTTATTAAAAAAGGAGGACGGCATATTGTGAGAAAACACATTGCTTCACGGAGAAAAAAGTGAAGATTTTTTTTTTGAAAAAGCCCTTTCGGGGGCTTTTTTTTATGACAAAAGCTCCCCGGTAGTACGGCCGGGAAGCTTTTGCATCTACCAGAAAAGCGGCCTTGCCTATTCGAATGGGTTCTGAAACTCGGGTTTATTGACAAAAGTGGTGTCGGTCAGCATCTTCAGAAAGGCGATGAGGTCCTGTTTGTCCTGTTCGGTCAGGGTAAAAGGCTGGATGTTGGCGTCTTCGTTAATTACCCCATGGCCTCCGCTGGCGTAGTGGCCCAGCACTTCTTCCAGGGTGTTGAAGCGCCCGTCGTGCATGTAGGGAGCCGTCAGTTCGATATTGCGCAGGCTGGGCGCCCGGAACTTGCCGTTGTCGTAAATATTGCCGGTAACCTCGCCCAGGCCTTTATCCGGAAAGCCTTCGAGGCCGTCCACGTCGGAAATGCCGTTGTTGAAATAGCGGTTTTCCGTAAAGAGGGCGCTGCCATGGCAGTGCGAGCAGCCGGGGTGGTCCTGGGTGTTGCCGGCAAACTCCACGAAAAACAGGTCGCGCCCGCGTTGCTCGGAGTCGGTAGGCCAGCCTTGCTGTTCCCATACTACCTTGTCGAAACGGGAATTGTAGCTGACCAGGGTGCGCTCGAACTGCGCAATGGCCTTTGCCGCCAGTTCCCGGGTGATCTCGCTCTTGCGCTCGATGCCGAAGGCTTTCCGGAACAGGGCCGGATACTGCGGGTGGCGGCGCAGCTTTTCTTCCACGTTTTCCCAGGTCTCGTTCATTTCGAGGTGGTCTTCGATGGGCAGCAGCGCCTGTTCTTCGAGGGTAGCCGAGCGGCCGTCCCAGAAAAAGCCGTTGGCGTTGAAGGCCAGGTTGGCCAGGGACATGGACGAGCGCCGGCCCCTCAGCCCCAGCACGCCCAGGCTCGTGGCCTGCCCGTCGGTAAAGCTGAGCCGGGGGTTGTGGCAGGTTCCGCACGACAGGGTGCTGTCGCTGGAAAGGATCGGGTCGTAGAACAGGTTGCGCCCCAGAGCGATGCCTTCATCGGTCAGGGGGTTGTCCTCCGGTAGGATGGGCCGGGGAAAACGCTCCGGATAAACCAGCTCGTAAGGCTGGGGATTGTATGGCGCCTCGATGAGCTCATCTTCCGTGCAGTCGCAACCCGTAGGGCCATCATCGTTACAAGCGGCAAGGGCCAGCGCACCCGCAAGGGCCAGGAGGGACAGTATTTTTATTTTCATCATTTCCTGCATTTATTGAAGGAAGGGATTGGCATGTTTCGGATTATTAACAAACGAACTGTCGGTCAGGGTTTGTAAAAAAGCGATCAAATCGGCTTTATCTTGTCGGGAAAGATGCAGTTGGCGGATTTTCGGGTCCACGTTTTCTGCGTAATGCCCGCCCTGGTTGTAGTGTTCGATGACTTCTTCCAGGGTTTTGAAGCGCCCGTCGTGCATGTAGGGCGCAGTGAGGGCCACATTGCGCAGGCTCGGCGCCCGGAACCGGCCGTTGTCATAACGCTGGCCGGTGGCGGCGCCCCGCCCGGGGTCCGGAAAGCCCTCCGGCTCCGCTGCCTGATCCAGCCCGTTGTTCAGGTAACTCAGGTCGGTAAACAGCGGCGGCGTGTGGCAATGGCTGCACTCTCCCATTGGAAGTTCCTCCGAGGCGTCGAAGAAGATGTCCCGCCCTCTCTTTTCAGAAGGGGTGAACTGCGCTTCAGCCCGCAGCACCTGGTCATACCTGGCGCCGGCGCTGATGAGGCTGCGCTCGAACTGGGCAAGAGCCCGCGCGGCCAGTTCACGGGTTAGTTCCGCAGTATCTGTGATGCCGAAGGCTTCGCCAAACAGGGTGGGGTAGGAGGGGTGGCGGCGCAGCGCCCGCTCCACGGCAGCCCAGTCGTGGCCCAGCTCGTTGGGGTCTTCCACGGGCAGCAGGGCTTGCTCTTCCAGGCTCATCACGCGGCCATCCCAGAAAAGCCCTTTGAAATAGTATGCGGTATTGGCCAGCGAAAGGCTGTTGCGCCGGCCCTGCCTCTGGCCCAGCCCCACCGCGATGGCGCGCCCGTCGGTGAAGGCCAGCTTCTGCAGGTGGCAGCCGGAACAGGACAAACTGCTGTCGGCTGAAAGGATGGGGTCGTAAAACAACCTTCGGCCCAACTCGATGCCCGCCTCCGTCAGGGGATTGCCTTCGGGCAACACCAGCCGCTGGAAATGGGCAGGCTCCGCCAGTTGGTAGCTGTTTTCGGGTTGTTCAGGCTCGGCCCCTTCCGGAGTGCAGGCCGCAACTGCAGCCATGATGAGCAAAGCAGGCGATAATGCTTTCCACGCCATTTCCCTGGTTTTATATTTTTAAGCGGGCCAGCCCCGCAAGGCGCTTACCTCAGCTCCACCGCCTGCGGCACATTCTCCGCCATAAAAACGGCTGCAGGTGAGGTGTTGGAGTGGCTTTGCTTAACCTGCCTGAAGTCCACGTATTCGCCGTCGGCAGCGATGAGTATCTTCCGCAGGTCGATGGCCAGGGGTATTTCCAGCCGCCCGTTTTTCTCCACGCTGAAGTTTTGCTGGAATGTCAGCTCGCGGTAGTTGTTGTCTCCACCGACGTGGAACGTCAGTTTGTCGGAAAAATCGCCGTCGGGCTCCAGGTCGGCGTTGCCCTCCACTTTGAAGAAGATATAACTTTTGGCGTCTTCCCAGTAGTTCTCGGCCAGCGGGTGCCCGAGCGGGTAATCCGGCGGGATGGTGGCGTTCAGCTGGGGGGAAACCCCGAAGCCGAAGCGCAGCCCGGTGTAGGCGCCCGCAGGGATAGTGGCCGTTTCGGTGCTGATGCCTTTGGCGGCGTCGGCGTCGGTGTAAACGCCGGCGAAGTTGATGAGATCGACATCGAGGGCCGGCACTTCTTCCGTCACCCCGTTGTTTTGCCGTAGCAGGCGCACGTCAGAGATGTAGAACTGGAAGAGCTGCATCTTGAAATCCATATCGGCTTCATAGCCGTAGGTGCGCTCAAACATGACGAGGGGGCTGCCGCCATAACTGGCGGTGAAGTTGAGCGCCATTTCCGCCATGTCCCCGTCGGGGTTTTCCTTGTCGCCGCAGGCGGCGAAGAGCAGGGTGGACAGCAGGGCGCTTGCAAAGAGGAGTTGTTTCATGTCTTGTGTGTTTTTTGACGCGGGTGCGCGCAGGTGCGCACCCAACTTAATCTGCTTCCGGTTTTATGTCAACAACCGAGAATGCTTGTGCCTGGCCGGCGACAATTTTGCTGATCAGGGCCGCCGGGCTGTCCTGGCGGGCGTCTATGTCGCCGAACCACCGGCTGTAGTCCACCTCCATGGTGATCCTCAGGTGGTAGCCGCGGGTTTTGGTGAAAGAAGCGGGCAAACGCACTTCCTGCAGGAAAGGCGTGGTTCCGACGCGCAGCACGACGGGAATGGTGTCGCTTGCCAGGGTGTCGCGGAACAGTTCTATGTATTGAAACACAAAACCGGAATCCTGGTTGAAATACAGGCTGCTGTCGGCCAGCCCCAGGGGGTGGTTGCCGGGAAAGGAAGCCGGGGGCGCCAGGTTGGCCAGCCCTTCGACGCCGAGGGCGAAGCGGACTTCCTGCAGCTCGCCGGTTTCGCGCAGTTCGCCAATGGTGTAGCCCTGGCTGACCCGCGGGTTGGCCAGGGAAAAATTGTCCTCCACTTCGCGGTACAGCAGGCTTCCGTCGGGCTGGGGTATTCCGATCTCGATGCTTTCTTCGACCCCCGCTTCCCGGCCGTCGGCGAAGACGAGGTGGAAGTTGGAAAGGAAGAAGCGGACGGCATTGATGCGGAAGGGCCGGCCCTGGCCGTCGTAATACACCGAATCGCTCAGCCCCAGGCGGTAGGCCGTATCGCCCTTGCTGTACACGTGCCGGATGGAGAGCCGAAGCTCGGGATAAACGCATTCCTCGCTGTTGTTCTTGTCGGCCTGGAAATCGTAATTCACGGCTTCCACGTCGAGGCAGCCCTCGCGGGGTTCGTAGCAGGCGCCGAGCAGGGCCGTCAGGGCCAGCGCGAAGAGGGCCGCCCACTTAGCGGGCGTTGTTCTGTTCATACTCTTTCACCAGCTTTTTGACCAGTTGTTTGACCTGTGAAGAAAATTCCTTGTTCAGTATCCAGTTGTAGTACTGCTTGTCGCGCGAAAGGGTTTCTCCGACGGGCTGGCCTGCGTACTTTCCGAAGTTGAAAACGACCGTCCCGTCGAGGTCGTACCGCATTTTCTGGGTGGCGTCGGCAAAGCGGGTGTCGTTGGTGAATTCGTGCAGGGCCTGCATGTCATTGATGATGGGCGCCGTGGTTGCGTTGCCGTCTTCGTCGATATAGTCCACGCCGCGGTACCGCTGCAACTGGCCTTTGAATACATCGATGGTGGCCCGCACGTCGGCCAGGGCGTCGTGGGCGTCCTCCATTTCCTTTTCGCAGTAAAACTGCAGGGCCGCTTTGAGGGTGCGGGGCTCCATTTTATAGAATATGCGCTGCACGTCAATGGTTCGCCGCCGTTCCATGTTCAATTCCAGGCCTACCCGGGCGAATTCTTCCATCAGCATGGGGATGTCGAAGCGGTTGGAGTTGTAACCGGCCAGGTCGGCCGTGCCGATGAAGTCGTATATTTTCTGGGCCACCTGCTGGAAAGTAGGTTTGTTGGCCACGTCTTTGGGCGTGATGCCGTGAACCTGCATGGCCTCCTCAGAAATGGGTATGCCGGGGTTGATGAGCATGGACAGTTCTTCGGGCTCCTTCCCGTTCTTGAAAAATTTGACCATGGCGATCTGAAGGATGCGGTCGCGCACCACATTCAGGCCTGTGGACTCCAGGTCCAGGAAAATGAGGTCTCGTTCGAGTTTGAATTCCATTCGGTATTATTTTAAATTCCGGCTTTTCGGGTTAATTCCCGCTTTGGCCAAAGAGTTTTTCGAGTTCCGGGGTATAGCGGGTGGCCATGGCGCCGCTTTCCGTGCTGAAGATGAAGTATGCTTCGACTTCCGGCAACCGGCTGGCCAGTTCGAAGGCTTTTTCCAGGCCCATCGCCATGAAGGCGGTGGCGTAGGCGTCGGCCGTCATGCAGTCGCTGGCGAAAACGGAGGCGCTGAGCAGGGTGTTGCGCTCGGGGAAGCCGGTTTTCGGGTTGATGGTGTGGCTGTATTTTTTGCCATCTACTTCGTAGAAATTCCTGTAGTTGCCGGATGTGGCCACGGCCCGGTTTTCCAGGGCGACGGCAGTCTGGATATCTTCCAGGGCCGCATCTTCCCTTGGCGTGTTGATGCCGATTTTCCAGGCGTCGCCGCGGGGGCTTTTGCCGTGGGCAATGGCTTCGCCGCCGATATCTACCAGGTAATTTTCGATTCCGCGGGCGGCCAGATATTCCGCAACCAGGTCCACCCCGTAGCCCTTGGCCAGGGCGCTGAAGTCGAGCTGCACGCCTGGCAGGGCTTTGGTGAAGAGGGTGTCCTTGCCGGAAACTTCCATCCGGGCCTTGTCAAAACCGACGAAGAGCAGCATGGAATCCACCCGGGCGCTGTCCACATCCTCCACCGGCTTTTTGGGCGTGTAACCGAAACCCCAGTAGTTGACCAGCGGCATGACGCTGGGGTCGAAATAGCCGTCCGTTTTATCGAATACTTCCCTGGCTTTCAGGAAATTGGCCAGGAAGTGGCGGTTCCGGTAGCTGCCGGGCTGCCCGGTATAGGGGTCGAAGTGCAGGCTCAGGCCGCTGTCCGACTGGTTGAAGCGGGAAATGGTGGCTTCTTTTATATAGGTGGACACCTCCATGTTGAGCGCAGCGAGCAGGGAATCGATGCCGGATTGGAAATCGCGCTTTTCGCTGTCGCCGTAGGTGACGCGGTAGTAAGTGCCCATCGTTTGCCCTTCCAGGCTGATGTATGGCATTTGCTGCCCGGGCTGGGCTCCCGGGGCGCAGCCGGACAGCGCCAGGAGCAGGAGGAGGGCCGGAAAGTAGTATTTCATATAGTATAAAATAGTTAGCTTTTGATGCGGCAGCAGCGCGGAGAAAATCAGGGAACCGTGCAGCTATTGGCGCCTGGCGGTCGTAGGGAGCCGCATGGCTCCGGGCAGCCGGCCACCGGCGGCCAATAACCAACAACGATTTCCAAAGATACTGGCAGGCAGCCGGTTCGTTTTTCCCGGGCCCCAAAGTTAAGGATTTTTTCCGCCCCGCATGCAAAGGGCGGCTTTATCAATCCCGATACTTTTGCCATTTTTGCAGCAGTTTTAAACCTCCAACGTTCACTTTTTAACCTTCGGCAATGGCGGAATCTTCAGCAAACCTGGGCCAGGATCAACGCGGGCTGTTCTGGCTGGCTGCCTTGTTGGTGTTCATCAGCCTTTTCATCAACCTGGGCAAACAGCCGGTGTACCTGGAAGAACCCCGGCGCGCCATGATAGCCATGGAAATGGAGGAGAACGGCAACTTCATCGTGCCGATGCAACTGGGAGAGTACTACTACGCCAAGCCGCCCCTGTTCAACTGGGTGGTGTGGGCCAGCGCCCGGCTCACCGGCGGTTACGGCAGCTGGGCCCTGCGCCTGCCGACGGTTCTGTCGATAATCGGCGCATCCCTGCTGTTGTTCTGGCTGGGGCGCCGCTATGTCAACGAAGAATTCGCCTGGCTTGGGGCGCTCCTGTTTCCCACCTGCGCAGGGCTGTATTTCTACTTTTCCCTGCTCGGTGAGATCGACCTGTTCTATGCGCTGCTCACCTTAGGCAGTTTCGCCACGCTTTTCCACTTCCAGCAGAAGGGGCAGCACCTGCTTATGTTTACCACCACCTACGCGCTGGCGGGGCTGGGCACGCTGACCAAGGGGCTGCCTTCCATCCTCTTTCTGGGGCTGTCCGTACTGGTATGGCTCTGGTACACGGGCGAATGGAAGCGCTTGTTTTCGCTGAGCCACCTGGCGGGCATTCTGGTGTTCGGGAGCATCGTCGGGGGGTATATGCTGGCTTACCATCAGTACAACGACATCGGCCTGTACCTGCAGGCGCTCTTGTCGGAATCGAGCGAGCGCACGGTGGTGGAAAACGGCTTTCTGAAGTTCCTGCAGCACCTGGCCAGCTTCCCGCTCGAAACCATCAAGGACCTGCCTCCGGGGCTTTTCCTCCTGCTTTTTGCCCTGCGCCGGGACCTGTGGCGCCTGCTGCGTCGCAATCCCTTCCTGGCTTTCGCCGCGCTGATGCTGCTCGTCAACTACCTGCCTTACTGGCTATCGCCCGGTGCGCGGCAGCGGTATATCTATATGCTTTACCCCCTGATTTTTCTGATCGGAATATATGCCTATCAGCATAGGGACGATGCGCCTGCCTGGCAATTCCGCGCCTTCCGCTTCCTGTCCGGCCTGCTGATCGCGCTGCTGGCCCTGGGCAGCCTGGCGCTCAACTTCGTTCCGGGCCTCGATTTTCTGCCCTACCGCCTGCCTCTGTCCATCCTGAGTTTCGCCCTGTTGGCCGGGCTGTTCTGGTACTATCGCCGGCGGCCCCGCTGGACGCTGGCGCTGCTCCTCATCGCTACTGCCGTCGGGCGGCTGGTGTTCGGGCTCACCGTCCTGCCTCAGCGCGCCCACGAAAGCGCTGCGCAGAAAGACATTCAGATGGCCCGCCATATTGCCGGCATAGCCGAGGGCGAACCTTTGTATATCTATGCCGACGGGCGGATTTCCTTTTCCACCATCTTCCACCTCAACCTCATCCGCGGCAAAACGCTGCACCGGAGTTGCGAGATGGTTCCCGGCGCCTATTACCTGTACCGCCGGAAAGAACTGCCGGAGGGTTACCCCGTATTGCTGGACATTCCCTATGAAGATACCATGTACGTGCTGACGAGGCTTCCGGCAGATTAGCGCCGCGGCGGAGCAGGCCTCGATACGGTGCGTGGGCGCCCCGAAACGGGAGATGGCAGGCTCTTAACGCTTCCATAACCAACCTTTTCACTTTTTAACCAAAGCGCGACGCCGGTTTAACGTATCCTTTATATCCTGCCTTGGTTTTCCGTAATAAATTGACCTTAAAAAAAAGCCCTTTCCGCCATACCCTCATGTGGCGAAAGGAGCCGAAACCCGACAGAAACTAAAAAACGTAAAACCATGATGACCGGAAAAAACAATCTGCTCCACATCGCCGCCCTGTTGCTCACCTTTGTACTGGCCTCCTGTTCTTCTCCTCAGAAACTGGTCGATTCCGGCAATTACGATGCCGCCATTCAGATTGCCGCCCGCAGGTTGGCCGGCCAGAAAAACAAAAAGGCCAGGCTGGTCATAGCCCTCGAAGAAGGTTTCGCCAAAGCCACCGAGCGCGACATGCGCCTGGCGGAGCGCCTCCGCCGGCAGGGGCGCCCCGAAAACTGGGAAGAGATCAACAGCATCTACCGCCGCATCCGCAGCCGGCAGGAGCGTATTGAGCCGCTGTTGCCGCTCATTTCAAAAGAAGGCATCAAGGCTGATTTCCAGTTCGTAAGAGTAGATGAACTGGAGTATGAGTCGCGCCAGAAAGCCGCCGATTACCTTTACGCCCGGGCCGCCGGCTGGCTGGAGGATGCCCGCCGGGGCGACAAACTGGCCGCCCGCCGCGCGTATGAGGAACTGGACAAGATCGATCAGTACTTCAAGGATTATAAAGATAAAAACCGGCTCATGCAAACGGCGCATAGCCTGGGCACGACCAACGTCCTGGTCCGGCTGGAAAACAATTCCCGCGCCATTATGCCCGCCGCCCTGGAGCGCGAGATCCGGCGCATCAGTGTGCGTGACCTCAACAGCTTCTGGCGGGCCTATTATACGGAAAAGGCCCAGGGCATAGACTACGATTACGAAGTGGTCATGCGCATCAATGGCCTGGAAGTGGGCCCCAATGTGGTGAAGGAAAGGGAATTTGAGGAGGCCAAAGAAATAGAGGACGGCTTTGAGTACGTCCTGGATAAGAACGGCAATGTGATGAAGGATTCTCTGGGCAACGATATTAAGGTTCCACGCAAGGTGTTCATCCGCGCCCGGGTGTTCGAAACCTATCAGGCAAAAGTGGCTTCCATCAGCGGGCGCCTGGAGTTTTACGACCTGGAAACCAGCGAGCTGGTGGATACCCGGCCCCTGGCCGCCGATGCCGTGTTTGAAAATTATGCCTCGACTTTCCGGGGGGATGAGCGGGCCTTAAGCCCTGAAACCAAACGGCGCATCGGCAACCGCCCCCTGCCTTTCCCAACGGATGAGGCGCTGCTGCTTACCGCGGCTGAACAGCTCAAGCCGGTGGTCAAGGACTATATTGCGGGGGCAAGGAAGCTCATCTGAACGGAGGTTATATTGTCATATTGTTATATTGTCATATTGTCATATTGTTATATTGTTGGGGAGGGGTAGGGCTTCCGGGGTTTAAACCGACACCATCCGCAACCCATATAATTCCCATTCAGGATTGGTTATTAACCAGGAATAGCGGGCCGGCTTTGCCGGCCTTTTTTTTTTTAGAATTCAACTGAAAAGCTCAGGTTGAAAATGCGGGGCAGCAATTGGAGCTCGCTTCCGAGAATCAGGACGTTCCTGTGGTGGGCGGGCCCCATGTGCATCTCATCGGTGGGAAGGGCGTAGAAATACTGCCGGTATTTTACATTTTCGCAGTTGAACAGGTTGTAAACGGAGGCTCCGGCTTTTCCGGCAGCGCCAAGAAGGGGGAAGCGGTAGCTCAGGCCTACATCGGCCCGGTGGTAATCCTTCAGCCTGTTGATCAGCGGCAGAATGGGGCCTTCACGGCGGTCCTGCATAGGGTCGAAGCGGGAGATGTCGATATAGGGGCGGCCGCTGGCGAAGACATAAGTTGCGGAAAAATCCCACCGCCCCAACTGGATCAGATTAGCCAATTTGAGCTGATGCCGGCGGTCATCGGGGGAGGGAAAAGGCTCATTGTTGTTGATCTCGGGAAACTGCTGCGTCGTTTTGCTCAGGGTGTAGGCCAGCCAGCCGCTGTAGGGGCCCCAGCCTTTTTTTAGCAGCACGTCCAGCCCGATGGTGTTTCCCTGCCCTTTGAACAGCTGGTAGTTCAGCTCTTCCGGGGGAGTGAGGTTGTTGCCGAATCCGGGGGTTGGCAGGGCGTAAGCCAGCTGGCCATCAGTGTGTTTGGCATAGGCTTCCACATCCAGTTCAAAGCCGTTTTTCTGCACATTGAAGCCCAGCATGGCCAGATTGGCCTGGGCAAGCGGAAATTCGGCCTCATCGGCCAGCACCCAGAAGCCGAAGTTGCGGCCGAAGCGGTCCTCGTAACCGATCTCGCGCAGAAATTGCTGGTAGCGGCTCAGCGAGCCTTTAAGCTGCCAGTTTTCATCGATGTTGCAGGCCAGGCTGAGGCGGGGTGAAAAGAAAACCTTGTTTCCGGCCGGATAATGCGCGCCCCTCAGCCCGATCGTGCTTGTCCAGCCATGCCCCCACTGCCCCTTGTGCTCGAGATAAAGAGCGTGCTGTGCCGCCTGCTGTTGCTTTTGAAGCACCGGAAAGCGCTCGATATCGATCTCGAAGGCCACCTTGTTGCCGGTGAGGTTGTACCCGGCTGCCAGGGAATGGGCCTTCGTCAGGGCCACCGTATTTTTCCAGTTCAGGTTCAGCCCTTCCACTTTGTTGGACTGCCCGTTGGCGGCCAGAACCAGGGAATCCTCCTGTGCGGAGCGGAGCAATGAGCTGTTGATGGCGCCATCCGTTTGGAAGGAGGAGTAGCTGAGCAGCAGATCAGACTGCCATTTCGTGCTCCATTGCTGCCGCCATTGGAGGCTGGCTCCGGTATTTGTCCAGTCCGTTTCTTCGCTATAGACTTCCGTATTGCGCACCAGTTGGTTCCGGATGCGTTGGGTAAAGCCCTGCTCGAAGGCGTACCGGAAGGCATCGTAGCCCCGGAAGTAGGCGGCAGTTAGATCGCTTTTGGCCGAAGGCCGCCACGCCCATTTGACATGGCTGTCGTAGAAGCGGAAATCCGGTTCCAGCCCGATCACGTCCGATCCGATGAAGCCATTCGCCGAACCGCCGAAGCGGGAGCTGATCGTTCCCGGCTGTTCGATCAGCCCGTACAACTGCGTGTTCCCCACATCGCGGTTGGTGATGCGCCCGCTGAGCATCAGGTTCATATTTTTGCTCAGAGGCAAAGAGAGGTAGGCGTTGGCCAGCAGGAGGTTGAACTCCAGATTGCCGCTGAAGGCCGGTGTTTCGGGATTTTTTGAAGACATCTGTATCACCCCGGCGGTGCGCCCCCCGAATTCTGCGGGGAAAGCATTGCGGTAGAGTTTTACTTCATCGATGGCGGCGCTGTTGACGGCGCTGAAGATGCCGAAGAAATGGCCGACCCGGTACAGCGTAATGCCGTCGAGCAGGACCATATTCTCATCGTCGGCGCTGCCCCGGATGCGGAGGTTGGCCGAGAGGTCGTCGTGGGCGCTGATGCCGGGCAGGAACTGCAACTGCCGCATCAGGTCATTGCCACCGGCGAAGGCCGGCAGCCGGCTGAGCTGCCCGGCATCGAGGGTAAGGCCCTGCGCCGTTTTCCGGGTGGAAATGGCGGGGGGCAGGCTGCTGACCGTCACCGGGCCGAGTTGCTGAGGGACGGCGGCCAGCCGGAGGACATGGTAGGTGGAAGCAGGGGAGAAAGAAAAGGTTTTTGCTTCATAACCCAGAAACTGCACCTGCAGGCGCACCTCAGCGGTGCTTTGGGGTATTTCCATTTGAAAACGCCCCTGTGCATCGGCGGATGTGCCGGTTTTCAGGCTTTCGCACCAGAGGGTGGCGTAGGGCAGGGGCTCGCCCCTCAGCCCGTCGATGGCCTGCCCGCTGATCTGATAGGTGGTTTCCGCGGGAGCCGGCCCCTGCCCGGGGCGGATGAGGACCTTGTTGCCGTCCAGAACGACGAAATCCAGGCCATGGGGTTGGAGCAGGCGGTTCAGAGCGGCTTCCAGCGGAAGGCCGTCGATCTTCTGGTTGATGATGATGCCGTCGAGGGTTTCGGCTTCATAAGCCAGTTGGAGCTGGTATTTATCTTCGAGGCGTTGAAGAACCCGGGAAAGCGGAGTTTGGGCAAAATCCTCCCTGATAATGATGGCCGTGGGCTGAGCCCTGGCTATCAGTTGGAATAGCAGTAAGATGAAGAAAAACAGTGATCTTTTGATCATATTCAAATTTCAGCCGATCCGTCAATTTGTCCCTTCTGCCGGCCCGATCTGAATCTTCTGGCCCTTTACGGTGCTTTCCAGTTGCATGGGCCAGCACACCAGGTACAGGGCGCTGTCGAGGCTGTTGCGTTCGAAGAAGCCGGTGTAGCGGCGCTGCCGGATGCTGTCCGCTGCTTCGATGGAAATGTCGAACTGGCGTTCCAGTTCAGCGAAGACAAGGGCGAGCGGTTTATCTTCGTATTCGAAGCGGCCCTGCCGCCAGGAGGCGCCGGACAGTGTGTCAAAGCGGGCTTTTTTCAGGCTCCCATCCATTAAGGCTACCGATTGCCCCGGTTCAAGCACCTCCTCAGCCGGGCCGCTGCTTACGCCCACTCTGCCGCTGTAACATTCAACGCGGAACTGCCCGTCGTGGGTATTGACGTTAAAGCTGGTTCCCAGCACTTCCACGCTGCCCCTTTCGGTTTCCACCACGAAGCGGTTGCCTTTTTCCACTTCGAAAAAAGCTTCGCCGGACAGCCTCAGGCGGCGGTTATCTGTCCATTGCGCGGCGTCATAGGTAAGCGAAGAACCTGCATTGAGCTGTACCCGGGAGCCGTCCGGCAGGGCATGCTCCAACGTTTCGCCGCGTTGGGCGCGCACCTGTACCGTTTCGCCCGGGCCGGGGAAGAGGAAGAAGAAGGCCAGCAGCAGGGCTATGGCCGCGGCTGCTGCAATACTTACCCAGCGTACGACACGGAGCGGCCGGCGGTTTTCCCGGGCCGGCGTTGCCGCGTGTATCCGGGCCCAAAGGGCTTCGATCTGCTCCGGGGCCGGTTTTTCTTCCCTGAACCGCAGGGCGCGGGCCAGCAGGCGGGCTTCGGCCACGGGCTCCGCTTTTTCCGGATGGGCCGCCAGCCAGGCTTCCCATTCCGTTGCCTGGGCATTATCCTCCTCCCTTACCCACCGGAGGAACTCCTCGTCCTGGGCGAGATTTATGGCGTCGTATGTTAGGTATCGGTCATTCATGTCATCCTTTCTGCTTTTTACTCACTTCCAGGAGCAGGCTTTTCCCCTTTTGTACTCATTTAAATGCAGAGAAAATGAAAAAAAGCGGCCACCAGCTTCCGGCCATCAGCTCTTTCAGCCTTTTCAGGGCCGAGGCGACGAGGTTGCGCGCCGACTGGTAATTGATATCCATCACTGCGCAGATGTCTTCGTAATTCAGGTTCAACTGGTATTTAAGGTAAAGGGCTTCCTTCTGGCGGTTGCTCAGTTCACGAAGGGCATGGTTCAATTGAACGCGCCGCTCGGCCGAAAGCTCCCGGGCGGCGATCTGTTCGTCGATGCTGATCTCCACTTCAAACAGGTTTTCACCAGCTTCTTCCGTGCTTTCCCGGCGCAGTTGGCGCTCCATCCGGCGAATGATACGGCGGCGGAGGGCCACCAGCAGGTAGGCGCGCACGGAGCTGGCCTGAGCGGCCTTTTCCCGGTTTTGCCATAATTCTAGGAAGAGGTCCTGGACGGCGTCTTCCACCAGTTGGGTGTCGGCGGAGAACTTATGGCCGTACAGCAGCAGCGCCTCTGCGTGGCTGCGGTAGAGTTGCTCCAGGGCGCTTTTCTGCCCGGCTTTCAACTGTCGCCATAATTGTTCTTCCGTCATAGGTTTATGAGGCGAAGTGGGCTTGCAATCTAGGGTAAAATGAAGAAAAAGAAAATTTTCGAAAAATTTTTCAGTACAAATAGCCGCCTGCCGCCTCCTATGGGTGAATTTCCAATTATTGAACCCAAAAAGAAAGAAGAAATGATGAAGCAAATCGTTAAATGGAGCTGGCTTTTCGCCCTGGCGCTTTTCTTTGGTGTGGTGGGCTGTGAAAAAGACGCAGCCGATGCCGTGGCGGATGATGCCGCACTCGGCGTGGATGATTACATCGATTATCGCGACGGTGGCGAAGGCATCAACAACCTGTGCTTTGAGATCGTCTTCCCCATCAGCGTGGAATATCCCAACGGTGATGTAGAGGCGGTGAACAGCGAGGAGGATTTGCGCGGCCTGTTCTTCACCTGGCAGCATAACAACCCGCAGGTTCATGACAGGCCTACGATCGTGATGCCCTTCACGGTCATCCTGGAGGACGGCACGGAAGACCTTATCGAGTCGAAGCAAGAACTGCGCGCGCTCCTCGATGAATGTATGCCGCACCTGGGCAACGGCGGCAACGGCCATGGCGGGCATGGCGGCCCGCACGGCAACGGCGGCCCTCATGGTAATGGCGGGCCCCACGGTAACGGCGGCCCTGGCAACGGCCCCGGCAATGGCAACTTCGCCCCCTGTTTCGAGTTCGTATTCCCGCTGACGATTGTCTATCCGGGTGATGCAGGCGAGGCAACGGCCAACAGCCGCGAGGAATTGCACGGCCTGATGCGCGCCTGGATGCAGGCCAACCCCGGCGCCGATGAGCGCCCTGTCATCCAGATGCCGTTCCAGGTAGTGGTGCTGGAAACCAACGAAACGCTGACGATCAGCACCGAAGATGAATTTGCGGCGCTGCGTGAATCCTGCGGCGGCAACGGCCCCGGCGGCCCCGGCGGCGGCCCGCATGGCAACGGCGGCCCCGGGCACAATGGCCCTGGTGACGGCGGCCTCCTGTTCGGTGGTGGCTGCTTTGAATTCGTTTTCCCGATTACGGTAGTTTATCCGGATGGCAGTGGTACGGCGCAGGCCGCTGATGCAGACGCACTCCGCACCCTGTTCCAGGAATGGCATGACACCCACGAGTTGGGCGACGGCCGCCTCGAGTTCTCCTTCCCATTTGATGTGACCGTGTTGGAAGACAATGCCACCCAAACGATTGACGACAGAGATGAATTCCGGGAGCTGATGCGGAGCTGCCGGCCGTAGTTTCAGTAGGCAGAAGGCAGTTTACAGTCCGCAGCATTTCATCCTGATGAGATCCGGTGGATCGAAATCGGAAAATAAGTCAGCAGCCGGCAGTTGGTGGCCGGCTGCTGATTGTTTTTGGATATAGGGGGATACACTAAACTGTTTTCAGGATGCTGAGGCGGCAGGGCAATCGCATTTAAAACTAGTTGGCGCCCGGATTATGAATGGTGGGCGCCTCCTGGCTTAGTCACCTGACGACTTTGAGTCGTCTGGCGACTTAACCTGGCTTCCCAGCGGGATGCGCATGCTGGCATTTGATGCAAAAAAAGTTAAATGCGATTGCCTGGCTGAGGCGGTTGGCTTAGAGATCTATGAATTTTTCGGCAGTTGGAGGTAACTGTTGCTGAAGGAAATAGATTGCTGTATTGGTATCCCAAATATATTTTATTCCCATCCGTTGCGCAGTTCAGTTAGTTGATTGTCAATATCGGAAAGTGATTGTTTGGACATGGCTCCTTTATAGTGCTGGGCCCAATTATCAGGAGTAGGCTGGCCTTCTTCCCTATGCAAACGGATGAGTTGTAAAAGCTCCAGGTCATGTAGGAGCTTCATGGCTTTTTCGTTAATGACATCAATGGTGATGGTCTTTATCATTTGCCTATGCCTTTTGGTGATGTAACCCAAGTAAATTTAGTTTGAAAAAGGAAGAAGCTCAGGGTCGGGTTTCTTCATATCGGTTTTGGGTTCCTGAGTTTGCTTACTTTTTAGAATATCCATAGGATTTCCCTCCCGCTCTGCCCTTCAAATTTCCCTCAAATTCCTTTCCTACCTTTGCCCTCATTATGAAGGTTTTAATTGTTGAAGACGAAAAGGAACTGGTCGAGAATATCCGGGCTTACTTTTCCCGGGGCAATATCGTCTGCGAAGCCGCTCGGGACTTTGCCGAGGCCCAGGACAAACTCCTTTCCTTTGATTACGACGTCGTCCTGCTGGACATCATGCTCCCGGACGGCAACGGGCTGAACCTGCTGCGCCTGCTCAAGCAGATCCGCCCGGAGACGGGGGTGCTCATCATTTCCGCCAAAAACGCCCTGGACGACAAGGTGGAGGGCCTGGAACTGGGCGCCGACGACTACCTCACCAAGCCTTTCCACCTGCCGGAACTCAATGCCCGCCTCAACGCCATCTACCGCCGCCGGAAGTTCAAGGGGCATACCGTGCTGGAGTTCGGCGACATTCGCGTCAATACCGACACCCTCGACGTTTTCGTTCAGGATACCCCCATCTCCCTGACCGTCAAGGAGTACGAGTTGCTTCTGTTTTTCATCACCAATAAAAACAGGGCCCTCACCAAACAGATCATTGCCGAGCACCTCTGGGGCGATGACGCTGATTTCATGGATTCCTTCGATTTCGTGTACCAGCACATCAAGAACCTGCGCAAGAAGATCACGGCAGCCGGCGGGGCGGACTATATCAAAACCATTTACGGGCTGGGATACAAATTCAGTGAAGATTGATGAACCTCATTACCAAAACCACTTTGTTTTACCTGCTGGTCGCCCTGCTGGTCTTTGGCATCGGCGGCGTGGTAGCCTACATGCTCGTGGAAAACGAAGTGCGCAAGGAAACCGATTTCGCCCTGTACGACAACCTCAGCCAACTGACGAAAGATGTGGCTGACAGCATTCCCCTCGATATTCTCAGGCGCGGGAAGGTGGATATTGCGGAACTGGGGCCGGCTACCAGGGACACCTTTTTTGTCTTTTCCGACACCCTGGCCCCACATCCCCACCTGCAGGGCGTGATGGAGCCCTACCGCAAGCTGACGGCGGTGCGGCAGGTGGGCGATCAGTATTACCGCTTCAGCATAACGGATGTGATCATCGAAACGGATGACATTTATGAGGTCGTGGTGGAGATCATGCTGCGGCTGTTCCTCATTCTGGGGGTTGCGATGCTCTTTTTCAGCTTCCTGGTCACCCGCCTGTTGTTCCGGCCTTTTCAGAAGACCCTTGAGCAGATACGGGCTTTCCGCCTGAAAGAATCGGGGGCGCTCCAGTTGCCCGAAACGACGACCCGGGAATTCCGGCAGCTCAACACCTTTCTGACGCAGATGGCCGCCAAGGCCCGCCGCGATTATCTGGCGGTGAAGGAATTTTCGGAAAATGCCTCCCATGAGATACAGACCCCGCTGGCCGTAGCCCAGGGCAAGCTGGAATTGCTGCTCGAAAGCCCGGGTTTGTCGGGAGAGCAGCTTGGGCAGGTGCAGGCCATCCAGCAGTCGCTCAGCAAGTTGTCCAGGCTGGGCAAGGCCCTGCAACTGCTGGCCAAGATCGACAATCAGGAATTTGCCGTCCAGGCGCCCATCGATTTTTCCCGCATAACCGAGGCCAGCCTGTCCAATTTTGCCGAACTGGCGGCGCTGAAAAACCTGCGGCTCAGCAGCAGGATTGAACCAAATGTGCGGCTTTCTGTTGACCCGGTACTGGCCGACATGCTCATCTCCAACCTGCTGAAAAACGCCATCCGCCACAATGAGGAAGGCGGGTGGATAGAGGTGGAGCTGAACCGCGAGCACTTCAGGGTGCGAAACCCGGGCAAAACGCCGCAGGCGCCTGTCGAACAACTTTTCGAGCGCTTCAAAAAAAGCCATGCCTCCGACGGCTCGCTGGGCCTGGGGCTGGCAATCGTAAAAAAAATCGCGGATGTCAGCCAGTTCACCGTCGATTATGAGTTCGCCGAAGGCATCCATCAACTGACGGTGCGGTTTTCCTGAAAAGAAAAATAATGTTTAAACTTCAAACTTCAGATTTGCTTCAGAATTCCTATAAATTCTGAATAGAATCGGTACTTAACTTTGCATCAAAATACAACCGCAAACGCACAACTATCAGAAATGAAATCTTACATCACCCTGCTTTTTTCGCTTTTTTTCCTGTTCCAGGCTCAATTTGCACTGAACGCGCAACCCTCGGCCGGCGACCCCCTCAAGGGGCTGATCAAAGGCGTCGTCGTTGACGCCACGACTGAAAAACCGCTGGATTACGCCACCATCACCCTCTACAATGCCAATGACAGCACCATGGTAGGCGGGACGGTGACCGATATTTCAGGCACTTTCACCCTGGACGCCACGCCGGGCAGGTATTATGCTGTTGTCGATTTCATTTCCTATAAAGACCACGCCATTGGGAATATCACCGTCTCCAAAAAACAACCCACCGTCGACCTGGGAGTCATCGCGCTGGAGCCGGACGCCACGACCCTGATGGAGGTGGAAGTCCGCGCGGAGAAGAGCCAGATGCAGTTGTCGCTCGACAAGAAAGTGTTCAACGTGGGGAAAGACCTGGCCAATACCGGCGGCAGCGCGGCTGATGTGCTGGACAACGTGCCCTCTGTGGCCGTTGATGTGGAAGGCAACGTCAGCCTCAGAGGCAGCGGCGGGGTGCGGATACTCGTCAACGGCAAGCCTTCCGGGCTGGTCGGCATCAGCAACAGCGACGGGCTGCGCAACATCCCGGCCAACCTCATCGAGCGCGTCGAGGTGATCACCAACCCTTCGGCCCGCTACGAAGCCGAGGGCATGGCCGGCATCATCAACATCATCCTGAAAAAAGAGAAGCGGAACGGCCTGAACGGCTCTTTCGACTTCACTGCCGGTTATCCGCACAACCACGGGCTGGCCGCCAACCTGAACTTCCGCCGCGACTGGCTGAACCTCTTTGCCAGCTACGGGCTGAACTACCGCAGGAACCCCGGCGGAGGCTCCCTCTATCAGGAATTTTACGATACCAATGAATTCGGGCCCGACACGACCTTCCTGCTCGAGCAAAGCCAGAACCGCGAGCGCGGCGGCCTGTCCAACAATATCCGCCTGGGTTCCGATTTTTTCCTCAACCCCAACAGCACCCTGACTGCCTCCTTCAATTACCGCCCCAGCAAAAGCGACAATTTCTCCAAAATAGAATACCGCGATTACATCTTCAACCTGGACAACCTCACGGAGATCAGCCTGCGTGAGGACGACGAAACCGAGGATGAATACAACCTGGAATACTCCCTGGCCTGGCGCCGGCAGTTCGAAGGCAAAGGCCATGAACTGGTGGCCGAAGCCCGTTACCAGGACAACCTGGAAACCGAGACCTCAACCATCACCGAATCCTATTTCACCCCGGAATACGTCAAATCGGACGCCCCCGACCTGCAGCAGCGCTCCTACAACCAGGAAGGGGAGCGGATGCTGCTCCTGCAGCTGGACTACGTGCGCCCCATCAATGAGGACGGCAAATTCGAGCTGGGCTACCGCTCTTCCTTCCGCGACATCAGCAATGATTTTTACGTCGAAGAATTCGGCAGCGGCCAGTGGGCTTTCCTGCCCGATTTCACCAACGAGTTTATCTATAATGAAGACATCCATGCCGCCTATGCCATTTTCGGCAATAAATACGGGCGCTTCTCCTTCCAGCTGGGCCTGCGGGCCGAATACTCCGACATCCGCACGGAACTGCTGCAAACCGGGGAGGTGAACCCCCGCGAGTACCTCAACCTGTTTCCCAGCGGGCACGTCAATTACGAGTTGCCGGGCCAGAATGCAATGCAGTTGAGCTACAGCCGCCGCATCAACCGCCCCGGTTTCTGGAGCCTCAACCCCTTCTTCTCGTTCAGCGACGCCCGCAATTTCTATTCCGGCAACCCCAACCTGGACCCCGAATTCACCAATTCCATCGAACTGGGGCACATCAAATACTGGGACAATGCCTCGCTTACCTCTTCGGTATATTACCGCCACACTGAAGGCGTCACCGAGCGCATCCGCACGGTGGACGCCGAAGGCAATTCCTTTACCCGCCCCGTCAACCTCTCGACGGAGCGGTCATGGGGCGCCGAGGCCACTTTCTCCGCTTCGCCTCTGGAGTGGCTGGACCTGGATGGCAACGTCAACATCTTCCGTTCCGTCACGGACGGCGAATTTGAAGGGCAGTCCTTTGACGCGGAAGCTTTCTCCATGTTCGGCCGGCTGAATTCGAAGGTCAAACTCTGGAAAAAAGTGGACAGCCAGGTTCGGTTCAACTACCGCGCCCCCCGCAACAACCCCCAGGGCCGGGAGAAGTCCATTTCCCATCTCGACCTGGCTTTCAGCAAAGAAATTTTCAACAATAAGGGCTCTCTAACCCTCAGCATCAACGACGTGTTCAACTCCCGCCGCCGCCGCTACATCTCTCAGGGCCCTGACTTCTTTACGGAAGGCGACTTCCAATGGCGGCGCGGCCAGCAGGTGATGATGACGCTAAACTACCGCCTGAACCAGAACAAGCAGCGCCGGGAAGGCCGCCGCGGAGACTATGAAGGCGGCGGGGACGATATGGGTTTTTAATACCCGCCTTCTGGCTATCCCGGGGCTCAACCTTATTTTTTTTGCTTATGCTGCGTTTGCACAGGGGGGGTTGTACGTTTGTACCGACGCCTCCGGCGCCGCTTCCTTTACCAAGGAGGGGGCGCCTTTGATTTTGAGGGCCACAGCCCCGGCCGGTTCGCCCTTTTTTTTAACTTGCATACCGGAATCCAGAAAAGTAAACCGGGCCCGGAAAAATGATACGAGAGCAAAAAAGGCGGAGCGCCCTGTGGTTTTTTCTTTCCTCCATCCTGTTGTGGAGTTGCGGGGGGCAGCAGGAGCGCAGGCCGGAGGAAGCAGCCGATGTGCTCAGCATGCCGTGGGAAGCCATCGAGCAGCAGGCGCGCGGCAGCACCGTCAACCTCATGATGTGGCAGGGCGACCCCCTGATCAATGCCTACATGGAGCAATACGTTAAACCGGCTGTAAAAGAGCGGTTTGGCATCAATCTCCGGATAGCCGGCGGGCAGGGCAGCATCATCGTGCAGGCCCTTCTGGCGGAATTGCAGGCCGGCAGGCCGAACAGTGAGCTCGACCTGATGTGGATTAACGGGGAAACCTTTTATCAACTCCGCCAGATCGGCGCCCTTTTCGGCCCATGGACGGACAAGCTGCCCAACGCCCGGTACATCGATTTTGAAAACCCCTTCATCGGGCAGGACTTTCAGCAGCCGGCCGACGGCTTTGAGTGCCCCTGGGGCAATGTGCAGATGGCCATCATTTACGACAGCCTGAAGGCGCCTGCCCCGCCACAGGACAGGGCGGAATTGCTGGCTTTTGTCAGGCGGCATCCCGGCTGTTTTACTTTTGACAACCACTTCACCGGGCTGACTTTTCTTAAAATCCTGCTCATGGACATCGCCGGCGGGCCCCAGGTGCTGGCCGGCCCCTTCGATGAAGAGAAATACAGGCGCTATGCGCCATTGCTCTGGGATTACATCCGCGAACTCAAACCCTACCTTTGGAAACAGGGCAATGCTTTCCCGGAGGCCGTTGCGCCCATGCATCAAATGTTTGCCAATGGCGAGTTGTGGTTTACCATGAGCAACAACGACAGCGAGGTGGATAACAAGGTGTTGCAGGGCCTTTTCCCGGAATCGGCCCGCGCTTACGTATGGGAAGTGGGCACCATCCAGAATTCGCACTATATGGGCATTGCCAGGAACGCGGCGAATAAAGCAGCGGCCATGGTGGTGGCCAATTTCCTGATCTCGCCGGAAGCGCAGCACCGCAAGCAGGACCCCGCCGTCTGGGGCGACGGCACGGTCCTCAGCATGGAAAAGCTGCCGCCGGAGTGGCAGGAGAAATTCCGCAAGCTGCCCGGACGGCGCCACGCGCCGCCACGCGAACAGATGCAAGCCCGCGCCCTGCCGGAGCTCGCGCCTGAATATATGATACGGCTTGCTGCCGATTTCAGGAAGGAAATTCTGGGGCAGTAGCATAGCGCATAGAGCAGAGGGGGGCAAGAAACACACCAGGCAACATGAAGCCACTTCGGACAAAATACCTCGCTTTTGGGTTGTTCATCGCCCTGGCCGTGCTGCCCTTGTTGCTGGGGTTAGGCTATGCTATGGCGTACAGCCTGGGGTTGGTGGGTTTGCTCAGCGAAGGATTTACGCTGGCGCACTGGGAGGAGGTGCTGGGGTCAGCCTTTTTCTGGCGTACTATGGCCTTCAGCGCCTGGGTATCGGTGGTGACGACAGTACTGGCTGTGGGAGTGGCTTTGGGGTTTGTGGCAGCCTGGCCGCGGGTTTTTCTGAGGGGCAGCCTTTCCCTTTTCATTTACTTTCCCCTGGCCATACCCGCTATCGTGATGGCATTCATCGTTTTCCAGATGCTGTCGGCGGGCGGCCTGGTATCGCGCCTGGCTTACCAGCTTGGGCTGATAAGCGGGCTGGAGCAATTTCCCGGTTTGGTGAATGACTATTGGGGGATAGGCATAATCGCGGCTCATTTTCTGATGGCGGCGCCATTTTTCATCATCTTCTTCGCCAACCTGTACGAGAACGAGCAGGTGGAGGAATTTGTGCAACTGGCGCGCACGCTGGGCGCGGGAGCCCGGCAGGCAGCGCTGCGGGTGGCGGCGCCCCTGCTGCTGCGGCGGGCATTCCCAACCATTGTCCTTTACGGCTTGTTCGTGATGGGAGCCTACGAAGCGCCCTTGTTGCTGGGCAGGCAGTCGAATCAGATGGTGTCGGTGCTGGCTATTCAAAAACTGCAGCGCTTCAACCTGGGGGACATACCGCAGGCTTATGTGGCCTGTATCGCGTATTCGGCTATCGTCCTTTCGCTGGCGGTGTGGCTGCTGGGGAGGAATGGGGAGGAAAGGTTAAAGTATCAAGGTTCAGGGGGGAGGGGTAAAAAAGTTTAAAATGGCCAAGCGGTTACTCAAATATGCGTTCATAGCCCTGCTATTGGTTCCCTTCGGCTTTCTGCTGATGTTGTCGCTGGGGCGGGGCTGGGCCTATCCGGAAGTTTTTCCACGGCAGTGGACCCTGGAGAACTGGCATTTTGTGTGGGGCGCGCAGGCGGGCCTGGGCCGGAGCACGTTATTGTCGCTTGCAATTTCTCTGGGAATAGCTGCGCCCGTTACGCTGGCCGGATTCTGGGTGAGCAAGCACATTGCCTACAGCCGCCGGCGCCGTTTCTGGCTGGTGCTGGCCTACCTGCCCTACGTTCTGGCGCCGGCCGTCCTGGCGGCCTGCCTGCAGGCTTTTTTCTTCCGGGCGGAATTATCGGGCAAAGTATGGGGCGTCGTGCTGGCGCAGTTGTTCATCACTTTTCCCTACGGGGTGATTTTTTTCAGCGGTTTCTGGAACGAGCAGATGCGGGCCATGGAGCAACTGGCCGCCACGCTCGGCGGCAGGCCGCGGCAGGCTTATGCGCGGGTGTTGATCCCGGTAGGGCGCGGTGCTCTGATGACGTGTTTTTTTCAGATTTTTTTAATTTCCTGGTTTGAATACGGCCTGACCATGCTGATTGGTGTTGGAAAGGTGCAAACCCTGACGCTGAAGGTTTTTCAGTACGTCGGGGAGGCCAATATTTTCTTTGCGGCGCTGACTGGCTGCCTGCTGGTGCTGCCGCCGCTGGTGCTGCTGTGGCTGAACAAGAGGTATGTTTTTGCACGTGCAGGCGCCCGTTAAGGTTGAAATATGTTGTTGCAAGCCATCGATATCGCAAAACACTTCGGCCGGGAGGAAATCCTGCGGTCGGCCAGCCTGGAATTGCCGCAGGGGGAGATGCTCAGCATCCTGGGGCGCTCGGGAAGCGGAAAGACGACGCTGCTTAAGATACTTGCCGGGCTGGAATCGGCCGATAGCGGGCGGGTATTCCTGGAGGGCCGCGATATTTCCGGGCAGCCGCCGCATCGGCGCAATATCGTGTACCTGTATCAGGAACCCTTGCTTTTTCCCCACCTGAACGCATTTGAGAACGTGGCTTTCGGACTCCGGTTGCGCCGCCTGCCGGAAGGAGAAATTTTCCAAAAGGTAAACCGCCTCCTGGAGAGCCTCGGGCTTCCGGAACATGCTGCCAAGATGCCGCACCAGCTCTCGGGTGGCCAGCGGCAGCGGGTAGCCTTCGGGCGCGCGCTGGCCGTACAGCCCAAGGTGCTGCTGCTCGATGAACCTTTCGGCGCGCTCGATACCGAGACCCGGGCCAGCATGCAGCAACTGCTGAAACAAATCGCAGGCAGCTTCCATATCACCGGGCTGTTCGTCACCCACGACCTCAAGGAGGCCATCCTGATGGGCAGCCGCATCGGGCTGATGCAGGAGGGGCGGCTCAAAGTGTATGAGGACAAACAGGCCTTTATCGCGGATGCAGCAACCGGCGTGCGCCAGGAAATCGATTTCTGGAGCGGCCTATAGATGGCATCGCTTGAAGCGGTATAGATGGCATCGCTTCAAGCGATGCCATCTATAGGCGCTCCATCAGCAGGCCGAAGTCCAGGTGTTCCCTGATCAGGGATATGGCGCGTTTGATCTTCCAGGGGGTGCGCGTATTGATCTTCACCTCGATGCGGCTGATCTTGACCACCGAGCCGTAGGTGTCCAGAACGGTGGTAATTACCGGTATTTCGTGTTCGATGCAGTAAGGGTGCTGCACGGTTTCCATCCGGAACCAGTTCTCATGGCGGCCATCACCGGTGACGATGACGCCGGAAAGCGGCGTGCCCTGGAGTTTTTTCATCTGAGCGACGGCCTTGATCTTTTCGATGGCTTCATTGAGCCGTTTATGGCTGACCACCAGGAGGATATTGCGGAAAGTGTTGAATTCGTCCACATCCACCAGCGAGCCGGCGATGATGTCTTCCACGCTGTTGCTGAGCATGTGCCCGTTGATCACTACCTTGCCGTTGACGGCCTGGTTGATCGTTTCCATGATGGGGTAGGAGAGCGAGCGGTCGTAAGGCAGCACCCCCAGGAGCGGGATGTTCATCTCTGTGAACTTTTTGTTCAGGTAGTACTCAATCTCTTCCCGTTTTTCGGGGACCACTTTATTGACCAGGACACCGAGCACGGGCAGCTTTTTCTCCCGGAACAGGGCCATGCTCATGTGCAGGCGGTCTATGGTTCGCCCGATGCCGCCTTCCACCACCATGACGATGCCCGCGTTGAGCATTTCGGCGACTTCGGCATTGGACAGGTTGACCACGCTGCCCACGCCGGGGTGCCCGGTGCCTTCGTAAACCATGATGTCGCGCGAAGCTTCCAGATAGGCTGCGGCTTCGAGTATGCGGCGCTTGTAGTCGAAATCTTCGGGGTGTTCCAGAAATTTTTTGGTTGCGCCCTGGGCCAGCACCACGGGGCTATGCCATTCCGGCACGATGTCGAAACCAATCACCTGGGCGAAGAGCACGGCGTCCTTATCGGCTGTTTTGCCATCCACGGTCAGGTGTTGCTGGCCAACAGGTTTGCAATAGCCCGTGTTGTACCCCATTTCCTGCAGTGCGGCGACCAGTCCGAGGGTGCAGGTTGTCTTGCCAACATGCTGGCCGGTAGCGGCCACATAAATATTTTTCATGGAAGTCCATATTTGCTCATAGGCTAAGTTAGGCAAAAGCCGGCAATTCAGGGCCATTCTTTCAGCGCCTTCCGGTTGAGCTTGCCGGTGTCGTTTTTGGGCAGGGCGCCCACGAACTGAATATGGCGGGGCGCTTTGAACCGGGCCAGGTTCCGGAGGCAATGCTCCCTGACCATATCGGCGGAAAGGGATGCGCCTTCACGGGCCACGATGAATGCCTTGCCCACCTCCCCCCACTTTTCGTCGGGCACGCCGATGACAGCGGCCTCCGATATGCTTTCGTGGGCCATCAGCACGCGCTCCACCTCTGCGGGATAGACATTTTCACCGCCGGAGATGAACATGTTCTTGATGCGGTCCACCACGTACAGATAGCCTTCCCCGTCTTCCCGCACCAGGTCGCCGGTGCGGAACCAGCCACCTTCCAGCGCCTTTTGGGTGGCCGCTTCGTTGCGCCAGTAGCCAGGTGTCACCATGGGGCCGCGCAGCAGCAGTTCTCCGGGCTGGCCGGCAGGCGCCGGGCGCCCCAGCTCGTCGGCGATACGGATCTGGACATAAAAGTTGGGCCGCCCGATGGAGCCCTTTTTGCGGATGGCGTCGTCCTGGTGCAGAGAAGTCAGGTTGGGCCCTACTTCTGTCATGCCGTAACCCTGGCGGATGGCCACGCCCCTGGCGTCCCATTGCTCGATCAGCGGGATGGGCATGGGCTCTCCTCCGACGATGATGTAGTATAGGCTGGGAAAAGAAGCCTGTTCAAATTCCGGCGCCTCGGCCATCATTTTCAGCATGGTCGGCACGCCCATAAAAACCGTCACTTCTTCCTCCTGCAGGAGGCGAAGCACGGCCTGGGCGTCGAATTTTTTCAACAGACAGGTATAGGCGCCATGGTGCAGGAAAGGGGTGGTGAGTACATTCCAGCCGCCGGTGTGGAAGGGCGGCATCACATTGATGGTGCGGCTCTCCGAGTTGATGATCAGGCTCATGGCCGTGTTGATGCTGTTCCAGAACAGCATTTTGTGGCTGTAGACAGCGCCTTTGGGGAAGCCCGTGGTGCCGGAGGTGTAGAGCAGGAAAGCGGGATGATCTTCTTCCAGCGTTTCGGGCGGGTATTCTTCCTCCAAAGGCCCGCTGCGGTGGTTTTCGCAGAATTCGGCCAGGGCTTCCAATGGCCAGTAGTGGGGAACACGGCCGAAGGCAGGCGCCGCTTGCAGCAATGCTTCGAACTTTTGTTCGGCAATGGCCAGGGTGGGCTCCGAGTCCCGGAGCATGTAGTCGATCTCGGTACTCGCCAGCCGGTAATTCAGGGGCGTCAGGATGCAGCCCATTTTTTGCATGGCGGCGAAAAGGGCGAAGTACTCCAGGCAGTTTTCCGCCAGGATGGCAATGCGGCTGCCCTTGCCGATGCCGTAGCTGGCCCGCAGGTGGAGGGCCAGGCAATGGCCTAAGCGGTGCAGTTCGCCATAAGTCAGGAAGCGCCGGGTTTCGCTTTCCCTGGCCGCCACTTTGCCCGGGCTGTACACCGCCCATCTGGCAATCCAGTCGTGTTGTTCCTGTTGCATGTGGTACTGGTTTAACCCCTGTGCAATGGCTAATATCAATGGCTTCTCTTCCCTCTCAGCGCCTTCACCCGCAGCCCGAACCGCTGGGCTTCTCCTGCCATTTGCCGGACAAAGCTGTTGGCGCCGATGGCGCCCAGGACGGCCTCCATTTCTTCTGCACTGTCGTAGGTGGCCTGCTGGAAGGGGTTTCTGTAATCCTTCTCCCTGCTCTCCTGTGTCCGGCAAGCCATGAGGCTGGCAATGGCGTCGGCTTTGTCCAGCCACCTTGCCCAGTGGGCTTCTGAAATGCTTTCGGCAGGCAGCCCATAAAGTTCCACAAGGCATGCAAAGGCATTTTCGGCCTTTTGCCGGGGGTAAAGGCCTTGGAGGTAGCGGTAATAGCCGTGCAATTCGTCCCAGCCGGCGATTTCTTTATTCTCTACCTTGGCGATCAACTCGTCGAGGCTGGACTGGGGCGCCAACTGGCCGCCCAGGTTGTGCCACGGCTCGCGCCGGCTCCCCGACAGCGCTTCGCCGATCTGCGCCCAGTTTTGGTAACCGGCGCTGTCTGCATATTCTATCAGGGTTTTGACGGCGTAAAAGTGCAGCATTTCCCGATAGGCCCCGTAGGCCTGGGCTGCTTTGAGTATCCTGACAGGCCGGCGGGAGTTTTCCATGTTTTTTCCCAGGATTTCCAGCTTGTCCACAATGCCCGTTTCAGCAAGCAGCAGGCGCTGGCCCAGTTGATGGTGTTCGCCATATTGGGCGGAGCCCTGGCCTTCCTGGCGGAGGTAGGCCTCGGCCGTTGCCGTTTCGAGCAGGCGGAGCCCTTGGAATAATTCCGCTGCCGTATCGGGGGCCAGGAAGTCAAAAACGACGGGTTGAGCTTTGAGCTGGCGCTGGTCGCGGGCGCCGAACTTCCACGCATTGCGGGCCAGGGCGTACATGTTGTACAGCCACCAGTAGGCGGGCAATACCTGCAGGCAGCCCTCGCTTTCGTTATTGGACACCAGCGAGAAAGGGAGGGGGATGTTGAGCTCCGCGGGATAATCGCCTTTGGCCAGCAGGCAGAAGGAAGCGAAGCGGGAATTGTGTTTGATACTGACGCACAGGCCCGGCCAGAACCCCCGCCCGGCGACGACTTCGCCGTCCATGCCCCGGGAATTGTGGTTGGAGCCTATCGTCGCGCCGGCGGCGATATTGCTCTGCCCCATCACCGTGGCGGCTACCAGGAAGGAATTGTTGTGGTGCTGTTCGTGCGCCGGGAAGATGAGGGAGTTCAGCACCTCGCAGCAGGAAATCGTGGAATTGTCGCCCAGATAGGAATTGATCAGCCGGGCGCCGTACTTGAGCGTGGTGTTTTCGCCCATCACGAAGCGCACGGCCTTTACGCCGTAGAAGGACCGGCTGCCGTAGCCCATGATGCCGTTGACCATCTCCACGCCTTCGCCGATCTGGGAAGGCGCCTCCGCACTGCTGTTGATCGTCAGGTTCTTCAGCTTGTTGCCGCCCTTGATATAGGCGGCGGCGCCAACTTTCACATCTTTGAGGATGCGGGTGTTCTTGATCACCGTGCGGTCGCCGACAGTGCCATAATAGCCGCGCCTGGCGTCGAACCGGGCTTCCGTCATCTCCTGCAAACGCTTCATCAGAGCGGGGCGGCCCCGGAATTTGGACCACAGCCAGGCGTCGGCAGGCATCATGCCCTCGAAAGGCAGCACGCGCCGGCCTCCGTTTTCGTTGCATATCTCCAGCCAGACCCGCACTTCTTCCGGCTCGCCCTCTTTCAGGATCCCGTTGCCGAACTTGGCGTGGTTGGTGGTGTGCATCTCGTTGATGTTGAACAGGATCACTTCATTGCCGATGATGTAATGGGCCAGGTAATCCACGTTTTTGATCACCACATTATCGCCGATATCACAGGCAGCGATAGTGCTGTTGTACAGCCCGACCGGCAGTTTCAACTCGTGGTGTTCCAGAAATAAGGGCTGGAGGGCGCCGATGCGGACCCGGCCGTGGAACTGGCAGTTGCGCACCAGGCGGGGGTCGAAGGTGTCGCTTACCATGACGTCGTTCCAGTCGTCGGCCTGGTTGGCGTTTTTTACAAGTACTTCTATTTCGTAGGCCTTCAGGCTTCGATAGCTGATGCGGCCCTCCGATTGTTGATCGCGCAGGTAGTACTCGTCTTTTCCCTCCGGTATGAAGGGTGGAGGGATGAAGTCATACCCGATGCGGTGCAGCGGTTTTTTGGAAATGTGGTCCATGGCGTGGGGTTAAAAAATTGAAAATGAATCTGATGGAATAGCCGCGGGGTGGCTTGCCACGATTTTGCCATGATCAGCCACCCCGCGACGCCCTCGCTTAATACGCATAGATCATCGCCTTAGTCTCATAAACCTGCCCATCGACCACCAGGCTGTAATAGTAAGTGCCGGGCCGGTATTGGTGGTGCTCATAACCATAGGTGACCTCTACGAGCCCTGGCCTGAGCTCGATTGGATATCGCGCCAGTTCTCTGCCGTGGGCATCCGTTACGAGCAGGAAGGCCTCGCTGTAGTCCGGCCTGCGTTCCACATATACCCCCAGGGTAGTGGCCTCATCAAAGGGGTTGGGGCGGTTTTGCAGCAGGGTGACGCCTTTTTCCGGAAGTACGAATTCCTCCGTGCCCGTAGTGAAAAACTCAAAGATTTCATTGGAGAAATGGCTTTCGATGCCGTTGCTGTCCACAGCGCAAACCGTCAGGTAGTAAGGAGTGGAGGGCAGGAGGGAAAGCAGGCTGCCCTCCGTCTGGCTGACCGTCAGCAGGGTGTCGAAGTAATTGCCGCTGCCAAAGGGGCGCAGGCCGATGCGGTATTGCCCGTAGTTGTTGGGGTCTTCGAACGAATAATGGAAGCCGCCATCGATGTCTTCCAGGGTGAATTGGGTGGGGGAGGCCGGGCCCAGGGCGCTCATCGCGGCAGCGTTGCCGTTGAGCACCGTATTGCGGGCCAGGTAGTTGAAATCGACAAAAAAGCTGTCGATCACGCTGTCGCCATCGGTATCTATGCCCAGGACGTCCTCCATGGTGTGCTGCCGGTCGTCGTAGTTGGGGGTATCCGGGTTGCCGTTGCCGTGTTCATTGGCGGAGGTGAAACGTATAGCCTGGAAGCCCCGCTGCCGGAAGGGGATGTGGTCGCCGCCCCGCCCGCTGCGGTCCTCCTGGCTCATAATGTTGATCATGGAGGGGACAGGCACGAGGGGCGCCAGGTTTTCTTCGTATTCCAGGCGGGCGAAACGCGCCAGGTTGCGCGTTGCGGTGGAGGAGTATAGCCGGACGTTGATGCTGTCGATCGCATTCAGCCCGGGGCAGCCGGGAGGGGAGGCCGTCTGCCCGCAGATGATGCCGCCGATGATGTCATTATTGTAAACGGCGCGCACCGGGATGTTTTCGTTTTCACAGAATTCGGCGAAGGCGTTGGCGCCGTAAAGGCCCTGTTCCTCGCCGATGGTGGCCAGAAAAACCAGGGTGCGGTCGAAGGCGAAGGGGCTCATGATGCGGGCCAGCTCCAGCACCAGGGCCGTGCCACTGCCGTTGTCCTCCATGCCATGGGCCATACAGGTGGTATCACAGACGTCTTCGCAGCGGCTGTCTATATGGCCTTCCACGATCACCAGCTCGTTGCGGTGGGGCCCGATGCCGGGCAGGACGGCGAAGATATTGCGGTGCTGCCCCATGCCGCAGATGTTCTGGTCGAATTGCAGGTAGGCCGTCCGCAGCCGCCCTTCATTTTGGGCGCTGAATTCCCCGAACTTGCCGTAAACCCAGCGGCGGGCAGCCCCAATGCCGAAGGTGGCGCTCAGGGTGTCGGAACCCGTATTGCGGTTCTCAAAAGCGCTCAGGGCCTGAAGGTATGCTTTCAGGGAATCGGGCGACACCTCGCTGATGAGGCCCTCAACGATATCATCCGGGTGGTTGATCACCACAGAAGGCAGGTAACTGCCCACATCGTACCCGCCTTTCAGGATGTCATACACTTCCGCGCTGGTCACGGTGATGTTGGCCTGTCCAACCGCAGCCGCCCGGGGAAGAAAAAGGGAAATACAGAAGATGTAAATAAGCCTCATGATGCCAGGTTTTTAGTGAGGTTGTTGAGTGAAAAACGAATTCAAAATGCTGCCTGAATAAGTTGGTAAAAGCGAAATCTGCCTATTTTGTTTGGAAAAAAGAAAACCTCAACAACAAGTTATGAAAAACCGGCCGATTATCAGCTTCTTATTCCTGGTGGTTTTGCCTTTCGCCCTGTTCTGTCAAAATGCTTCGGAGGCGCCGGGCGCCGGCGCGCCCTTGCTCAGCCAAAACGAGCGCATGGCCTGGTGGCGGGAGGCCCGCTTCGGCTTGTTTATCCACTGGGGCTTGTACGCTATCCCCGCCGGCGAGTGGAAAGGGGAAACGGATTACGGCGAGTGGATCCGCCATTCGGCCCGGATCCCGCTGGAAACTTATGACGAATTTGCCCCTCAGTTCAACCCCGTCGACTTCGACGCCCGGGCCTGGGTGCGCCTTGCCAAACAGGCCGGCATGAAATACATCGTCATCACCAGCAAACACCACGACGGCTTCTGCCTCTTCGATGCGAGGAATTCGGAGTTCGACGTAATGAGCACGCCTTTTAAGCGCGACATCCTCAAGGAGCTGTCCGGCGCCTGCCGGGAGGAAGGCATGAAGCTGTGCTTTTACCACTCCATCATGGACTGGCGCCATCCCGACTACCTGCCCCGCCGCCCCTGGGAAACGGATCGAAGTGCGCAAGGGGCGGATTTCAGCCGCTACATCGATTACATGAAAGCTCAGCTGAAACAACTGGTGACGGAGTATGGCGACATCGGAGTGCTGTGGTTCGATGGGGAGTGGGAAGAAACCTGGACCCACGAATACGGAAAGGATCTTCACGATTATGTGCGCAGCCTGGCCCCGGCTATCATTATCAACAACCGCGTGGACAAGGGGCGGCAGGGCATGCACGGCATGACGCTGGAAGGCGGTGATTATCGCGGCGACTTCGGCACCCCGGAGCAGGAAATCCCCGATACCGGATTTCCAGGTGTGGATTGGGAAAGCTGCATGACTATGAACAGGCACTGGGGATATAACAAGAACGACACGGTATGGAAATCAAGTGAAGATTTGCTGCACAAGCTGGCGGATATCGCTTCCAAGGGCGGCAACTTCCTGCTTAATGTCGGCCCCATGGCCAACGGGCAGTTCCCGCCGGAAAGCGTGGAACGGCTGGAGGCTATGGGCCGGTGGATGGCCGTGAACGGGGAATCCATCTACGGCGCCGAAGCCAGCCCTTTGGGTGCTTTCGACTGGGGCCGGGTAACGTTGAAGCGCGAGGCCGAAGGCTTTATATTGTACCTTCACGTTTTCGACTTTCCGGAATCCGGCCAATTGCACCTGCCGGGCGTGGCCAACGAAGCAGAGAAAGCATACCTGCTGGCGGCGCCCCATACTGCTCTGGATGTCAGGCGGGAGGAAGATGCGCTGGTGGTCAACCTCCCGGCCCAACCGCTGGATACTATCAACACCGTCATCGTCCTGCAGTGCCGGGGGCCGGTGGCCATATACCCGTTGCCGGAGGTAAAGGTGGAAAGCGGCATCTTCGTCCATCAGGGAAAGCTGGAAGTGGAACAGCCGGCCCTGCCGGATATCAGCGTGCATTACACCACCGATGGGTCGGAGCCCTCGCCCAATTCCCCTAAGTACAGCGAGCCGCTCGTGTTTTCGGAAAGCACCATGGTAAAGGTGCGCCTTTTCAGGGATGGGCAGCCGGCAAGCGGGCTGCTGTCGCGGAAACTGGAAAAGGTAAGCCCCTGGCCCGCAGGGGCGGAAAAGGGCGCGCAGCCGGGCCTGCAGTACGCTTATTACGAGGGCGTTTGGAAGAGCGTCGCTGAGCTGAAGCAGGCGAAGGCAAAGCAAACGGGCGCGGCCGGGGCTTTCTCATTGGCCCCCCGGCAGCGCGGCGACCACTACGGTTTCGAGTTCAATGCCAACCTATTCATTCCGGCCGATGAGGTGTACCGCTTTTTCACCCGGTCGGATGACGGCAGCCGGTTATTCATCGACGGCAAACTGGTGGTGGATAATGACGGGCTGCACGGCGCCAGAGAAATCATGGGGCAGGCGCCCCTGGCGCGGGGCTGGCACAGCATCCGGGTGTTGTATTTCGAAGGAGATGGCAGCGATGAACTGAAAGTGGAATGGCAGCCCCCGGGTGGGGAAAAAGGCCCCATTCCCTTGGAAAACCTATCGTTTTGAGCTGGTTTTAATGTTTTTTTAACACCTGTTCCTTATGGAAAACCGTCTCAACAATTATCCTTATGGTAAGTAGTTGGACGCATTTATTGTCACTCATACTGCTTCGGAAATACGGCGTCAACAGCATTGTTCCTGGGGCTTGGGTTAAATTGTTGGATTGTTTTATTGTTTCTGCTAAATGTGTCCGACTACTTAGTAAAAGGAATCATTAAAAAACTAAAATCTGCTTACTGATGAAGACCTATGCGCTTGTTTTATCAGCATTTCTGGTGGCGGTAGCCGCGCAGGCTCAGGATTGTTCCATTTTTTACCCTTTCCGGCAGGGTGTAACCATGGAGTACACCTCCTACAATAAAAAGGGCAAAGTGGAAAGCTCGACCACCAGCACCATCACTACGGTGGAGGCTTCCGGCAGCGCCGCCATAGCCAGCGTCAGCAGCAGCATCCGCGATGACAAGGGCAAGGAACAGTTTGCCGGCGCCTACGAGGTGCGCTGCGAGAACGGCATCATCACCATGGACGCCAGCAGCCTGATAAGCCCGGCCATGCAACAGTCTTTCGCCAGCATGGAAGTCAGCATAGATGGCGACGGCCTCGTCCTGCCCAGCAAACTGGAGCCGGGCCAGATGCTGCCCGATGCTTCCACCACGATCAAGGCAGGCTCCGGCGGGGTCAATATTATCAATATGACCGTCAACATCACCAACCGCAAAGTGCTGGGCAGAGAGGAAATCACGACGCCTGCCGGCATCTTCAACTGCTATAAGATCAGCCAGGATACCGACGTCAAAATGATGATCGCCAAAACCATGACTTCCATCGACTACTACGCCGAAGGCGTGGGCGTGGTCCGCTCCGAAACCTACGACAAAAAGGGCAACCTCGAAGGGTATATGGAGTTGACCAAATTTGAGAAATAGGGTTTCAAAGTGGGAAGTGGGAAGTGGGAAGTGGGAAGTGGGAAGTGGGAAGTGGGAAGTGGGAAGTGGGAAGTCGGAAGTGGGAAGTGGGAAGTCGGAAGTGGGAAGTGGGAAGTTCTCCCGACGCCTGCCGGGATTGGGCGGGTAAGAAGCCGGAACGAGGAGGTCAGTGTTTGCCCTGCCTTTCGCTTTCCGTTTTTCCACTCCCGATTTCCTCCCAGTTCCCATCCAGCCAAAGCAGGCTTTCCAGGATGAAACCAACGGCTTTGGTATAAAATTCCGGCATGATGCGTTCGAAATCGTCAGTGGGCTGGTGGTAATCTTCGTGGTCTTCCACGCCGAAGTAGAGGAAGGGAATGCCTTTCTGGTGAAAACGCCCGTGGTCGGATGACATGGTCCAGTCGTCCTGGGGGGTGGGAACGGGTTCGTCGTGGCCGAAAAGGATGGACAGAGGGTGGCCCTCCGCCAGTTTTTCCAGCGGAGCCCGGAAGAATGGGTAGTGCTTTGCCCCGCAGATGTAAAGCTCATTTTTCGCGTTGCGGCTGACCATATCCATATTGAGGTCGAACAGGATATTTTCGAGCGGAATGGGCGGCTCGTCCACGAAAGCGCCGGCGCCCTGCAGCCCGAGTTCCTCGGCGTCAAAAGCGGCAAAAATGATGGAGTGCCGTGGCGGATGCTGGCTGAAATGGCGGGCTATTTCCAGCAGTGCGCCCGTGCCGGAAGCGTTGTCATCCGCTCCGTTGTAAATTTTTGAATTTTTCCGCCCCACGTGGTCGTAATGCGCGCTCAGCACGATGTACTTGTCCGGATAAACAGAACCCCGTACATAACCGATGATGTTGCGCCCCGTGAAGCTTTCCCTGAGCCAGCGGTTGTAAAAGCGAAAGGAGTGGACGTAGCTGGTATCCAAAGGCTTCAGCCCCATGGCCCGGAAGCGTTGCAACAGGTACTCGCCCGCCATCAGGTTGCCGGGCTCCTGGGTGCGCCGCCCCTCATAACGGTTGTCGGACAGCTCGCGGACGTGGGCCAGCAGGCTGTCGGGCAGAATGGAGGGCTGGGCGTGAAGGCAGAGGGCGGGCAGGAGGTAAAAGCTGAGGTTGAGTATTCTCAAAACCATAACTTGCGCTTGTTTTTTATGCTTTTTCCAGGATGCCCAACATTTTCTTCCACACAATCGTCCTGTCTTTTGCATCCAAATTTATAATTAACCCAACTGGCATTATGCGACTTCTAACCTTTTTTATCCTCCTCTCTATCGCTTTCCAACTGGCCTGCCAGAAAGAAAAGGACTGCTCCGGCAAGCCCGATGGCATTGAAGGCCGCTGGATATTGGCCGAAACGTTCAACCCCTGGACGAGTGAGGTAACCACTTATACGGAAGGCGATACTCCGGAAACCTTTGAATTCCGCCCTGATAGCACCTTCACCAAATTCCTGACGGAAGAAAACTGTTCGATTGACGGTACTTTCCAGCAGGAAGATGAAATGCCCCGGAAATTCAATCTCACCTACCAGGAGGAAAGCTCGGATTGCCCGGTATATGGCCATCCATCATTTTTGATACTGGAGAACGAACAGCTCATCCACGACGGGACGCCCTGGGACGGGGCGCGGCTGGTGTACAGGAAGCAGTAGGCAATTGACTGCCTTTCGGCCGTAAAAGGGGTTTTGCTGCTTCAGGCAGGCATTCCTCCCGCTGCGTTGCTCAAGGAGAGGAATGCCTGCCAGCCTCTTACCCAATTACAATATTGATCATCCGGCCCGGCACTACGACCACCTTGCGGATCGCCTTGCCATCGGCCCACTTTTTGACCACATCCAGTTCGGTAGCGGCCTTTTCCAGCTCTTCCCTGCTGGCGTCGGCGGGAAAATCCGCCGTGCCGCGCGTTTTGCCGTTGATGGCGATGGGGTACTGTATGCTGTCCTGCTTCAGGTGTTCCGGCTGGAATTCCGGGAAGCGCCCGTTGGCGTGGATGCTGCCTTCGCGGCCCAGGCGATGCCACAGTTCTTCCGCCACGAAAGGCGCAAAGGGGGCGATCAGTTGCACGATCGGCTCCAGCACCTGGCGCTTGTTGCAGTTCAGCCGCTTCAGCTCGTTGGCGGCCACCATGAAGGCGCTCACGCAGGTATTGAAAGAGAAGCGCTCGATGTCGTCACTTACCTTTTTGATGGCCTGGTGCAGCACCTTGAGCTCTTCCTTCGAAGGCGCTTCTTCACTGACCAGGAAGCGGCCCTTGTCGTCGAAGAACAGGCTCCAGAAGCGGCGCAGGAAGTTGTACACCCCGCTGATGCCCTTGATGTCCCAGGGCTTGGCCTGCTCGATGGGCCCCAGAAACATTTCGTACATGCGGAAGCAGTCGGCCCCGTACTGTGCGACAACGTCGTCGGGGTTGATGACGTTGAACTTGGATTTGGACATCTTGCCCACTTCCGATTTGGTGTAGAACCTGTCGCTGCCGGGGGCGAAGGCGAATTCCGCGTCCTTGTATTCCGGGCGCCAGTTTTTGAACCGGCTGATTCCTTCGGCCGACAGGTAGGAGTCGTCGGAGCCGTAATCGCTCACGAAGTCGATGTGCACCGGGATTTCCGCGAAGTTGTTCTTGTCCATGGCCCTGGCCAGTTCGGCGCTGTAGAAGCGGCGCTCGCCCTTGTGGTAGTAAATGGACTCGATCACGCCCTGGATCATGCCCTGGTTGATCAGTTTGCGGAAGGGTTCTCTGGTGGGAACCAGCTTCTTGTCGTACAGGAATTTATGCCAGAAGCGGGAATACATCAGGTGCCCCACGGCGTGTTCGGTGCCGCCGATGTACAGGTCAACGTCGCGCCAGTAGTCCAGGGCCTGCTGGCTGGCGAATTCCTCCGGGTTGCGGGCGTCCATATAGCGCAGAAAGTACCAGGAGGAGCCGGCGAAGCCCGGCATGGTGTCGGTTTCGCGCTTCCAGCCGTTGGGCAGGTTGGCCCAGCCGGTTGCCCGGCCCAGGGGGGAGACGCCGCCGGAAGCGGGTTTGAAGTCATCCAGCTCGGGCAGTTCCAGCGGCAGTTCTTCCAGCGGCATGGCGTGGGCGGCGCCCTCGGGGTCATAAATGATGGGGAAGGGTTCGCCCCAGTAGCGCTGCCGGCTGTAGATGGCGTCGCGCAGCTTGTAGTTGACCTGGCGTTTGCCGATGCCCATTTCCTCGATGCGCTGCATGACGGCCTCGATGGCGTCCAGCACCTCCAGCCCATTCAGGAAATCGGAGTTGATCATAATGCCCAGCTTGTCCTCGATCGTCGCGCCCGGGTGCATCGACTTGTCGATGATCTCGACAATCTCCAGCCCGAACTTTTCGGCGAAGCGGCGGTCGCGTTCGTCGTCGGCCGGCACGGCCATGATGGCGCCCGTGCCGTAATCCTTCAGCACGTACTCGCTGATCCAGATGGGAATTTTCGCGCCGTTGAAGGGGTTGAGGGCGTAAGCGCCGATGAAGGCGCCGGTCACGGCCTTGACATCCGCCACGCGGTCGCGCTCGGAGCGGGTTTTGACGTATTCCAGGTACTCATCTACCGCTGCCTGCTGCTGTGGCGTCGTCAGTTTGGCCACCAGCTCGTGTTCCGGGGCCAGCACCATGAAGGTGGCGCCGAAGATGGTATCCGCACGGGTGGTGTATATCTCGATCTTTTCATCGGAACCTTCCAGATCGAAGAACAACTGAGCGCCTTCGGAACGGCCGATCCAGTTGCTCTGCATGGCTTTCATGGAATCGGACCACTCCAGTTCCTGCAGGTCGTTCAGCAGGCGCTCGGCGTAGGCGGTGATGCGCAGCGACCACTGCATCATCGGCTTTCGCTCCACGGGGAAGCCGCCGCGTTCGGACACGCCGTCCTTGACTTCGTCGTTGGCCAGCACGGTGCCCAGGGCTTCACACCAGTTGACGTAGGTGATCCTGCGGTAGGCCAGGCGGTAGTTCATCAGCACCTCGTCTTTCTCCCGGGCTGTCATGTTTTTCCATTCGGCGGCGCTGAAGATGCGGTCCTGGGTGGTGGCGGCCCGGAGCCCGGCGTTGCCTTCCCGCTCAAAGCGGGCCGTCAGTCCGGCGATGGGCATGGCTTTACCGGCCTCCGTGTCGTAATAATGGTGGAACAACTGCAGGAAAATCCACTGGGTCCATTTATAATAGGCCGGGTCGCAGGTCATCACCTCGCGGCTCCAGTCGTAGCTGAAGCCCAGGTTGTCCATCTGTTTGCGGAAGCGGGCGATGTTTTCAAAAGTCGAAACCGCCGGGTGCACCCCCGATTCGATGGCGTACTGCTCGGCCGGCAGCCCGAAGGCGTCGTAGCCCATGGGGTGCAGCACGTTGAAACCCTGGAGGCGCTTGTAGCGGGAGTAGATATCGGAGGCGATATACCCCAGCGGATGGCCGACGTGCAGGCCGGAGCCGGAAGGGTAGGGGAACATGTCCAGCACGTAATACTTGGGCTTGTCGCTGCGGTTGCTCACTTTGTAGGTGTCATTGTCCTCCCAGTATTGCTTCCACTTCTGTTCGATGTCGCGTGGGGAATAATCCATGTTTTGTTTATTTGCTTAGAAACACTCAAAAAACAAGTTGCCGGTTACGGCGATCAGGCGAAGGCCGCAAGCCATCAGGATGGCTGAAGGACAAGCCTGATCGCCGAAATGTAAAGCGGTAACTTGGTTTTTTGAACACTACTCAGTCTTCCAAGCGGTTTTTCTGTGAAAAAGTTCTGCTTTGAAGCTGCGAAAATAGGAAAAATGGGGTAGAAATTAGTGTCTTGGAGGTCAAAAGGCCGGAAGGTCAGAAGGCCGGAAGGCTTGGCCGGCTCGCAGAGACGGGCCGGTAGGCCCCGTGCTAGGTTGGAACGCGGGCCTGTGGCCTGCGAAATGATAATCGGGAAGCCTTTGGGGGGCTTTGCCTGCGTCGCGGGCCGTTACAGGATGGCCGGGAATAAGTAGCCCTCAAATTTATTTGAGCGGCCGGGAATAAGTAGCCCTCAAATTTATTTGAGCGGCCGGGAATAAGTAGCCCTCAAATTTATTTGAGCGGCCGGGAATAAG
>CAUJDW010000034.1 GCA_963169455.1 Bacteroidota bacterium | reverse complement strand
TGAGCTAAAAAAGGCCACTTTTTCGGTGATACTGCGTTGCTTTTCTTGGCCGTACCTCAGGGTACGCCCTTCGAAAAGCGCCTTGTCTCACCGAAAAATTGACACTTTTCGCTTTCAAATCCGGCCTCCAAACATGCTCTTAGGAATTTCCAGCCATAGTATGTGATTTCCATTACTGGCCCCGCCTGCAACTGCCCCTATCTTTGGAGTGTTTTTAAATTAAACGCAAGCAAAAAACATTATACCATGGAAGAACCAAAAGTGAATTTCATGCCCCGGATTGGCGACAAAGCGCCTGATTTTGAATCCATTACTACTACCGGCAACCTGAAGTTCTCCGAGTACAACAAAGGCAGCTGGGTCGTGCTTTTCTCCCACCCCGCCGACTTTACCCCCGTCTGCACTACCGAGATGAGCGCCTTTGCCGAAGAGAAGGACTTTTTCAGCCAGCGCAACACCAGGCTCCTGGGCCTGAGCATCGACAGCATCCATTCCCACCTGGCATGGGTCAACAACGTCCGGGAAAAAACGGGGGTTTATTTCAACTTCCCCATCATTGCCGACCTCGACATGAAAGTTTCCAGGCTTTATGGGATGTTACACGACAACGAAAGCTCTACCGCTGCGGTGCGCGCCGTATTCTTCATCGACCCCAAGGGTGTAATCAGGCTCATCATGTATTACCCCCTGAATATCGGCCGCAATATGGAAGAGATCAAGCGCGCACTGGTGGCCCTGCAGACTGCCGATGAGTGCAAGTGCGCACTGCCGGTCAACTGGAAGAAGGGAGACAAAGCCATCGTGCCTCCCCCGAAAACGCTGGTGGAAATGGAAGAGCGAATCAATAATACGGAGTACGAGATCATCGATTTTTACCTGGCGAAGAAAGAGATCGGCGCGGTCATGTTCGGTAAAAATTGAGGAAAAGAATACACATGGTAATTTAATTATGGCTTAAGCCGTTAAAGAGCCCCGCTTCGGCGGGGCTCATTTTTTTGCCAGGTTGAAATCATTTGTTTTTTTGAAATCATTTGTTTTTTGTTATTTTGGGTGCATGAAAAAGCAACGCACTCAAAATTATGACAAGATACTTAAGGAGAATCTTGAATCGGCAGTGCTGCCACTCCTGCAACGATTTATGGGCATCACCATATTGGAAAGCAAGCCCATCAACGAATTATTACATTCAACTATGAAAAGGGAAGCCGAGCCTGAAACAATTGAGCAACAATGAGAACGATTTGCATAAATTTCTGGATCAACTTAACTTGTTGTCTCAAGCGCGAAAACTTGATTCCTTAACAGCCAAAACCATAAAAGAAATGCCAATCACTATTGATATCCGGGAAAACGCCCTTTATAAAGAAGCTATTGAACTAGGGCTTAAAGAAGGCATGGAAAAAGGCATGGAAAAAGGTATGGAAAAAGGCATGGAAAAAGGCATGGAAAAAGGGAAATTACTTCATTCTATCAAAGCAATCCGCAGGATTTCAGAACGTATGCCACAGCTCTCTGAGTCTGAAATAGCTGACCTTCTTGAAGTATCGGTTGAGTTTGTGGAGCAGGTGCGCCGGGGGGAAATACCGGAAGCAGAATAAATGTGCAGGATTGTTCCGGAGCGTATTCTAAAACCGGGATAGTTCCCGTAACAGATTCAAACCCATCGAATGAAACATCCGACTCCGGCGCGAAGTGAAAGTATTCGCGCTGCCTCTACCATTCGGATAACGAAAGGCCGCCCACTGAAGCATGAGGATGACTTCCTCGCCGTGGAGGAACCTCTGGAGATCAAGCTGTCCTTTGGCCCGGCCGCCCGGCGGCAAACCCGCAGCCTGGCCATCACCATGCGCACACCGGGGCAGGACGAAGCGCTGGCCATGGGTTTTCTCTTTACCGAAGGCCTGATCGGCAAAGCGGAGGATGTATTGGCCATGCGCCACATAGGACAAGCGCTCGCTCCGGAAGCGCAGGACAATATCCTGCTTGTGGAACTGGCCGAAACGGCAGCTATCGATTTCAGCAGCCTGAGCCGGCATTTTTATACCTCTTCCAGTTGCGGGCTGTGCGGAAAAGCCTCCATCGATATGGTGCGCAGTGTTTCCTGTTACTTCCCGCGCAAAGGCCTGCCCCGGGCGCCGGCAGCGGTGCTTCACAGCCTGCCCCAACAACTGCGGCAGCAGCAGGCCCTGTTCGGAGAAACCGGCGGCATTCACGCCGCAGCAGCATTCACGGCAGATGGCGTGCTGTTGGGGTTGTGTGAAGACGTAGGCCGGCACAATGCCCTCGACAAGCTCATTGGCAAAGCCCTGGCGGGGGGGCTTGTCCCTTTGCGCGAACAGGCCGTGATGCTGAGCGGTAGGCTCAGCTTCGAACTGGTGCAGAAATGCGTTATGGCCGGCGTACCCATCCTGGCCGCCGTGGGCGCTCCCTCCAGCCTGGCCGTCGAACTGGCGGAGGAATATGGCATGACCCTCATCGGCTTCCTGCGGGAAGGCCGCTTCAATATTTACTGTGGAGCGGAGCGCATCGAATTGGACTGATTTTTCACCCTCGTTGGTTCCTGGTTCCTGCCCCGCACCAGGCTGCGGCTGAAACCGGGCAAGGGCTGTTCCTTCCATCATTACGGGGTGTATTCTGGCAAACAGCCGGGACATTCCGGCAAGTTTCTGGTTTCCTGGTTCATCGTGGAGCAAAACTTCTGAAGTTTTTCCAGGCTATTATTGTGAAAACTTCGGAAGTTTACCCTGCACCATTAATATGAACATACGATGATACGGTTACTACCCTTTCTGGCCATTGTATTACTTGCCATTTCCCCTGCCCGAAGCCAGTCGGCAGCCGCGCGCACCTATTTCACCATAACCTTTGACGAGAGCCTGAGTACTACGCCTCTTGACGGGCGGCTGTTGCTGATTCTGGCCAGGGACGGCGACAGAGAACCCCGTTTTCAGCTTTCCGACGGGCCACAGACGGCCCAGGTTTTTGGCATCGACGCCGACGGTTGGCAGCCTGGCCAGCCGGCAGCATTCGACGCCACTGTTTTTGGCTATCCCATCGAAAGCCTCCGGGACGTTCCTTTCGGCGAGTACTGGGTGCAGGTGCTGCTGCATAAGTACGAAACCTTCAGCCGTGCCGACGGCCATACCGTCAAGCTGCCCATGGACCGCGGCGAAGGCCAGCAGTGGAACCGGGCCCCCGGCAACCTCTACAGCCTGCCCATCCGCGTGGCCATCAATCCGCAGCAGCCCCGCAACATAAGCATCAGGCTCAGCCAGGTGATTCCGCCCATCGAGCCGCCGAAGGACAGCAAGTACGTCAGGCACGTCAGGATCAGGAGCAAGCTGCTCAGCGATTTCTGGGGGCGCGACATGTTTCTGGGCGCGCATGTGCTGTTGCCTGAGGGGTTTGATGAACACCCCGGAGTAAAGTACCCGCTGGCTATTTTCCACGGCCATTTTCCCTACGACCTCAGCGGCTGGCGCACCGAGCCCGCCGATACCACCGAACCCTGTGAATACAGCAGCCGTTTTAAACTGGATTGTTACAACCACATCCAGCAAAAGGAGGCCTACGATTTCTACAAAACCTGGACGGGCCCCGGTTTTCCACGTGTCATTGTCATCGAAATCCAGCATGCCAACCCCTATTACGACGACTCCTACGCCGTCAACTCCGCCAACCTGGGCCCGTATGGCGACGCCATCACCTATGAACTCATCCCCTACATCGAAAAGCAGTTCCGCGGCATTGGCGAGGGTTGGGCGCGTTTCCTTTACGGCGGCTCTACGGGCGGATGGGAGGCGCTGGCGGCGCAGGTTTTCTACCCTGGCGAATACAACGGCTGTTACGCCGCCTGCCCCGACCCCATTGATTTTCGCGCCTATTGCCTGGTGAATATTTACGAAGACAAAAACGCCTATTACATCGAAGGCCCCTTCCGCCGGACCCTTCGGGCCGGGCAGCGCGACTACCTGGGGCAGGTGAGCGCCACCCTGAAGGATATGAATTATCACGAGCTTGCCCTGGGCTCCAACAGCCGTTCCGGCCAGCAATGGGATATCTGGGAAGCTGTTTATTCGCCCGTTGATTCCAACGGTTATCCCAGGCGGATATGGGACAAATACACCGGCGAGATCGACCCGGACGTGGCGGCCTACTGGAAAGAAAACTACGACCTGGCCTATATCCTCAGGCGCGACTGGGCCAGCCTGGGCCCCAGATTGCAGGGCAAGATCCACATCTATTGCGGCGATATGGACAACTACTACCTCAACAATGCCGTCTACCTCATGGAGGATTTCCTGAAGGAAACCGCCAACCCGCACTACGATGGCGAAGTGGGCTACGGCGACCGTGCCGAACACTGCTGGAACGGCGACCACAGCCTGCCCAACGCCATTTCCCGCCTGCGGTACAACCAGATGTTCATAACCAAATGGGCGGAGGAAGTAAAAAGCCGGGCGCCGAAGGGTGCAGACCTGGCGAGTTGGCGGTACTGACCTGCTGCCCAGGCTTCCGAAGTTTGGGCAAGGCCCCTAAAACAAACCTGACATGAACCTGGAAATACTCCTCAACAATTTTATCAACCCAACGATCCTTTTCTTTTTTCTGGGATTGTTCGCGGTATGGGTCAGGTCCGACCTGGCCATTCCTTCGCAGGTGTCCAAATTCCTGTCTTACTATCTGCTCTTTTGCATTGGGCTGAAGGGCGGAGCAGAGTTGTCGCACAGCGGCCTGAACGCCCACATTTTCATTGTGCTGGCCATTGCGGTAGTCATGGCTTTATTAGTGCCCTTATATTCCTTTTTCATCCTGCGCCGGCGTTTCAACCTGTTTGACAGCGCCGCTATTGCGGCCACGTATGGCTCCGTCAGCGCCGTTACCTTCATTACAGCCATCAATTTCCTGCAGGAAAACGAGGCCCCATTTGGAGGTTATATGGTAGCCGCAATGGCGCTGATGGAAGCGCCCGCCATAATCGTCGGGTTGGTTTTGGCCGATATGTACCGGCAAAAGGAAGCGCAGCCGCCAAAGGGAGAAGAGCCAGGCGCCTCCTCCATCCGCATGGTGGTGCGGGAGGCCATGGCCAACGGTTCGGTAGTGCTGATCATGGGCAGTTTTGTGATCGGCATCGTTTCATCCGATAGCTCGGTGGCTACGCTGGCGCCCTTCACCCAGGATATCTTTAAAGGTATGCTGGCCTTCTTCCTCCTCGATATGGGCCTGCTGGCCGGCCGCCGGCTGTCGGCCCTTCGCCAGGCCAGTGGGTTTGCCCTCCGTTTTTCTGTTCTTGTGCCAATGGCAAATGCCTCAATCGCCATAGGGCTGGCCTATCTGCTGCAGGTCGATAAAGGTGACGCGCTGTTGCTGACCGTGCTGTGCGCCAGTGCTTCCTACATTGCCGTACCGGCCGCCATGCGCATCTCTTTACCTAAGGCCAACGCCGGCCTGTACGTCCCCATGTCGCTGGCCATCACTTTTCCGTTCAATATCGTGCTTGGCATCCCGCTCTATTATTACATCCTGAACCAAATCCTTTCCTAGTATGCAAGCCTACAAAAAACTGGAGATCATCATTCCCAAGCTGGAATCCAGGCTGCTGGTAAAACTGTTGCAGAACAACGGCATTAAAGGTTATTCCTACTGGGGCGGCGTGCGCGGCAGCGGCGACCGCGGCCTTCAGGACGGCGAAGGCCTGAGCGATACTTTCGTCAACGCCTGCTTTGTCATCGCCTGCTCAGAAGAAGATTTTAACCGGATCAAGGAAAAACTCCGGGCCTTCCTGAGCGAGGCCGGCGGCGTGTGCATGGTGAGCGATGTGAATTGGCTGATCCATTGAAACGCAAAGCCCCGGGGAAAACTTCGGAAGTTTTCCCCGGGCGATTTCGTGTATTTCTTTTGACATAAAGATATCTTTGCATGTATTAGAGCGGAATACCCGGGCCTCGACAATACAGCCATATAGCAATCAGGTAATGACCCCTTCCGCGCCAAAAGCACCCAATACGGAAAAGTGATGGAAGAGCAGCAAAAGCAGAAAAACACCCCCTCCACTGAAGATAAAGGCCACGGCATCCGCGTCGTGGCGGCGCCCACAGGCGCTCAGCCGCCGGAGCGCTTCACCGGGCTCAGGCTGGGCAAACCGAAAGACAGGGCCGCCGGCATCCCCAGCGTGCTCACTGCCCTGAGCCATGCCAACCGCTATATGGCCAAGGGCGATGCCCTGAAAACCATGTTCCGCCTCAACCAGAAGGGCGGCTTCGACTGTCCGGGCTGCGCCTGGCCCGACCCCGACGACGAGCGCTCCCGCCTGGGCGAATACTGCGAAAACGGCATCAAAGCCATCGCGGAAGAAGCCCAGAAAAAGACGGTAGGCCGGGACTTCTTCGCCCGGCACAGCGTGCAGGAAATGCTGGAATGGACGGACTTCGAGCTCGGCAAACAGGGGCGCCTGGCGGAGCCCATGGTGCTGCGCCAGGGCGCCGTCCACTATATACCCATCTCCTGGCCGGAAGCCTTCCGCCTGATCGCCGAAGAACTCAACGCCCTCGGGTCTCCCGACGAGGCCGTCTTTTACACTTCGGGCCGCACCAGCAACGAAGCAGCCTTTCTGTACCAGTTGTTCGTCAGGGAATTCGGCACCAACAACCTGCCGGACTGCTCCAACATGTGCCACGAATCAAGCGGGTACGCGCTGTCGGAAACCCTCGGTATCGGTAAAGGCTCCGTAACGCTTGCCGACCTTTACGAGGCGGAGGTGATCATCATCATGGGCCAGAACCCCGGCACCAACCACCCCCGCATGATGAGCGCACTGGAACGCTGTAAGGAAAACGGAGGGAAGATAATCTCCATAAACCCCCTGCCGGAGGCCGGGCTGATGAAATTCGCCAACCCCCAGCGCCCCGGGAAGATACTGAAAGGCGGCGCCCCACTGACTGATATTTTCCTGCAGATCAGGGCAAACGGCGACGTCCCCCTGCTGAAGGCCATGATGTTGCTGCTCTGGCACGAAGAGCAGAAAGCACCCGGCGCCGTTTTCGACTGGGACTTCATCACGGAAAAAACGCAGGGCTACGAGGCTTTCATCAAAGATTTGAAAAATCAGGATTTCAACGACCTGCTGGAAGCCAGCGGCGCCCGACGCGACAAGGTAAAGGAAGCGGTGGAACTGCTTCGCCGCAAAAACAAGATCGTCGTATGCTGGGCCATGGGCCTTACCCAGCACAAAAACGGGGTGGACAACGTCAGGGAGGTCGTCAACCTGTTGTTGCTCAAGGGCAGCATCGGCAGGCCCGGCGCAGGAACCTGCCCGGTGCGCGGCCACAGCAATGTCCAGGGCGACCGGACAATGGGCATCTGGGAGGCGCCCCGGCCGGAATTTCTGGACAAGCTGCAGGCCGCCTTCGGGTTCGAGCCGCCGCGCCGCCACGGCTATTCCACCGTCGACGCCATCAAGGCTATGCACGAAGGCAAGGCCAGGGTGTTTTTCGCCATGGGCGGCAACTTCCTTTCCGCCACGCCGGACACCGAATACACGGCCCGCGCCCTGCGGAATTGCCGGCTGACGGCCCATGTCTCCACCAAGCTCAACCGGAGCCACCTGGTGCATGGCCGGCAGGCGCTCATCCTGCCCTGCCTGGGCCGCACCAACCTGGATGTGCAGGCCGGCGGGCCGCAGTTCGTCAGCACCGAGAACTCCATGGGCGTGATACAGTCTTCCCGGGGCGTGCTGGCGCCCCCTTCCGAGCGCCTGCTCAGCGAACCGGCCATCGTAGCCGGGCTGGCCAGGGCCACCCTCGGCAGCCGCAGCAAAGTTGACTGGGACAATATGGCCGCCGACTATGACAACATCCGCGACGCAATCGAGCAGGTTGTGCCCGGCTTCGAGGATTACAACCGCCGCGTCCGCCAGCCGGGCGGCTTCTACCTGCCCAACAACGCCCGCGAACAGCGCTTCAGCACCCCTTCCGGCAAAGCCCTGTTTACCGTCACCCCCCTGCCGGAAATCCGCCTCGCCAAAGGCGAGTACATCATGATGACCATCCGCAGCCACGACCAGTTCAACACCACCGTTTACGGGCTCAACGACCGCTACCGCGGCATCTACAACGAGCGCCGCGTCGTGCTGATGAACCGCCATGACATGGCGGAAGCCGGCTTCCGGCCGCAACAGGTAGTCGATCTTATCAGCGAATACAAAGGCGAGCGGCGGGTGGCGCGCCATTTCCTCGTCGTACCCTACGACATTGCCCGCTCCTGCCTGGCTACCTACTTCCCCGAAGGCAACGTGCTGGCGCCCATCGACGAATATGCGGCGGAGAGCAAAACACCGGCATCGAAAAGCATTGTGGTGCGGGTGGCGCCAGGGGAATAAAGGTTTTTGCGGATGGTAGGAGCGGGGAAGTGTAGCTTATTTTGTATGGAATGGGGAAGAGTATAGGCTGTGTAAGCTTACTCGTCGTAGAGTATCATCGTCCTGAGATCGATTTGGAAGTACCTCAAAAAGTAAAGCCCCGGCTCGCTTCCAGTACATAACCCGGCAAAGCTGATTTTGCCCTTCGAAACACAAGCTGGTTTTGGCAGGCCAGGGCAGTAGCCAGTAATTTCAAAGGGCGGGCCCTGGCGAAGCACACTCGCCAGGGCCCTGGAATGGTATTATTGAACGATCACGTCAAAACTCGCCTCCACATCCGTCTCCCCTGTATTGCAGGGGTTCGCGGCGGCCTTTTCCGGCTCGTGTTTGAGTACGATGGCCAGCGTTCCGATGCCGGCCTGCGCGGTAGCCAGCTCCGTTTTCAGCCCCAGCGGAGCGCCGTTGCCATCCGTATCCAGCGTAACGGGGATATCGAGCACCCCCGAAGCGGCGAAGCAGATCAGGTGTTCTTCGGCTTCTTCCCGTACTTCTTCCGTGATGTCTTTCACGTTGGCGGAATTGGACTCATCCAGGAATTCGATATCCATCTGATAGGTGGAGTTGGCGGATAAAGTGATATCCTGGGCAACCGGCGGGTTGCCGCCGATGCCGTCAACATCGCTGAAGGTGAAGGTGCTGGTGTTTCCGCCGCCGTCCGTAAAGGTGAGCCGGACGGTTGTGATCAGTTCCTCTTCATTGTCGGGCCCGTCGTCGTCGTCTTTTTCGCAGCCCGACCAGAGCAGGGCTCCGGCAGCGAGGAAAACAAAAAGAAAGCGCAGGAAATTGAAATTAGGGAATTGCATAAGATATGTTTTAATGGTTATGAAATTGAAATTTTACACCCTGCGAAAAGTTATCGTTTGCCACTGTTCACTTCAAACGGCAGGCGCAGCCGCAAGGAAACATTGCGCCCCGTTTCATGTGCGAAATACCGGAAGCGGTTGAGGTACTGCCGGTAGCTGGCGTCAAACAGGTTGAACACGGTAAAGCCCAGTTCCAGCGGCTGGCGGCCCAGGCGGAAGTGAGCGCCCCCTTCCAGTTGGAAAAGCGTATAGCCCGGCGGCGGCGGCGCATAATCGGCATTGGCCGGCACGCGGGTTTGCTCCGGCACATTGGCCATGGAAATGCGGAGGAAGGGCGCTTCGGGCTCTGCAGAGCCGTCCTTTCTGAAGGTGTATTTCAGGCCGTGTTCAAAGCGGAAGGGCGGCATCAGGCTGAGGTATTCCCTGCGCTCGCGGTTCCGGGCATCCAGGAGGGAACCCTTTGATTCCAGCTCCAGGCCCGGCATCAGTTCGTAGGCCAGTTGCCAGTCGAGGCCGGCGAGGCGGGCGTCGGCCTGCGCATAATTGAAAGCGGGAAAGGCCCCGCGGATGGTCAGCACCGGCTCGGCTCTGGGCTCCAGGAAGATGAAGTCGTTGATGACATTGTAGAACAGGCTGAGCGAGCCCCGCAGTTTGCCCTGCCCATCAACCTCGGCCGTCAGGCTGGTATTGAAGGCGCGTTCGGAGCTAAGGTTGGGGTTGCCTTCCTCGAAGGAGGCTGCGCCGTGGTGCACCCCGTTGCTGAACAGTTCATTCACATTGGGGGCCCGCCAGGCAGTGCCCGTATTGAAGCGCAGATTCAACAGCCCAGGGAAGCGGTAGATCGCGCCTATCGTTCCCGAGAAATTGCTGAATTCGAGTTGCCGCCCGATGCTGTCCTGCCCCTGCCTGCCAACGTCCATCCACTGATAATCGTAGCGCAGCCCTCCTTCCAGTTCAAGCGGGAAGGGGTAGTTCTTCCAGCGTTCGATCCAGTAAGCGCCGGCAGTGTAGTTCTCATAATTGGGGATGAGCGCGCCGCGGTCGGTGGTGTTGGCCTGGCGCATGAAGTGCGCGCCGAAGTTGCCCCAGAGGTGGCGTATAGGCCGGTGCTCCCAGTTCAGCTCGGCGGTGTGCGTCGTTATTTCGAACTCGATCTGCGGGCTTTCCAGGGCATCGGGCAGGGAGCCGTATTGCCGGTGGGCGTCGAATTCCTGGCGGCGGTTGAACTGCCGGGCCAGTTGCAGTTGCAGCGTTCCGGCCTGTCCCGTTTCCAGGCTGGCCTTCCACTTGAACAACTCGTGGTAGATGCGCTGCAGCGGCCGGCCCAGTTCGTAGGTGAAAGCGCCGTCATCGGGCGGCCGCTCCCGTTCGATGGCGTTGCGCAGGTCGGTCAGGTTGCCGATGTGGGAGCCGCTGAAAATGCCAAGGCGGGTGTAGAAGCGGGAGTAAAAAGCCTCGGTGGACCAGCGTTTCTGCTGCAGGCTCGCCGCCCAGGAGAAATTCAGTTCCTCCACGCCGGTATTGTCGAGGTAATAGTCCGGCGTACGCAGGTTGCCCCCGCGTTTGAGGGTGCCCTGCAGGCGGCCGCTGAGGGGGAGTTTGCCCTTCAGCCTGCCTTCCAGCAGGCCCGAGGCGATGCCTGTCCGGCCATTGCTGAAGCCCTGCAGGTTGGCTTCGCCGCCTATGCCCGGTTGTTGTCGCAGTGAGCGGGGTTCGACCAGCACCACGCCTCCGATGGCGTCGGAGCCGTAGCGCACGCTGCCGGCGCCCTTGATGACCGTAACCTTGTCGGCGAGGAAAGGGTCGATCTCCGGAGCGTGTTCGGCGCCCCACTGCTGGCTTTCCTGGCGCACGCCGTTGTTCAGGATCAGCACGCGGTTGCTGTGCAGGCCCTGGATGACCGGCTTGGCGATGGTGGCCCCGGTATTGAGGGTGGACAATCCCGGCAGCTGGCTCAGCGCGGCGCCCAGCGAAAGCCCGCGCTGCGATTGGAGCCCGGCGGCGTCGAGCGTGGTGCTGGACTGGGTGGACTCCAGCACGGGCGCCTCGCCCTGCACCACCACTTCCTGCAACACGATGCTTTCTTCCTCCAGCTCGAAATCCCAGCGCATATCCCCCTTCAGGTCGACCTCGTGTTCTGAGTGGTGGCAGCCCACATGGGTGCAGATCAGGAGGTATTTTCCCGCGCAGAGGTTTTCCAGCTCATAATTGCCTTTTTCATCGGCCAGGGCGCCGATATCCTGATCCTTTACCGCCACGATGGCGAATGGGACCGGCTCCCGCGTGTGTGCATCGACCACCCTGCCCTTCAGGGTGAAGCTACATGGGGCCTGCGCCCATAAACTGGGCGAAAACCACAGCAGCAGGAGCCATTGCCCCAGGAGCAACAGCCGTTTTGACATATTTTCCTTTTAAACAGTTCAACCAAAATGAGTTCAGAACAAATTGGCTGATGAGGGCGGGCCCCGCTGCCGGAGATGGGAAAGGGCGGGATGGCTGTAGGAAAAAACGGAAGCGAAAGGGGCTGTTTCCCGCCCGGGGAGCAGCACAACAGGCGCTTCGATACTTTCCCCACCCAGAAACTGCGCGTAATGGATGAGGCAGAGGGTGCATTCGTGATGCTGGAATTCCGGGCCGTGCAGGTGTTTTTCGCCGGCTTTGGCATCGCAAACGGGCGCATGCCTGTGGTGGCCCCAAAGCAGATGCGCTTCCTTCATGCCCAGAGGGAACAGAAAGAAAAACAGCAGCGCTAAGCTTGCCAGGGGGCGATATGTGGAGGCTCGAAACACCTGTGCCGGATAACTTATTCGTTCAACGTATCAAAATAAAATAAAGTTTACAACCGAAGCAAGAGAGGGTGGCGGTTTGGCCTGCGGAAAGAAGGCTCCGGCTGAAAGTTTGTCCGCTGCACGCAAATTCGGTGCAGGAAATGCGGGAAATCCCCTCATTTTTTTAGTTTCAGAAAAAAATATTCCACGCATGCGATTCAGTTTACCCATTTTCCTGTTTTTACTGCTGTTCTGGGCTTCGTGCGCCAAAGAAGAAAAGGAAGAGCCCATCAATCATCTGCCGGAAATTAGCAGCCCTGCCAGTGTTCAGGCATTTGCCGACTCCCTGTTTTCCTTTGCCATTGAAGTGGAAGATATGGATGGCGACCCCCTCAGCGTCAGGGTCGACGGCCTGCCGGGCTGGCTGGCTTTCGATGCTGCTTCCCTGAAGCTTCAGGGGACGCCGGCGCGGCAGGACAAAGGCGAGCACAGCCTGACGATCATCGCCGATGACGGCAAGGGGCAGCGAAGCCAGGACCTCACTATCGAGGTAGTCATCCTCTACAGCCTTCAGGAGAAGCTCGTTCAGGAGCTACACGAGCGTTTCGCCCTCAATACGCCTGGCCTTCTCGGGGTATCCGCCGCGGTGGTGACGCCCGAGGGGCAGTTGCTGACGGCCACCGAAGGCGACAGCAACCCCTGGGAAGGCATTGCCGCCACCCCTGCCCACCGTTACCGCATGGCCAGCGTGAGCAAGGTGTTCACCGCCGCCCTGGTGCTGCGGCTGGCCGAGGAAGGCTATTTCCAGCTCGACGACAAGCTGTTCACACACCTCCCTATTCCCGGCCTGGAATACGGGCAGGACATCACCATCCGGCAGCTGCTCAGCCATACGGCCGGCATCGTTGACCACCTCAACAGCAACGATTTCTGGACGGGCAACTGGATGAACCGCACCTGGACGAACGAGGACATTTTCCAGTATGCCGTCGATCATGGAGCCTTGTTCCCGCCTGGTACGGGCTATGCCTATTCCAATACCGGTTTCTACATGCTCGGCGCACTTGCCGAAACCGTCACCCAGATACCCCTGGCGCAGGCCTTCGAACAATACATTTTCGAGCCCCTGGGCCTGGAAAACACCTTATATGACGACTTCAGCGATATTGCCCACCCCATTCCCAACCTCGCCCGCAATGCGCGCTCCTACGAGTACCACCTTTCGGCAGTGGGGGCGGCCGGCGCCATCGTGGCCACGCCTTCGGATATCGCCCGTTTCGGCAAAGCCGTTTATGGCGGCGGCTTCCTGAGCCCCGCCTCCATGGAAGCGATGATCACCGATTACGGCTTTGCCGTTGGCGGCGAGCACTACGGGCTTGGCACCCGCCTGTGGGATGACCACAACATCATCCACCACGGCCATACCGGGGCGCTGATGGATTACCGCACCATCGTCATGTATGTGCCCGCCTATGACGTCTGCATCGCCCTCGCCACCAACGAGCCGCACGCCAACTGGTTCGACCTGGTGAACGGCATCCTGGTGGAAGTGGTGAACCATTATCGCTGACAGGCATGCCGCCATTTTTTTCAACAGACAAACAGTGTTGTTAATTTTTTGATAAAACCGAAACATTATTGTTAGAAATCCGTAGGAAAATTCGTATTTATGCGGCATGCTCCCGCGGGGAGCGCCATTACAGCAAGTTAACATTCAGATTGTACCCCTTGTAAACAGACGGCCTGTTATGAAGTACGTTCGTTGGCGACTGGCGATTTTCCTGCTTACGCTGTCCTGCCTGGTGATAGCGGTTTCCGACCCCTACAACACGCCCCCCATTTTCCTGGCGCCGACCGAGGACAATGTGCAGGCTTTCACCGAGAGAGACTTCACCCTGAATATCGAAGTGGAAGATATCGACCGCGATGAGGTTGAGGTGAACGCCTATAACCTGCCGGAATGGCTCACTTTTGACCAGCAGCTCCGGCAGTTGCGCGGCCGGCCGGAGCGGGTGGACAAGGGCGAGTATTATTTTGCTATAAAAGCCGACGACGGGCGGGTGGTGCGCACCAAGATGATCAGCCTGAAAGTGGACTACGGGCATTCGGCAGGGCAGCATCTGAGCGAGGCTTTTTCCGCCCTTTGTTCCTCCAAAGTGCAGGGGCTGCTCGGCGCTTCGGCGGCCATCATTACGCCCGACGGGAAGCTGGAAACCGCCGCCTTCGGCAGGGCGAACGCCTGGAATAACGAACCCGCAACCTCCAACCACCGCTACCGGGTGGCCAGCATTTCCAAGCTCTTCACCTCGGCCCTCGTCATGCGCCTGGCCGAAGAAGGATATTTCAAACTGGATGATACGCTGTACAACATACTGCCGGCCAACGTGCCGTTCAGCAAGGAGATCACCGTCCGGCAATTGCTGAGCCATACGGCGGGGGTCATCGACCACCTCAACCACCCCTCTTTTTACCGCGGCGACTGGAAGCACCGCACCTGGACGGAACAGGACATCTACCGCTTCGCCGCCCAGCGCGGCGCGCGCTTCAGGCCGGGAACCCGCTACGGCTACTCCAATACCGGCTACTACCTGTTGGGGGAAATGGTGGAGGCCGTTCTGAAAAAACCACTGGGAGAAGCTTACAAGGAATATATTTTTGAGCCGCTGGGGCTGAAACAGACCATTTACGACGACTTCAGCAACCGCAAAAACCACATCGACAGCCTGGCGGAGAACGCCCGGGCTTACGAATACCACCTCTCGGCCGTCGGCGCTGCCGGCTCTATCGTTTCCACTCCTTCCGATGTCGCCCGTTTCGGGCACGCCCTCTTCTCCGGGCAGCTCGTCTCACAAGCCTCTCTGCAGGAAATGGTGCAGGACATTGGCGCCTCCGTCGGAGGCGACCACTACGGCCTCGGCATGCGCCTGTGGGATGACCACGGCATCCAACACATGGGCCATACCGGCTCCCTGATGGGGTATCGCTCCATACTTATGTATCTGCCGGAATACCAGGCCACGATCGCCATCTCTGCGAACGAGAGCGTGCGCAACTGGAATGAGGTGGCCAACGGGCTAATGATGGAAATGGCGGATTATTACCGCTAAGGCAGCGCTACGCGGTGAGTTCATCCTCATACTCGTGCACTTCTTCCTCATGGCCGTGGTTTTCCAGCTTATTGAGAAGGTCATCCACCTCTTTTTCCTTTTCCCTTTTTTCACGGTTCCGGATAGCCGCCCTGGCTTCCTGGCTTCCGGAGTATAGTTCGAAAACAAAAGCTACGCCAAAAAGGAACAATACGTTGGTGATCAGAGAAGACATGCCCATGATGACGAGCGCAAACCAGGTAGCGGCCAGCGTTACGCCGATGGCTGCAAAAAGGTCCGGGAAAATTTTATCGATGGTACGCATAGCTCAGTGGTTTTGTCCCTATTAAATTCCGCTTTTCCCAGGGGCATGGCGATGATTTTTATCAGGACGGGCATTGAGAAAAGTCATTATTTTCAGCCCTGCTTATCTTTGGGCTATGCAGTACGATTTAAAATTGATTTTCAGCCATTTTCTGACGGGTGGAGCCTTCCTTTCGGCAAAACCCCTGGGAAAAGGGCATATCAACGACACCTTCCTGGTTGAGGCGGAAGGCGGCCATCCGGCGGGCTACGTGCTTCAGCGCATCAACCACTTCGTCTTCCGGGATGTGCCCGGGCTGACGGAGAACAAGGTGCGCATCACGCAGCACCTCCTCGGGCAATTGGAAAAAGAAGGCGTGGAGGAACTGGAACGGCGGGTGACGCAATTCCTGCCTACCCACGAAGGCTCATATTACCACCGTGATGGACAAGGCAACTACTGGAATCTGTCACTTTATATCCCGGATTCAGTAGTTTACGAAACGGTGAGCAACCCATCCATCGCCTTCGAAGGCGGCAAAGCCATCGGGGCTTTCCAGCGCCGCCTCTCGGGCCTCGATCCGGAAACCCTGCATGAGACCATCCCCCATTTCCACGATGTGGCGCTGCGGCTCGACAAGTTCCACAAGGTGGTGGAAGCGGACCCCTGCCGGCGGGCGGCCGATACGCCGGCAGAGATAGCCGCCATCCTGGCCCGGGAAGCAGAAATGCGGGCCTTCATGGCGCTGGTGCATTCCGGCGCCATCCCCCGGCGGGTAACCCACAACGACACCAAGATCAGCAACGTCCTCTTCGGCCAGGACGGCCACGCCCTCTGCCTGATCGACCTCGATACGGCCATGCCGGGTACGGTGCTATCAGATTTTGGCGACGCCATCCGCTCCGGCGCCAATCCGGGCCGGGAAGATGACCCGGATCTGGGAAAGGTGGGCATGGATTTAGGTATATTCACTGCCTTTGCCGAAGGCTACCTCAGCGAGGCCCTCGCCTTCCTGACGCCTACCGAACTCGATTACCTGGCCTTCGGCGCCAAACTGATCACCTACGAGCAGTTCCTCCGCTTCCTGGCGGACTACCTGGAAGGGGATGTTTATTACCAGAAGATACAGCACGAGCAGCACAACCTGCAGCGTGCGCGGGCGCAGCTGAAGTTGCTGGAGAGTATGGAACGGCAGTATGGGGAGATGCAGCGTGTGGTCAATAAACTGGGAAAGCTATGAAAAAAACATTCCTCCCACTTCTACTTTGGTTCGCCTGTTCATTTACCCTTTCGGCCCAAAAAAACTACTTCTCCTTTTTTTATGGCCCGGCGATAACCAAGACGAACTTTGATGAAGGGTTGGCATTCAGCTGCATTATCGCATAGGCATAGAGGATATGCTCAACGACCCCCTGCAAACCGGGCGCGCCCGGGCCCTGGCGTTAGGGCTGCGGTATTACTGGCTTAGAAAGCCGTAGCCCCGTGAAGTTAAAATACCTTCCCTACCTCCACTTTCAATCCCTCCAACACGGCGGAAGCTACTTCCCCGGCCTCAATGGCAAAGGAAGCCAGGCGGTACTCTCCTCCATGAAGGTTGTAAACCTCTACGGAGCGGTTCTTGGGGTCCAGTATCCAGTATTCTGCGATGCCGAAGCGGCGGTAGAGTTGCATTTTGTCGCTGCGGTCGGCTTTGAAGGTGCCGGGAGAAAGGATCTCCACCACCAGGTCAGGCGCGCCTTCCACACAGTTTTCTGTTACGATGGAAGCGCGAGCCGCCGACACGAAAAGAAGATCGGGCTGTACAAGGTTCGTGTCGTCGAGCGCAACATCGAAAGGCGCTGCAAAGCAGGTTCCCAATTCTTTATCTTTCACATAGTTTCCAAAAATCAACGACAGGTTAAAGGAAGCCCGTTGATGGTCCGTTGACGGAGAGGAACGTTTCACAATTTCGCCATTGAGAAGTTCATAGAAATACCCTTCCTCGAAAATGTCCAATTCGAGGAACTCACGGACGCTGACTCTGGCAACAGTGGTTTCCGGCATGAAATACTGTTTTGACTGTCAACAAATATAATAAATTTTGCCCATCGGAACGAACTAACCAGCTTCTCTATCCCCCTTACTACCTCCCCATGTGCACCAGCAGCACCGAAATATCCGCCGGCGACACCCCGCTGATGCGGCTGGCCTGCCCGATGGTGCGGGGTTTGATTTTGGTGAGTTTATCGCGGGCTTCCTTCGACAGGGCGTGCAATTGCTGGTAGTCAAAGGAATCGCTGAGGCGCACGGCTTCCAGGCGGTTCATTTTTTCCACCTGTTCCCGTTCGCGCCCGATGTAGCCTTCGTACTTCATGTTGATCTCCGCCAGCTCGACGAATTCCGGCTCGTAGGCTTGCAGGAAGATATCCACCCCGGGCACGAGGCGGCGCAGGGCCGGTATGTCGATCTGCGGGCGCAGCAGGATGCCGTGCAGTTTTACTTTCTGGTTGATGGGCGCTGTGCCCTGTTCCTCCAGATAGCGGTTCAGCTGTTCGGGTTCCACGCTGTACTCGCGGAAGAACTTTTCGATATCGCGGGCGGCGTCCTCTTTGCGGCGCACCCGTTCCAAACGTTCTTCCAGGCCGTTCATGCCCAGCTTGTGGGCCAGGGGTGTCAGGCGCAGGTCGGCATTGTCCTGCCGCAGCAGGATGCGGTACTCGGCCCGGGAAGTGAACATGCGGTACGGCTCCTTGGTGCCTTTGTTGACCAGGTCGTCGATGAGCACGCCGATGTAGGCTTCCGAGCGCTTCAGGATGAAAGGCTCTTCTTCTTTCACGGCCAGATGGGCGTTGATGCCCGCCATCAGGCCCTGGCAGCCCGCCTCCTCATAACCGGTGGTGCCATTGATCTGGCCGGCAAAAAAGAGGTTTTTGATCAGGTGGGTTTCCAGCGTGGTTTTCAGCTGCGTGGGGGGAAAGAAGTCGTATTCGATGGCGTAGCCCGGGCGGAACATTTTCATATTCTCAAATCCGGGTACGGTGCGCAGGGCTTTGTATTGTACATCCTCCGGAAGGGAAGAAGAGAAGCCGTTGACGTAGATCTCTACGGTATCCCAGCCCTCCGGTTCGACGAACAGTTGATGGCGGTCCTTGTCGGCAAAGCGGTCGATCTTGTCTTCGATGGAGGGGCAGTAGCGCGGCCCCAGCCCCTGAATGCGGCCGTTGAACATAGGCGATCGGTCGAAGCCCGTCCGCAGGATTTCGTGGACCTCGGGGCTGGTGTAGGTGATGTGGCAGGGCAGTTGCTTTTCCAGCTTCGGGGTGTCGGTATAGGAAAACTTGCCGGGGTTTTCATCGCCGGGCTGCACTTCCATGGCGTCCCAGTTCAGGGTGCGCCCGTCGACGCGGGGCGGGGTGCCGGTTTTCATGCGCCCGGCTTCGAAGCCCAGCTCCACCAGTTGCTCGGTGATGCCCTTCGCCGCTTTCTCTCCGGCGCGCCCGCCGCCAAACTGCTTTTCACCGATATGGATGATGCCGTTGAGGAAGGTGCCGTTGGTCAGCACAACCGCTTTGGCGGGAATTTCCAGGCCCATGCCGGTGCGCACGCCTTTTACCCGGCCGTCTTTAACCACCAGCCCGGTGACCATCTCCTGCCAGAAGTCGATATTGGGGTTTTGCTCCAGCATGCTGCGCCACTTCTGGGCGAACAGCAGGCGGTCGCTCTGGGCGCGCGGGCTCCACATGGCCGGCCCTTTGGAGCGGTTCAGCATGCGGAACTGCACCATGGTATGGTCGGTGACGATGCCCGAGTAGCCGCCCAGGGCGTCGATCTCCCGCACGATCTGCCCTTTGGCCACCCCGCCCATGGCCGGGTTGCACGACATCTGGGCGATGGTCGTCATATTCATCGTGGCCAGCAGCACTCTGGAGCCCATATTGGCTGCCGCCACCGCCGCTTCACAGCCGGAATGGCCGGCGCCGACAACGATTACGTCGTATTCTGGGAACATGTTCCAATTTTCCGATTAATCTGCAAAGATACATGATTTCAAATGACTCTGTCTGAAAAGCAGTAACAGCGGGGTAAGCGGAATCGTTCGGCCCGAACTGGCCTTCGGGAAAACGGGCGTTCGGGGTAACTATTTCCACTTGATATTACAGCCCGCGCTGGGGTACTGCTTTTCCGGCGCCGGCGCTCCGGCCAGCACGGCGTCGAGGGCGGCGCGCAGGTCCTCGCCAGTCAGGGGAGTGCCGTTACCGGGGCGGGCCCCATCGAGCCGGCCGCGGTAGAAGAGGCGCATCTGGCCGTCGAAGACGTAGAAATCGGGTGTGCAGGCGGCGTCGTAGGCGCGGGCTACTGCCTGGCTTTCATCGTAGAGGTAAGGGAAGGGGTAGCCAACCTGAGCGGCATGTTTTTTCATCTCCTCCGGCCCGTCCTGCGGGTATTTGGCCACATCATTGGAGCTGATGGCTGCGAAACTGGCGCCCTTATCCTGGTATTCCCTGGCCAGCCGGACGATCTCGGGGTTGACGTGAATGACGTAAGGGCAGTGGTTGCAGAGGAACATGATGACGGTGGCCTTGTCCGATCGGATATCCGAAAGGCTGATGGCCTTGCCGGAAACTGCATCCTGCAATGTAAAATCAGGGGCTTTGGTGCCCAGGGGGAGCATCTTGGATTCGGTAAGCGCCATAATATTTGATTGTATTCGTTTTCAGAAACCTTAACAATCAAATGCAGCGGAAGGGGGCAAAGTTCATTGCAGGTTATGCGCTTTAAACCGTTCGATGGAAAGCATCCCCTCAGCCGTTGAAAACAGACTCAGTTGCCTGGCCAGTAAATTCAGGTAGTGCCCGATCGTTTCGCGCTCCCCCCGATGCCTGTCAAAAAGCAGGGCCTCGGAAATCCAGAACCTGCCGAAGAGGCTGATATAGGAAACCAGAAAACCGATGTCGGAATCATCGAGCTTTAATTGCCCGGCATGGCTCAGGCCCTCAAAAATTTTTCTGAATATTTCTTCCCGCCTGCCTGCTACGGCCTGATAGTTGAACCGGTCCTGGTTCTGCAGTTCCTGCTGGACAAATTGGTTGCCAATGTAAACACCGCGGTATTTAAACTGGCTGTGGAAAATGTTTTTCATCAGCCCGAGAAGATGTTCGTTTGTGGCGGGGCCCGAAAAATACCCTTCATAGAACTGATTGTTGGCCTGTGAAAAGTCCTGCAGCAACCGAAACAGGATATCTTCCTTTTTTGGGAAATGATAGGAGAGGTTGCCCGGGCTGATGTCCAGTTCCCTGGAAATTTCGCGGACACCTACCTGGATATAGCCTTCTTCGTTGAACAGGCGCAGGGCGGTTTCCAGTATTTTATCAACTGTTTTCATTTTTTTAGGTCAGTGTACTATTTTTCTTGCGCAATTTAGTACAATGTACTAAATTTGTGCCAATCAAAAAATTTTTAACCATGTATCCCTTTCAATTTCCTAAAACCATTAGCAGCCCATTCGGCGAAGAACTGATTATCCAGAAGGTAGTCGAGGAAGATGGCGAAAAAATGTTTATAGTCGATAACCGGGTCGCCCCCAATGTTGGGCCTCCATTTCACGTGCATCACAAGCAGGAGGAATGCCTGACGGTAACCAAAGGCAGGCTTGGCTACCAGATACAGGGCGAAGAAGAAAAGTTTATAACCGAAGGAGAAACCATCCTGTTCAGGCGCGGAGAGGCCCACCGTTTCTGGAATGCCGGCGAGGAAGTTTTGGAATGCACGGGTTGGATTAAGCCGGCCAACACTTTTGACTACTTCATCGCCGGCATATTCAATTCCATGGCTAAAGCCGGGAAACCAGAGGGGGATCTTTTTGACAGTTCGTACCTGATCACGCGCTACAGGAGTGAATACGACATGGTTGAGATTCCCTCTTTTGTAAAAAAAGTGGTTATGCCCGTCACGGTTTTCATCGGGAAGCTGCTTGGCAAATACGAACATTTCAAGGATGCCCCGCAACCGCTTAAATAAGGTTGATCATGAACGCAATACACTCCGCTCAGCGCACCATCTGGCTTGGCGCCATCGTCATGGCGCCTGTGCTCACACTCATTGCCCACCTTTTCGGAAAGGGTTATGGCATCAATGCTCCGAAGGCTGTATAAGAACGGCAACCGTCCCCAACTGCACCGGCCCGCTGCTCGCACTCGCCCGGTACAGGCCGGGCTTTAGATGGCTTAAATTCAGGGGCAACTGCTGCTTTCCGGCGGGCAACTGCTTTTCCGGATAGGAGGCCGCCACTCTGCCCAGGGCGTCTGTGAGGGTTACGGTGACAGGCATTTCCTCCGGCAGCGAAAAAGCCAGGATGGCCTGCTGATGAGCGGGGTTGGGGAAAACCCGGAGCTCGATATCGCCTTGTCCAGAGCCGGAAATTCCCGACACCATCGGCTCGCTCAGCAGCCCGTCGCGGGTATTGCTGCCCTTGTAGGTGCTCCATAGTACGCGTTCCGGGCTGTAGGGTACATTGAGGTTGTAGGCGTTGAGGAAAACCGTATCGGGTGCGGCGCCGAAATTGAGGGTGTAGGAAAGGGCCACGAGGTCCATCAATCCGTCGCCGTTGACGTCACTCAGGGCGGCGCCGTTGAGGTAGGTCAGGCCGCGGGGGTGAATGGGGAAGCCGTCAACGGGCGCGCCGTCGAGCTCGTAGGCGTGCAGGAAGCCCGGGCCGTTGCCGACGAAGAGGGTGGAGCCGAACACCAGCTCGAACTGCTCGTCGTCATCGATATCCGCCACGCTGATGATGCCTTCGCAGCCGTCCGTTTTGTTGATGGGGAAGCCGTCGCGCAGGTTGCCGTCGGCATCCCAGGCGTAGAGCATGTCACCTGCTTCGGAGCCCAGTGTGCGGCCCATAAATATCCATGGTTCGCCATCGATTTCCACCACGGTTGGGGTGCTGTAAGTGGGGCTGTTTTCCGGTGTTGGAATGGGCCATCCGGGGCGGTAAGCGCCATCGGGGCCGAAAATATAGAACTCCGGGGTGTCGCCGTGGGAGGCCCCCACGATCGCCAGTTGATCCTCATCGCCGAAGCGAATCAGCACGGGCGACTGGTAACTGTGCTTCTGCGCAGGGCCGGTGGTGAGCGGGAAGCCCGGCCTGGGCAGCCCGTCCAGCCCCAGGATATACCTGCTGTCGACGGAGTGGATGACGATATCCTTTTCCCCGTCGCCATCCACATCGCCGATGGAAGGGGTTACGGCCGGCGTGGCATCGAGGGCTACCGGCCAGTTGGGGCTGAAAGAGCTGCCGTCTCCTTTCAGCACGTGGACATAGCCGATGGGAAAATCCCGCTCGGACACTACGATCTCCAGCGCGCCGTCCCCATCCAGGTCCGACAGGGCGGGGGCGGAGAGCACCCAGTTGCCGTTCAGGCTGAGGGGCCAGCCGGGCACATCGCTCCCGTCCAGTTCGAAGGCATAAAGTTTGGGCGACACCTGCACCCCGCCGGTGGCCTGTACGATCTCCGGCTGGCCGTCGCCGTCGATATCGCCGACGGAGGGCGGGTAAATGGCCACGGCGGAAAGGCTGCGCTCCCACAGCAGGCCATCGTGTGAATATGCGTATATTTTGTCGTTGGTTGCCCACAGGATGTCATCCGCGCCGTCGCCGTTGAGGCCGGCGAGGGTGACGTTGCGGAAGTTCTTGAAAGTGGGGTTGGCCGGCACGGCCTTGGGGAAACCCGGCAACTGCTCGAAGCTGTCGTCCCGGAATTCCAGGTTTTCATATCCCGGAACTTCATGGGCTGTGATGAAAAAGTTTTCATCGGCTTCGGCCCGCATCAGTTGCGCAGAGGCGTGCGTTGTGGCCAGGCCGCAGGCAATCAGGAGTATCAGTCGCTTCATCGGCGTAGGATTTTGGTGGGAAAAGAAAGGGGGGCTCGTATGTCTTCATGGCCAGGCTTACGGCAGGCAATCTGCGTTGATGCCCAGCACGTATTTCTCTACCACCCCGATTTCTCTGGCTGTTTCCGCTCCCTTGAACCCCTGGATCATCCCATCCTTCATCTTTTCGCGGGCCAGTTGGGTGAGCTGGCGGGCTACGGGCAGGTAAGACCAGTGCCATTTTTCTTCATTGTATCCGTGGGGGCGGTTTTCCCCTTTAGGGCTGTAGGGCTGGCAAAAGCCGAAGGATGGGGCGTTGGCTACGAGCCATTGGTAGGTTTTAAGCCCCTGTCCGGATTCGAAGTGCTCATTGTTCAGGGCGTTGAGGTCCATGTCGGTTCCCCAGTGGTGGCGGGAGGAGCCGGGCATGGAGCTGTATTCCAGTATCTTCAGGGCGCGCTCCCTGGGGTTGGGGTAGGCTTTGGATGCATCCTTCCCGTTTTCAATAGCCCGCGCGCCTGTCCACTTGCCTTCCCAGATGCCTTTCTGATAATCGAAATTTCGCGTGGCGGAGAGAATGGTGAGCGTAATGCCGTCTTTTTTTGCGGCTTCGTTCATTTTCAGGAAGGCCTCATAGGCATCTTTCCTGAGGTACATGCCCTCCCTGCTGGCGTATTTGGCCTCTATCAGCGTAAAATCGGGATGCCTGGCAGGGTCGAATTTGCCCATGATATAATCGGTGGTAAAAACCGATGCGCCGGGGCGTATGGTGTCGGGCGGAGCCGAATATGGCGCTATGCCCGCAGTTTGATGCCCCCCCCCGTCGCCGGCCGGCTGGCAGGCGGACAGGGACAACAGTAGAAACGAAGCGCTAAAAGCCGCTCGGCACAGAGAAGCGAAAGCTGAAAAACGGGATGAAAGTTTAATGTTCCTCATTGGATACTGTCAACTTAACCAGCAATATAACAATACAACAATATAACAATACAACAATATAGCAATATAGCAATATATCAATATGGTAATATAGCAATATAGCAATATAGCAATATAGCAATATAGCCAGCCCTAATAATCGAACTCCATCTGTTCAGCCGGGTAGCCGAAGAGAAATTGTTCCTTGATGAGGCTGGCTACCTGGGCGGGAACCATGCTTTCCCAGCCCGGCTCGCCGTTTTGGAGCATGTGCAGCACCTCTTTGGAGAAGATGTGCAGCAGGTTGTGGTTAAAGCCTTCCACATCAACGATCTGTTTATTGTCCAGGAGGTGTTTGTACAGGAACTTTACGCCCTCCGGGACGGGGACATTCTGGGCGTTGATCAGCTCGCCGCTGCCTTCCTGGAGAGCAGGATAGACATAAAACTTGACGTTTCTGGTGAACAGCTCGCCGAATGCAGCCAGCAGCCTGCCGTCCATATTCTGGTAATACTTCTCGTCGATGAGGGCCAGCAATTCGCGGATACCCATCACGATGCCCAGCTGGTTGACTTTGTAGTCCGCCAGGTAGGCGATCATTTTCTGATACTGCTGGCAATCGGAAACCACAACCGTATAACCGAGGGCATTGAGCAATTCGGCGCGGTCGAGGAAGTCCTGTTCGTCGAGTTCGCCGGAAGCGCGCAGGTTGTCCAGGGTGATCTCCGTAAGCAGGAAGGCATTGCGGGGCCCGACTTCCGGTTCGCTGCGGAACTGCTGGTAGCTTGCCCTGATCATATCGATGTTGACCAGCGTGGCGGGCCGGAAGCTTCCCCGCACCAGCATGACGTCTTTGCGGTACAGGAATTCCGAAGCGTGCATATTCTGGCGGTTGGGCCCGAAGACAGCCACCTCGCTCAGTTTGTTCCTGACGATCCAGAGGCTGAGCAGGCGGTTGTCGAGCTGTTCGAAATCCGGGCCGGTAAGGCGCACCATATCGATCTTTACCCGGCCGTGCAGGCCATCCATCAGCGACTGCAGCATGGCTTCCGGCTGGTGGTTGTAGCGGTAGCAGGCGTAAATGAGGTTGACGCCCAGAATTCCGATGGCCTGTTGTTGCAGGTGGTTGTCATTGTCGAGCATGCGCGCGTGCAGCACGAGGTCGTTGGGAGGGCCGTCGGGCTGCAGTTGAAAGCGGATGCCCAGCCAGCCGTTTCCCCTGATGGTGCGCTGGAAATTGATGGCGGCAACGGTATCGGCGAAAACGAAAAAATTGGTATCGGGCCGTTCACCGGCCAGGCGCGACTCCATCAGGCTGTATTCGTGGTCGAGCATTTTGTAGAGCCGCGCCTCGCAGACATAACGGCCGCTGGGTTCCGGGCCGTAAATCTGGTCGGAATAAGTTTTGTCGTAAGCCGACATGGTCTTGGCGATGGTGCCGGCCGCCGCGCCGGCCTGAAAAAAATAACGGGCGACCTCCTGGCCTGCCCCGATCTCGGCAAAGGTGCCGTAGATGTGCGGGTCGAGGTTGATCTCCAGTGCTTTCTGGTCGGTTTCGAGGAACTGGCGGGACATGCAGAAACGGATTATTTGCAGCAAAAATAGGAAAAGAAAGGGGAAAAGCGCTGTAGTGCTGTACAGCGCGGCCCTACCTCCATTCGTACACTTCCACTTTGCCCTCCTGGTTGAGCAGGTACAGGCGCCTGCCCTGCCACACGGCCTGCCGGGCTTCCTTCGCTGCCTCCGGCAGCGGCATTCCTTTGTGCCGGAGCCCATCCAGGCTGTAGGCCTGAAAGCCGCCGGGCCTGAAAAGCAGCAAGCGCCCATCCACAACCTGGATCTGGTTGTAGCCAGGCAGCTCGAGCAGGAGGTGGAACTGGCCAAAATTGTCGAAGATGAAAACGCCCTGGCCAGGGTCATAGAGATATACCAGGTTCTCCCGGGCAATAGCCTGCCGGGCGTAAGGCGGGCTGGCCAACTGCGCGCTTAGATTGTCGGTGGTGGCCAGCAGGGAGCCGTCCTGAGCGATCTTCCGCAACTGGAAAGTTGCCTGGTCATAAACCCAGATGTTGTTGTCGGGAGCCAGGGCCACTGCTGTGGCGTTGACGATCCGGGCTGAAAACAGCAGCAGCCACCCGCTCTCGTTCATCGTGCGGTCGAGGGTGGCGACGCCCTGCAGCTCGGGGTAAAAAAGCAGCAGGTTGAACGGGTCGGTAGCATCGACATAAGCCAGTTCACCCCGGGTATTGTTGTTGTAGCGGAACTGCTCTGTTCCGTCGGGGCCGAATTTGAAAAGCTCGTTCCGCGCCGAAACGAGATACACCTGCTGCAGCTTGTCGACGGCAAACCACTTCGACTCCAGAGGCAGGGTATGGATCAGGTTGAACGAATCGGCCGCCGCGGGCTGGGCCGGCACGGCCCGGCAGGTGGTGAAAAGCAGGGCGACAGACAGGAAGAGAAGTCGGAAGTGGGAAGTGGGAAGTGGGAAGTGGGAAGTGGGAAGTGGGAAGTGGGAAGTCGGAAATGGGAAGTGGGAAGTCGGAAATGGGAAGTGGGCCGGTCCTCTCCCGGCTACTGTCGGGATCGGCCGGGTAAAAAGTGGGCTCGTCCTCGTCACGCCTGCTGCCGCAGCCGGATAAATCCCCCGGCCGGGTAAAAAGAGGGAAAGCACTGCCGCATTTCCCCTGCCCACTCTTTGCAATCGGGGGCGGGGGAAATTTCCGGTTTCCCTAGCCCTTTTGCTGTTCCGCCTCCTGTTTTCCGAATATTCTGCCCTTGTCATTTTCGAAGAATTGGATGTCGAGCCTGTCGCCGTCAAAAACGGCGTAGGAGTTGTAGTGGAGCCAGTCGCCCAGGTTAATATAACGGCTGGCGCCGTTGTTTAGCGTGTGGTCGATGGGCAGGTGGCGATGGCCGAAGATGAAGAAGTCGAAGTGTTTCCGGCTCAGTTTCCGCTTGGCGTAGGCGATGAGCCATTCGTTTTCTTCGCCCAGGAAGCGGCCCGTATCCGGCTTGGCGGAAGCCCGGCTTTTGCCCGACCAGAAATTGGCCAGCCGGATGCCGAAGTTAGGGTGGAGGCGTTCGAAGAGCCACTGGCAGGCCCGGTTGGCAAAAACTTTTTTGATGAACTTGTAGCCGTGGTCACCCGGCCCCAGCCCGTCGCCATGCCCGATAAAAAAGGATTTGCCCATGATCTCCCGCTCGATGGGGCGCCGGTAGGTGGGGATGCCCAACTCTTCCTCAAAATAGCGGAACATCCACATGTCGTGGTTGCCGGAAAAGAAATAAATGGGGATGCCGGCGTCGCGCAGTTCGGCCAGTTTGCCCAGCAGCCGCAGATACCCTTTGGGCACAACCGTGCGGTATTCGAACCAGAAGTCAAAGACGTCGCCAACCAGGTATATCTCAGCGGCGTCGGCGCGGATGTATTCCAGCCAGCGCACGATCTGCTGTTCGCGTTCGCGGCTGCTGAGGCGGGCATCGGCCCCCAGGTGGAAATCAGAAGCGAAATAAACTTTCTTCATCTATACGGCGGTAAAAGCGCAAAATTACGCTTTTTGCATAACCGCCCCACAGTGCCGGCAGGTGCGGAGATCTTCCGAGTCCATAAATTTATTGATGGCCACTTTCAGCTGGGCGACGATGTCCTCCAGGGCGAAAGACTCTTCGTGCAGTTTCCGGTGGCAGTTCTCGCAGAACCACATCAGCTTGTCGAACTCCCCTGGCCGGCGATAGCGCTCGATGACGAGGCCGATGGTGTTGGCGGGCCGCTGTGGCGAGTGTGGGATGCGCGGGGGGAGCAGGAACATCTCCCCTTCCCGGATGGGGATATCCTCGGGTTTGCCCTCCTCATTGATGATTTTCAGGGTGATGTCGCCTTCCAGTTGGTAAAAGAGCTCTTCGCCGTCTTCCCAGTGGTAATCCTTGCGGCCGTTGGGGCCGCCGACGACCATGACGATGTAGTCGTCGTTGCCTTTGTACACCTGCTGGTTGCCCACCGGCGGCTTGAGCAGGCTACGGTTTTCATCCACCCATTTCCGGAGGTTGAAGGGTTTGGTCAGTGGCATAATGCTACGGTTTGTGGTTTGTGATCCGAAGGCGGGAAGCGCCTGTTTTCATCAGAATGAAAAAGGCGGGCTTCCCCTTTGTTCGCCCAAATTGTCTTAAATTTAGCCAAATTTAGTAAAAACCATCAAGCGACGCCAATATGGATCTGAACCTCAAAGGCAGGAATGCGCTGGTTTGCGGCAGCAGCAAGGGCATCGGCAAAGCCGCGGCCCTGGAGATCGCGCAGTTGGGCGCCAATGTGACCCTGGTATCCCGCTCGGCCAACATCATGGCCGACATCGTGGAGGGAATGGACAGAAGCCAGGGGCAGGATCACGATTTCCTGGCAGCCGATTTTTCGGACATCGCCGACCTGCAGTTCAAGGTGCGGGGGCTGGTGTCGGCCAAGCCGATCCACATTCTGGTGAACAATACGGGCGGCCCGCCGGCAGGCCTCGCTTTTGATGCGGATATAGAGGCTTTCCGCGATGCCTTTGACAAACACCTCATCTGCAACCACCTCCTGGTGCAGGCCGTCGTGCCGGGCATGAAACGGGAAGGATACGGGCGGATCATCAACGTCATTTCGACCTCCGTCAAAGCCCCGCTTCCCAACCTCGGCGTTTCCAATACCGTGCGCGCGGCCGTGGCCAACTGGGCCAAAACCCTGGCCAACGAACTGGGCCGCTTCGGGATTACCGTCAACAACGTCCTTCCCGGCGCCACCCTGACGGACCGCCTGCTGCAGATCATCGAGGACAAGGCCGAAAAGGAGGGGCGCAGCCGGCAGGAAGTCATCGAAGAGATGCAGGCCGAAATCCCCATGGGCCGCTTTGGAGAACCCCATGAACTGGGCGCCGCCATCGCTTTCCTGGCCTCGCCGGCCGCCAGCTATATCACCGGCGTAGCCCTGGCAGTGGACGGGGGCAGGCTGAAGAACCTGTGAAATGCTTGCCCGGCTGCATAGCAGACGGGAAAATCTAAAAGGGGCAGGGTTTTAATCGCTCCTGCTGCCTGTCAGCAACTGCAGGCCTGCCCGTTCCAGCATCACCACATCATCCGTTTCGCCGAGGATTTCATCCACCAGGCCGTAGGCGCGGGCCTGGATGGCGTTGAGGAAGCGGTCGCGCAGGAAATCCTCCTCGATCTGCCGCCAGTCGCGGGCGCAGTTTTTTCCGACGATATAGAACAATTGTTTTTCCAGGCGCTCCTGCTCGTGGTAGGCGATGCGCACATCTTCGGTATAACCCTGGGCGCCGCCGCCGGCGGGGTGCATGTGGATGGTTGCGTGGGGCAGGGCGTAGCGATGGCCTTTCGCCCCGGAGGAGAGCAGCACCGTGCCCATGCTGGCCGTGACGCCCACGGCGGTCGTGTACACCGGCGCCTTGATCATCTGCATGGCGTCGTAAATGGCCAGCCCGGCGTAAATGACGCCGCCCGGGCAGTTGATGTACAGATTGATGGGCCGCTTGCTGTCCAGGCTGTCGAGGTAGAGCAACTGGGCGACGATGAGGTTGGCCACCTGGTCGTTGATGCCGGCGCCCAGGAAAACGATGCGCTCCCTGAGCAGCAGGCTGTAGATGTCGTAGGCGCGCTCGTCGCGCCCGCTGCCGTCGATGACCATAGGCACGAAAGCGGCCCGGCTATGGAGGTGTGGCATAGCTTGTGTTTTTTAAGTTGAAGAAAGTTCCCGGGTTTGCGATCCTAGCCCGCTGAAAAAATCCGCTGTAGCTGCCTGGCCAGGGCCCCTTCCGGCTGCTCCACGATCAGGCGCCGGTGTACGGCATCGATCTCCCGGCGCAGTTTGCGGCGGCCGTACCAGCGGATGGCCTGATGGATGGCCTCCTGTTGTTCCGGGGAGGCCTGTATTTCCCACTCCCCACTCGTTGCAGCCTGGTTCGGGAAAAGCGCCCGGTTTCCGCTTTCCGCCCTCCTTTTGTGGCTCCACAGTTGAATCCGGAGCTTACTCCACCACTTCTTCATAATGCAGCGATTTTTCTTTTACCTGTTTGCGCACCTTTTCCAGGCACTTGTGTTTCTGCACCGTAGCCGAGCGGACGCTGGAAAAGCCGAACTCCCCGGCGATCTCCTCCATCGGCAGGCGCTGGTAGTAGAAGGCCTGCAGGATGTCCATGCAGCGGCGCCCGGCGGCGGCCAGGAAGCGGAAGAGGCGCAGGCGGGGCTTTTCCGTTTCTTCGTAGAAATCGCCGGGGATTTCTATTGCCCGTTCCAACTCGCTGAAATGCAACAGGTGGGCGCCGCGCCCCCGCTGCCGCACCCACAGGTGTTTGACGATGCCCAGCAGGTAAGCGGAGGGAGCGCCGTGAATATCGAGCTTCCCTTCCACGGCTTTTTCGTAAAGAATGATGAGGGCGTCCTGAAAGACGTCCCTGGCGTCGTCGTAATCGCCGCCCAGCGCTTTGACGAGCCGGGCGGCCCGGGGGAAGCAGGCCGTGTAGAGCTGCTCGAAGGCGGCTTCCCGCTTGGTGCGAAGCCGATGGCCTATATCGATAGTGGTAATATCCATTGCATGGTAATTTTCAGGGGGTTAATTAACACCTTGTATTGTTTATAGTGCAGCAGCGGGGAAAAGTATCACCCTGGAAGGCGATTTTTTTCTTAACGGGGCTCAGCCCTCTTAACCAATTTGAAAAAACGGTGTGAAACCTTTTTTCTTCAGTTCCCCCCGGGCGTACCTCCCAACACTTCTTTCCCTACTCCTCTTCTTCGCCCGCCTCCTTAAAATACGCCTTCACCTTCTCCGCGGCCTTCAGGCTGCTCACTTCCGCGATTTCTGCAGCCGAGGCGTTGCGCAGGCGCTTCACCGAGCCGAAATGGCTGAGCAACTTCTGGGCTGTTTTTTCCCCGATGCCGGGAACCTTGGTCAGCTCAGTGGAAGTAAAGTGTTGCGAGCGCTTGGTGCGGTGGAAGGTAATGGCAAAGCGGTGGGCCTCGTTGCGCGCCTGCTGGATGAGTTTGAGGGATTCGGATTTTTTGTCGATGTACAGCGGGATGGAATCGCCGGGGAAGAATATCTCCTCCAGGCGTTTGGCGATGCCGATGACGGTTACCTTGTCCAGGATGCCCAGGTTTTTCAGGCTGGCCACGGCGGCGCCGAGCTGGCCTTTGCCGCCGTCGATGATGATGAGTTGGGGCAGGCTTTCGCCCTCGTCGAGCAGGCGGCGGTAGCGGCGGAAAACGACTTCCTCCATGGAGGCGAAGTCGTTGGGGCCCTCCACGGTTTTGATGTTGAAGTGGCGGTAGTCCTTTTTGCTGGGTTTCGCGTTTTTGAACACCACACAGGAAGCTACGGGATGCGCGCCATGGATGTTGGAATTGTCAAAACACTCGAGGTGGAGGGGCAGCTCGCTCATCTGCAGGTCCTTCTGCAGGGTGCGCAGGATGCGTTCGGCGGAAGTCTGCCTGCGCGCCTGGCTGGCGCGTTCCTTCTGTTTCTGCAGCAGATAGTATTTTGCGTTTTTCTCCGACAGTTCCAGCAGTTTGCGCTTGTCGCCGATTCTGGGCGCCACGGCCTGCAGCCCTTCCTCGAGCTGGACGCTGTAGGGCAGGATGACCTCGGTGGCTATGCTGTTGAACCGCTCCCGGATGATGGGGATGGCGTATTCGAGCAGCCCTTTCTCATCGTCGTCGTCCAGGTTTTTGACCAGTTCCTGGGTGTGGGTATGGATAATGGCGCCGTTGACTACCTTGATGTAGTTGATATAGGCCTCCTTCTCATCGGATGCGATGGAAAACACATCCACATCGCGGATGGTGTTGCTCACGACGGTCGATTTGGCCTGGTAGTCTTCAAAAGCGCTGAGCTTCTCCTTGATGGCATGGGCTTTTTCGAATTCCAGGTTTTCGGCGTATTTTTCCATCACGCCTTTGAAGTGGCTTTTCACCGCGCCGAAGTTGCCCTTCAGGATGTTTTTCACCTGGTTGATCTTGCCGTTGTATTCTTCTTCGCTTTCCAGCCCTTCGCAGGGGGCCATGCAGTTTTTGATGTGGTACTCCAGGCAGGCCCGCACTTTGCCCGCCTCGATGTTTTCCCTGCTCAGGTTGAAGTGGCAGGTGCGCAGGGGAAAAAGGCGTTTGATGAGCTCCAGGATGACCTTGATGCGCGCCTTGGAGGTGTAGGGGCCGAAGTATGTGGAGCCGTCTTTCTCCACCCTTCGGGTGATGAAAACGCGGGGGAAGCGCTCGTTTTTGATGCAGATGTAGGAATAGCTCTTGTCGTCGCGCAACATGACGTTGTAGCGCGGCTGGTATTTTTTGATCAGGGTGTTTTCCAGCAGCAGGGCGTCGGCCTCGGTTTCCACGATGGTGAACTCCAGGCGGTGCGCATTTTTGACCATGACGCGGGTCTTGTGCGCGCGGTCGCGGCGGTCGCCGAAATAGGATGAAACGCGGCTTCGCAGGTCCTTGGCTTTGCCCACATAGAGGATGGCTCCCTCCTTGTCCAGGAAGCGGTACACCCCCGGTTGCCTGGGAATGGTGTCGGAAATGGTTTTAAAATCGTCGGTGGTCATGTATGGAAAAACCCGGCTAATTTCTATCTTTTGTATTCATAACAAATATAATGGCTTTCAGCAGTCAACGGTTTGAAAATCCAGAATATCATGCCCAATCGAACCCTGTTATTTTTTTTGCCGGCCAGCTTGCTGCTTTTCGGCAGTTGTTCCAGAAACATTTACCCCGACCGAAGCCAGTTCCTGAAAGACGGTGAGCCCGTACCTACGGTGCGCCTGGACTATTACAAGAGCGTTCAGGGCAGGCCCGGGCAGGACTCCACCCTGGCCGTTGCCCTGGCCATCTCCGGCGGCGGCTCGCGGGCGGCCAATTTCGGGATGGGGGTTTTGCTGGGGCTGGAGCAACTCCAGCTCGACGGAGGCGAGGACATGCTCGGGCAGGTGGACTACATCTCCACCGTATCCGGCGGCGGCTTCGCCGGCGGAGCCTATGCCGCAGCATTATACGAGCATCAGTATTTTCAGCGCCCGGAGCCCTTCCGGCTGAGCGACTACCTGCCCCGGCAAATCCGCGACGGCCTGGCACGCTCCTACACCGGCGTGTTGCTGAGGGCGAACTTCGACCCCCGCCTCTGGTTTTCCTATGCCGATGACGGCGACGCCCTGGAGCGGGCCATCGACGAACAGGTGCTTGGCTTCGGCAGGCGCCGGAAAAGGGACGGCTCGCGCACCCGAAGCCTCATACTGCGGGACTTCTTCGTCCCTGCCGGCAGCACCGGCCCGGTGTCCTTCCCCATGTTCATCACCAACAGCTCGACGGTGAATACCATGACGATTTTCCCGTTCACCCCGGACATTCTGGAGCGCTACCACATCAACGGCTACACCCACCGCCTCCGGGCCGTAAAACGGGATAGCCTCGACCCCTTTACCATACCTCTGGCGGTGGGCATCAAAGCCAGCGGCAGTTTTCCCGTGCTGATCTCCAACACCACCCTGCGCAGCAGGTACAGCCCCGAAAGGCCCTTCCTCCACCTGATCGACGGCGCCATGACAGAAAACATTGGCTATTACACGGCCCTGGAAATCCTCAAACAGGAAGACAGCCGGCGCTCCAAAGTGCTGCTGGTGGTGGATGCCGATGCTGCCGGCAACCGTTTCACCTTTTCCAAAAGGGAGGCTGCCCTCTTTTCCCTCGGCGTGCTGTCCCGTTTGCCCTCCAGCGGGCTCGACGCCCGCCGCGCCACCCTGGTGAACGACATCCGCGCCGTATGCCGCCAATACGGCATCACCCCTGTCTTTTTCAGCTTCAACATCCTGCTGCACGACAACACCGCACTGCCTCCCGAATCGATCGAACTGAAACCGGAACAGGAACGCCTCATCAAACTACTGGCGCAAAAGAGCCCGCTGAGCGAGGCCGACCGGCAGATCCTATACGAACTCCTCACCCACATCGGCACCAAATACACCATCACTCCCAACGAGCAGGAACTGCTGCTGCTCAGCGGGCAACTGATCGTGCAGATGCAGGAGGAAGAACTCAGAAAAGCGATGCAACATTTAAATGGCGACAAACAAAAAACTGTTCCAAAATGAAACTCTATAACGAATTAGCCCATTGGTGGCCTCTGTTTTCCGCTCCCGAAGATTATGCGGAAGAAGCGGAGCTTTACTGGCAGATCATTTCAAAATACAAAAAGGGTTGTAAACGCGCCCTTGAGCTGGGGAGCGGCGGCGGGAACAACGCCTTTCACCTGAAGCACAAATGCCATTTCACCCTGACGGACATTTCGCCGGAGATGGTTCGCATGAGCCGGAAACTCAACCCGGAATGCCCGCATTTTGTGGGCGACATGAGGGATTTGGCACTGAAAGAAGCTTTTGACCTGGTTTTTATCCAGGATGCGATCATGTACCTGACAACCGAAAAGGACCTGGAAAAGGTGTTTCAGGTAGCCAGAAGCCATTTAAAACCGGACGGCATTTTGTTTATCGCGCCGGATTTCTTCAAAGAAACTTTTGCCCCTCAGACAGATCATGGCGGGCATGATGATGCATCCAGAAGTATCCGGTATCTGGAATGGACTTATGACAGCGATCCCGATGACAATATTGTCGAAACGGAATACGCCTATCTGGTAAAAGAAAAAGGCAGAGAAACGATATGCGTGCATGACAAGGCCGAGGTGGGGGTTTTCTCCAAAAAGACATGGAAGGAATTGCTGGAAAAAGCGGGTTTTGATGTAGCATTCGAGCTGATTGAGCATTCTGAACTGGAGCCGGGCTCCTACTTCGGCATTGTTGGTATGATGAGGCAGTGATGGGCCTTTCCGGAGCGGAGCATTCGCGCTGTTCCCTCCGGCATTTGCAAATGATTGCTATACTAACTATTTTTGTGGCAACAAAAAAACAAAGGCATGGCCGAACTAGCCGCAAAAAGCAAACCTGGCCGACAATCGGAGCTCCCGGGCTTCATCCTGGAGCGCACCGCCAAGCGGATGAAGCAGTTTTTTCAGCAGCAGCTGGCCGCCGCGGAGGCCGGCATCACCATCGACCAGTGGGTCATCCTGCCGTTGCTCGGGCAGCAGGAAGGGCTCAGCCAGCTGGACATTGCGCGCGCCACCTTTAAGGACGCCCCGACCGTGACCCGCATCATCGACCTGCTTTGCCGGAAAGGGCTTGCCCGAAGAGTTCCCGACCCTGTTGACCGGCGGCGGTTCAATATCCAGCTTACGGAAGAGGGCCGGAAAAAAACCGAGGCCGTCATGCCCGTCATCCGCACCGCCCGCCGCCAGGCGTGGCAGGGGCTGACGGACGAAGATATCGCCCGGCTGACGGACATCCTCAACACCGTTTTCGACAACCTTAACCCGGTAAACCCGGCAGGTTTACCCTAAATAATAACCCATGCATTACTACAGCCTTGGACAAGTGCCGCCCAAGCGGCACACCCAATTCCGCAAGCCCAACGGGGAGCTCTACCACGAGGAGCTCTTTTCCACCGAGGGCTTCAGCAACCTCTACTCCCTGCTCTACCACGCCAACCCGCCCACCCAGATCGTCCAGGTGGACGGGCCCTTCTCCGCCGAGCCGAAGCTGGTGTCCGACAAACAACTCAAACACCGCAGCCTGAAGGGCTTTCAGATAGAAGCCGAAGACGACTACCTGAAGAGCCGCAAACCGGTGCTCGTCAATGACGACTGCTCCATCATCCTGGCTGCGCCGCGCCGGAGCATGACGGATTATTTTTTCAAAAATGCCGATGCTGATGAGGTGATCTTCGTCCACAAGGGAAGCGGCCGGCTGCGCACGATGTACGGCGCGGTGGAGTTCGGCTACGGCGATTACGTCGTCGTGCCGCGCGGAACGATTTACCAGCTGGAGTTCGACGGGCCCGACAACAGGCTGTTCATCGTGGAATCCTTCAGCCCGGTGGTGACGCCCAGGCGCTACCGCAACCAGTTCGGGCAACTGGAGGAACACGCTCCTTTTTGCGAACGCGACATCCGCAAGCCGCAGAACCTGGAAACCCACGACGAACAGGGCGAGTTCCTCTTCTACATCAAAAAGCAGGGCCTGGTTTACCCCTACTATTACCTCAGCCACCCCTTCGACCTGGTGGGATGGGACGGTTACCTCTACCCCTACGCCTTTTCCATACACAATTTTGAGCCCATCACGGGCCGGGTGCACCAGCCGCCGCCCGTACACCAGACCTTCGAGGCGCGCAATTTCGTCATCTGTTCCTTTGTGCCCCGGCTGTACGACTACCACCCGCAGGCCATACCGGCGCCCTACAACCACAGCAACATCGACAGCGACGAGGTGCTCTACTACGTGGACGGCGACTTCATGAGCCGGAAACACGTCGAACAGGGCATGATCACCCTTCATCCCGGCGGCATTCCCCACGGGCCTCACCCGGGCACGGTGGAAAAGAGCATCGGCGCCAAAGAAACCCGCGAACTGGCCGTCATGGTAGATACCTTCCGGCCCCTGAAACTGACGGAACACGCCATGAACATCGAGGACGGGGACTACTACAGAAGCTGGCTTCCGGAGGCGGCGGCCAGGCAGTAGCAGAGCCTTAGGGCCCGGATGAACAGACGGGTTAAAGGTTGGAAGGTTAAAGGAGCCCGGAATAGCCTTCACGATAACAAGGGGCTGCCAAATTTGGGGTTTGGTAGAAAAGTTTTTTAACTCAAAAAAATTTCACCAATGGATACGCTAACCAGGAATAAAACCAACATCCAGGAAGACACCTTTCCCATCAACGGGACGGACTACGTCGAATTCTATGTCGGCAACGCCAAACAGGCCGCCCACTATTATCAATCGGCTTTCGGTTTTGAGCTCGTGGCCTATCGCGGCCCCGAGACAGGCACGCGCGACACGGCCTCCTACGTGCTGCAGCAGGGCAAGATACGCTTCGTGCTGACTTCCGCCCTGCATCCCAACCACGAGGTTGCCCGCCATGTGCTCCGGCACGGCGACGGCGTGAAGGTGCTGGCGCTTTGGGTCGATGATGCCGCCGAAGCGTTTAACAAAGCAGTGGAACGGGGCGCCAAAGCATTCAAAGCCCCCGAAACGATACGGGATGAGTACGGGGAAATCACCCTGGCCTCCATCCACACCTATGGCGAAACGCTGCATACCTTCGTGGAGCGCTCGCACTACAGCGGCCCATTTATGCCGGGCTTCCAGCCGCGGAAAAGCCTGATGAAAGTGGAACCCATCGGCCTGAAGTACGTCGACCACTGCGTAGGAAACGTGGAGTTGGGGAAAATGAACGAGTGGGTGAAATTCTATCAGGATGTGATGGGCTTCAAACTGCTCGTCACCTTCGACGATAAAGACATCTCCACGGATTACACCGCGCTGATGAGCAAGGTGGTCTCCAACGGCAACGGCTACATCAAATTCCCCATCAACGAGCCGGCGCAGGGCAAGAAAAAATCCCAGATCGAGGAATACCTGGATTACTACCAGGGTGCCGGCGTGCAACACATCGCCGTAGCAACTGATGACATCATCTTCACCGTCGATGAGCTGCGCCGCCGCGGCGTAGAATTCCTTTACGTGCCCGAAACGTATTACGACACGGTGCCCGAGCGCGTCGGCGAGATCAAAGAGGAACTGGAAGAGCTGAAGCGCCTCAACATCCTGGTTGATCGCGACGAGGAGGGTTATCTCCTGCAGATATTCACCAAGCCGGTGCAGGACCGCCCCACTGTTTTCTACGAGATCATCCAGCGTGAAGGCGCACGCTCCTTCGGCAAGGGCAACTTCAAAGCTTTGTTCGAAGCCATCGAACGCGAACAGGAGCTGAGGGGAACGCTGTAATCAGTGGGGCAGTTGGCAATATGGCAAGGGGGGAGGCGAGAAGAGCCTCTGGGCAAGCAAACTGAATGGCTGAGTTATATGGCTATATTGTTTTTACCCGGCTGATCCCGAAGGTATCGGGAGAGGACGGGATATGGCTATATTGTTTTTACCCGGCTGATCCCGCAGGTGCCGGGAGAGGACGGGATATGGTTATATTGTTTTTACCCGGCTGATCCCGAAGGTGCCGGGAGAGGACGGGATATGGCTGCTATGGGCGAAACTTCGGAAGTTTGGCTCTGAAACCGGAAACGAGCAACCAGGAACCGGAAACCACCTGCGCCTCTTTACCCTGCATTAGAATTACAGCTGCAGCAAAAAAACAGGGCGCCCCAACGAAGGAGCGCCCCGGGGGGTAAGTGTTCCAAGTGTCTCTTCTCAACCGCTGCGCCGCAGGCGTTGGGTGGTTGGGTAAGCCCATATACCCCGGTGGAATCCCCGGGCGTTCTTTTCGTCGCGCAACACCTGGGTGAGCAGGGCGAACAACTGGCGTTTGAGCTGCCCGAGGCGCTTTCGGAAGCTGTCTATTTTCCGGTAGATGCGGCGATGTTCGGTATTGTTTTTCAGTTCCCGTTCATGGGTGTGGGGGTTGGCCACCTTGGCCAGGTGGCGGTGGAAGGAGCGAACCCAGCCCTCAATTTCCCTGATTTCCGGCTTGATGGAAGTCATCAGGTTGTTGAACATGTCACGCATTTCGATGGCCTGCGGGCGGGTTAGGGCGTATCCAAGGAAGCGCCGCATTGATTTTTCCAGAAAGCGGACTTCGTACTTCCAGTAGCCGACCAGCGAAAGCCAGTCCTGGCAATCCCGGTGCAATTGTTCGAAGGTAAGGGGCCAGATGCTTTTGTTAACATGGGCAATAGTCGCATTCATAGCTCAGGATTCTCGGGTTTTTCGATCGGTTGCTAAAGTAGTGGCGTCAATCCGGTTCTGTTCACATTGGGCATTTTGGGGCAAAAGCTGGCGGGAAAGAAACTTCCCGCGAAAATTCCATCAGCACGAGAAGGCAGGGGCCGGAGAAAAAACAACCCCTTATCAGGCGAAGCGCCTTTGAGCCTCTCAATATAAGAGTATATCGGAAAAAAGAAAACACCTGTGCTGATTTTTTTGCCCTCCGGCAAATGTGGCGGCAAAACTTTATTTTTAGGTGGGCATAGCCTGTAAAACCATAACCAAAGCTATTTCAGAGGAGTTTTGCCGGGCCTGCAGCCCGCATCCGAATTTCCATGGCCTTATCGAGAAACGCCTGCACGAATATCCTCCGGCTGCTCGCCAGCGACAGCGAGCGCAATGCCTTGCTGGCGCTGCAATTGCTGGACAGCCGGCAGGCCAGGCAGGACTTTCTGGCGACGCTGGGCGTGCACCTGCTCACTGGCAGGGCCCCGGTGCGTGCGCGCGTTCGAACCTGCCTGAAGGGGCTCGCCCAGGCCATGTCTTCCGGAGCCCCCCACTATTCCACTGCCCTTCAGGGGTTGCTGGATTTCGGGAAAGACAAGGAACCGGATGAAGCGGAAAGCCACCGGGCCATTCAGGCGCTTCATCAGGTATTCGGCATCGGCAGCCTGTTTCTTGCATTCCACACCTATCGCCACAAGGGCTTTTGCGGCGGAATAATACTCCGGTCAGGGTCTCCGGCCGACATAAACCGGATGCTGGAAAGCAGGGTTTTCCAGGACAGCTGGGGAAAAAGCCTGGCCCTGCAGAATCTGAACATGGAACAGCTGCCTGAAGAACTGGCCGGCTTTCAGGATGTAGAAGCGCTGGGCCTCGCCCGCAACCAACTGCACGGCCTGCCTGTTTTCCTGCAGGCATTTCGCCGCCTGCGCTACCTCGACCTGCAGTACAACAACCTCAGCCGCTTTCCCGGGGAACTGCTGAGCCTGCCCAGGCTGGAATGCCTCGACCTGCGGCGCAACAAGCTGCGCATGTCCTGGCTGGAATACCTCGGGCACCCGGAAAAAAAGCGGTTTATGGTATCCCTGCGCAACGAGATCGGCTTCGCGCTCGACGGCCTGCACCCCGACGATATCGCCCTGATCCTGGCCAACCTGGCTTATGAATCCGAAGCCGGGCTCGTGCTCGGGCTGGCGGGGCAGGGCATCCGGGAAGCGCCCGAGGCAATATTCCGGATGCGCAGGCTGCGGGTGCTCGACCTGCGCAACAACCCCATCGCCCTGCTGCCGGCCTGGCTGTTGCGCATGCCAGAACTCAGGGCCATCTACTGCGACTACGGCACGGAGTACAATGCCTCCTTCAAAAGCCCGCAACTGGACGTGTGCAGAGACAGCCAGGCGCCGCTGCCTCCGCCCCTGCTCTGGCCGGCCCTGCCGCCGGAAGCCTGGCCAGGCCTCGCGGAGCTGCCGCTGGAACTGGACTTCCATGAAGGAGAAGAGGGGCAGGGGAATGCATAAATATTGGACACAATTTTGCATTTTTACCCTTCCGAAGCTCCAGTGGAGCCCCTGAGGCCCGGCCGGCTGCGCCAGATACATCCGGAGCCGGGTTGGCACACTGACATTTTTACATTCCGAATAATACCACATGCCAGAGGATACTCTTGGAATTACCGCCGAACTGATCGTTCGCGACTTTGAATTACAGCCGCCGGAGCAAAGCCTTACTGAGGAAGAGCTCCTCCAAATGCTGGCAGACCACATCGCCGGCCTGATCGAGCACCGGCTGGAATATCTGCTCAGCATGATGTACAGGCTTGACATCGACGAGCGAAAAGTCGACCGGGCGCTGTCCCCCTATTCCGAGGAGCCGGCCAACCTGGCCCTGGCCCGGCTGGTGCTGGAAAGGCAAAAACAAAGAGCTTTTACCAAGCAACATTACAAACAAAAGGATCTGGAAGATCTGGATGGGCTGGAGCTCTAGCCCACAAAGCAGTTTAGATATATGGGCAGTAAAACCGATTCCCCGGCTGTATGCGTTATCGGCGCCGGTTGTTCCGGGCTGGCGGCCGTCAAACACCTCATTCAGGCAGGCGTAGAGAAAATCATCTGTTTCGAACAGAACAACCAGCCTGGCGGCAACTGGATATACACCGCCGGCGAATCCCACTCCAGCGTTTGTGAAACGACGCATATCATTTCCTCCAAAGCACTGTCCCAGTTTGAGGATTTTCCCATGCCGGAACATTATCCGGACTACCCATCCCACAGGCAGGTGCTGGCCTATTTTCAGAGTTACGCCCGGCATTTCGGCCTGGAAAAACACATCCGCTTCAATACGGCTGTCGCCAAAGCCGAAGAAATGGCCGACAAGAAATGGAAGGTCACCCTGGCGAACGGAGAAACGCATCTGTTCGATTACCTCATCACCGCCAACGGGCACCACTCCGTGCCGCGCTGGCCGGATATTCCCGGAACATTCAGCGGCGAGTATTTACACTCCCACAGTTATAAAACCAACCAACCCTTTGCAGGCAAGCGGGTGCTGGTGGTCGGCGTGGGCAATTCCGGCTGCGACTGCGCCGTGGAGGTAAGCCGCGTTGCGGAATTTACGGCCATCAGCATGCGGAAGCCAACCTACATCATCCCCAAGTTTTTCCTGGGAAAGCCCACGGACACCTTCAACAAGGGGCTCCTCTGGATTCCCACTTTCTTACGGAACCACCTGCAGCTGCTCTCCCTGCGCATCCAGGTGGGCGACTATCGCGACTACGGCCTGGAGCAGCCCGATTATCCGGCCACGAAGTGCCACCCCACGCTCAATTCGGAATTGCTCTACCGCATCCGCCACGGCAGTGTGCACCCCCGCAAAGGCGTCCTTCGGTTCGATGGCAGGGAGGTTCACTTCAGCGACGGCAAGGTGGAAAAATACGACGCCGTCATCGCCGCCACCGGCTACAAGATCGCTTTCCCCTTTTTCGACAGCGCCTTCATCAACTTTGAGGAAGCAGCCCGCATTCCCCTCTACCTGCGCATGATATACCCCGGCCATCCCACCCTGTTCATGATCGGCATGACCCAGCCGCAGGGCTGCATCTGGCCTCTTTCCGAAATGCAGGCCAGGCTGGCCGCCAACTGTATCATGGGGCGCTGGGCCATTCCCGAAAATGTGTCGGAAATGGCGGAAAGGGAATGTGACGAGATCGATCACGATTTCATCCACAGCAAACGGCATAGCCTGGAAGTGCACTTCCATCCTTTCCTCCGCAAGCTGAAGCGGGAGATACCGCGGGATGCCCCGGCCTGGGCCGATACGGCGGAGCCGGCCCGCTGATAACCACTTGTTTTTTGTAACCCTAAGTAGTTGGACATATTTTGCAGAACAATATAACAATCCAACAATATAACCCTAGCCCCAGGAACAATGCTGTTGACGCCGTATTTCCGAAGCAGTATGAGTTACAATAAATGTGTCCCACTACTTAAAGTCTTGTATTTATGACAAAATACCTTGCCGTTTTGCTCCTGTCCGTTCCCCTTTGGCTGGGCGCCCAGCAGCAGAGCGAGGAAGCCGACGCTTTTTACCTGCGCAGAATCTACGACAAGGTCCTGACGGAGGCCCGCTGTTATGAATGGCTCGATTATCTGTCGCACCGCATCGGCGGGCGGCTGGCGGGTTCGCCGCAGGCTGCCGCAGCCGTTGAATATACCCGGCAGATGCTGGACACCCTGGGGCTCGACACCGTCTGGCTGCAGCCCTGCCTTGTGCCCCGCTGGGTGCGGGGAGAAAAAGAACAGGTGCGTATCGTCAATTCCCGGAAAATGGGCGCCATCGACCTGAACGCCCTGGCCCTCGGCAATTCCGTAGGCTCCGGCCCGCTGGGGATTACCGCCGAAGTAGTCGAAGTGAAAAGCCTGGAAGAAGCCGACAGCCTCGGAGAGCGCCTGCGCGGCAAGATCGTTTTTTACAACGGCCCCATGGACCCCACCGAACTCAATACCTTCAACGCGTATGGCAAGGCGGCGGGGCAAAGGGTGTGGGGCGCTTCCCGGGGCGCCCGCTACGGAGCCGTCGGCGCGCTGGTGCGTTCCATGACCACGAGGCTGGACGATATCCCCCACACGGGCTCCCTGGCCTACAGTGAGGATGCGCCCAAAATCCCGGCCTTCGCCATCAGCACCAATGACGCCGAGTTGCTGAGCCGGCTCCTGCGTGAAGAACCCGTCCGGGTGTTCATGCGCTCCACCTGTCAGTCTCTGCCCGATGTGGAATCCTACAACGTCATCGGCGAGATCCGCGGCAGCCAGTTTCCCGAAGAAGTCATTCTCGTGGGCGGGCACCTCGACTCCTGGGATGTCGGCACAGGCGCCCACGACGACGGCGCCGGCTGTGTGCACGCCATGGAAGTGATGCACCTCATCAGGCGCCTCGGCTACCAGCCAAAGCGGACCATCCGCTGCGTGTTGTTCATGAATGAAGAAAACGGCCTGCGCGGGGCCCGCGCCTACTGGAAATGGTCGGATGACAACAAGGAATACCACATGGCCGCCATCGAGTCGGACCGGGGCGGTTTCACGCCGCGCGGCTTCACCGCCGAAGGCCACGATGACGTTTTTAACGAAAAGTTTAAAAAGGTGATCGAATGGCTGCCCCTCCTGGAACCCTACGGGCTGGGCCTGCGCCGCGGCGGTTCCGGGGCGGACATTTCCGGGCTCAGGGGGCAGAAAGGCCTGCTCATCGGTTTCGAACCCGATACCCAGCGCTATTTCGACTACCACCATACGGCCATCGACGGCTTCGACGTAGTCAATAAACGGGAACTGGAACTTGGCGCCGCCGCCATCATGAGCCTGGTTTATCTGCTGGACAAATACGGGCTGTAAGTTTTTTGCCCCATTCACCGCCATATACCATGAGCACAACCATAAACGTAAACGGCCTGGCTTTCCGCCCCTACATCAGCGCTGCGGACATACGGGCCTGTGTCGAAAAAATGGGCCTCCGCATCAGCCGGGACTACGAAGGCAAAAGGCCATTGTTCCTCGCCGTGCTGAACGGGGCTTTCATATTTGCGGCCGACCTCATCAGGGCCTGCACCATCGACTGCGAAATCGCCTTCATCCGCCTGGCGTCCTACGATGGCCTGTCCTCCTCGGGGCGGGTCAAAACCGTCATCGGGCTACAGGAAAAACTCGAAGGGCGCCACGTGATCATCATCGAGGACATCGTTGATTCAGGCAAAACGCTGGCGGAGTTCCTGCCCCAGCTACAGGAAAAAGGCCCTGCATCGGTAGCGGTGGCGGCCCTGCTGCTCAAGCCGGAAGCGCTGGAATTCGAAGTGCCCGTGCACTACAAGGGTTTTGAAATCCCTTCCAGCTTCGTCATCGGCTACGGGCTGGACTACGGCGGGCTGGGGAGGCAGCTGCCGGATATTTATCAGCTGGACGAGTAGAGAATCGGCGCGCCGGTTGGCGGCCAGGCTAATGTATGGCCACTTTACTCAGGATTTTTCGGCCATTCTTCAGATGAACCTCCAAAAAAAAGGCGCCTCTGGAGATGCCCCGGACGTCAAGCCGGTGCGATTCAGGAGCAAACCGGCGAACAAGCCTTCCATTGCTGTCCAGGAGCCGGATCACTTCCGCAACATTGCGGCCAAGTTCCGGGTAGAGGAAAATAAAATCCGTCGCCGGGTTGGGGTACAGAGCCGGAACTCTTCCAAAAACATTATCTGCGCCATTCGGCATTGCATATTCATAAGCACCGATATCAAAAGCGGCGCCCATCGGCCTGGGGTGGCCTTCAATGTCGGTGGCCACGATATTATCAACCATGCCCGTACCGGCGTCGATGGCCTGGGAACCGGGCTTTAGATGAAAATCTGCGCCGCCGGGATTGGCGAAGATATTTTCCGGGTCTTCCGCCAGCAAGGAATTCACATCAAAGCCCAGGAACTGCCAGTTTGCCAGGGATATGGAAGCCCCATCGCCATCAGCGCTCATTTTGTCGTTCAGGATATTGTAATTGCTCTGGAAGCCGGCAGTATTTTCAAGAGCGATACAACCCCGCCATTGGTGGTGGTTGATTATGATGTTGTTGTAGATTTTCGTTCCAACATTCGAGCCTTCTCCGGCCAGTATGCCCCAGCGCCCGTCGGGGGGCACGATGATGGTATTGTTGAATATCTTCGCACCCCGGCTGGAAATTGCGCCGTCCTGCTGAAAGAGGGCAATACCCTGCGCGAAATGATTGTCGAATATGAGGTTATTGTAAATAACCGGGTTTTCCACGCCGTCCATATTGATGCCGGCGGCCAGGTTGTTCTCATAGATGATGTTTCCATACACCTGGGCATCGGAAATGATGCCATCGCCCCCCGCCGAAAGATCCCCGTTGAAGTGAATGCCGATGTTGTTGTTGCCATAACATTCATTGTATCGGACGATCGGCCGGTCGGAACTGTTGGATACGTAAATCCCATGCTCGTCCACGGAATTGCTGCAGGTGTTGTATTCGATGATTATATCGTCGGTAAATGCAGTGAAAATACCCCGTTCGGCATTGTTGTCGCAAGAGCAATTGCGCACCACGCAGAAATCGGAGAGCACCACGCGGATGCCATTGCCATTGCCCGGCATATTATTGGCCCGAAAGCCATCGATGACGATATGACTGCAGTTTTCCACATTGATCCCGTCATTGCGAATGGGGCCGCTTTGGTTGATTTCCACTGCATTGCCCAGTGCTTTGAATACGATGGGGTGGCCTTCCGCGCCATAAGCCTCTCTGAGGTCGAAGCCGGCATAGCCCCCCTCGTCGACGAATACGGTATCGCCGGCGATCACGTGGTTGGCCGCGTGCTGAAGAGTAAGGAAAGCGCTCTGGAGGCTGAGCCCCGTGTTGTCGTCGCTGCCTGCATTGGAGACGTAATAGTTGATGGCGGTTAAGGCTTTTGCAAAAGCCATGGCGGCGATGAAGGTAATCGTTTTTGGGATAAACATGTCTTCCTTTTTATGGGATAACCCTCAATTAATGGCATTTATTTCCGGGTTTAGGTATTTTTAGCCATTCCTGAAAGCGCCTTTGGCAAATCAATAAACGAGCATGAATAACGATCCCGAATACCTCTGCCGCCAGGCCATCCCCATCGTCGAAAGAGTGGGCCGGTTCATCCGCCAGGAAATGGGGCAGGTGGCTGGCCAGGACATCGAGGAAAAGAGCCTGAACAGCCTGGTCAGTTATGTCGATAAAAATGCGGAGGTGCAGCTGGTGGAGGCACTGGAGCAGCTGTTGCCGGGCAGCACTTTCCTCACCGAGGAAGAAACCGTGGCCAAACAAAGCGGAGCATGGCAATGGATCATAGACCCGCTGGACGGCACCACGAATTTCCTCTTTCAGCTGCCCGTCTTTTCCATCAGCGTTGCATTGCAGCGGGAAGGCCGGAGCGTGGCGGGCATCGTTTACGAACTCAACCGCCAGGAATGTTTTTACGCCTGGCTGGGCGGCGGCGCTTTTCTGAACGGGCGCCCCATACAGGTGAGCCGCCGCGCGCCGCTCGGGAACACCCTGCTGGCGACGGGATTCCCCTACTACGACTACAAGCGCATCGGCCCGTATTTCCAGGTACTGGAGTACTTCATGCGGCACACGCGCGGCATCCGGCGCCTGGGTTCCGCAGCCGTCGACCTGGCCTACGTGGCCTGCGGCCGCTTCGACGGTTTTTTCGAATACAGCCTCAACCCCTGGGACGTGGCCGCAGGAGCCTTTATCGTACAGCAGGCCGGCGGCGTCGTTACGGATTTCAAAGGCGAAGAGAACTATCTTGGGGGCGGGGAGATCATCGCTTCCAATGCCGCCATTGCCGGCGCCATGCAGCAGGCCATCGGCGGCGCTTTTTATGCTGCCTGAGGCGCTGTTCCTCGAAACAGCCCGGCCGTTGATCGAAGAAATAACTACTGGGCGGGGATTGTTGTTATCTTTAAGGCGGCTGAGCGTAGCTATACCGGACGGCAGCAGGTTCAGAGCACAACCCGGCTGCCGGTGCGGCATGTAGCTCGCCGTGCTACAACAGTTTTGTACAAAACCTGCCGCAGCGGAGTATATTTTGCTGCCGGGGCGACGAATCCGAATAATCCGCAACCTACCAGCCATGAGCCTGACCGAGAACATCATACTGGCTTTTCGCGCGGTGCGCTCCAACATCCTGAGAGCCATCCTCACCCTTATGATCATTGCCTTTGGCATTATGGCGCTGGTGGGCATTCTGACGGCCATCGATGTGGGGTTGAATTCCCTGAGCAGCAACTTATCCTATCTCGGAGCCAACACTTTTGACGTTGACCCCAAGGGAGAGGGCATCCGCGGGCACCGGGGCGGGCGGCAGGAAAAGCGTGGCGACCCCATTTCCTACGAGCAGGCCATGGAGTTTAAAGACCGCTATGATTTTCCGGCGCGGACTTCTGTATCACTGTTCTGCACCGGCACGGCCGCCATCAAGTTCGGAGATGAGGAGACCAACCCCAGCGTCGCCCTCTTCGGCGTCGATGAGCACTATCTCGAAGCGAAGGGCTTCGAAATCGTTGCCGGGCGCAACTTCACTTCCCGGGAGGCCATGAACGGCGGCTCCATCACCATCATCGGAGACGAAATCCTGTCGGAGCTGTTTAACGGCAATGCCGAGAAGGCTGTCAACAAGTACATCTATGCGGGCAACATCAAGCTGAAGGTGGTCGGCGTTCTGAAAAAGAAGGGCTCCAGCATGAATCAGAGCGAAGACAGGCGCCTGCTCCTCCCCCTGCAAACGGGCAAGCGGTTCTATGGAAACCCCAATACGAACTACAACATACTGGTAGCCGTCGATGACCCCACGCAGATCGACATGGCCATTGATTACGCCACCGGCTTATTGCGCATCGTACGCGATTTGCGCATCACCCAGGAGAACGATTTCGAGATATCCAAAAGCGACAGCCTGATCGGCATCATCAAGGAAAACACCACTTATTTCCGGCTGGCGGCTATCGGCATCGGCTTCATCACCCTGGTCGGCGCCGCTATTGGCCTGATGAACATCATGCTTGTTTCCGTCACCGAGCGGACGCGGGAGATTGGAATTTGCAAGGCCATCGGGGCGACCCGCCGGGCCGTCATGATACAATTCCTGGCCGAAGCGGTCGTGATCAGCATGATCGGCGGCATCCTGGGCATCGCCCTCGGCGTCCTGGCCGGCAACGTCGTGGCCCTCATTGCCAAAGGCAGCTTCCTCTTTCCGTGGGGCTGGGTTGCCATCGCCGTGGTCACCTGCACGCTGGTCGGGCTGATTTCGGGGCTGTACCCTGCCCTCAAAGCTTCGCGGCTCGACCCCATCGAGGCCTTGCGGTATGAGTAAAAGGCCTTAACTTTCCGCTTCCATTATGAAGCGGGAATTCCTGATCAATATTATTTTCCTCCTGGCCGTCAACCTGCTGGTCAAGCCATTTTACCTGTTTGGCATCGACCGGGGGGTGCAGAATGCCGTTCCGCCGGGGGAATACGGTTTGTATTTTGCCCTGTTCAACTTCACCTTCCTGTTCCAGATCGTCACCGATTTCGGGCTGCAGAACTACAACAACCGGAACATTTCCCAGCACCACCACCTGCTGGGCAAGTACTTCCCGAACCTGCTCGTTCTGAAGGGCATACTGGCGGGGGCTTACTTCCTGCTGATCGTGCTGGCGGCGCGGCTTGCCGGTTATGAGCCTGCCTGCTGGCCTTTGTTGTCCATTATTGCCGTCAATCAGGTGCTCAATTCACTGGTGTTGTTTCTGCGCACCAACATTTCCGGGTTGGGCCTTTACCGGCTGGACAGCCTGGTCTCCGTAACGGACCGCCTGCTGCTCATCCTGATCTGCGGCGTTTTGCTCTGGGCCCCGGCATTTCAGGGCCGGTTCCGGATCGAGTGGTTTGCCTGGGCGCAGACGGCGGCGCTGGGCGCCACGGCCGCCCTGGCCTTTTTCATCGTACGGGGGCGCCTGAAGGCTCTGCGGTTTCGCTTCCACCTGCCCTTTCTGCTGCTGCTGCTGCGCCGGAGCGCGCCATACGCCTTGTCGATCCTGCTGATGTCTGTTTACAACCGCATCGACGGCGTGATGATCGAACGGATGTTGCCCGACGGGCGGCAGGAGGCCGATATTTATGCATCCGCCTACCGCCTCTTCGAGGCCGGCAATATGGTCGGGTTTCTTTTTGCCAGCCTGTTGCTTCCCATCTTTTCCCGCATGCTCAAGCAGCGCGAGGAGGTTGGCGAGCTTGCCCGGTTCAGCTTCCGGATGGCGGCTGCGGGCGCCCTGGCGCTGCTATGCTGCATCGGCTTTTACCGGACGGAGGTGATGGTGGCCCTTTACGACAGCGGTTCGGCTTATTCCGGCAGGGTGCTGCTCTACCTGCTGGCCAGTTTTCTGGCCGTTTACGGCAGTTACATTTACGGCACCCTGCTGGTGGCCAACGGCAGCCTCCGGCCTTTGAACTATCTTTTTGCTGCGGGCCTGGTGCTGAACGCCTCGCTCAACCTGGCGCTGATACCGGCCATGAAGGCCGAAGGCGCCGCCCTGGCCACCTGCATCACCCAGTATGCCGTATTTTTTGGCGAGCTTGCTCTGGCCGGCCGGAAGCTGCGGGCAGGAATTCCCATCGCCCTGGCCGCCCGGCTGGCCGGTTTTGCCCTGCTTTTGCTGGGCGCCACCTATCTGGCCGGGCTCTATCTGCCTGCCCCCTGGCCCTGGCGGCTCCTCTTTTCCCTGGCCCTTGGCGGGCTGCTGGCCCTGGCCCTTCGGCTGGCCGGGCTGCAGGGCCTGCTTCGGCTGAGGGAGGAGCGCCAGAGAGGATAGCCGTACGCCAGTACTTTTACCTGGCCGCATCGGGATGGCACTCTGATTATGTCGGAAGGCTTGCCCGGCTCGGAGAGAGGGGCCGGAAGGCTGGTAATCCGGCACTCCAGCATTTTTGCCCGACAAAGCCGCCGGGCGCCTCCGCATAAGGCAACCGCGCCTGATGGCGGCGGCGGGCCAGTACTCCAGCACTCCAATACCCAAGGCAGCCCTTTGCTTCGATCGATGGATTTCCGGAGCGGCCTCATAATTGGAGGGGGGGAAAAGCTCGTCCATTCTCATGATTTTCCTACTTTTGCGCTTATTTCAAAAAGGAGCGGCGGTATTACAGGCCTGGCATTCAGCGTGAAAACGCTCCTCCAAATTTCAGGGAAACGACAAATGAACCATCAGGATAACTTACTCGATGTACTCCGGACGCTTTTCAAGTGGAAGAAGCAGATCTTTTATGTTTGCGTTTTGGCCGTGGCAGGCGCTGTAATCATCAGCCTTACCCTGTCCAACTACTATAAGGCCACGACCACCTTTCTGGCAGTTAGCCCTGATCAGGCCAAGCCGGAATCGCTCTACGGCAAGGGGCAGCTGAGGACGGAATACTACGGCAACGAAAACGACATCGACCGCCTGCTGACCATAGCCGGCTCGGCGGAACTGGCCGGTTTCATGATAGACTCCTTCAACCTCTATGAGCACTACGGCATCAATCCCGAAAATAACAGGGCGGCGTTTAAAGTGCGCGAAAAGTTTTTCGGGCTGTACGAAGTGACGAAAACAAAACGCGATGCAATCGAGCTGTCGGTGGAAGACAAGGACAAGGAAATGGCTGCCCGCATGGCCAGGGCTGCGCGCGAAAAGGCGGACGAAATTGCCCGCCGCCTGATGCAGGAAGGCCTGCAAAAGACCATCAATTCCTACGAAGACAATATTAAGGGCAAGGAAGCTCTGCTGTCGGCTCTGAGTGACAGCCTCATCCGGCTGCGGCAGGAGTACGGCATATACAACATCGTCGGGCAGGCGGAGGCTTTGTCGGGGCAGGTCTCCGAGGCGGAAGGCCTCATGGTGCGCAACCGCGCCAAGCTGGAGGTGCTCAAAAACACCCGTGGCATCCCGGCCGATACTATCAAATACCTGCAAGCGACGGTAACAGGTATGGAGGAAGAGTTGAAAAACCTTACCGCAAAAATGGAAAACTTCAATAAGGGCCTGGGCAAGGTAGGGATTTTCGAGCGCCAGTACGTAGAGGCCAACCAGACGCTGAGCGAAGACAAGGAAAGGCTGAAGCAGGCCCTGGCAACCTATCACTCCGTCATTCCGGCCTTGGTGATTGTTGAAGAGGCCGAAGTGCCCGTCATCAAATCGCGCCCCAAGCGAAGCATCATCGTCCTGGCTGCCGGCGCCATCGCCTTCCTTTTCAGCATTTTCGGGGTGTTGCTTTTTGAAACCTATCAGGATGTAAACTGGCGGGAGATTTATCATGCAAAGTAGGCTGGCGCGATTGCTGGATACGGATAGCCTGCCGCAACTGTTTTTCCTGATATTCGGCGCTGTCCTGTTGCTCTGCCTTTTTGTGGGGATTGCTACGGAGTGGTATTTCCTGGCCGGCATCCCGGCCTTTCTGCTGCTGGCCTACCTGGTGATCGTCGATTTTCATAAGGCCTTCCTCCTGCTCATCGCCTGCATCCCGCTGTCCACCGAAATAAACCTGCCCAACGGCCTTTCGACCGACCTGCCCACCGAACCGCTGATTGTGGGGCTGATGCTGGTGGGCGGGGCCTTCGCGCTTCGCCACTACAAAAACCTCGACGGCCGTTTCCTCCTGCATCCGATCACCCTCTTTCTGCTGTTTCATCTGGCCTGGATTGCTGTTACCTCAATTACCTCCCAGGACCAAGTGGTGTCCCTGAAGTTTACCCTGGCCAAGATCTGGTATGTGGCCGCCTTCTACTTCCTGGCCAGCCGGATGCTGGATGGGGAAAAACGCTTCCGCGCTTTTTTCTGGGCGGCTTTTCTGCCGCTGATGTTCACAGCCGTCTTTATTCTGATCCGGCACGCAGCTTACGGCTTCAGTTTTGCCGATGTTTTCCGGGTGCTGCACCCCTTTTACCGCAACCACGTAACCTATGCCTCCATCATTGCGCTTTTCATGCCTTTTTTGTGGTTCATGCTTCAGTGGTATCCGCGCTACAGCCGGCAATGGTGGATGCTTGTCGCCGGGCTGTTGATCTCGGTATTGGCAATTCAGTTCTCCTATACGCGTGCAGCTTATGTGGCTGTGGTAGGAGCTATCGGAGCGTATTACATCATCCGTTTTCGGCTGATGCGTTACGTGCTGATACTGGCTCTGGCGGCCTCGGCCGGGCTGGTCGCCTTCATGGCCGCCGGCAACCGCTATCTGGACTATGCGCCGAATTATGAGACAACGGTATCTCACAAGGATTTCAACAACCTGATCCAGGCGACCTACGAGATGGAGGATATCTCCACCATGGAGCGCCTCTACCGCTGGATGGCCGGGTTCCAGATGTCCGCCGAGCGTCCCATGCTGGGCTTTGGCCCCGGCAATTTTTACAATTTCTACAAATCCTACACCATCACCAGTTTCCAGACCTACGTCAGCGACAATCCGGACAAATCAGGCATTCACAGCTATTTTCTGATGACTCTGGCTGAGCAGGGGTTGCCCGGGCTGGTTTTCTTTTTACTGTTGTGCAGCTACGCCCTGCTGAGGGGGGAATCGATCTACCACCATGCAAAAACGGTGAAAGACAAACAGCTCGCCATGATGGCCATGCTCTCCCTGCTCATCATCCTTTCATTGCTGCTCATCAACGACCTGATCGAAACGGACAAGGTGGGGGCCTTTTTCTTTATAAGCCTCGCTCTGCTCACCAATCTCGGCCTTAAGGAGAAAGGCGGCCATATTCCTGCGGATGCCAATGCGGGAGAGATCAGCGGATAGCCAGCTTTTGCTGTTTTTTCCGGTTCACCGACTTGTGCAGAATGTAGGTCATGGTAGTAGCTGCACCCAGGATCAGCAACAACAGCAGGTGCAACTCAACGGCCTGGTTGAGCGAGAAGGCCATCAGGATGAAAAAGACGTTTACCGCCACCAGGATACCGGTGGCCTGCATGTGGGAAAACCCATAATCGATCAGCAGGTGGTGGATGTGGCGCCGGTCGGCATGAAGCGGCGACTGGCCCCGAAGAACGCGCGTAATAAACACCCGGAGCGTGTCGTAAAGCGGAATGATCATGATGCCGATAGCTACGGCCGGGATAGCCTGGATCTGGTGGAAGTCTCCCGCTTCCAGGTTATAGTTCATATCGATGAACCGGATGATGAGAATTGCACAGGCGGCGCCAATGACCAGGGAGCCCGAGTCTCCCATGAATATCTTGGCCGGGGTGTAGTTATACTTCAGGAATGCGATGATGGCCCCCATGAGGGAGAAAGAGACGATGGCGAGTTCCATGCTGCCCACCCAGAAGAACCAGCACCCCAGCACTCCAGAAATGAGTGCGCCCACGCTGCCGGCCAGGCCGTTGATGCCGTCGATCAGGTTAAAGGAATTGATGATGACCAGAATGGTGAAAAGGGTCAGCCCGGCGTAGAAGGGTTCCGGCAGCTCCGCGTGCAGCCCGAACATGCCGTAAAACCCCTGAAGGTGGATGTCCGATTTAAAAACGAGGATAGATCCCGCCAGCACCTGGGCGATCAGTTTGTTGAAGGGCGATACCGGCGACAGGTCATCCTTCAGGCCGACCAGGAATACGATGAGAAAGGCGCAAAGGATGTATTGAAGCCCGCCAAAGCGGTCAAAGGGGGTCCACATGACGATGGAGAAGATGGCCCCTGCAAAAATACCAACCCCTCCGAGCGAAGGCGTACTGATGGTATGGGAACTGCGCTCGCCCGGTTCCACGAACAGGTTTTTCTCCCGGGCAATGGAAATGATGCTCGGCACGGCAAGGTAAGTCAGGGTGAACGCAGTAAGGAAACAAATTACAAGTATGAACATGGCCCAGGGGAGATTATGATTCCAAATATCCAAATTGCCGGTTCAGGCACTGGCATGACGCTTCTCATTTTCCGGCCTTACAGGCGCCTTCTGGCAAAGATATGGTTTTTCGGGATGAAAGGGTGCGGCATGCCCCTCTAAAAAGCGGAATCGTCGACGCCGTCCAGCCAGCCGGTGATCACGTCCACCACCGAAGCTACGCAGCCATCCTCGAAAGGAGAGCGCAGGCCGGCCAGTTGCACGAGCCCGAGGAATGACAGGCTGCCGCCGGCGCGGCAAAGGCGCAGGTAGTCCGCCCAGGCGGCTTCGTGCGCTTCCTGGTCCTTTTTCCAGAACTGGAAGGCGCAGATCTGAGCCAGGGTGTAGTCGATATAATAAAAAGGCATGCTGAAGATGTGGCTCTGTTTCTGCCAGAAGGCCCCCTTTTCCAGAAATTCATACCCGTCATAGTCGCGATGGGGCAGGTATTTTCGTTCGATCTCCCGCCAGGCCTGGTTCCTTTCGGCGCGTGAGGCCTGCGGATGCTCGTACACGAAATGCTGAAACTCGTCGACGGCTACGCCGTAGGGCAGGAAATAGAGGGCGTTGGAGAGGTGGCTGAACTTGTATTTGTCGGTATCTTCCCCGAAGAAGAGCTCCATCCAGGGCCATGTAAAAAATTCCATGCTCATGGAGTGTATCTCGCAGGCTTCGTAAGTGGGCCAGTTGTATTCTCCGATGCCAAATTCACGGCTGCTGTACACCTGGAAAGCATGGCCGGCCTCATGGGTCAGCACGTCGATATCGCCGCTGGTGCCGTTGAAGTTGGAGAAGATGAAAGGGGCTTTGTAGTTGGCGATATAGGTGCAGTAACCGCCGGTGGCTTTGCCGGGCCTGGTTTCCAGGTCCATCAGTTTGGCCTCCCTCATGAAGTCGAAGAACTCGCGGGTTTCGGCCGACAGGGCGCCGTACATCCGGCGGGCCTGGCCCACGATCCAGTCCGGCTGCCCTTTGGGTTGCGGGTTGCCGCCGGCAAAGCGGAGGTCCTCGTCATAGTATTTCAGGCTTTCCAGCCCGAGGCGGCGGCGCTGCCGTTCATAGAGGCGGGTGGCGATGGGGACGATGTACTCCAGCACCTGCCTGCGGAAGTTGGCCACCATTTCGGGGCTGTAGTCGGAGCGCAGCATGCGGGCGTAGCCCAGTTCAACGAAGTTCCGGTACCCCAGCTGTAGGGCGATGTTGTGGCGCACCTTCACCAGCTGATCGAAAATGCCCTCCACCGCTTCGGCCTGCGCGGCAAAAAAGCCCCATTTGGCCCCGGCCGCCGCTTTCCGGGTTTCCCGGTTCCGGTCAATTTCGTATTTCTGGATGGAGGAGAGGTTGTGTTCTTCGCCGCGGAATTCGATCCGGGCCGCCGCTTTCAGTTTGGTGTACTGGCTGCTGAGTTTGTTCTCCTCCTGCAGCAGCCCGATGATGGATTCGTCGAAGGTTTTTAGGCTGAGCTCGGCGATGGTGAACAATTGCCGCCCCCACTTTTGCTCCAGCCCGGCCCGGAATGGCGAGGACAGCAGTTTTTTGTAGAAATCATTCACCAGGCCTTCGTAGGCAGGCATGTGGTGGTCGAAGAATTCGTTCTCCTTCTCGTAAAATTCGTCGCGGGTGTCCATGGTATGCCGGATGTGGCAGATGTTGTACATGGACGTGAATTCGGTGCGCAAGGCATTGATGCGGCTCAGGGCGCGGCCCTGTTCTGGGATAGAGCCCGCCGTTTCAAAAGCGGAGAGCGCTTCGTGAAAAGACCGGGAAAAGGAATCGAACTCGGGGCGCGTGTACTGGTATGTTTCAAAAGTGGTAGCCATGCCTCTGATCCTGATGTTATGAGAAATGGCGCGTAAAATACAATGGATTCAGCAGATAATCAATCCGGAGATTATTCGTTATTTATCGCGGCATGGAAAGCTATTGTAAAGCAGGCCCCATAAAAATGCCGACAGTTTCTTACCTTTGGATGAATTTTCCGGAAGCATTTCCCTCCCCGGGCCGCCATGTGACTCCGGCCAGGTTTGCAGGAAAACACCACACCCTAGAAATGATTTAAGCGCCAATGATGGATTTAAAGTCTCAGATCAACATAGAGAAGCTGCCCCGCCACATTGCCATCATCATGGACGGCAACGGCCGCTGGGCCAAACAACACGGCAAACCCCGGGTATTCGGGCACCGCAACGGCGTGATCGCCGTGCGGGAGGCCACGGAAGCCGCAGCCGAGCTGGGGGTGGAATTTCTCACCCTCTATGCTTTTTCCACCGAAAACTGGAACCGCCCCAAGCTGGAAGTGAACGCCCTGATGCGGCTGCTGGTGGAAACCCTGCACAAGGAAGTAGAAACCCTCAATAAAAACGATATCCGCCTCCAGGCTATCGGCGATATCCGGAATCTGCCGGAGCGGACTTACCAGGCCCTGCTGCAGGGCATCGAAAGGACGAAAAACAACTCCAGGATGACCCTGGTGCTGGCCCTCAACTACAGCTCCCGCTGGGAAGTGGTGGAGGCCAGCCGGAGCCTGGCCCGCCAGGTGCTCGCCGGCGAGATCAGGCCGGAGGAGATCAGCGAGCAAATGTTTTCGGATGCCCTGACTACCGGCGGCATTCCCGACCCGGAACTGCTCATCCGCACCAGCGGTGAAAACCGCATCAGTAATTTCCTGCTCTGGCAGATCGCTTATTCGGAACTCTATTTCACCCCCGTGTTCTGGCCCGACTTCCGCAAAGAACACCTCTATCAGGCCATCATCGACTTTCAGCAGCGCGAAAGGCGGTTCGGCAAAATCAGCGAACAATTGGTACAGTAGGCATACAACCCCTCGCCGGCTTCGCGCCTCTTTTTGGGGTAAAAAATAATCAGGCCCTCCTTTTTTGCGGTTATGCAAGGGCGAACGCTTATTTTTGCGCATCCAACGAGATAACTTGAGAACAGGAATGAGAATCTTAATCGCCTTGATCACTCTTGGCAGCATACTGGCGCCTCATTATACGACTGCCCAAACGGCTTCCGACACCCTTCCCGTAACGAACTACGACAATCCACGTGATTACGAGATCGGCGGCGTCAAGGTCGTCGGGGCCAGTTACAGCGATGAGAACGCCATCATCAGCATCTCGGGGCTGCAGGTGGGCAATAAAATCCGCATTCCGGGCCCCGACATTCAAAAGGCCATCAAAGCTTTGTGGAAACTTCGCCTCTTTACCGACGTGCAGGTGGTGAAGGAAAAAAGCATCGGCGATATCGTCTTTCTGGAAATCCGCGTGCAGGAACGGCCCAGGCTGAGCAGGTATTCTTACCAGGGAGTCAAAAAAGGCTACCACGACGACCTCAACGAGGAGGTGGACAAACACCTGCTGAAGGGGGGCATCGTCACGGAAAACGTCAAGGTCAACGCCAGCAAGGCCATCGAACAGTTTTTCATCGGCAAGGGCTTTCTCGACGCCCGCTGCACCGTTTCTGAAGCGCCGGACTCGAGCCGGGCCAACTCCGTGGGCCTCGTCTTCAACCTCAGCCGCGGGCCGCGCATCAAGATCGACAAGATCGATTTCGACGGCAATGCCGAGGTCAAAGACCGGAAGCTGCGCAAACAACTCAAGGAAACCAAGGAGAAAGGCCGCATCTTCGCCTCCTCCAAGTTCATTAAAAAGGATTACGAAGCCGACAAGGAGAAGCTGATCGCCTACTACAATACCCAGGGTTTCCGCGACGCCCGGATACTCTACGACAGCCTGTGGCGCAACGAGGACGGCGAGCTGATGGTCAAACTCAAGATCGACGAAGGCAACCGGTACTACTTCCGCGACATCAGCTGGAAGGGCAATTCCATCTACGAAACCCAGGTGCTTGCCGATGTGCTCGGCATCGAAAAAGGAGAGATTTACAACCAGGAACTGCTGGACACCCGCCTGCGCTTCAGCCAGGACGGCCGCGACGTCAGCACCCTGTACATGGACAACGGCTACCTGTTCTTCCAGGTCGACCCCATCGAAGTGGCGGTTGAAGGGGATTCGATCGACCTGGAAATCCGCATCTTCGAGGGCCCGCAGGCCACGATCGACAAGGTGGTCATCAAAGGCAACGACCGCACCCACGAGCACGTCATCCGCCGGGAATTGCGCACCCGCCCGGGGCAGAAATTCAGCCGCTCCGACATCATCCGCTCCCAGCGCGAGATCATCAACCTCGGCTACTTCAACCCCGAAGCCCTCGGCATCAACACCCCCGTCAACCCCCAGCGCGGCACGGTGGATATCGAGTACGCCGTTGAGGAAAAACCCTCCGACCAGCTGGAACTCTCGGCCGGCTGGGGCGGCGTGCAGCGCGTGATCGGCACCCTGGGCGTTTCTTTCAACAACTTCTCTCTGCGCAACATCTTCAACAAGGAAGCCTGGCGCCCCCTGCCCCAGGGCGACGGCCAGCGCCTTTCCCTGCGCGCGCAGACCAACGGCGACTTCTACCAGTCCTATAACGTCTCGTTCACGGAGCCCTGGCTAGGCGGCAAGAAACCGACCTCCTTCACGGCGGCGGGCTTCTTCAACCGCTTCGCCTTCGGCCGCCGCGGCACGGATACCTACCAGAGTTTCAATATCAAACAGGCTTCCATCAGCCTGGGCACGCGCCTGAAGTGGCCGGATGACAACTTCGTGATCAGCACGGCCCTGAACATACAGACCCTGACGCTGGACAACTGGGTGCGAGGCCTGTTCCGTTCGGATGAAGGCGAGATCGTCCGGGAAGGCAATTACAACAACTTCAGCATCAGGCAGACGATCGCCCGCTCCACCGTCAACGACCCGATCTTCCCGCAGGATGGCTCGCGCATCTCCCTTTCCGTACAGGTGACCCCGCCCTATTCCCTTTTCAACCCGGACAGGGATTATACCAGCGAGCCGGCGGAAGAGCGCTTCCGCTACCTGGAATACCACAAGTGGCGCTTCGACGCCGAGTGGTACACGCCCATCGTCGGCAAGCTCATCCTCAAGGCCCAGGCCAAGATCGGCCTGCTCGGCTTCTACAACCGCGAAATCGGCTCCTCGCCCTTCGAGCGCTTCCAGCTCGGCGGCGACGGCATCAACAACCAGCAGTTCGGCTTCGCGGGGGTGGATATCATCTCGCTGCGGGGTTACGAGATCAACGAGCTGGAAGCCAATGTCGATCCTTCCGGCGGCACCTCGGCCACACCCCTGTTTGACAAATTCACGCTCGAACTCCGCTACCCGTTGTCGCTCAACCCCAGCTCCACCATTTACGTGCTGGCTTTTGCACAGGGCGGCAATTCCTGGCGGGAGTTTCGCGATTTCAACCCCTTTGACGTGAAGCGCTCGGTGGGCATGGGCCTGCGTGTTTTCCTGCCCATGTTTGGGGTGCTCGGCTTCGACTACGGCATTGGCTTCGACAAAACGGGCGCCGACCGATCGCTGAAGGCGCTGGGCGACTTCAACATCGTGCTCGGCTTCGAGCCGGAATAAGCCGGACGGGGCGGAGCTGAACTCAGTCAGCTCCGCCCCTGCCTGATAAGAGATTTCGTTTTTTAAACCAATGTTGGAGAGGGGCTCCGCCAAGGCGTGGCCCTTTTTGTTTGGCGGTTTTTTCTCAATACTCCTCGCTGAGCCTTTCCCAGTAATTCTGATCCTCAATTTCTTCCAGCAGCGCCAGGTAGTTCATATAGCGCAGTTCGCTGACCTCCCCGGCTTCGATAGCTTTCTTCACGGCGCAGCCCGGCTCGTTGCGGTGCAGGCATTTGCCGCCGAACCTGCAGCCTTCCGAGCGTTCGAAAAATTCGCGGAAGTTGTGGGCGACGTCCATAGGCTCCAGGTGGTTGAACGACAGGGTCTTGATACCCGGCGTATCTATGATGGCCCCTCCGAAATCGAGGGGGTGCATCTCGGCGAAAGTCGTGGTGTGCTGGCCCTTGCCGGAGTAGTCGCTCAGCTCGGCGGTGCGCAGTTCGAGCTGGGGCTGAATGGCGTTGACCAGGGTGGATTTGCCCACGCCCGACTGCCCCGCGATGAGCGTGGCCTTGTCGCGGAGCAACTCCTGCAATTCGGCCAGCCCTCTTCCCTGGGTGGCGGAAACCAGCAGAACGGTGTAACCGATATTCTGGTAAATCGCTTCGAGATATTCGAAAACCGACAGCTCTTCCGCCCCGTACAGGTCGGCCTTGTTGAAAACGATGACCGTGGGTATCTCGTAAGGCTCCGTCATCAGCAGGAAGCGGTCGATGAAGCCCTGCTTGAGGTTCGGTTCGATGATGGTGACGATGACCATGGCCTGGTCGACATTGCTGGCCAGCAGGTGCAGGTCGTGCTTGCGGCGCGGAGATTGCCGCACGACGTAGTTGCGGCGCGGCAGGATGTTCCTGATCGTGCCCGTTTCCTCCTTTTCGTCGATTTCCACTTCCACTTCATCCCCCACCGCCACCGGGTTGGTGATGCGCATGCCGTCGAGGCGAAACTTCCCTACGATGCGGCTGTTGGCCACCCGGCCGCCCTCCAGCCTCACCTGATACCAACTGCCCGTGGATTTAATGACCGTTCCCTTTTCCAAATCTCGTTTTTTTTATGGCCTAAAATGGAAGCGCAAAGCCCTCGCGTTTTTTGGGGAACCGCAAAGACGCGGAGACGCAGAGCAGAACGCAAAGAAGGACATGTACAAGGAGCTTCTCCTGCGAAAAACCTCTGCGCCCTCTGCGTCCCGTCTCCTCCGGAGCCGGGCAAGCTCTGCGGTTCTTTTACAAACATGCGAGACGCAAAGTTACGCTTATTTCCCGGCATGAATAACCGGACGGCAGTACAACGCAAAAAGGGGCGCCTCCGTTCCCGGCCCCGTGCATGGAAATATAGGGAGACTGGGAGACGGGGAGAGGGGGAGACGAGGTGAGCCTGCGGCAACCCCTGCAACCTGCAACCTGAAACCTGCAACCTGCAACCTGCAACCTGAAACCTGAAACCTGCAACCTGCAACCTGCAACCTGAAACACCCAATGGAGACTGGGAGGCCGGGAGAGGGGGAGACGAGGTGAGCCTGCGGCAACCCCTGAAACCTGTAACGGCCCTTTCGCGTAAGGCAAAGGAGGCTTCTCAGGGCTTTGCACCCACTGAAGGCGGCGCCCCCGAAGCTGCCGGGGCTTCCCCCTGGCTCCGGAGCGCAAAACGGCGATTTTAGGGATTCCATCGCTGTAAGCGATGGAATCCCTAACAGGTTTCAGGGGTTGCCGCAGGCTCGTCTCCCCCTCTCCCTGCCTCCCAGTCTCCATTGGGTGTTACAGGTTCCAGGTTTCAGGTTCCAGGTTCCAGGTTTCAGGTTTCAGGTTACAGGTTCCAGGTTTCAGGTTCCAGGTTCCAGGTTTCAGGTTTCCCTGATAACCAGGCTTTTACTCGGGTGTCGACACAGTTATTTGAATAGTCTTCACCCTTTCACCTTTCACCTTTACCCTCGCCCTGTCAAAGCCCTACCGGCCGGCCTGCCCCTGCCCGTTGATCACTTTGATGGCTTCCCCCATGATCAGTTGAGCCAGGGCATCCATATCATTTATATTTCCCTGGGCAGTGAAGGGCCCGATCAATTCATCGCCTTTGGACACCCGGCCTTCCAATTTAATGGTATTTCCTGCGGTTCCGTATCCACCAGTGAGTATATAACCCTTTTTGAATCTGGACACATCGAGGTAGATCAGGCTGGCATCTGCGCCACGGGAGGAGATATCCTCGAAGTGGGAAGACACCTTTTCGGCCAGTTCCAGGTCGTCCCGGAAGGTGGCTAAATTGAGGAAGTTGCTGCGGATAAAGACCGGCTTTTTGGCCGTCACCGGAATTTTCACGCTGTCATCGAACAAACCGATATCGAAGCTGGCGCCGCCTTTTGGGGAGGCCATTTCCGGCTTCTGGATGCCGCCGATGTCCTCCGCCAGCTTGGGCACCTGGTCGATGGCATATTGGAAGAGGGTGACGACATCCACGTACTTTTTATCGCGCAGAGCCATTCCGTTCATGCCTTGCAGCAGGCTGTAGGTGAGCAGCCCCTGGCCGTACTGGCTGGCTTCGTAACTCACTTTATCGGCTGCACTGCCCGAGAGGACGTAGGTGCCGGTGCGGTCTTTCATGCGGTCGAGGGCGAGTATCTGGTCGGTATTGAGGGATTTTTTGCCGCTGGAGATTTCTTCCACCGCTTTGCCGGAATGGCAGGCGTCGAAGATGATAACCTGTTTGAGGGCCTTGACCGCCTTGACCCATTCGGTAAGGGTGTCGGTGGAAACGGCGTAGCTGCTCCGGGTGATGGGGTCGCTCAGGTCCATGGTTACTACGTCTTTGGTCAGGTAGTAAAAGGAGGCCTCTTCACCGGCGCCGAAAGCGACGCCATGGCCGGAGAAGTAAAGTACGAGGACATCCTCCGCTTTGGCCTGCCGGGCAATTTCCCGGATGGCGGCCCGGATATTGTCCCTGGAGGGCGTTTTATCCGCCACGGCGGGGTCTGTATTGAGCAGGAAGGCCTTTACCGTGCCGGTAGCGCCGAAGAGGCGGTCGCCGACTGCTTCCAGGGCCTGCTTCATATACTGAGCGTCTTTGTCGGGGTATTTGAGCGCCAGGCCCTGGCCCTCGTATCGGGAAGTGCCGATGCAGAGGATATAGATGTCGGGGTCTTGCGCTGTGACGAAGGCCTGCGCGCCGGATTCGTTGCCCGCTTCGCCGCGCCCGCCGACATAATTGGCGGGTTCCCAGGGAAGGCTGTAGGGCTGGCTGGCCAGCCAGCCTCCTGCGTTGCGGGTGACGACGGACACCGTGTCGGGCCTGCCGGGCAGGCAATACCCCGCGAAGGGAGCCAAATCGACGGTAAGGGCCGCCTGCCGGCCGGGGTTGGCGTCGGCAACGGCTTCCCGCCGGTTGACGAAAACGGATACCTGCCCGATGCCGCCGTTCCGGGGGGCGAGGCTGATGGAAAGCTGATCGCCGGTCAGTTCTAGCGAGGCTTCGGGAAACAGGCTGACCGTGTCGAAGGCTTCGGCGCAGCTGACGGCTTCCCGATCCGGGCCCAGGAGTTTCTGCACCAGCCCGGGTTTGTAGTAGCGCCCCTTGAGCTGTTCCAGGGCGATGATTTCCAGCCCGCTTGCGAAATACATGTTTTCCATGGCGCCGGGCGAGGCGTCGAAGCAACCGCCCGGAGTTATGGCCACCCAGTCATTTTCATCCAGTGCGATCAGTTCCACCACCTGCCTGCCGCTGGCCGTTTCCCAGACCCTGGCCGTATTGTCGTCGCTGCCGGTGAGGACATAAGCCCCATCCGGCGAGAAGGCGGCGGCCAGGGGCTGCCCTTCGTGCCCCGTGAAGGTTTGCAACAGGGCGCCGTCGGTGCTCCACAGCCTGGCGAGGTTGTCCTGGTAGCCGGCCAGTATTTTTTTGCTGTCGGGAGAAAAAGCCAGGGCGCTGATCCCGGCATCGAGAACGCCATGTTCCCATTTCCGGATGAGATCGCCGCCTGAACTCCACAGCGCCAGGGCCCCGTCGTCATCGGTAATGACGAACTGCCCGTCGGGCGAGCAGGCCGCGAGCTGGCTTTGGGCGCCGAAATTCCTGATGAGGTTCTGCTCGCTGACATGGCGCATGGAGATGGGCTGCTTGCCGCCGTCCATCAGGCTGAGGTCGATTTTCTGGCTGCCCTGGGCGAATTCGGCAGCACCCTGCCCGCCTGCGCCCGCCTGCCCGCTGAAGAAGGCCTGCCCGTCGGGGGTGAAGCAGAGGCAGGACACGGCTCTCTGTTGTGCCTGTACCGGCCTGCCGGCCGCTGCGCCATCGGCCGTCCAGATCGTAACCTGGCCGGCAAAATCGCCAAGGGCAAGGTATTGGCCGTTGGGGGCAAATGCCACACAGGAGGCGCTGCCGTCGGTGCTGCGCCGGAATTCTTTCGGCGGTTCTCCGGACAGGCTGTACAACCTGGCCGTTTTGCTTTCGTCGGCGATAAAGACAGACTTTCCGTCGGGTGAAAGCACTGCCGGGGCGTTGTAATCGCTGGTAAGCGGAAAAGAGAGGACGTTTCGGACATCGGTGAGCCATACCCGGCAGTGCTGGGCGTTGCCCCCGGTGAGCAGGAACTGCCCGCCGGGTGAAAAGGCTACCGAACGCACCGCACTGGAATGGCCGGTGTAGCGCTGGACGATGGCTCCGTCCAGGCCGAGCAGCACGGCATCTTTATTGTCTCCCCCGGCCAGCAGGAAGCGGCTGTCCGGCGACCAGGCGATATCGTTGACGCCGAAGCCGAAGGGCTGCGCCCTGGCCTGGCTTTTCGCCGCCTCATTCCAGATGAAAATGGTTCCGTCTTCGCTGGCGGTGGCCAGATACCGGCCGTCGGGTGAAAAGGCGGCGCTGGTGATTTTGTCCTTGTGGCGGCTGATCGTTGACAATTTTTCGCCCCGCTTTCCCCACAGGATGAGCTGTTCGCCATCGCAACCGGTGGCGATGCGGCTGCCATCGGGGGAGAATGCGGCCGTATTGATGGCCCCGCTATGCCCTGTGAGCGGGAAGAGCAGTTTGCCATCGGCCTGATAAAGCCGCGCCGTGCGGTCTTTGCCCGCCGCCAGCACCCGCCCGCCGGAGTCCATGGCCAGGGCCGTAATGGCCCGGCTGGCTCCGGGGTAGATGCGCTTGGCCGGGAATCCGGCTTCCTCCATGCTGAGCAGCTTTACTTCCCCGTTCTGATACCCGGCCAGGATGTGCCGGTTGTCGGGGGTGAAAATGGCGGCGGTGATAGGAGCGGTGTCGTCGTCCAGCGTGGCCAGGAGGTTGCCCTCTTTGTCCCAGAGCCTGAGGGCTACGCCGGCGCCTTTTTCAAGAGTCAGCATCCGTTGCCCGTCGGGCGAGAAGGCCGCCTCGGCCAGCGGGTTCTCATGGCCTTTGAGCACTTTGATCAGTTGCCCGCTCCGGGCTGCCCACAGCCTGGCCGTATTGTCCAGGCCGCCGGTGAGCACGTACCGCCCATCGGGCGAATAGGCTACCGAGGAGACTTCTACGGAATGCCCGATAGGGATGACGAGTTCTGCTTTCTGGGCGAGGGTGATAGTGGCAGCCAGGGAGGTGATAAGCAAAACGAACGGCTTTCTCATGGTATTGGGTTTGGGTCGGAAAGGGGAAAAGGCAGGCTGGCCTGCCTGTAAAGCGGAACTTTCCGAACCTGAAAATAAGGGAAAAAATTACAATGTAACGCCCCCGCCCGGTTTTTTCACCGGGAAGGGGGCGTAGGCCGTGCTGTGTTTATCGGAGGGGAGGCCTCATCTGGGCATGTGGGCTGCCATATCCGCTCCGGTGGCGGTAAACCTGCCCTGGTTTTGGTTGATCAGTTTTCCGGGCTGGCCGTCGATCGCTGCCAGGGCCGTGTTGAAGATGGATACTGCGCCCTCATTCCGGATCAGGCCGGTGAGCAGGATACCGGAGTTGGTGGTGGCGCCGCCGTCGATCAGCAGATGCCCCTTCGGCCCGATGTACAGGTGGGCGCCGCCTTCGACTTCCAGATGTGCTATGGCGGGTACGCCCGTATTGATGACGGGGTAGTTGTTGTGCCACAGATGGGGGATCAGGACGCCGTCTTCCCAGCCCGGCACGCGCTGATCGCTCCAGTTGCGGGGCTCCATCCAGTCGGTAGGCCGGCCCGGCGTTCCGCCTTTCCAGACGGATTGGGAAAAGGCGGGCAGGCAGGAGATCAGAAAGATGGAAACAATAATCAGCTTATTCATGGCCGTATGGTTTTGTGTGTGTTCGGGTATTCTATTTGGCGGGTAGGAAAAAGGTTACCTCCCAGTACTACAGCGTGCTCATCTTCCTGGTGTGCGCCCTGGTGATGGTGCTGATCGTGGCGGCGTATTTGTGTTTTACGGGCTGAGGGCTGGTTTGGGAAATAATTGATGGGAACCAAAAAAACACGTATATTGTTCTGGTTTTAAATACGTATAGCAATGCCAACTAAGTTGACTTTAACGGTGGACCAACAAGTTATTGAAGCGGCCAAAAAGTATGCCCGCGATCATGGCCGGAGCCTGTCCAATTTAATAGAAGATTACCTGAAATCATTGACAGCGCCTCAGGGGCGGTTGAAGGATGATTTTGAATATTCGCCCATCGTGAAATCATTGAAGGGGTCCGTCAAAGCAGCAGATGGAGTTCTGGATTACGATGCGCTTCTGGAGGAGGAACTGATGAAAAAATACGGCCGTAATTGACAGGCATGGAGCAGGTTTTTATTGATACGGACGTGGTCATTGATTTCCTGACAGAGAGGAAACCCTTTTCTGAAGACGCCGCCAGGATATTCACCTATTCGGAAAAGGGGCATATTCGGGCAATGGTTTCCGCATTGAGTTTCAGCCATATTTTCTACATCATCCGGAAACTGGAAGGAGGCGAAAAAGCAATTGCGCTCCTCGACAAGCTGGAGAAGATTGTAGCCATATTACCGCTTGATGAACAGATCATTAAGCAAGCGTTGTCCTCCGGTTTTCCGGATTTTGAAGATGCGATTCAAAATTTTTGTGCGAAAGCGGCCGGCGTAAGAACGATCGTAACCAGGGATATTAGTGATTATGCTAAAAGCGACCTGGCGATACACACGCCAGAGAGTTATCTTTTGATATTGAAATTCAAATGAATCAAACACCACTTTTTAAAAACCCTGGCTTTGGCCGCCATTACATTCCTTTCTTTTTCCACCTTCGCTCAGGAAGGCCTGCCCCTTTTCCAGCAGCTGCCCGGTGAAGAACAGCACCGGATCCATCCAACGGATCCACCCCTGGCCCTCCGATGAGGGGCGCGCCAACGTGGTTTACGGGACATTTTCTTCCCCCCGGCGCCTGGACGGGATGGCGAAGTTTGTAAACACAGTGCGCCGGCAACCCGCCCGGTTCAAATGGCTGGTCGCCGCTGTGGCGATTCTGGCAGCGCTGTTGGTCGGTTATTGAGGATTAAACTCCGGGGCAGGCAGAGGCGGGCAGGATACTGTTACGCCTTCGGCCACGGCTCCGGCAACGCATCCGGCTCAAAGCGGGGAGCTGCGTTTCCCCAGAGCGATGAGATTACCTTCCGCTTCTCCACCGGCAGCGAGATCACTTACCGGCTGCTGAGCGGGGCGCTGAAGGATGCGGGCGGCAGGGTGCATCATCTTTCCCTTATCATTCGGTGTTCTCCCCGGAGCGGCAATGGCGCCAATTTCTGGGACGATACCTTTAGCCTGGAGGTGGACAACTCTGGCGCCCTGCTGGCGCCCGTCAGCGGGCTGAATGAGTTGGTAGAGGACAATAGCTACAAGGACGGGGAGGTAATTTTTGAGGTGAGGGGGGCATTTTCCGGTTTGGGCCTTGCTATTGTGAACCCCTGGGATAAGGGAGATATCAGGATACTGGCTTTGGGGGTGGGGGAGTAGGAGCTATCCTAACAATTGACTAACCGCGGGCGGCTTGGGCAAGCTTAGGCTCTCGAGCGATTCATTAATGTGAAAAGCCCTGATATTGCCATACCCCTCACCTGAAGGTTCGGAGTGGACAAGAATGATATCCTTTTTCAGGTCGATGATCCAGTATTCCGGAATACCGCTGGCAGCATAGGCCGGTAGTTTCACCTCCTGGTCATATTCCAGCGTACTTTCGGAAAGTTCGATGATTAATAGCACCTCATCAGGCCTGGGGTGAGCGGTGGTGTAAAAATCCTTTCGGGGTTTGAGGATCGAAATATCGGGTTCAGGCTCCGAATAATCGTTGAGTTGCACAGGATTCTGGGGCCTGACGATAGCAGATTCTCCAAAAAGGAAAGTGAGGGCTCTTACGATTCGGTCGAGATTTCCCGCATGCTTTGGGCCAATTGGGCTTATTTGAATGATTTCTCCGTGGATGAGTTCTACCCGGTCGTTTTCACGTAATATTCCCGCTTCTGCCAGGTGGTGATATTCCTCGACAGTAAAACGGCGTTTGGGGGCAGGAACGGTTATTGGTTGCGTCATCTTCGCAATTTATGAGGAATTTTTCAGGATTGCCAGCCTGTGGCAATAGAGATTAGGTCAAAAAATGCCTCCAAGCCGTAGGATTCTTGTTGGAAATTTTTATTTTTAAGGCATAGGAGTGAAGGGAATGGCCAACTTCAAAGCGCTACGCCATGACGGACCAACAGAAGCTCTTTCGCGTTTTCCGGTTGATACAGTTGTTGAGTCAGCCGCCATATCGAAAAGTGCCACATCTGGCTACCATTCTGGGAGTCGACTCCCGCACCGTCTATCGGTACATCAAGCTGCTCGAGTCGCTGGGCTACCAGATCGATAAGAAAGAAGGCGACCGCTATTTTTTGTACCTCGAATTCAAGGACGATAAACAACTGATCAACCTGGATGAGGCGGGGTATCTACATGACCTGCTCTGGCAGGCGCCTGCCGGAGACCCACGGAGAGAGCACCTGCTGCACAAGCTGAATAAGCAGTACACGCTGGCCCCGGTGGCGCAAAGCCTGCCGAAGCTTTCCACATACGAACACGTACGCACCCTGGGCAAAGCTATGGAGGCTGGCCTGCGGGTGCGTTTGCTCAACTATTTCGCCCCTTCCAGCGGAGGCGAGCTGTCTAACCGCTACCTTGAGCCGGTGGAGTTCATGCAGGGCTATACTTACCTGTGGGCCTACGACCTGGACAAAAAAGATTACCGGCAGTTCAAACTCGACCGGATTGGGGATGTGGAAATTATGGACGAACCCATTGCTGCCCAGCATGAAGGCCGCGTACTCGACCTCTTTGGTTGGACTGGCCCGCAATGGCTGCCGGTGAAGCTGCGCCTGAGCTCCTACGCCCACAACCTGCTGCTGGAGGAATTTCCCGACGCCCGCCCCTTCGTGCGCACCTCCAAAGGCCAGGCCCTATTCGACGGCATGGTGCGCGACTGGCGCGGCATCGGGCGCTTTATCCTCGGCCTGCCGGGAGAAGTGGAAGTGGCGGAGCCGGAGGAACTGAAGGCCTACCTGCGCAAAAGGGCGGGGGAGGGAAGGTGGTTTTACTAGGCAGTACAGGAGAGAATGGCTGTATTGTTATATGGCTATATTGTTATATGGCTGTATTGTTATATGGCTATATTGTTGAGGCTGCTCCGGAAAGTGTTAGACATGGAGATTCACGGAGTCAAAGCAATAGATACCAAGGCTCCGTGCAACTCCGTGTCTCCTCAGTGTGGCTCCGTGTAAAAAAACAGGGCTTTTCGGAGCGTCCTCATTGTTAAGTAGTTGGATACATTTAGCAGAACAATATAACAATCCAACAATATAACCCTGGCCCCAGGATAAACACACAGCTACAGTTCGGAATAGAAAAGGCCGGCCCTTTGGGATTTTTAATGCCCTGAGGATAAGGCGGCTGTTGAAAAAATATGGCTCCCCAGATGGGATTGACAGTAGTTGTCACTGGGAGGGGGGATGTTTGTGGTGTAATAGAGTTTGGTAGGAAATTAGGAAAAGTCAAATCCATGTATCATGTTAAATACCTTGATTGAAATAGGCAAGCAAATTAGTGAAGGGCGGCATCCCTGGGAAGATTTCCTTTTGAACATTAAGGTGGGCGAACGGGACGCGAATAAAAATCCGCTAATCCTCCGAATAGTCTTTGATCTGGATCAAGATGAAATCAGCCTTGAAGACGGTCTAACGCGCTACAACCATGATAAGCGGGCGGAATACGGGTTGATTGATATTTTAAAAGGGAACAACAAGGCAATATATGTAGCCACCGAGCCAGGTAATCTGGATAAACTGGCAAAAGCCCTTTTTGGGAAAGCTGGAAGGGATGGCAGTTTCCCGATTCTAAGTGAGTTTCAGGAGGCTATACTCAAGGAGGCTCCTGAGCTTGAAGCAAGTGAGCTTTTTGAAGCCCTAAAATTGATCAAAGCATTCGCCCCCGTTTTCTATAAAAAATTTACAGATGAAAAAGGTAAACTTGGTTTAAAGGAAATATCTATTGGAAATCAGGACATATTGGTAGCTGTATTTGTGGCGGCAAGAAGCACTGAAAGAGGTTGGGATGATAAGCCGTTGGCTAAAATGGAAGGTTACAAAGAGTTTATGGAAGGGAAATTCCTTTCTTCCTCCGCAAAAAAAGACAAAAGAGCGGCTCCCCGATTATGTTATGCTACAGGTGAGATCAGAGAGGATACAGGTGAAGCAAGTTTTTCTGCCCGATACAACCTAAACAAACTCTTCCAATCGACAACCATTAACTATGCCAGTAATTTTGAAGGGAAAAATCTAGTCAAGAACTACCAAGTCTCGGAAGAAACCCGGCAATTTCTTGACCGGGGTTCAGAGCGGGTACTGGCGGATTTTCAGGTGAGCATTGCGGGCCTCTGGCATGTCTGCATTCCTCGTTTGCCTATCGGAGTGGATTATGACATAAAGGATTATACGCGTTTGCGTAGTGGAACTGATTTGATCTTTAAAGTTAAATACATAACAGATATTCTCAGCGAATTAGATATCCAGTCGGATTTATATTGGCTTGATTTTTACGGATTTGAATCAGACGGTAATTTCCTGAAGGTGACTAATCACATTCGGGATGTAAGTGGTATCCATATCCAAAGGCTAGTCAAAAAGTTCAAAGATTCCAGCAAGTTATTGGCTGGTTTTCTTCGAGGCAGGTTTGTCAACCTGGGTACAATGTATTACTTGATTCCGATTCGTAAGGAGCTGAAGGCTAACCAGGCGTTAGAACTATGCAAAATGGTATTGGAAGGGCGGCCGGTACAGGAATCCCGCTTATGGCAACACTTTACCGATCTGGTTTTATGCCACTGGTATGGCCGATATAAGGCATATGCCAATATAACCGAGCCGAAACGTGATGATATTATAGACCTTCTGCTCCGCGAAGCAGTTTTCTCTTACCATGCTTTCCGGCATGCTTTAATTAACCTGAATTTACTCATTATGGAACCAAACCAGATGATGGAGAACAAAAAAAACTGGACGCAGATTGAGGCCGAAACTCAGGAATTCCTGAATGAAATGGGGTATTCCAACAATCAGCGCGCCATGTTCTTTCTTGGCAAAGCATTGAAACGGGTGGTCAATGTTCAGCGGCAGGACAAGAAAAATAAAACAGCCCTGGATATGGTAAATTTCAATGGCCTTGACGAAAGGACGATCCGGAATATGGCTGCCGCAATTATGGAGAAAGGGCGGCAATATGATCCAAAATACAAGTTAGCCTCTAAATTAGAGTATGACCTTAACAGATTCTTCCAGTTTTTTCCTGCCGGAGAAAATTCCTGGAATATGGATGGCCGGGAAGCCCTTTTCTTCTTCCTGGCAGGATACACTCATTACATACCGAGAAGTGGAGACGCTGAATTGGAAAGTGATTCTTTAGACTAAACCAAAATCGCAAAAAATCATGGAACAGAACATTCAAAACAATTCCGATTTTCTCTTTTTGTACGAAGCCATTCTGAGCAACCCTAACGGGGACCCCGACCAGGAGAACAAGCCCCGTATGGACTACGATACCCGTACCAACCTGGTGACCGACGTTCGCCTGAAAAGGTATATCCGTGAATTTCTGAAACAAAACGGGCAGGAGATTTTCGTAGATATGGAAGGCGACAGTAAGGTTGGAATGGATCAAAGGCTTCAAAATATCCTACTTTCCATTTGGGATAATGATGAAGCCATGCGGGAGATAATCAGCGATGAAAAACTATTCAGTGTGTATAAGGAGAAAGTCCGGACAGAGGATGCCGAGAAAACAATGAAGAAGTTGTTCGATAAAAAAACGGAACATAAAGAGGTGAACCGGGCAATATTAACCGGGTTGGTGAAACGCCGGTTTGCGGATATTCGGATGTTCGGAAGCGCTTTTGCAGTGGAGGGATTCAATAAAGCTCTTACAGGCCCTATTCAGCTCAATTGGGGTTATAGCCTGAATGATGTTTATCTGGTAGATAGTAGCACTATATCTTCCATCATGAATGAAGACAGTAGCACCTTTGGCAAAGATTACCGTGTTAAATACAGCTTGTTGGCCTTTCATGGATCTGTTAATAAATTTGCAGCTTTAACCACAGGCCTAACGGAAGCTGATCTAAAAACTTTTCGGGAAGCCTTATGGAATGGCGTGTCAGCCAGCCCCACCCGGTCAAAGCTAAACCAGTATCCAAAGTTTTACCTCGAATTGGTTTACAACGAAGGATTCCACAACGGCCATTTCGGTGATTTGCGCAATTTGATCGAGGCGAGAATCCAGGGTGAAAAAAAGCCTCAGGAAGTAACTCAGTTTACAGATTTGGCTCTTGACTTTAGCCACTTGGAAGACACCCTTGAAGGGCAGGTTGGGGAGGGTAAACCACTCAAGGACGTAATTATCCGGACGGCGGTTGGTGTGAAAAATCCGGCACAAACATGGATCTGATCATTCTGGAATTGCGAGGGAAATTCGCACATTTCCGCAAATATTACGGCAATAATACCGCTTTGAGCTATGCCCTACCGCCGCGGACAACGCTCACAGGTATTTTTGCTGCACTACTTGGAAGAGCGCGCGATTCTTATTACAGGGAAATGGCGTCCAGCCACTTTCGCGTGGGGATAGGCATAAAAAATCCTGTGAAAAAATCCTTTCACCGCCTCAATAACCTTATGATCAAGGGGGGAGGAGATTTTAGAGGCCGATTAGGCCCTGTACAAACTCCTTATGAAATCGTAACGGGTTTGGATTTACGAACAGATTTTGTGGAATATCAAATTTTCCTTTCAGCCTTTGAAGCTGGCGAAGCTGTTTTTTCTGAAATATCCAAATGTTTGGAATCCAAGGATCATACCTTCAACCTAACCTTAGGCTCAGCATTTTGCCATGCTCATATAGCAAGAACTCGAAAATATACTACTGGTAATTGGAGTACCCACGAGGCGAATGATGAATCACTGGATTTTATTTCAGCTGTTCCTGTAAGCAACGTCAAAGGCATTATTCCAGGCCAGGAGCATGTTATCATCGAAGAAGAAATGTTGCCTGGGGAGTTTATAGATGACTATGACAGGGAGTTGAAATCTTTGCATAAAGTGCTATTTGCCACATCGGGGCATCCTTTATCCATAAGATTCACGGGCCAGTATCATTCATTTGAGGAAGAGGGGGTAAGAATGAATTTTGTTTTTCTTGAAGCTTAAAATGAAAACATGGAATTTTTCTCTCATGCCGAAACAGATGAAGGAAAGAGGCGTCGAGGTAGCAAAACAATGCAGGTTCATACCAATGGGGTTAGAGAAAAAGCGATGATGCATTTGTTGCCAGCCCTTGGGTTTTCTTATCCGTCAGAGCAGATTAAAGCACTGCTTCATGATGTATGTCAATTGCATGACCTGGGGAAATACACACAATTTTTTCAGGCATATTTATTGGGAGAAAATGTTGATTCCCAGAAGAAAAGCCATGCTCGGCTTGGCGCCTATGCAGTTTATGAAAAATGGTTAAGCAATGACCCTGTACTAGCTTACTGGGCGTATTTTCTGGTGAAAAATCATCATGCTTCTTTACACTGGCCCAAAGACAAAGAAAAAGAAGCATTGATTAGCAGTGAAGACGAACATTCAGATAAAGAAAGGCTTTTTCATGAACAATGCGCTACGCTGACCCCCTACCGGGAGCAGATAACGAATGAATTGAATATTCCCGGCCTTTTTTCATTTTTGAAGATTCCCGAATATCGCCAGTTTGCAAAATTCATTAGCAGCTTGGTCAAGGCCAGGGCAGATATACAGGATTACTTTTTTCTCAACTACCTTTTTTCCCTGTTAATTGAGGCGGATAAACTGGATGCATCACAAACAGCACCCTACCCCAGAATTGTTTTACCTATCAATGCAGTTGACGAAGCCCTGTCTGCCAAACAAAGTAAAAATACCCCTCAGAACCGTCTTCGGCAGCAGGTAAGAGAAGAAGTGATCCGAGCACTAGATTCTAAAGAAATTCTCGATTACCGGCTTTTTACCTTAACTGCACCGACGGGTATTGGCAAAACCCTTACTGCACTTGACTTCGCGCTTAAGCTTAGGAATGAAATTCCGGGCCGGCCACAGATCATTACTGCACTACCTTTCATCAATATCATTGAACAAACATTAAAGGAGTATGAGATAGTGCTAGGCGAAAGCGGAGCTAGTATTTTAGGCCATTATCAGTACGCTGACATTTTTCGGGATGCTGATGAAGATGATGAAAACAAAAACGAGAACGATTCTGAACGGGCTTATTCCCAACGACGGATGCAGTTGAATACCTGGCAATGCGACGTTGTAGTAACGTCCTTTGTCCAGTTATTGCAAACGCTTATCAGTAACCGAAACCGAATGCTGCTTAAGTTTCACCATTTGGCCAACGCAATTGTCATCATGGATGAAGTGCAAAATATTAGCCTTGAGAAAGCCCCTTTCATCGGCAGCATGATCTATTACTGTTCGCGTTTTCTGAATACACGGTTCATTTTAATGACTGCAACCAAGCCGCTTATCTTTGAACTGGCCCAACGAGAGATAATCGGGAAAAATGAAAATGGCACAGATATTTTATCTGAAGTAAAGGAGTTGTTGCCTGCTCCTAAACTCATTTACCGGGAATTTAACCGGACAAAAATTATTCCGATTCTGGAATCCATAATAAAGTCAGAGGAGGAATTCTGCCATTTGTTTGATCAACATTGGAGTTCTGGCAAATCTTGCCTAATTGTATGCAATAAGGTTAACCGATCCTTGACGGTATTCCAGGTAATCCAAAGTTATTTGAAAGAGAAAAGCCTGAATAATCCTATTTACTACCTTAGTACAAATATTCTTCCCGTTGATCGCAGAGGGGTTATTGATGAGTTGAAAAGCCTTCTTGTTCCAAATGGTCCCAAGCCTATTCTAGTAGCCACTCAGGTCGTCGAGGCTGGTGTTGACCTTGATTTTGATTGTGGATTCCGCGATTTAGGGCCAATTGATGCTATAGTCCAGGTTGCAGGACGGATTAATAGGGAAAATAGTATTGAAAGAACGGGCTCTCCCTTATATGTGTTTGATTTCGGTGATTGTGCCGACGTATACAGCACCCTAACTGCAATTCAAGCTAAAAAGGCTCTGGGTAGCCAGCCTATTGATGAACCCGAATACTTCGATTTAGTCGATACCTATTTTGGTAAGATTTCAGATGAGGAGATGGTAGACTACTCAGAAGCCCGGGCAAGGTTTAAGGGAGTGCAAACGGTTTATTATACAGATGGGCAGAATTTAAGAGGCCAGGCCAGGCCGGAGCGAATCCCTGTCTGTGATTTTCAAGTCATTGCCAATGCACCTTTTTACACTACCGTTTTCGTTGAAAAATCTGAAAAGGCTAAGGAAGCCAGGCTGGCATTTCTAAACATGCTGGCAACCAGAGATAAGGGGGAAAAACAAAAATTGAAATCCTTATTTGATAAAGATTATCGGAATGATTTTCAACAACATAGCCTTCCTGTTCCGACTACTTATACCGGAGGGCTTCCTTTTTTAATTCCTGATTTCCCTGATTTGAAAATCTTATATGTAGCCCATGATCAAGTAGCTGAATGGTATGAGTTTCCCAAAACAGGATTTAATAGAGATCGGTCGAAAAAAGAAGAGGAAGAACAACAAAAAGGATTGGTATTATAAAAAACCAGATTTATCATCCATCCTCCCCCACCCAATCCGCCAATTTTCCGTATTTTGTAAAAAACAACTGATATGACTATCGTTTCAATAGCCCCCCGAATCATTTCCACGCCCGATATCCTGAGGGGTAAATCCCGTATCGCCGGCCACCGCATCTCGGTTCGCTCTGGCAGTGGCAAGCTATTTTGGCCAAAACCCTGGAACCATCCCTTCATCCTATGCATTTAATTGAAAGACGGCCCTTATGAGCAAGCAATTCACTTTCCAGATAGACGAAAAAACCCTGATCGATGCGGAGCTTTATGCTCAGGTGCACGAAAAAAACCTTACGGCCCTACTCACGGAATATGTGGAAGCCCTTGCACGCATACGCCGTGAAGGAGGCTTTTTGCCGATAGTTGAAAGTATGATTGGCGTTGCCCGGGAACCGGGCCCGGAGTCTGCTGAAGAAGCCAGGTGGGCCTACCTGAAAAATAAATACCTGGAAATCATAGCGAACCCCTAACTTCCCCCATGCCCAAAATCACCCACCTCACCTTCCCCGAGCTCGACCTCCCTACCCGCAGCGCCCATTATCTGCGCGGCTATTTCGGGCGTTTATTCCAGGAGCACAGCCCCTTGCTGCACAACCATCTGGAAGGCGGGGAATTGCGCTACGCCTATCCGCTGGTGCAGTACAAGGTGCTGGACGGGCTGCCCGTGCTGGTGGGCATAGGGGAGGGGGCCGAGTTGCTGGTCGACCTCTTCCTGCGCGTGCAGGAGCTGGACATCGATGGCCGCATTTATCCCCTGCACCACAAGGGGCTGAAGTGCGAAGAAGCCGAAGCCGGCTATTCCGAAACCCTCTACACTTATGCCTTCCGCACTCTGTGGATGGCCCTCAACCAGAAGAACTACGGCGCGTACATCCGCTTGTCGGCGGCCGAGCAGCAGCAGCGGCTGCCGGGCCTGCTGCGCGCCCACATCCTGGCCGCCTTCAAGGGCATGGGCGTCTGGCTGGAGCCGGAGCAGCGCATCCTGGCGCAGGCGCAGCTGCGGCAGAAGGAAACCCGCTTCAAAGACCAGCGCATGATCGCCTTCGAAGGACAGTTTACGACTAATGCGGTGCTGCCGAAGTGGGCCGGCATCGGCAAGGCCGTGTCGAGGGGGTTCGGTACGGTGGAGCGGGTGGGGTAAGCGCGAAGGGGCTGTTCAAGGTTACAGGTTACAGTTTTCAGGGGTTGCCGCAGGCTCACCTCGTCTCCCCCTCTCCCGGCCTCCCAGTCTCCATTGGGTGTTACAGGTTTCAGGTTTGAGGTTTCCCTGATAACCAGGCTTTTTCCGGGCTGCCGACACAGTTATCGGAAGATTCCCGGTTTCAGGTTCATAGTTCCAAGTTGCGTTGTATGAAATGCGGATGCCGCAGGAGCTCATCTTCCGCCTTTCATTATACATTGACTATGCAACAGGGCGCCATTTTTCTGGCTAAACAGGCATAATGAATAAGCGCCGGCAGGTAATTCGGTGCAGTCGATCATTTGACCCGCAAGGGGCTCTGAAAACAAAAGATTTCCAGCCAAGTCGTATATCTTGACAATTGCTTTTTGTGCAATTTCTCCCTGTATGAATAATTGAGCCGAAAAGGGATTGGGATACACGGAAAGCGGGATTTTAGGATCAGCAACCAGCTTGGTCGAAGAAATGATATCCCCCAAAGCACTTACTTTATAAAGCTTAATGATGCCTTGATCCGCATCATCGATAACGCACTCGAGTATAACGCCGCCATCAGGCATGGCATTGATCGCGATTCCATAATGCGGCTCGGAAAAATCGTATATTTTTCTCCAGATCAGGTTAAGTGTGGTATCGTATTTGTAGAGCCCCAGATTGAAGTCACCGTCCCGCGTTAAATAGTAGATGGCGTTGTCGCTAATGGACACGCATTTCGTTCCGGAAGGCGCCATGCCACAATCGGGAACTTTCACCAGGCGCAACTGCTGAAAATCCAGGTTGCGAATATCCAGCATAGCCGATGCGCAAGGCGCTCCAAAAAAACCTTCGTCGACAACACTATTGTATATCCTGTTGCCGGCACGGTTTCCAACGGATTCAAAGGTTGGGTCGAAACCAAGTGATGGGACATCCAACAGCAGGTGTTTCTGAATAAAATTACCCGCATAGTCATATTCTCCGACAGCCGCGGGGTCGAGGATTAACGAGCCCGAAGGCTCTCCTGATTGTCCGTTAACGTAAATAGCGTTGTCCGTAAATACCGAGGCATATACGTCTAAAGTACTGGCAGCAATAGAAATAGTGGCCAATGCAGGGCCCTGGATCATCATCCGCTCTATTACCCGGTCAAAGCCGTTCGGTAAAAAAGTCAGGGTATCGAAGTACGTGTATTGTTTTGTGATATAGACTGTATCGTTGACAATCCCTATTCCACCTGCCGGTTGAATGAAAGTAGATATTGGGCTGCCGGACGTAATACTGCGCGTCCATCCTGCACTGTATGGGACAATGTCATATAAGTTAATATCCAAAATTTCAAGTTCGGAATTCAATATTACCAGGGCAGCCCGGCGGTCATTGAACAGTTGATCGTAGCTGACAAATGGTTTGTTGGCTTCCCCGGCCATCAGGATTTTATCGCCGTTCGAAGCCAGGATGCCGGTGATCCTGTAATCGTCTTGCACCAGATATACAGAATCGACAATGGCCCCATTGAAGTCAACTTTGTACAGCACCGGGATATTATCTGCCCGTGGAGCAAAATACAGAATGCCATCATCGACGCGTAAAGAATTAAATTGGAGCCTCCGGCTGATAGTCCTGGAAGAGAGGTTCGAGAATTCGGGGAGCTGAGCCTGACTCAGAACGGTTCCGAGAATAAATGCGGAGAGGAAAAGTAAACGTGCAGGCATTGCTCTTATGGATTTTAACAGATTATAGCTGGTGCAAGGTGGTTTTGAACGGCTGAGCGTGAAAACATAACTTTGTGGAACACAAGATAAAATTCTACATCGATTGAACACATCTTCCGCACCCCGATTTTAAAAAAGCAGGATAACTATCAGCATGCAGCCTAAAATGCTCCTGAAGCAAAATTTTGTAGGCTTTTCCTGTCTGAACCCCTTCTTACCTGCCTACCCGCGAGGCCGCGGCCGAGCCCGCCTGCTGTGCCGCAGGCCGGCAGGTTCTCCCTGAAAGGGGAAGGACGGATTACAAAATTTTGCTCCGGGAGGGGCAAATTACCATGATGCTTAATAATTACTGGGGCAGAAAGAAACCCACTTTAAGGACCAGCGCATGATCGTTTTTGAAGGGCAGTTTATGGCCAATGCGGTGCTTCCGAAGTGGATCGGGATTGGTAAGGTGGAACAAATTGGCCATTGACGCTAATTGTCACTCTCACCCTCTACTTTGCCCCCAAACAACCCAGCCATGCAGTTATACCTCAATACCTACGGCGTGTACCTCCACGTCAAAGACGCGCTGTTCGAAGTGCGGATGCCGCAGGAAGGCGGCGGGCATGAAAAGCGGCATTTTGCGGCACAGAAGGTCACTTCCATCGTCATGACCACCTCCGGCGCGCTGAGCACCGACGCCGTGCGGCTGGCGCTGCAGAACAACATCGACATCATTTTTGCCGACAGCAGCGGCTTTCCCCTCGGGCGCATCTGGCACAGCAAACTGGGCAGCACCACGAAGATCCGCAAGCGCCAACTGGAGGCCAGCATCGGCCCGGAGGGCGTGCGCTGGACGATACAGTGGCTGGCGGCCAAACTGGACAATCAGGCTGAATTCATCAAAAGCCTGAAAAAACACCGCGCCCGAATGGGGGATTTCCTGGATGAGAAGGCCGCCAAGGTCGAAAACCTGCGCCAAAGCATGCGCCTGCAGGAGGAAGCGCCTTCCGTTGATGCCATCGCTGAAACCCTGCGCGGGTTGGAGGGCACGGCCGGCAGGCTTTATTTCGAGGTGCTGAGCCAGGCTCTTCCTCCGGAATACCGCTTTGCCGGCCGCAGCTTCCGCCCGGCCCTGGATGCTTTCAATGCTTTTCTCAACTACGGCTACGGCGTACTCTACAACCGGGTGGAAAAAGCCCTGATGATCGCCGGGCTGGACCCTTACGTGGGTTTTCTGCACCGCGACGATTACAACCAGAAGAGCATGGTATTCGATTTCATCGAGCCCTACCGCATTCATGTGGAAACGGTGGTGTTCCGCCTGTTCAGCGCCAAAAAGGTGAACCAGGCCCATACGGCCCCCCTTGCCAACGGCCTCAGCCTGGAAAAGGAAGGCAAGCAGTTGCTGATTGAAAAGCTGAATGATTACCTGGAAGTGCAGACGATCCGCTACAATGGCCGCAACCAAAGCCGCGGCAACGGGCTGCAGATGGATGCGCATCGTTTTGCAAATGAACTCATTGGAAAATAAAAGCTCATGATCTGCTGGGTATTATACGACATCGAAAACGACCGGGCCCGCAGCCGGGCCGCCAGATGCTGCAAGCAGGCGGGGCTATACCGGGTGCAGTTATCCGTTTTTCTGGGAGAGGTCAGCACAACGGATAAGGACAGCCTTCAGTTGCAACTGGAGGAACTGATCAATCCGGACAAGGATAAAGTATATGTTTTCCCTATGTCGCGCGACGAACTGAGGCAAACCGTATTGTTGGGGCAGGCATTTGACAAGAAGCTGGTGTCCGGCCAGGTAAAAGCGTTATTTCTATGATCAGCATTACGCCATCGCACATCATACAGTATCTGTATTGTCCGCGGTTCACCTATTTCGAGTACGTGCTGGCCATACCGCAGTACGAAACCCGGCATTACAAGGTGATGCGCGGCCGCCACCTGCACGATGAGCGGCTGGAGCGGAACAAGGGCTACCTGCGCAAACGCCTGGGCGTGGTGCGCCGGTACGACGACCAGTACCTCACCAATGCCCTGCTGCGCGGCCGCGTTGATGAGGTGCTGGAATTGCAGGACGGCACGATGGCGCCGCTGGATTACAAATTCGCGCAATACGAGGAGCGTATATTCAGCACCTACAAAACCCAGCTATATTGTTACGCCTGGCTGATCGAGGAGAATTTCCGGCGCCCCGTCCGGCGCGGGTTCCTTGTATATACCCGCAGCCAGAACAAGGTAGTGGAAGTGCCCGTGGAGGAATCGGATAAAGCCGAAGTGCGCGCCGCCACCGAATCTATCCGCCGCATTATCGATGGAAATACCTTCCCGAAAGCTACCAAATCCAGGCGCAGATGCTTAAATTGCACCTACCGCAATATTTGTGTGAAGTAAATGGCCATTCCGGGCGCCAATTTATTTCAGGCCAGCCAGAAAGGTTGTTTAGCGCTCTGAAAATCAGCTCCTTCCCCTTTCGGGAATGGCGCTGAAAACCCGGAAAACGTTCTTTGACAGGCTGTTGTCGCTCTATTTTTTGCTATTGAAAAATTGGGCTATTCGCTTGAAAATGTTTTCTTTGTGTAGAGTTACGGCTTCCCGAGCGATTTCCAGGATAAGAAGGATTGAAACCCAGGAAGGCGTATAGAAAAGCCCTGCGAACCAATTCTTCCCGAGCGATTTCCAGGATAAGAAGGATTGAAACTCAAATTTGCCGACTATGAGAAGTTTTTGCAGTGGGCCTTCCCGAGCGATTTCCAGGATAAGAAGGATTGAAACAGAGTAAACCGGCACCAAAAGCATTAAATCGTAGCCACTTCCCGAGCGATTTCCAGGATAAGAAGGATTGAAACATCGCTTCCGTCTCGATGCTCGGGCAAACAAAGGAAACTTCCCGAGCGATTTCCAGGATAAGAAGGATTGAAACATAACAGGCTACAAGTCAATGTGACGGGCGGAGGTGCTTCCCGAGCGATTTCCAGGATAAGAAGGATTGAAACTACTCCGGTGGGCGGTGGTTCGATTCCATCCGCAGGCTTCCCGAGCGATTTCCAGGATAAGAAGGATTGAAACCAGAAAATAAAATTCTGATATGAAAGATGTTACAACAGCTTCCCGAGCGATTTCCAGGATAAGAAGGATTGAAACCGCCCCGTCCCCGGGGCATGTTAAGAAATAATTACGGCTTCCCGAGCGATTTCCAGGATAAGAAGGATTGAAACACATTTGTTAATGAAAAATCCCTACCCCGGAACCAGCTTCCCGAGCGATTTCCAGGATAAGAAGGATTGAAACCGCGTCATTCGGATAGTTTCGCCGCGTCCATCTTTTCTTCCCGAGCGATTTCCAGGATAAGAAGGATTGAAACCCGGGTAGCGAAAAAGGGCCACGAAATTCAAGTATTCTTCCCGAGCGATTTCCAGGATAAGAAGGATTGAAACGACATTTCTTCGTTCAAGACTTCCGCAACGCAACTACTTCCCGAGCGATTTCCAGGATAAGAAGGATTGAAACAACTGAATGTTGAAATGCGTATAAACCTCCTTTATCCTTCCCGAGCGATTTCCAGGATAAGAAGGATTGAAACTGCCTGTATCTCGTCGAGCGGCATTTCCAGGATCTTCTTCCCGAGCGATTTCCAGGATAAGAAGGATTGAAACTGAGCCGCGCCACATCGTCGGAAACCCGGGACTGCCTTCCCGAGCGATTTCCAGGATAAGAAGGATTGAAACGAAATACGACGAAAGCAACAGCCGGAAGGAGTAATCTTCCCGAGCGATTTCCAGGATAAGAAGGATTGAAACTTGGTTATAATGCCGGCGAAAATAACACATACACGAACTTCCCGAGCGATTTCCAGGATAAGAAGGATTGAAACATAAACCCGTAAAAAGCCTGCTTTTCTGAAGCCGACTTCCCGAGCGATTTCCAGGATAAGAAGGATTGAAACATCCCGCATTGTTGGCCGGTAGTACTTTCGAATGACACTTCCCGAGCGATTTCCAGGATAAGAAGGATTGAAACAAACTTCAGCGGGAAGGCCAGTGGTAT
>CAUJDW010000033.1 GCA_963169455.1 Bacteroidota bacterium | reverse complement strand
GTGCTAACTACCGTGCATGGGCGCTCCTATCAGCAATGGTTGCGACAGCTTGGTGCTTCAACCGTTCGCAGTTCTAACTAACGTGCAAGGGCGCTCCTATAAAAGAAAAAAGAAGAGGAAAAAAGTAAAACAGGCGTTCGCAGTGCTAACTACCGTGCATGGGCGCTCCTATAGGTACTAGCGAATGAAAAGAGTTCTCTGGATGTGTTCGCAGTGCTAACTACCGTGCATGGGCGCTCCTATGGGCAAGACACTGTTACTTATGTATGGGAGAACCGTTCGCAGTGCTAACTACCGTGCATGGGCGCTCCTATCAGTAATATCGGCAAGGTTATCTGGGTGGAAACTTCGCAGTGCTAACTACCGTGCATGGGCGCTCCTATTTGGCCCCACTTTGGGTGCCAGCTACCGTGTGACGTTCGCAGTGCTAACTACCGTGCATGGGCGCTCCTATGCAACAGAACATTGTGAACTACAACCAGACGAACTTTCGCAGTGCTAACTACCGTGCATGGGCGCTCCTATCCTTAGGAGTTTTAATATGTTCAGAACAAACTGTACGGCAATGTACAACATATCATACATTTAACACCCTGGTTCTTCAAAAAAGCCATATTATTGGAATTTTAATGCGTTTTTTCAGCAAAAAACCCTGTCACAAATCTGCGTTTTTATTCATAAAACGAGGCCAGAAAAACAATTAATTTACTGAAAATCAATTTTTTATCCGCCAAGCCACCCATCGAAACAAATTAAAAAATTAACGATTTTCGGTTTTAACTGAAAGTGCCTCCGGGCATAATGTGTTCAGCATTGGTTGCCAGTGCTTTATACTGTTTTTTCAGCCGGGCTATTTAACATAATATCGATTTATACCCTATTCAGGGTATGCTTTGTATCGTTAATTTCAGAATACAACTTCCGGAGCTGCGGGGCGGAGGAAAGAGGACAATGTACAAATTGTCCAGGAGCCTCTTCCGGCTGGGCCGGGCTCAGCTCTGCAAACCGCCCGGGCAGCCGCGCCGGGCTGCTGATGAAGTTCCGCAATGTCAAAGAACTCCGGTGATGCCCGCCCTGAAGATAGGGATTTGCCGGCTGAAAACTATTATGCTTCAATGGCTTTAATGAAATCCACCAGCTCCTTCAGCCGGGCGTAGAGGGCGAATTTGGAGTTGGCGGCGTGGGCGCGGGCACGGTGGGCTTCCAGCCAGCTCAGGTAATTGCCGTAATGCAGCAGGTAAGCAGTGGAATTGGACAGGCAATATTCCATCTGCAGCTCGCGCTCCTGCCGCTTCTTGCGCTGGTCCATCTTCAGGAAGGATTCTTCGGCCTCCCGCTCGCCCATCAGGTCGGTATTGTCGAAAAGGATGATGCGGTAGGGGTCAAAAGCGAGGCGCTTTTCCCAGGTGCAGGCCTTGCCGCCGGTGAAGGAAAACTTTTTGAAGAGGTCCTCCCATTGTTCCACCAGCCGGTCGGCAAAAGTGACCGCCAGAATCGGCAGGGGAATGACCGGCACAGCCGATACTGCGCCGCCGCCGGGGCTATTCAACTGCTCGGCAAGCGCGCTGATCCGCCCCGCCAGCTCTTCCCGGTTTTGCTTGTACTGCTCCCAACTAACCCGCTCCTGCAAATGGGCAAGCTGCAACTCGTTATAGGCATCCCGCAATGCTTCCAGCCCGGGCAGGTTGGGTTGCATGGACTCCAGGGTTTCCAGGGCCTGGCGGAGACGGCCGGAGGAGATAAGGGAGAGAATTCCAGCATCCATTCTCACATAATTTATTGATAAACAGAGGCTTGAACTAGGGTCGTTCAACTCTTCAGAAGACAGTATTGAAGACACTCTGTAACTCGATAATGATTGCCGTAGTCCGAACTTAGCTGGATGGCTCTCCCTGCGAAACTACTACTTTTTCCCGATAAAAGTTAAAAATACTCAATTCAAGCGCCATCCAATTTCTTGCTTGTTCCAATTACTTCAACTTCCTAAACGCCACCTGCACCAACACACCCTTTTTATTGAACTCCGGCCGCACCACCAGCACTGCCCCTGCTTCAAGCGGGTTGTTATACCCCATCAGGTTCATCTCCTGCATTTCGCCGGGCCGGAGGTACACCTTCACTACATTGGGCCGGCCCGGTTTGGCCACCACGGCGTCGAGGTCCGGCGGGCGTTTGAAGTTGATCTCCTTGTCGTAGAATTGCGGTTCCGCCGGGGCTACCGGTTCAGGGGCCGCAGGGGGGAGCGTTTCGCCTGAGCGCTCATCACCCGCAGCAGGGAGCGGTTGCGGTTCCTGGCCTTCCTCCAGCACTTCCAGCCAGCCCATGGGCTGTATGGCGCCGGGCGTTTCCACCAGGCGTTTGGATTTGGGGAAGCGGTCCGGGTTGGGGGTGTATTGGCCGCGGTTGCCGGGTTTGTTGCCCAGCCCGAAGCGTTCCATCACCTTTTTGAAGAGGGCCTTGCGGCGGTCGTCGGCCAGGAAGTACAACAGGGCGGTCATACCGTCGAAGCCGGTGGCGTAGCCGAGGTGGAGCAGGCCGGCCTCGGCCTTCTCCCGCTGGAAAACCGGCGCAAAGCCTTTTTTAATGCGGCTGGTGTAAAAATCTTTGGGGTCGTTCTTTTCGAAGTGGGCCAGCCAGTCGCGGGTGGCCCATAGCTGTTTCCGGCTGAAGGTTTTGAGGCAGCCCAGCAAATGCCGGATCACTTCCGCTTTCTTTTCGTTTTTATTGGCCTCGGTGAGGGTGTTCAGGTCCAGCCCAAAGAGTTGTTTCACTTTTTCCTCGATGCCGATCCACTGCCGGAAATCGCCGGCAGGCACGGCGCCGTCTTTTATCAGGGGGTGCAGGCGCAGCAGGAAGTCGATGTCGAAGTCTATCTCGGATTCAATGATGGCGCCGGGCGTGATGTTTTCGCAGTAGGACGCCTGGGGCTGCTGGCTGGCGATGAAGAAGGACTTGCTCCGGTCGCGGCTCATCTGTTTTTCCACCAGGTAGATGTTGACCTTGGCCAGGCTGAGGGAATGCCCCTCCCCCGCCACATGGCCATCGGAAATCCGCACCAGCTTGAAGAGGTCCATTTTCTCGTCGTCCTTTTTCACCCGGCCGTTATGGCGGTCTTCGACAGCGCAGAAGAAGGCCTCATGCGCCAGGGGCAGGGCGAAGCGTTCCTTCTTCGCCCGCTTTTCGTCCAGTTGTTCGCGCACCAGCCGCTCGATGCGGGCGCTGTCGGCGTATTGAGTGAGGTAGTGGTAAAACACGGCGGTGCGCAGGGCGCCTTTAAGTGAACTGCCGGGCACGAGCGGTTTGTTCCGCCCGTTTTTGATGGCCTCCCGCACCCGCCCCAGCGACACGGCTTTTTCACTCCGGCTGCGCTGCCGGGTGCGCTCATCGAGGATGGCGGGGGCAGTGAATATCTCGTTTTCCGGCCGGCGCAGGAAGTTCAGGAAAGCCTGCTCCTGGCCGATGTCGCGGCTGAAATAATAGGCGTTCATGCGCCCCTCCGCATCGGAAAGCTCGCGGTTATCGCGGATGTCCTTCATGGCTGCGAAACGCTCGCTGACCCATCTGGAAAACTCCCCGGCGCCGCCAGGTATTTCGCGGCTCACGAAGTCCAGGAACTTCTGCTGGCTGAGGCGGTAGAACTGGCCTCCGTAAACCACATAGTCCAGGGGCGCCAGCTCTTCGCCGGTGCCGATATGGAGGGGGCTGAGGGTGTGCAGCCTGATTTTCATGATTAGGATATTTTTATTTTGACCATGAACCCGTAGCCGTATTGGTAAATGTCGAAATTGCCGTCATGGCGGCCAACCTTGAGGTTGCCGCCGTAAATTTCCGCCTCTTGCCCTGCAAGCGGGAATACCGAACCCTCCGTGAAATAGAGCATCGGTTGCTTGGAAGCCCCTTTGGCCTGCAAGCTCTTCCAGCCTCTGCGGGCAATCAGTTTGTAATTCAGGCCCTGGCTTTTTTGCCAAACCAACCGCTCCTGTTCAGTAGGACGGTAAAGGGATAGAGTGATCATGGCGTTGGCATCTGCAGGCTCTTCCAGTTCAAATTGCTCCCATTCTATCCTGAAGGCGCCTTTGCCAATACTTCGGTCTCCACCTATACCATAGTGTTCCAGAAAGCGGAGAGCGCCCTCCAGCCTTTTCGGGATGTTTCCTTTCAACAGAAAATACAAACCAGCTTTTCTTCCTGCCTGAGTGGAATTTATAAAGCGCTCTTCCATGTGAAAGAGTTGGCCGCGTTCCTTAATACTCAATGTGCTGCCAGTCAGGCGGCTTATGGTATTATGGGTCATGGGTCGCACATCCATTTTCGGAACTTTGAGCATCTCCCGGGGAGCGTCCTTGCCCCCGTAGGCATATTGGAAGACATTTAAGTCTGTCAGATGTTGTTTCCCCAGGGCTTTCCATTCGCGAAGCTCGGATTTCGTTTTTTCAAAAGAAGCTTTCTCTGATAACTCAAAGCCGGATTGGCCCAGAGGCAAAGGAAAAAACAACACGGGTTTTCCCGCTCCTTCCTGGAATGGGAAAGTAGAAGAAATGTAAAAAGGTTCGTAGCCGTTTGCTTCTCCCTCGTAAGCTTTGATCAATTTTTCCAGTGCGTCGGCCCCATGAACCATGCGATAAGCCCAGCACAAAGCTGCCCAGAGGGTGTCGGAATGCAAGTCCGCCTTGTAGCTGCTTCGGGGCTCCAGGTAAACTATTGTGCACTTCATGGTTACTTGTATTGGATGTGTTCAAATTGCACCTCATCCAGCCCTAACAATTTTTCTGGCAACGGCTTACGGGCAGTTTTCCAGTTTTCCGTACCCTGCTCGTAATCCGGGCGTTTCAGCCAAACCGGAGGAGCGAGGTGGAAGCGAATCTTTCCATATCCCCTGCTACCGCTCTTTCCTAGCGCAGAACTTTCCAGCAGGCGCAGGCCCATGAGCAGGTTTTTGAGGTCGGTATTGGTTTCAGCCACGTAATCCTCTCCGATCGCAAATACGCTGTAAACCATTTCGAAATCGAACATTGAGCCCTCCACCACCCGTTCGATAAAACGCGGGTTGGCCGCAGAGGTCAGGCGGTCAATGGTGTTTTCCGCTTTGTATTCTGTGAAGTGCGCATCCGAGCCCAGGTTATCCCACATTTTGATGGTTTCATCATCAGGCATGGCGTCGCGCACCACGAGGCGGGTCAGGCCGATGTTTTCCAACCTGTTTTTTTCGATCTCCCGCTCACTGGCGCCCGCCCCGAATATGCGGACAATCTCCTTTTTACGGGAAACATTGCCCAAAGCATCCTGGATAGAATCCTTTTCGGATTGAAAAACAGGCTCTCCAACACCACCAAGGATATATTCCAGCAGGTGGCGCATCTTGCCTTTCAGGGAACTTCCCGGGATGTAGGGATAATCGTTGCGCGGCGTGCGCACCACAATGCTGTCCACCCCGCCGATCTCCATTTTTTCTTTGCTGCCCCCGATATGCAGGCCGGTAAGGCATTCGATTTTGCCCCTGAGGATAAGGTTCGCTTCGAAGGTTGGTATGAGGGTTTGTGCTGCCATTTTTGATTTTTTTAACCAAACAGAAATTTGGCTTTGCTTTAAAATTTTCAGGCCAGGAAGGCCTTTGCGTTTTTTACATTACCGGGATTCGAAATATTTGTGATATCCTACCACGCTCTCCATCAATGCAAAGAAATTCTGGTAGGCTTTATCCTTGTCCTTCGATTTTTCCACGGCATCCATGGCCCCTTGCACGAAGGGGAAGAAATTATAACGCACGCTGCGCTGTTTACCTGCCGCGTAGGCGATTTTGGGTTTGAGCAGAACAAGTTGCATACCCAGGTCATCGATCAGAGGCTGCCGTTTTTCCTGTTCCTTGATTCTTTGGATGCGCTTGTACAGAGTGCGCATCTTTTCGATGGCAGAAAAAATGTTGCGCAATTGATGCGTCTTCAGGCGGTCCTTATTGACAAAGGCATCCGCCTGGTCCCAGGCTTCCTGGTTGATTTCCTGGGCAGTGGCCTTATCCATTCGTTCTATAGCCATAGCTTAATCATTTTTGGATTGATATAATGCGATATGTAAGGGTATGGTATAATCATTGAATTCTTCCCGGCTTGCCTTCATTTTGGCCAGAAGTTCTTTGACGATTTTTCCGGATCCACTCAAGAGTTTTTCGTCACCCTCAATCTTTTGCCTGGAAAATCCTTGCCGGGCCATCAGGTTGTGTAGTGAAGCCACCTGGCGGTAGTACTGAAAGTCGTCTTCCCTGGTGGACTGAATAATGCGCAAAAAACGTTGGAGCAATGAACGGCGGATACGCTGGTTTTGGATCTCTCTGACAGCATCTATCAGGCGGGTTGAAAAACGCATGGCTTCTCCAAAACGATCCCAGGGCAGGGTATGGTTAAAGACGTGCAGGGCATTTTTATCTTTATCGACTTCTTTTGCTTCCTTCGGATAACTTTTGGCCTTTTTCTCCAACCGCGCTGCCTCCCTGGCGAGGCGGGGCACAGGATAATGGGGGCTGCAAAGAAATATGCCCGAGCTGAAATTGATTTTTTTGTTCCCACAGGTGAATTTCCGGAAAGCCTCCTCCAGGCCTTGGGCAAAATTAAGCGTGTTGATCCAGGAACCAATGACGAAGGCGTCGTCTCCCCCGGAATAAGTCACGTAGATATAGCGTCTTTCCGCCAGCAGGTTAAAGTAACCACCGAAAAAAAGCTGAAACTCACGGCTCAGGCACAAAAGGCGTTCCATGCTTGCATTTCCTTCAAGCCCAGCAGCAAAAATTGCTCCAAGATCATCCACATCCAGGCGCATGACGCCCAGCTGTTCAAAAGCAAGCCCGGGGGCGCCATCTTCATTCAGGCGAGCCAGGTCTTCGAAAAGCATTACAGATCCGGCAGTTGCCTCCTTGGCAAATCCTTCTTTCGTAGGGTAAATGGGCGCTTCATTGCCAAAAAAGCGGAAACCAAATGCTATTTCCAAATTCAACGAACTAAAGTCATGTATGGAACCCAATAAATCAGGCTCATTCAAGGCGCTAATTTTTAGGCTTAAGCCATTCTGAGAGAAAAGGGGCTCGTATTGTTCCAGAAATGCCAGCAATATGGCCCGCTCCTGGCCTTTTTGTTCCTCCTCTTCCTTTACGATGTAAAAATGCTTCTTCAGGAAGCCCAGAGAACAAATGGCTGGCCTGTACCTTTTTTCATCGATAGCGCTGGACAATGCTATCAGAGCGCTTTCGCTTTCTGCAGATACTTCCAGAATATACCTGGCGTATGGCGCCCTTGCACCCAGTTCTTTTTCTTCCTCTTCATTGTTGCTCAGCCTGCCGCTGTTTTCGAACTGTTCAAAAAAAGACACCAGATATTGCTGATGTTTTTTAAATTTTGATGCCTCCAGTTTCTTGTTAACCTCAGAATAATACCTTGCAAAATCCGCTGCGAGATTACCACTGCAGGACGCCCATGCCGTAATCAGCCCCAGGTGCATGCCAACCCGTTCCAGCAGGCCCAGGTTTATTTCCTTTAAAAGCCCTGGCAGTTTTTGCTGTATCTCATTCGTATCAGGCAACAGAATAGCAAACTGCCCTCCGCCAACAAAGAGGATATTGGCCTGCTCCAGGCTCAATTGTTCCACAATACTTTCCGAAACCACCTGGTTGATAAATTCCACCAGAAAGGAACGCCCCCTCAATTTCTTCGAAGCCTTATCAGCTTCTCCTGCCTGCTCCGCCTTGATATCATTGTAAATATAGGTTTGTATCCCACTCACCGCCCCTTTCAGCAACAAAAACTTCGCTTCCCCGCCGGTATGTTCCAGGCACTGCGACACGGCGGCCAGCACCCGGTTGCGGTCGAACAGGCTGGCGTCTGCCGATTGGCCTTCCGGGCGATAGGCCACCCGGGCGCCGTAGGCGTGCATAAAATGGTACAGGGTATAACGGTAAGCTGCGCTATCCTGCCGGTTGGCGAAAGCCTGCTGCAGCACCGCCAGGCCTTTTCTGGCCTCATCAAACCATTCGCCGGGGCTTGCCTCAACGGATTCATGGGCAAAAACCGAATCGGCGGCCTTCTCCTTTTCCAGTGTCAGCCTGCCGGGAATGAACTGCCGGCTGATATCCGCGCCGCCGATTTTGCCCAGAATGGATTCCAAAAGCGCAGGCTGATTACCTTCCAGCGGGAAGCCGCACAGGCGCTTCGCCTGTTCCAAATCGGCATTGCCCTCCCCCAGCCCATCCAGCAGCGCATCTACATACAGTTGTTTATTCATCTGCGGTAAAATTTCCTTTTTTTCGATTAGGGTCATATTTGCTCAGCAGCCCGTAGCCCTGGCTCACGCCCCTGCCCAGCCCGATATAGGCCGGCAACAGCACGTTGGCCTTGAAGCGCAGGTTGAATATCAGGCTGTGTATGCCTTCGAAGGGGTGAAAGCGGGCGCCCTGGATTTCCAGGATCGACACATCGAAGCGGCGCTCGAAGCGGTGCCCGACGCCCTGGGCGAAAGCCAGGATGTGGCCCGCCAGAATGTTCTCCAGAAAAGCGGATTTTTCGGCGATGCCTTCCATCTGCCGGTACTTTTCGTAGTTCTCCTGGTTGAGCCCCATCCAGCGGCGAAGCAGGTAGTAGTGGGGCTCGTCGGTGACGCCCAGCGGGTATTGCCGCACCCGCAGGTCGGAAATGGACGCCTGGTACTCCCGGCCGGCGAAGTTCAGGCTCCAGTCCGGCTTCGTGAAAAAGTGTTGCGCTTCGTCCACCCCCTTGTCGATGAAAACGATGGACGGCCTGCGTTGCCGGCGCTTGTACTGCACCAGCGGGTAGCGGTAGTGGAAAGCCACCCGGGCGCCGGGGGCATTGTTGTGGTTGTGGTAGTACTCGTGCTCCAGGCCCACCTTCTCGATCACCGCGCCCCGGAAGGCCGGCGTCTCGTAGGAGGCGATCTCCGTGTCGAATGTCACGCTGAGTATGCGAACCTGCTTCATAGGGCCGGGGGGTTGCGTTTTGTTATCAGTTTGAAGGAGCGGAACGAAGAAGCCGTGTTGTCGATCAGCGTGCCGGGGTTGTTCGCCATTTGAAACAGCAAATAGCGGTTCAGCTCCGCCAGCGTTTCGTTCTTGATGAACTCGCCGAAACCTTTGGCATATACGACAAGAGGCAGTTTTTCGCCCTGCCCGGACAGGTGTGGCAAAAGATCATCTTTCAGGTAGGCATCCTCTCCGTCTGCATCTGCATTGGAGCGGTAGATCACGACATCGGTTTTGTCCAGCCTGGGCTTTTTCCCGGCCGAGGCTATGAAAACTTCCGGCGGGCTCAATGCCCTGCTGAACAATTGGATCTCGGCGCCCTCTTCCTGCATCTGCGCCAGCTTTTCCGACGCGCCAATCAGCAAATAACGGCCCTTTTCCACGGCCAGTTGATATCCGATCAATTTGAGGGCAGCCTGGTATTTCTCGTCGTAATTTTCGAGGTTCGAAGAAAAAATGTCCCGCATTTCGCGCTCGAACCTGGATTTCGAAATGTCTATTTGCCGGTTCGTTTCGGCAAGCAGTTCATTGCGGGCTTTTTCGAGTTCGGCGGCCAACCTCTCCCGGGCTTCATCCCCCAGCAAGGCCCTCTGGGCGCTGATATCCCTCCAGGTTTTCCATCCAAAAAAGCCCAGAATGCCTGTAAAGAGCAATAGCGCGATTGCCCCCACATCCCGGATTTTGTTGTAATGATCTTCCAGAAAGCCCCGGTGCTCCCTGCGCTCCTGCTGCAGAAATTGCCTGTATTCCTGCAACTCCTTTTCCAGAAATTCATAGTGCTCCCTGGGATAGGCCATAGCAGAATCCCCCTGCTGAAAAGCCATCAGGGAAGAGTCGAACCCTAAAAACACAAAAAGAAAAATGGCCAGAGCGCGGCCCGTTTTTTTCATTCGAAGCTGGTTTTTCAAATGGTTAGGAATCCCTTGCCTCGTTGCTGTCATTCCGGGGGCTGCCATAAATATAGCAATTTTCCCCACATGAACAAGCAGGGGAAGAAAAAAAACAATGTAGTCAAGGTATTTTTTTCCACGCTGCCTGAACCCGGATTTGTGGGATAACCAGGATTTGGGGGATGGCGGGGAGAGGGCTTTGCCAACGCTGTTTGAACCAGGTTTATGGGATGGGCAGGATGGGCAGGATTAGGGCTTTGCCAACCTGGACTTGGAACGCGGGCCTGTGGCCCGCGGTGCGCTAACCAGGATGGGGCTTTGCCACCAGGATTTGGGGAATCGCGGGGAGGGGGCGCTTGCAGAGGCATCTTCCCTTTAGTTAGGCACTGATCCTAACCTTTGTCCCGGACTGCTTTGCATTCGGGGAATGCAGCAGTCTGGATAACCCCGCCGGCAGTTGGAGCGAACCGCTTCCCGCATCTGCCAGGCGCGGTGAGCGACACCCCCCTCTTTAGAAGTTACATACGTTTACTAAACCTTGGAGGTTTAGTAAACGTCGCAAGCCCGCCCGGATGGCCCCGCCTGCAGAAGCAGTTGGAGCGAACCGCTTCCCGCATTCCCTAAGCGCGGTGAGCGACACCCCGCTCTTTAGAAGTTACATACGTTTACCAATAGTCCGTGGCGAATCAGGCAGCGATGCTGCCGAGTTTTCTGAAGCGCTCGCGGATAGAATTAATTTTTGACATCTGTGAGCCGGTGCCAAACGTGGCAATAAATCGGCTCAGCAGTAAATCGTTGGCATATTGGGTTTTGATGTCGGCCATGGAGAAAGCTCCCCGCTCGTGTGCAGGCTTGTGCAAGTGGTGTGCCACTTTGGCCAGCGACACCGCCGTTAGGGCGGTATTGAGATGGAAATGAA
>CAUJDW010000032.1 GCA_963169455.1 Bacteroidota bacterium | reverse complement strand
ATGCTCTATCCAATTGAGCTACGGAGCCGTCTCTTTTCAAATGTTCTTTTATCGTCAGCGGTTCCGCCCTCAGGATTCGAACCTGAAACCTTTCCGGCCGTGGGCCGGAATGCTCTATCCAATTGAGCTACGGAGCCGTCTTTCAATTGAGGATGCAAAGATAAAGCTTTCTTTATTTCAGCAAAAGTTTTTCCGGATTTTTTCCAGGCGCCTGGGAAGAAGAACCTTTCCGAACCGTGGATATAACAATCCGGGCGGGCAAAAAAGTTCGCCGGCGGGGGTGAAAAGTGGATGAGCAGTGCATTTGGGGCGGGCTATTATTCTCTGAGGAATTCCAGTTCGTCCTTTACCGACAGCTTCACCATCACGGAAGGTTGGGCGGGGGATTTATCGCTTCGGCGGTGCCGGGCCACATAATCCACCCGTTCGATGACATCGGAGCTGATGGCGCCGAAGTTGATGGGGAAGAAGCCCCCGCGCAGGTCGGCGGGTGTTGCGACCAGGGGCCGGCCCAGGTTTTCGATGAGCCCGGCGCAGTAGGAATCCTGCACCAGGCGGATATAAACGCTGCCGTCTTCCCCAAGGAGGTTGCCGGGCAGGTTGCGGCCCTGCTCATAGCAGACGGTCAGCGGGCGGACGTGGTAGAGCAGCAGGGTTTCGATGCGGGGGTGGAGGCGCCCGACATAGTGGCGAAGCATTTCCAGGGAGTTGACCAGGATTTCGAGGCTGCAGGACTTGTCCGTTCGCTTGATCTGGCGGAGCTGGCTGACGGCCGGGGCGTGGGTTGCGTCGCATCCGATGCTCCAGACCGTGTCGGTGGGATACAGGATCAGGCCTCCCTGGCGCAGGACGGCCAGGGCGTTGTCGAGATCGTAGTTTTGAACCATAGCAGCCCTTTCATTTGTAAAGGTCGTCATAATGCATTCAGGGTTTAATCCATTGAGTACTTCGATGCACAACGATAATCGGTTCCGGGCAGCACAAACCGCCCCAAGGGCTTTTTTTAACGAACAGGGCCAGGATAAAAGGCCTCCCAAAACGCAGCCGGCAGCTGTTCTGTCAAAAGAATTGCCAACTGCCGAAATATAATTTCAAAACGCAGCTGTTTTGAAAACTATATTTATCTTGACCCAATTAATAAAGGCAACACTATTTTCGAAACTTATTCTACAACTTGAAATCAGGCCTGGTATTGTTTTTCAGGCCGGGAAATTTTTAAAAACGACACGCTTGGACCATTTATTACGCACGCTGGCCACTTTCCTCATCCTGCTGGCCGCCCTTCCCCTGCCTGGCGCCCACATCATCGGAGGAGAGATCACATACGAATGCCTGGGCTGGACGAACGGCGACCCCGCGGGCAACTCCCGGGCATACCGCTTCAGGATGTTTATTTACCGGGACTGCCAGGGCGGCGGCGCGCTTTTCGATTCGGCTCCCGGAGCCCCTTATCAGGCCAGTGTGACGGTTTACCGGGAGGGCCAGCCCACGCCGGTTTTCAATTTCTCGCTGGGCCCGCCGGCCGTTACGCCGGTTGACCCCAACCCGGGCAACCCCTGCCTGCTGGTTCCGGACAACGTATGCGTCCAGCAGGCCGCGTATTCCTTTCCCGTTATCGACCTGCCCGTGTCGGACAAGAGTTACTATATCGTTTACCAGCGTTGTTGCCGCAACAACACCATCACCAATATCGTGGATCCCGGCGGTTCGGGAGCATCCTACTTTATGGAGCTGACCCCTGCTGCTCAGGCCGAATGCAATAACAGCCCTACCTATAATGGCTTCCCCCCCGTCGTTTTGTGCGCCAACGAGCCCTTCCAGTTCGACCATTCCGCTTCCGACGCAGAAGGCGACCAGTTGGTGTACGAATTCTGTGCGCCCTTTCTGGGCGGGGGGCTCAACTTTCAGTTCCCCTTCGCATTCGACGGCGTGGCGCCCAACCCGGACGCACCGCCCCCCTACAACCCCGTTACCTTCGTCGCCCCCTTTTACAGCGCCCTCGACCCATTGGGCGCCAATGCCAACATCAACATCGATGTCAATACCGGCCTGATTACCGGCACGCCTCAGAACCAGGGGCAGTTCGTGGTAGGTGTCTGCGTCAAGGAATACCGGAACGGCCAGTTGCTGAGCAGGGTGTTCCGGGATTTTCAGTTCAACGTCACCACCTGCGACCCGACGGTGGTGGCAGATATCCGGGAGGACGCCAGAATAAACGGCAATGAATTCCTGCTAACCCGTTGCGGGGATACCCGCATCAATTTCGTCAACCAGAGTTTCCAGCAGGCCTATATCGAACAGTTTTACTGGTCGTTTGACCTGGGCGGGCGGGACACCATCATAAACAGCTGGAATGCCGTTGTCAACTTCCCGGGTGTCGGGGAATATTCGGGCAGGCTTTACCTCAACCCCGGCACCGAATGCGGGGATACCGCCCGGATCGTGGTCCGCATATTTCCCGAAATCAAAGCCGATTACGAATATGACTACGACACCTGCGTAGCCGGCCCTGTAGATTTCAGAGACCTGTCCACCGGCGCCGCTCCAATCGACAACTGGAGCTGGGCGTTCGGAGACGGGCAGGGTTCCAGCAACCAGCACCCAAGCTATAGCTACCGCGAACCCGGGCTAAGGCAGGTAAGCCTCAGGGTTACGGATGTAAACGGCTGCCGGGACTCCATTAGCAGGGAGATCGAGTATTTCCCCGTGCCGGCGCTGCTTATCGTTTCGCCCAGTTCCTTTACCGGCTGCGCCCCGGGGAACATCATTTTCAACAATCTTTCAACCCCTATCAACGAAGCGTACGACATTCTCTGGGATTTCGGCGACGGGGGCAGTTCCGGCGACATAAGCCCGGAACACAGTTTTACCAGAGCGGGCGTTTTCTCGGTCGGGCTGTCGGTCGTTTCGCCCATCGGTTGCCAGACAGATACGGTATTCACCAACCTGATCACCATCGAACCCTCGCCGGTAGCCGATTTCAGTTACAGCCCTCAGGAGATCGACAACTTCAATGCCGAGGTGGCGTTTACCGACCGCTCTGCCGGGGCCGACCGCTGGTACTGGGATTTCGGGGGCGGTTTCTACTCCACTGCACAAAACCCCCGTTACGCCTTCCCGGACACGGGCCTGCATGAAGTCCGGCTGATCGTCACGCATCCGAGTGGTTGCCGGGATACGACCCTGCAGCTTGTTGACGTTGTACCAAAAGTCACCTATTTCCTGCCCAATGCCTTTACCCCCAACGGCGATTCGGCCAACGATGTATTTTTAGGCAAGGGTTATCTTCGCGGCCTGAAGGCCTTTGAGATGAGCATCTGGAACCGCTGGGGAGAGGAGGTATTCCGTTCGGAAGACCCCATGGATGGCTGGAACGGCAGGAAACAAAACACCGGCAACCCGCTGCCTGCCGGCGTGTATTTCTGCCTGGTGCGCTATACAGGCCCAAGGGGAGAAGCCATGGAGCTGCGCGGGGTTGCTACCCTGGTGCAGTGAGGGGCGGTGGTGATTTTGCTCGATAAAACTTCGGAAGTTTATCAGAGCACGGCCCAGGCCGAACTTCCGAAGCCGCAGCTGGGGCTGGTTGGGTGGAATGGTGGAATGGTGGGTTGAGTAGGCCTGGGGCGGGCAAAAAATGTTGTTAAAAGAAAAAGAAAACTATTGCGGAGGATGAAGGGACGAAAACTATTGGCCCTGGTTGCCGGCCTGCTGGCATTGGCGCCGGCCGTTTATGGCAAGCACATCATCGGAGGCGTGATGACCTATGAATGCCTGGGCAACGGGCTGTACGAATTCACCCTGAAAGTTTACCGGGACTGCAACTGCACGGACTGCGCCGATTTCGACCCGGTAGCATTCATAGCCGTTTACAATTGTTCGGGGGATGGATGCGAGCTGCAAAGCCAGTTTACGCCATTCCGGCGCATCGATGCGCCGCTGCTGGACGTCAACGAGGTGGATGAGCCGGATTATCCCTGCCTCATTCCCCCTGACGTATGCGTGCAGGAAGGCATTTACCAGTTTCAGGCCCAGCTTCCGCTTTCCGACAGGAGCTACCACATTTCTTATCAGCGTTGTTGCCGGAACGTCACGATCAACAACATTTTCGACCCGGAAAATACCGGTGCAACGCATACCATTGAGATCACCCCCCTGGCTCAGCAGTTGTGCAACAACAGCCCGGTATTCGATGAATTCCCCCCCATTGTCATTTGTGCGGGTGCGCCGCTGGAGTTTGACCATTCCGCCACGGATGCCGACGGCGACCAACTGGTGTACAAGTTTTGCCCTCCGCTGCAGGGCGGCGGGCCGATCACCGACAATCCGAGCCTTTACAATACCTGTATCGGCGCTCAGCCCGACCCGGCCTGTCCGCCGCCTTACAACCCGGTCACCTTTCTGGCGCCCAATTACTCCGTATCTGCCCCAATGGGCGGCAACCCACTGATCAGCATCGACCCGAATACCGGGATGATCACGGGTACGCCCATGATACTCGGGCAGTTCGTGGTGGGCGTCTGTGTGGAAGAGTACCGCAACGGGCAGCTCCTGAGCACCGTATTTCGCGACTTTCAGTTCAACGTGGCGCGCTGCGACCCAACGGTAGTGGCCCAGATCAACTCCGATGAAGTGATCAACCAACAGGAATTCGTCATTACATCCTGCGGAGAAAACACCATCAGTTTTCAAAACGAAAGCTTCCAGCGCAGCTATATCGATGTCTGGGAATGGACATTTGACATAGGGGGAACGCCTCAGGCTTTCAGCCAATGGGAGCCGACGGTCAGTTTCCCCGACACGGGCACCTATCTCGGCACGCTCATTCTCAACCCCGGCACGGCATGCGGGGATACGGCCAAAATCAGGGTGCAGATATTTCCGGAGATCGAAGCGGATTTCAGTTATGATTACGATACCTGCCGGGCCGGGCCAAGCCTGTTTACCGACGCCTCCGCATCGGGCAGCGGCGCCATTACGGATTGGGCCTGGGACTTTGGCGACGACAACCGTTCGGAGGAGCAGAACCCCCGCCACGTTTACCGTGAACCCGGCGATTTCCCCGTCACCCTGACGGTAACAGATGTCAATGGCTGCGAAGATTCGGAAACCAGGGTGCTGCCTTATTACCCCATACCAGAACTTCTGATAATCGCTCCCAGCGCCTTTGTAGGTTGTGAGCCGGCTGAGATATTCTTCAACAACCTGTCCTTCCCCATCAGCGAGGCCTATGACATTCTCTGGGATTTCGGGGACGGGGGCACGGATACCGTCGTGAGCCCCACCCATATCTACAATAGTGCAGGGACTTACACGGTCAGCCTGGATGTCGTTTCACCCCTCGGATGCCAGACGGACACTACCTTCGGGGAACTGATCACGGTGCTGCCCTCACCGGTGGCCGGTTTTTCCTTCAGCCCGGAGCAGCCCAGCAACATCATCCCCACCGTGTCCTTTTTCGATGAATCCAGCTTTGCCGTGGGTTGGTTTTACGATTTCGGAAGCGGGCAGCGCTCCACTCAGCCCAACCCGGTATATACCTATCCGGATACCGGCCGGTACGAGGTGATGCAGGTCGTAACGCACCCAAGCGGTTGCCGGGATACGGCTCTGCAGCTCATCGATGTGCGGCCCGAGGTGCGTTATTATCTGCCCAATGCCTTTACGCCAAATGATGATGGAGTAAATGACCTGTATTTCGGCGTCGGGCTGATGGATGGCGCCACCAATTTCCACCTGAGCATCTGGAACCGCTGGGGCGAAATGGTTTTCGAAACCACCGACCCCAATGAAGGCTGGAACGGCCGTAAGAACAATACCGGAGAACAGGCCCCGGCCGGAGTATATATGGTGCTGGCCACCTTTACCGGGCCGAGGGGAGAACCTTATGAAGTGAAAGGTTCGGCAACGGTGGTGCGGTGACCTGTTCCATTGCAATATGGCAATATTGTCCTATTTTTCAGTCAGGTGATTGAGGCAAAGAAGCCGAACTCCCGGCCTTTTTCAGTGTCTGGCAGGAGGAAACTTGGGATGTTTATCGGAGGCGAACAAGGACAAACTTCCGAAGTTTATTCATGTTCCCAAGTTTTTTCACTGAATCCATATTAAGGCTTAGGTTTTTCCGGCAAAAGATTTTACCTTTGCACGGCTAAAATCAGACGCTATCAATTTTCAAATCGAAAAACGATGGATGCTATAAAGTTTGTACAGGAACAGTTGATGCCGAAGAAGGATTTCCCGGCCTTTCGGGCGGGTGACAATATCGTGGTGAGCTATAAGATCATAGAAGGCGACAAGGAGCGTATCCAGTCGTTCCGCGGTGATGTGATCCAGATCAAGGGAGAAGGAGCGACCAAGACCTTCACGGTGCGGAAGACCTCCAACGGCGTTGGTGTAGAGCGCATTTTCCCGTTCTCTTCGCCGAATATCACGGAAATTCAGGTGACCAAGCGCGGCAAGGTTCGCCGTTCCCGCTTGTATTACCTGCGTGGGCTGGTGGGCAAGAAAGCCCGCATCAAGGAGCGCAAGACGATCCGGACGGCCGGCAACTGATTGGATTTTTCCAAAACGAAAAACCGGGCAACAGCGATCGCTGTTGCCCGGTTTTTTTATTTTGGATTTAGCGCCCTCCTTCAATTAAGGCCAGGTGTTAAAAACTTCATGGAGATCGATCTCCAGGCCCGGAAAAATAGTGGACTTCCCATAGCAGGTAATCCGCATAGGAATAAAGTTTTTGAGTGTCGGTTTCTGGCAGGCCGGTAGCGGGCATAGCTGAATGTTTGTTTTCCAAAATTACGGCTTATCTGAAAAAGGGCAACTAAAGCCCAGGGCGCCCACTTTGGTTTTAGGCGGGGTGAGTTGGAGCCGGGAGGCGAGGTGCAATCCGATTGCGTCAACTTAAGGGAAAAGACGGGGAGACTCAGTGACTGGGAGAGGGGGCGAAAGAAGCGCGGCCACCCTTTCACCCCTTCTCCCAGCTTGCCGCCCTCGCAGAGACGGGTTTCCCAGCCATCCGCCAAGTTGACGACATTCGAGGTGCAATCACAATCCCACGCTCACCCCCAGCAAAAAGTTCCTGCCCGCCTGCGGGAAGAAGCCCTGGTCCAGGGCCGGGCTGCCACCATAAATATAGCGGTACGACCAGGCGTTGGCCTCGTACAGCGCGTCGAATGCATTCTGCACCAGCAGGGTCAGCCTGAGTTCGCGGACGAAGCCGGGGCGCCAGGTGTAACCGATGCGAAAATCGCTGTAGGTATAGGCGTCGATGGCGTTATCCTCATCCGAAGTATTGTCGATGTACTGTTTGCCGATGTACTTGGACAACAGGGAAAGCTCCAGATCGTGCCGGCGGTTGTTGCGCAGGGCCTCATAGCGCAGCCCGCCCCCGGCGATGATGGCTGGCGAAAAGGACAAGCCGGTATTTTCATGTTCCACGGCTTCCTGGCCCAGCCAGTTGAAGTTCTCGTCGTACACATCCACGAATTCGGTGAAGGCGGCCACTTTATTGCGGCTGAGGGTGGCGTTGGCGTCGAAGCGAAGCCCGGGCGCCAGTTGGAGTCCGCCCACTACTTCTACCCCCATGCGGTAGCTCTTGTCGATGTTGATCCTGGTATAGGCGCCCACGTCATTGATCTCGCCATTCAGGGCCAGCTGATCGCGGTAGAACATGTGGTAGAGGTTGACGGAAAGAGCGGCGCGGGGCCAGTTGTACTGGTAGCCCAGTTCGGTATTGTAGAGCGTTTCCGGGCCAGGGCGGCTGTCGGAGGTGGAATCGACGTAGTCGTCGCGGTTGGGCTCGCGGTTGGCTACGGCGAAGGAGGCATAGGCACTGGAGCGGCCGTTGAGTTGGAAGAACAGGCCGGCTTTGGGGTTAAAGAAGTGCAGCGCCACTTTGTCATCCACATTCTCCCCCTGGCGGTTGAAGCCCAGGAACTCGTAGCCCACTGTTCGGTACTGCAGGTCGAGGTAGGCGTTCAGGCGGCTGAGCAATTCGTAGTTGAGTTTGCCGAAGATATTGAAGTCCGTTTTTCGGGCGTCGTTTTCGTAGAAGCGGTTGCCCGGCTCGCTGTTGCCGGCGAAGCGCGCCCAGATGACATCGCCGAAGTGCAGGCCTTCGTAGATATGTCCGCTGCCGCCGAGGGTGAAGTCCAGGCGTTTGTCATCGCTTAAATAATTAAGGCTATAGACGGCGCCGTAAAAATCGTTGTCGAGCCACAGGCGCCTGATGAGGTCAGTGGTAGTAATCAGCTCCTCCCCTACCCTGATATCGTCAAAGCCGTAGTCGCCCAAAGCCTCATCGGCCTTGTATTGTTCGTAGAAGCCTTTGCCCCGGGTGTAGTGCAGGGCCAGGTTGAGGTTCCACTGCCCGCTGAACTGGTTGTTGTAGAGGAGTTGGTAGTGGGTTTGGCGGTAGTTGTCCACCTCATTGTCGTAGGGTTCGCCTGCTTTTTCCGTTCCGGCGGGGTTGAAGGTGCGCGATTGGCGATCATCGAGGGAATCCGCGGGTACGCCGTACCAGGCCTGGTAAGTCACTTCATGGCCCGAGAAAGTGATGAAGCGCAGGCTGCTTTTCTTGCCCATGTAGGCGCCGGAGAGGTAGTAGGACTGCAAGTCCGAGGAAGCCCGGTCGATATAGCCATCGGAGGTGATTCGGGAGAGGCGGCCTTCGATGGTGAATTTATCTTTGAGCAGGCCGGTGCCGAAGCGGAGGTTGCCTTTGAGGGTATTGAAGGAACCGGCGGAGGAGTTGATCTCGGCATAGGGTTGAGCTTCGAAACGGGCGGTATTCAGGTTGACCGTCGCGCCGAAGGCCCCGGCGCCATTGGTGGAGGCTCCTACTCCACGCTGCACCTGCACATCGGCGGCGGAGCTGGCGAAGTCGGGCAGGTTCACCCAATAAACGATCTGAGATTCGGCATCATTGAGCGGGATGCCGTTGATGGTAACGTTGATGCGGGTGGGGTCCGTACCGCGGATGCGGATGCCGGTGTAACCGACGCCTGCCCCGGCATCGGAGCTGACGACGGCCGAAGGCGTCCATTGCAGGAGGAAGGGCACGTCCACTCCCAGGTTGTTTTGCTGCAATTCTTCGCTTTTGAGGTTGGTGTAGGTCATTGGCGTAGTCGCGCCGGCGCGGGTAGCGCGCACGATGGCCTCTCCGGCCAGCAGGCCGCGGGAGGGCAGCAGGACATCCACCTGCTTTTCCGTTTCATTGTCGCGGATGACGAATTGCTGAACGACGGTTTCATAACCGACGAAGCTTACCCGCAGGGCGTAGGCGCCGGGGGCAAGGCCGGGAATGCGGAACACGCCATCCGAATCTGTGGCGTCGCCTTTTTCACTGTCCAGGATGACGACGTTGGCTCCGGCCAGCGGTTCTCCCTTTTCATCGGTTACCTGTCCGCTCAGGAGGCATTGTGCCCAAAGGGGAACGGACATCAGCAGGCAAATGGCCAGCATTGATACAGGCTTGATCATTGAAGGAAAAAATTTGAGTGAAACAATCGCGGCGGCCCGGGGTTGGCTCGGCGTTTCGCTTCACGGCGGGCAGGATGCCCGCTTCATACCAGTGGAAGGCGAGGCTGCCGTCAGCAGCGTCCTTCATCTCCCTTCCCGGCATTACCCGGGCAGGTTCCGTGGGTATGATCTCAGCCGAAGGGAAAACCAACTTTCTGGCCGTCCGCTCCAGCACCCCAGATGAGCGGTGTAAAGATAAGGGTTATATTGTTATATGGCTATATGGCTATGGCTATATTGCTATATGGCTATGGCTATATGGCTATATGGCTATATTGCTGTATGGCTGTATGGCTATATGGCTATATGGTTATATTGCTGTATGGCTACATAGCTATACCAGTTGTGCTAGTTTTTCTGGAGTCCCGGAATTTGGGCATTTGGGAGGGTGCTCCTCCTTTAGGAGGCCGGGAGGCGGTGCGAGGGATGCCCAAATTTCGGGCATTGGCGAATTTAACTAGCACAACTGGTAGCTATAATTTTAAACACAAACAATTAAATTTCAAATCCTTAACAATATAACAATATAACAATATAACAATATAACAATATAACAATATGGCAATATAGCCATATAACAATAACCCATTACCCACCCAGTCCTTCCATGGCCTTGCGCATCCGCTCAAGCCTTTCCTGGCGGTTGCCCCACAACTCGATAAAGGGCGCCCCCAGGGACTTCAGCTCCTGCAGGTAGATGTCATAGAGTTCCTGTCGTTCGTTGGGGTTTTCGCGTTGGGGGTCGGGGGCCCAGGGGATGTCGATGCCGCAGAGGACGCGGAGGCTGTAGTGGCGGGTTTGGAGTTGCTCCAGTATCCAGGGGTGGCAGCGGCCGTATTTGTATTCGGACCAGACCTTCATCACCAGCATGCCGGTGTCGACGAAGAGGAAGCGGCTGGACAGCGGGGCGAGCTGGTCTTCCAAAGCCAGTTGCCTTTTGGCGATGAGCAACAGGTCTGCTTCCCGGTAGGGCTGCCCCAGCTTTTCCAGGTACTCGCGGGCATACTCCGGAACCCAGGCCGTATGGTAGTGCTCGGCCAGCAGGCGCGCTATTTCTGATTTTCCGGTGGATTCCGGGCCGGTGAAGAGGATGCGGTGCATGGTAGCGCTTGGCGGTTTCATCCGTCTCTGCGAGCCGGATAAAAGTTTTTTACCCGGCTGAGCGCAGCGAGGGCGGGGCAGGCCAGTCACGGGGTGGCTTGCCTTGATTTTGCTGAAGTTCAGCCACCCCGTGACTTGTCCGCGGCCATGGTTTCAGGCTCCAGCCGGGGCTCACCTCGCTCCCCCTCTCCCGATCTCCCAGTCTCTCTTGGGGTTACAGGGCGGCACAAAGATAACAAAGCAGGACGGTGTATGTTCCTGGATGTTTTTTCTAACTTTATTGGCGACAAAACTAATCCAAAATTGAATTACCGTAATGGAGCAATGTAAAAACTGTGAGGCGGTGCTGCATGGCTCTTTTTGCAGCGCCTGTGGCCAGCAAGCCATTGCGGAGCGGCTGACGGTGCGGCACATGCTCGGGGAGTTCATTCAGGCCATTACCAATCTGGAGCGGGGGTTTTGGTATACTGCGCGCCGGCTGATGTCCGAACCAGGGCCGGTAGTGCGGGAGTATCTGGAAGGCCGGCGAAGGCGGTTTTACCATCCGGTGCGGTATCTGTTTGTATTGGCCACCCTGGCTACAGTGGCCATGGTCTGGTCCGGGCTTTTTGAACAGCAGCAGGATCAGATCATTTCGGTGCAGGAGCAGGCCATGGGCATCGAACCATCGGAGCGCAGCCGGCTTTCCCAGCAGATGGTGCAGGAAAAGATCAAACCCTACCTCCATCTGATTTCACTGCTTACCGTGCCCTTTCTGGGGCTGCTTTCCTTCCGTTTATTCCGGAAGCGGGCCTACAATTATGCCGAGCATCTGGCCATCAATGCATACTGGACTGCACAGTTGTCGCTCATCGGATTGATCATGGTTCCCATTTTCATTATTTTCCCGAAAGCCACAGGCATTCTCTTTCCATCTTCCATACTGCTGTCCATTATTTACTACACCTTCGGTTTCCGGCAGCTTTTCGGGATCGGGTACGGGCGGGCCGCCTGGAAAAGCTTTCTGACCCAGGTTTTTGGGTTCATGCTGATGTATATAGGCATTACCCTCATTGCATTTGTGGGCGTCATTATCTATATGCTGGCCTCCACAATATTTGCAAACTGAACAAGGGGCAACTGCCTTTCGGCGCGGCAATTTAGGCGCCCCAAGGAGCGCAACTTATTTTATGAGCAGCTCTGAGGAAAAAAAAACAATGGCCTGCGGCGGGGTGTTTTCACAACCAGGAAAAGCGATGTGTAGCAACTAATTCAAAACCGGCATGCACGACATTGAACCGTATTACAGGTGGCGCGACGCATACGTCGCGGCAGAGGATGAGCGGTCCCCTTTTTTCGGGCGGGAATACGACGAGTTTCGGTTCACCAACCGGGTGTACAATTATTTCATCCACCCGCAATGGGATGAGATGGGTTCGGATACGCTCTACCTCAAAGTCATTTATGTAGATTATGAGCTGGGCTACAGCATCATCGAGCTGATCGGGGAGTGGAACGACTGCCTGGCCAACGACATCATGTACCTCAAACGAAAAGTGGTGGACTACATGCGGGACGAGGGGATCATCAAATACATCCTCATCTGCGAAAACGTCTTCAACTTTCACGGTTCGGATGACTGCTATTACGAGGAATGGTATGAAGACGTCGCCGAGGAAGGCGGCTGGATCTGCCTGCTCAATACGCTGGACCACGTTTCCGAAGAAATGCGTAGCACCCAGCTTCATCACTACGTCAATTTTGGCCCGAAATTCAATGGGCTCAACTGGCGGCCCCACAAGCCGAGGGGGGTGCTCAAGATGGTGGAGGCGCTGGTGTATGGGGAGCAGCGGCGGTATTTGAATGGATGAATGGCTCCCCCCTGCCCCTATTCAGAAGGGTATCCCAGGGGTGGCTTCGGCGGGTAAAAATGGCTGGATGGCAGGCCCCCAACCCGCCGACCACACGACCCGTCTCTGCAAGCCGGGCAAGCCTTAAGACCTTACGACCTTTAGACCTTTAGACCTTACAACCTACACCTATGCATAAATCCGGATTCATCAACATCATTGGCAGGCCCAATGTCGGCAAATCAACCCTGATGAACGCCTTGCTGGGCGAGCGCATGTCCATCATCACCAACAAGCCTCAGACCACGAGGCACAGGATCATCGGCATTCTCAGCGGGGAGGATTTCCAGCTCGTTTTCTCCGACACGCCGGGCATCATCAGGGATCCGGCCTATAAGATGCAGGAGATGATGAACCGCTTCGTCAACTCGACATTCGAGGACGCCGACATCATGTTATTCGTGACCGAGCCGGGGGAAAAATACCGGGAGGACGACCCCGTTATCGAAAGGCTCAAAACGGTGGAAGCCCCCTTGTTTCTGGTGATCAACAAGATCGACCTGGCCGGGGAGGCGCAGCTCCTGCAGCTCATCAGGCAGTGGAATGAATGGGCGCCCTTCCGGGAAACCATTCCCATTTCCGCACTGCACAAGACCAATACCGACAAGCTGCTGGAGCTCATCATCCAGTACCTGCCCGAAGGCCCCGAATACTACCCCAAAGACCAGCTCACCGACCGCCCGGAGCGCTTTTTCATCAGCGAGATCATCCGCGAGAACATCCTGGAGCTTTACCACCAGGAAATCCCCTACTCCTGTGAGGTAGCCGTCACGGCATTTAAAGAAGAGCAAACGACAAAGGGCGAACCGCTGGTGCGCATCAGCGCCGAGATATACGTGGCGCGCAACACTCAAAAAGCCATCCTCATCGGCAAGGGTGGCAGCGCCATGAAAAAACTGGGGGCCGAAGCCCGCAAGGACATTGAAAAGTTCCTGGAAAAAAAAGTCTTCCTGGAAATGCACGTCAAGGTCAAGGACAACTGGCGGGACGACGACCGGATGCTGAGGCATTTCGGGTATGGGGGGTAAGGTTATAAAAAGGTCAGGAGGTCAGGAGGTCAAGGCCGGCAAGCCTTACGACCCGTCTCTGCGAGCCGGGCAAGCCTTACGACCTTTAGACCTTACGACCTAATAACCCCACTCTCACTGAAAAATCCTATCTTTGTGCCCTTTATTCAAGAAACATGAGTAACAATATCGTAGCGATCGTCGGGCGGCCCAATGTGGGGAAATCGACATTTTACAACCGCCTTATCGGGGAGCGGCAGGCCATTATTGACGACACCAGCGGGGTGACGCGCGACCGGCAGTACGGCAGCAGTTTCTGGAACGGCAAGACTTTCACGGTGGTGGACACGGGCGGTTTCGTCAAGGATTCGGACGACGTTTTCGAAGCGGCCATTCGTTCGCAGGTGGAAATCGCCATCGAAGAAGCCCGGGCCATTATCCTCATGGTGGATGTCACCACGGGCATCACCGACCTGGATGAGGACATAGCCGACATGCTTCGCCGGTCGAAGAAACCCGTTTTCCTGGCCGTCAACAAGGTGGACAACAGCGCCCGGATGATGGAGGCGAACGAATTCTGGAGCCTGGGTTTTGAAGAGACCTACTTTCTGTCGTCGCTGACCGGCAGCGGTTCGGGCGAACTGCTGGACGCCGTGGCGGAGCATATCGATGCAGATGAAGAGCCGGAGGAAGGCGCGCTGCCCAAATTCGCCATTGTCGGGCAGCCCAATGTCGGCAAGTCATCACTGACCAACGCCCTGCTGGGGGAAGAGCGCAATATCGTTACGGATATCGCAGGTACTACAAGGGATTCCATCCACACCAAATACACCAAGTTCGGCAAGGAATTCCTGCTGATCGACACGGCCGGCATCCGCAAGAAGTCGAAGGTGGCGGAGAATCTGGAATTTTATTCCGTCATGCGGGCCATTAAGGCCATTGAAGAGGCCGATGTGTGCCTGCTGATGATCGATGCGCAGCAGGGCATGGAAGCTCAGGACATGAGCATTTTCCGCCTGGCGCAAAGGCGCAACAAAGGCATCGTCCTGCTGGTCAACAAGTGGGACCTGGTGGAAAAGGAAACCAATACGGCCCGCGATTACGAAGAAGAGCTGCACAAGCGGATCGCCCCCTTCACCGATGTGCCCATCATTTTCATTTCCGCCACCGACAAAACGCGCATCTTCAAAGCCATCGAAACGGCCCTGGAAGTGTATGAGAACCGGAGCCGCAAGATCAAGACTTCCGAGCTCAACGAGGTGATGCTGGAGGCCATCGAGCGATACCCGCCGCCTGCCCACCGCGGCCGTTTCATCAAGATCAAATACGTCACGCAACTGCCGACCTACTTTCCGGCCTTCGCTTTCTTTTGCAACCACCCCAAACACCTGAAGGACAGCTACCGCAACTATCTGGAGAACCAGTTGCGGAAGCATTTCAACTTCACGGGGGTTCCGATCGCCGTTTTTTTCCGACAGAAATAAGCACCAATGCCATTTGTCGACACCCCTATTCCCGGATTGAAAGTCTTCAAGCCCAAAGTATGGGAAGACACCCGCGGCTATTTCTTCGAAGCTTTCAACCAGCGCACCTTTGAAGAAGCCGGCATAACGGGCCATTTCGTACAGGACAACCAGGCGCGCTCCACCTATGGGGTGCTGCGGGGCCTGCACTACCAGACAGGGCCCTATGCCCAGGCCAAACTGGTGCGGGTGCTCCAGGGAGAAGTACTGGACGTGGCGGCCGACCTCCGCGAGGGTTCTCCCACGTACGGGCAGTGGTACAGCATCCGGCTCAGCGAGGAGAACAAGTGGCAGCTTTACGTGCCGCGCGGATTCGCCCACGGGTATGTCGTGCTCAGCGAAACGGCGGAGTTTTTTTACAAATGCGACAACTTCTATTCCAAAGAACACGAGGGCGGGATCGTTTTCAATGACCCGGTTTTGAATATCGACTGGGAGATCGGCCCGGATGAGGTGCTTCTTTCGGACAAGGACAGGCTGCTCCCGCGGTTTGGAAGCCACCGGAGGGAGTGATTGGATGGTTGAATGGTTGGATGTGGTTCTTCGAAAATTCGTAGATTAGCCTCAGCGATCGAATAAAAACCTTTTGCAGGGCATCACTAAAACCATATTGCATGAATATTCTGTTCGCATCCATCGCGATCATCGCCATTGTGGCTGTCTGGGGCATCATGATGTACAACAAGGGCGTCAGGCTCCGCAATCAGGTAGAGGAATCCTGGAGCAGCATTTCGGTGCAGCTCAAACGGCGCTACGACCTCATTCCCAACCTCGTCAATACCGTCAAGGGCTACGCCCGGCACGAGCAGGAGACCCTGGAGAAAGTCATAAACCTGCGCAACCAGGCGCAGGCTGTTCCCCAAAGCGACCCCGAAGGGCAGGCGCAGGCGGAACAGGCATTAAGCGCTGGCATCCGGAGCATCTTCGCCCTGGCGGAAAATTATCCAAACCTCAAGGCCAACGAGAACTTCCGGGAGCTGCAGCAGTCACTGGCCGATGTTGAAGACCACATACAGCATGCCCGGCGATACTATAACGCCGTCGTGCGCGACAACAACAACTACGTCGAAACCTTCCCCTCCATGATCATCGCCCAGATGGGGGGCTTTACTGTTTCCCCTTACTTTGAAATTGAGGGCGAGGAGCGCAAAAACATCCGGGTGGAATTTTGACGAAGCCGCTTTGTCCGGCCAGGAGGAAGGAACCGACAGCCCTTTCATTTGCAAACAATCACCGATGCCGAAATATTTTCTTGCCCTTTCGCTGCTGTTTTTTTTCCGGGGCGCTGCTTTTGCCGAATACTTCGTCATTGATCAGTTCGACATCCGCATCCGGATTGACAAAAGCGGTTACTTTGAAGTCACGGAAACGATCGACGTCACTTTTTCCGAAGCCCGGCACGGCATCTACCGGGCCATTCCCTACCGCTTCCGGATAAAAGGCAGGAAGTACGACATCAGCATTTATGATGTTTCCGCAGAAGGCCGGCCGTTCAGGCGCGAACGGGAGGGCGGCGTGCTGCGGATACGCATCGGCCACCCGGACTTGTATGTGGAAGGCCGGCAACGCTATATCCTTACCTATAAAGTGAAGAGGGCCTGGCTCTTCGAGGAAAACCATACGGAATTTTACTGGAACCTCACCGGCAATGAGTGGGAGGTTCCGATTAACGCCCTGAACTACCGGATACAACTACCGGAAAACCTGAGCCTCTCACCGGATGATTATCAGGTGTTCACCGGTTATGCCGGGCAACAGGGCAGCGACGCCAGTGCAAGATGGGCGAACGGCATTCTCGCCGGCAGCGCCACCCGCCCTTTCGCCGCGGGAGAAGGCCTGACCATAGCCATCCGCCTGCCGGTAGATTTCATCAGGCGGCCTTCCGAATTCGAGTCTTTTTTGCACCATTACGGCCTGCTCGGTATTCCGGGGGCCCTGCTGGGCCTGCTGGGCTGGCTTTTCTTCCGTTATGGCCGCGACGAGCCCTTCGCCGGAATGGCGCATTACTACCCGCCCGAGGGGCTGCCCCCCGCCGAAGCAGGCGCTTTCATCGACGACAAAACAGACAACCGGGATGTCATATCGCTACTTCCCTACTGGGGCGGGCAGGGATATCTGGCCATCCGGGAAATAGAAGAAAAATTCCTCGGCATCTTCTCATCTACAGACTTTGAGTTCAGCAAACTTAAGAGCCTCCCCGCCGGCCTTCCCGATTACGAATACACCGTTTTCAACCGCCTTTTCCGCGACGGTGACGAGGTGCGGTTGAGCGACCTGAAAGATCAATTCCACACCACCCTGAGAACTGCCCGAAGCCAGGTACAGCAAAAGGTTCGGAATCGCAAACTGCATACCCCGCAATCCCGCATGGCATGGGGCGTACTACCTGTTGCTGCCGTGGCCAGCGCCGTTCTGGGCCTGTTCTTCATGTCCATGGAGCAATCTGCCGCATCCGGCGGCATGTTTCTGGCCGCGGTGGCGGCTGCCCTGATTCGCCGCCCCATGCTGAAGAAGAGCAAGGAAGGCATGGAATTATACCGGCAGCTCTATGGCTTCCGAATGTTTGTCGACAAGGCGGACCGCAACCGCATCGAAAGGTTGTTGGCCGAGGACCCCGCTTATTTCGAAAAAACCCTGCCTTTCGCTATCGCCTTCGGCATGGCCAAAGCGTGGACGCAAAATTTCGAAGGCCTCTTCGGAGAGCCGCCGGGCTGGTACAGCAGCAGTTCTTATCAATACAGTAAAAGCAGCCAGAGCTTTGAGTCATTCGCCAGTTCCTTTGACGCCGGGATGCAGAAGGTGCAGAGTTCGTTTTCCAGTTCTCCCGGCAGTTCGGGCGGTGGTGGCGGCAGTTCGGGCGGCGGGTTCGGCGGCGGTGGCGGCGGGAGCTGGTAGGAATGGTTATGCCTGGAGATTTCACCGTGATGCGGTGGCGGGTATTTTTCGGAAAGGGTGGCAGCCCGGCCATGCGGCGGCGAACCGGCCGGGCAATTGAAAAGAGAAATTCATGGAAATGAGCGGAGTGCTTATTATTACAATGGCTATCATTCTGGTTATGGGCATCCTGCCGCTTTCCATTTACCTGCTGCACACCATGCAGGGGCGCGAGCCGGAATCCCCTGAAACCCTGGATGAGGAGATGACGCAGGGCCAACCGGCCAATGAGCCTTTCGAATGGTGGGAAGCCCGGCGGGGGCGCTTCAACCGCGGGCTGGCCATGGCAGGGGTGGTGTCGGGGGCGGTGTACTACCTTTTGCTTTATTTCCAGATGAAGTGGTACGGTTTCGCCGGTTTCCGGTTCAATTGGGTGAGTTTCGGTTTTCAGTTTATCGCATATCTCGTATATATGGGCGTGGCCAACCTGGTTTACAACCTGGGGCTCATCCTGGAACACGTCCGCCAGCCGGCGGAGCCCGTCGCATTCCGGCAAAGGTTGTTCGGCTGGTTGTACGGGCTGGCCTTGGCGGCGCCTTTGGGGTTTGTAGGGGGGGTGCTGGGGGCCCACGACTAAAGTCGTGGGATAGGGGAGGGCTGGCGCCATGGCCAGGGTTGGGGGGGCCACGACTTCAGTCGTGGGATAAACAAGGAGCGTATGAGTAACATCTTGATCACTGGTTCAGGCGGGCAATTGGGGCAGGAATTCCGGGCGCTCGCAGCTTTCTATCCCGCTTTCCGGTTCACCTTTGCCGACAGGCAGGTGCTGGACGTGACGGACGAGCCGGCGGTGTTCGGGTATTTCCTGCACCACCGTTTCGATTATTGCATCAACTGCGCGGCATATACGGCTGTTGACCAGGCGGAAAGCGAGCCCGATGCCGCCCGCCTGGGCAATGTGGACGCTCCGCGCTGGCTGGCCGAAGGCTGCGCCCTTCAGGGCATACCTTTTATCCATTACTCTACGGATTACGTTTACCACAATGCCCAGAACTGGCCTTTGCAGGAAGGCGACCCTGCTACGCCGCGCAGCGTGTACGCCATTACCAAGCTGGAGGGCGAACAGGCGGCCCGGGCCAGCAACCCGCTGACGATGGTCATCCGGACGTCGTGGGTGTATTCCTCCTTTGGGCGCAATTTTGTAAAAACCATGCTCCGGCTGGGCCGGGAGCGGGAAAAGCTGGAAGTCGTTTACGACCAGGTTGGCGCCCCTACCTACGCCCGCGGGCTGGCGCAGGCCACGCTGGACATACTCTCCAAAGTTGACAAAGGCGAAGCTGGCCGCGAGTTGCTCAGCGGCATTTACAATTACAGCGACGAGGGCGTTTGCAGCTGGTACGACTTTGCGCTGGCCATCTTCGACCTGGCGGGGATCGGCTGTAAAGTGCACCCTATTGAAACCAAAGACTATCCTCTGCCGGCGCACCGGCCGTCCTACAGTGTGCTAAACAAAGCCAAAATCAGGGACGTGTGGGGCATCGGGATCAAGCATTGGCGGGAAAGGCTGAGGGAATGCCTGGCGGTGATGGGAGCGTTTTAAGTTGCCGGCCTGTTTTTTGAGGTTCAGAGCAACACCTGGCATCCTGAATTCCACCCAATTTCGCATTTTTGCATCCGTTATTTCCGTCTCACGCTATGCAACGTATTGAATCCTTGTTCATTTCCGCCAGCCCGCTGGGTGGGCGCGGTGTCTTCACGGCGGCGCCGATACCTGCCGGCGCACTGATCGAGATCTGCCCCATGATCATCATGCCGGAATCCCATAGGCGGCACCTCGACCAAACCGGGCTGTACGATTATTACTTCATCTGGGGCGAAAAGGAAGACGAATGCGCCATTGCCCTGGGTTACGGCTCACTCTTCAACCACGACTACGGCCCGAATGCGGAATACATCCCGGATTTCGACAACAACACGCTGGACTTTTACGCGTTGCGCGACATTGGCGCGGGCGAGGAGATCACCGTCAACTACAACGGAGACCCTGAAGATCAGAGCGAAATCTGGTTCGACGCCCGGCGCCCGAACCGGCGCAAGGGATAAAGCCGCCTGTTTTTTTTCAGGAGAAGATTCTATCCATCGGGAAAAATCCTTTTCTTTCGTCGCCAAACCTGCCCCGGAAAATTTCAAAACGCGACAAACGCTACGAAAGCAAGCGCCCTAGCCAGAGCCAGGGGGAAAACCCTCCCTGGCGGCCTGTGTTTTCTGATTAAAAATTACCAGCCATGACGAGTTATTTAATTGGGGGTATTCAACAAATCGGCATCGGGGTGGCCAATGCCGAGGAAGCCTGGGCCTTGTATCGCCGGCAATTTGGGGTGGACGTGCCCGTGTTCAGGGAAAAAGCCCAGGCGGGGCTCATGCTGCCCTACACCGGCGGCTTGGCCCGCAGCCGCTACGCCATCCTGGCGCTCAACCTTCAGGGCGGCGGGGGGTTCGAAATCTGGCAGTACACCTGCCGGAAACCACAGCCGTCCGATTTTGAGATCCAGATCGGCGACTACGGCATTTTCGCTACAAAGATCAAATGCCCGGATATCCAGCTGGCCTACCGTTATTATCAGGAAAACGGCATCGAATGCCTTTCGGAAATCAGCCGGCTGAAGAGCGGCCCTGCCAATTTCTTCACCCGCGACCCCTTCGGCAACATTTTCCAGGTGGTGGAAGCCAAAGACTGGTTTCAGTTCCGCAAACAACCCACCGGCGGGGTGTACGGCGCGATCATCGGCGTATCCAGCATTGAAAAAGCCCTGAAGTTCTACCGAAACATCCTGGGGTATGACCAGGTGGTGTACGACGAACAAGGCCGTTTCGAGGAATTGCAGGGCATTCCCGGAGGCCATGCCTCCATGCGGCGCGTCCTGCTGCGGCATAGTGCGGAATTGGCCGGCCCGTTTGCAAAGCTTTTCGGGCAGAGCGAACTGGAACTGGTGCAGGTGGAAGGGCGCACCGCCAAAAAAATATACGACGGCCGGTTCTGGGGTGACCTGGGTTTCATTCACCTCTGCTTTGACGTCGTAAACATGGACGCCCTAAAAGCCTCCTGCGAAGCCCGGGGCTTCCCCTTCACCGTGGACAGCCAGAACAGCTTCGACATGGGCGAGGCTGCAGGCCGTTTCACCTACACCGAAGACCCGGACGGCACGCTGATCGAGTTCGTAGAAACCCATAAGATCCCCATTCTCCAGAAACTGGGCTGGTATCTGAACCTGAAGAAGCGCAAACCCGGCAAGCCGGTGCCCCGCCTCCTGCTCAAAGCCATGGGGCTGAACAGGAAGAAAGGCTGAGAGCGGTTTGCAGTGTTGCGCATTGATTTTCCTCATTTCCCCGCTCACGGATTTTTCTTATCTTTTGTTGGTTTCAAAGTGCACAAAAGAGAGGAATCATGAAGTGGATAGGAAGTTTGGCCATAATGCTCAGCCTGGCGGCAAAAGGGCTGCCCCAGGACGCCTACCAGAAAAGCCGATCCGACATGGTCAAATACCAGATCGAAAACCGGGGTGTTTCCGATGAGGCCACCCTGGCGGCCATGCGCAAGGTGGAGCGGCATCTTTTTGTACCCGACAGCTACCGCGGGCAGGCATATTCTGACGGCCCCCTGCCCATCGGCTACGGGCAGACCATTTCCCAACCCTACATCGTCGCCTGCATGACCGAGCTGTGCGAACCCAAAGCGGGTTTCAAAGTGCTGGAAATCGGCACGGGCTCCGGATACCAGGCGGCAGTGCTCGCGGAAATCGTGGATGAGGTTTACACCATCGAGATCGTCAAGGCTCTGGGAGAACAAGCCAGGGCGAGGTTAAAAAAGCTGGGGTACGGCAACGTCCATGTCCGCATAGGCGACGGTTATTACGGCTGGGAAGAACAGGGCCCATACGACGCCATCATCGTTACGGCCGCCGCCGAGTACATCCCGCCGCCGCTGGTCAAACAACTGAAAGCCGGCGGCAGGATGGTGATCCCGGTGGGCTCGCCATTTCTGGTGCAAACCCTGATGCTGGTGGAAAAGGTGGGCGGGCGGACGAAGACGAAGAGCTTATTCCCGGTGCGGTTCGTCCCCTTTACGCGGAGCGGGAACTGAGGGCGCTGCGGAAAGTCCTGGATGGGATGCTGGCCTTCCGGCCTTCCGTAATCGGGCGCTTTTACCCCGGGCGAAGGCGCCCTTTGGCTGTGTCGGGTAAAAAATATTGGAATGAGCTATGCTTAAGCCTTTATGGAGCTATAGCCTTTCGCTGGCTTTGTTATCGATGGCCGTCATCGCATTCGAGCTGGTGTTGATGCAGGTGTTTTCCATCACCCAATGGTATCATTTCGCCTACATGGTGATTTCTGTGGCGATGCTGGGCTTTGGAGCTGCAGGCACTTTTCTGGCATTTTTTGAAAAATGGCTGCTGCAAAGATACGAGCAAGCCTTTCCCTTGTTTCTTTTCCTTTGCGGGGCAAGCATGGCGGGGGTGATAGGCCTGTCCAATGCCGATGCCGTCCGTTTTGACACCTATCTGCTCCTGAACGACTGGCGGCAGCTTGGGCGGCTGGCGGCGACATACCTTTTGTTTTTTATTCCCTTTTTTCTGGCGGCCCTGGCCATGGGGCTAACCTTTGTGCGCTTTGCGGGGCAGATCGGGCGGTTGTACTTTGCCGACCTGCTGGGTTCAGGCCTTGGTGGTTTGCTGGCCATAGGGCTGCTGTGGTGTTTCCCGCCCTGGGAAATACCTGCCTGGCTTGCCTTCCTTCCAATGCTGGCGGGGTGGATATCCATGAAAAAGCGAGGGGGGAGCCTTCTCAACATGGCAGGTGTTGTGGCCGTATTGCTCGCCGGAACGGCCGTATTTTTCCCGCCCCGGCCCCGGCTTTCCGAGTATAAGAGCCTGAGCAAAACTTTGCTTTTACCCGGGGCGTCGGTTGAGTATCAGAAAAACAGCCCCCAGGGTTTGATCCAGGCCGTGTCTTCGCCTGCCCTGCGGTATGCGCCGGCGCTGAGCCTGAACTTCCAGGGAGAAGTCCCCATCCGAAAAGCCGTATTCCAAAACGGCGACTGGATAGGCGCCGTCGTACCGGCTCCCCAGCCCGGCTCCCCCTACATCCTGGATTACACCGCCGGCGCCCTGCCCTTTGTGCTTCAGAAGCCTGGCAGGGTGCTTGTGCTCCAGGCCGGAACCGGCGAGCAGGCAGCCCACGCGCTGGCTCATGGAGCGGAGCGCATCTCCTGGGTGTCCACCACCCCGGTGCTTCTGAAGCTGCTCCGGAACGAACTGGCGGCGGAAACGGACTCTTTGGTTTTTCAGCCCGGGCTGCGTTTTTACGAACTGGAGCCCCGCACTTTTTTATATACCGACACCAATACCTACAACCTGATCCTGCTGCCCCCCGTCAGCACATTCGGCGGCACGGCAGGGCTGAACGCCCTGCAGGAGCAATACGGCATGACCATGGAGGCCTTCCGGCAAATGTGGCGCAGGCTCGAAGCGGACGGCATGCTCAGCATCAGTTGCTGGATGGACTACCCCGTCCGCAACCCGTTAAAAATACTGGCATCCATGGTGGCCGTGCTGGAAGAAGAAGGCATCAGCGACAAGCAGGCCCACCTCATTGCCGTCAGAAGCTGGGGCGGGCTGGCCTTTGCGCTGAAAAAATCGCCTTTCACCGAAAAAGAGGTGCAGGCCGCCAGAGCCTTCTGCGACGACATGCTTTTCGACCCCCTGCTCCTGCCCGGGCTTCGGCCCGGCGAACGGCAGCAGTACAACCAGATTCAGGACAGCCTTTTTTTCGATTACGTGGACGCCATGCTCTCCCCTCAGCGGGAAGCCTTTTTTGAAGCCTACGATTTCAACGTGCGCCCCGCCACCGACGGGCGGCCTTATTTCTCGCAGTTCCTCCGCTGGCAAAGCCTGCCCGCGCTGGCGGAAATGTGGGGCAGCCATAACCTTCCCTTTCTGGAAGCCGGCTACCTCATCGTGCTGCTCACCTTCGCGCAGATGATGCTGGCGGCCCTGGTGCTCATCATCCTTCCGCTGTTCCGGCTGGGTTTTCGGGGCGGAAACAAGGGCTGGATAGTGCTCTATTTCGGGGGGCTGGGGCTGGGCTACATGTTTGTGGAGATCGTGCTCATCCAGCAGTTCATCCTGTTTTTCGGGCAGCCCGTTCTCGCCACGGCGGCCGTGATCAGTATCCTGCTGATCGCATCCGGGCTGGGCAGTTTCTGTTCAGGCCGGTGGAACATCCTGAGCCGGAAACTCTGGATTGCCCCAACGCTTATTGCCCTTATGCTGTTCGCATACCTTTTCCTGCTGCCGCCGGCCTTCGAGCAGGCCATTGGGTTGCCGCTGGCTGCCAAGCTGGCCCTGTTGCTCCTGCTGGCAGCCCCCCCCGGCTTCGCCATGGGGCTCCCCTTCCCGACGGGTATTCGCTACCTTTCGGAAAACAAGCACAGCTCCATCCCCTGGGCGTGGGGCATCAATGGTTACTTTTCGGTTATCAGCACGGCCCTTGCCACCATCATCGCGGTAGAACTGGGCTTCTGGTGGGTCATGGCGCTTGCAGCGGGCGTATATGGCAGCACGGCAGTGTGCAGTATGGCAGTTGACAGAGCCTCACCAGGCCAAGGTTTACCCGGATGAACAGACGGGTTAAAGGGCCAAGGCTAAAGGAGCTGGGAATAGGACCCGCGATAACAAGGGACTACCTGATTTGGGATCTGTTTGTTAAAAGAGCCTGAGGAGGGCTGGCTGCAACAATTGCGAATGCATGGCTAAACACCCGAGAAACGGCCCAGTGGGCCGCTTTCGCTAAGAGCATTGCACCTAAGGCAGGAATCATACCGGCCGGCAGATGGGGGGGCTTCCCTGCGTCGCGGGCCGCAGGCCTGCGTTCCGGATAATGCCGCTAAGAAGTCCTGAATAATTTCAAAAAGTATTAATTTAAGGGCCGTGAGGGGGGACGCAGGCTGATCATGTCATGTGCGCCTCTGCATTTTGCGCCAGGCCGGGCGGCTCAGGCAATAAAAAGCCCCACGGCTGCCGAGGCCGCCGCAGGGCCAAAATAAGGGGGCGAAAATTGGTGTTGTAAGCTTTTTAGTTCTCCCTCACTCAATGGCTTCTTACCCGCTTGATCACAATATTGTACAAAGCTTTCAGCGTGTACCTCAGGTCGGTGAGGAAGGGGCGGCGCTCATAGGCCTCCATGTAGCGCATCTCAGATGCTACGATATCCTCCATGGTTTTGGGCATGTCGACGTATTCCGGGGGAATCATGCCAGGCTTGAAGCGCTTTCGCAGTTGCTGGAAATATTCCGGGTACAGGCTCAGGTAGTGGCTGCTGATAGGCCTGAGCCCGAAGAGTTTGATTTCCCTCCTGAACAGGTTGATGAGGTTGGGTACTTCATCCAGCCAGTATCTGCGCATAAAGCGGCCCGTATAGGTAATGCGGGGGTCGTTCCGGAATTTACCCCCCGTCTGTAATCCGTTGTTGTTGAAGATATACTCCTGCAGATATTCCGAGTAGGGATACATCGTCCGGAACTTTAAAATATTGAAAGGGCGCCCCTCCTTTCCCACCCGCGGCAGGCGGATGACCAGCCCGCAGCAGGCCCTGGGCATTTGTTCCGGCAGTGCAATCCGGCGGGCGCAGAAATACAGCAGCCCGCCCTCTTCCACGGTTTCTTCCGGATAGTACCCGCAGGCGCAAAGCCGCCCCAGTACCTCCATTTCCCACAAAGCCCAGCTGCGCCCTGCTTCCGGGCGGAAGTAATACGGCCTTAGCACGGGAAACCTGGAGCCCATCCGTTTCAGCAGTACTTCCGCCCCATAAAGCAGGCGGTTCAAAGGCCAGAATGCAGCGGACATGATCCGTTTTTTGCGCAACTGAATGGTTTCCACGCAGCCGAATAGATACCCTCCTTCCCGGATATGGGCGTTGAGTTGGATCAGATTGGCATCGATCTCGCGCAGGCAGTTGAGCTGCTGCCGAAGGATGATGGCGCTTTCCTGCTGCCCGGGCCTCAGGGCGCCTGGCTGATCAACCGAAAACAATACCAGTGGCTGGCTGCCTTTCTTCAGATAGCGCTCAACGAGGCCGGTAAAAGGGGGAAGCGCCAGTGTTTTCCATCCTTTTCGGTTGTTATTTTCGAAAGTTAAATGGGGTTTGGTGGTCATAATGGGCAGTGTTTGTTTATCGAAAATTTTTGCTTTTTCCTTTGCCCCTCCCCTACCACGCTGGTTATTGAAGCAGTACCGACTCAAGCTTGTCCACAATGATCTGGCTGGCGTTGCCCCCGCCATAGGGCTGCTCTCCAAACCTGGGCGACAATTCCAGTTTTGCCGCATCCAGGATGGCCTGAACCGTGCGCTCCTTTACCAACACATTGGCGCCGGCTTCGACCGTTTCCACCCATTCGGTTTCCGGCCGCAGGGTAAGGCAGGGGGTCTGCAGGAAAAAGGCCTCTTTTTGCACCCCGCCGGAATCGGTCAACACCCGGATGGCCTCTTTTTCCAGCATGATAAAATCCAGATAACCAAAAGGTTCGGTCAACCTGATGTTCCCATTGGCTTCAATCCCGAATTGGCTCAGGTTCTTCTGCAGGCGCGGATGGGCAGCCAGAACGACCGGTTTTTCGAGCCCGGCCAGGCCGTCTATGATATTTTTCAGGCACGCGGGATCATCGACATTGTAAGGGCGGTGGAAAGTGGCCAGATAATAGCCTTTGCGTTCCAGCTCCAGCCTGGACAAAATATCGGACTTCTCCCGCGCGAGCTCCAGGCCCCGGAGAATCATGTCGAACATCACATCACCGCTGTAACAGGCGCGATCAGCCAGGCCTTCGTTCCCCAGATTGCGCATGGCCGTCCGGGTGGGCGCGAACAACAAATCGCTGACGTGGTCCGTCACAACCCGGTTTACTTCTTCCGGCATGGTGCGGTTGAAGCTCCGGAGCCCCGCTTCGACATGCGCCACGGGGATGTGAAGTTTGGCTCCTACCAGCGCGCCGGCCAGGGTGGAGTTGACGTCGCCGATGACTACGATGGCGGAAAAAGGGTGCGCCAGGCACAGGCCTTCGAGCTTCATCATCATGGCGCCAGTCTGATGGCCATGCCCTCCGGAGCCGACATTCAGATGAAAGTCCGGCCGGGGAATGTGTAGCTCTTCGAAGAACACATCCGACATGAGCTTGTCGTAATGCTGGCCGGTGTGGACGATCCGGAAGGGTATGCCGCCCCTTTTTCTCAACTCCCGGCAAAGCGGGGCGATCTTGATGAAATTGGGGCGTGCGCCCACCACAAATAACAAGCTGTTTTTATGCACCTCAGTCTGCATTTAGCTTCTCAATGTTGTACGGCCAGATACCTAACTACTTCTCCGCTATTGACGATCAGCCTGGCCAGGTATAGCCCGGCGGGCAGGTGCTCGGCCCCGGTTTCGGTTCGGTGCTTTTCTCCTCGAAAGGCCTCCCGGTAAACTTCCCGCCCCTGTTGATCCTGTAGAATGAATACGCCTTCCTCCCTGCGGCTGAACCGCCACTCCAGATGGATGCGCCCGGAAGCGGGGTTGGGATACAGGGAAAAATATTCCAGTGACGGGATATCCCGCAGGCTGTTAACCTGACCTATCACAAAATCAACGGAAACGCTGCAACCGCCGGCATCCGTCACGGTGACGGAATAATCGCCGGGGGCAAGCCCGCTGATCTCAGGCCCGGCGCCGCCGGTGCTCCATTGAATAAAATAGGGCTCCTGGCCGCCCACCGGAGATACGGAGGCCGCCCCGTTGTTTGCTCCGCCGGAGGCCGGCTGTACTTCCAGGTTGGGTTCGGGAAGAGAAAATACGGCCGTAATAACCACCGTGCTGTCACAGCCATCCTGGCTGGCCAGATTCAGGGTAAAAACGCCAACCTCCGCGCTGTCACAGGTTAGCTGCTCTATCCGGACAGTGTCTATGGGCAGCACCACAACCAGATTCAGGATACGGATACTGTCGCAACCGTTGGCGGCGGCGAGGGTATCGGTATAGGTTCCCGTTTCGGTATAACCCTCGTAATCCTCACCGGCGCAAATGGTTCGGTTGATGAGGGTGGAAAAAGCAGGCAGCACTGTTAGGCGAAGCAGCCTCGTACTGTCGCAGCCGTTGGCGGCAGTGAATGTGTCCGTGTAAACACCCGCTGCAGTGTAGCCCTCGTAGCTCTCCCCCTGGCAGATGCTGGCTTCCTCGCTGGACATGGCCGGGGGCAGCACCGTCAGGCTGAGCACCCGCGTACTGTCGCAGCCGTTGGAAGCGGTGAATGTATCCGTGTAAATGCCCGTTTCGGTGTAGCCCTCGTAGCTCTCACCCTGGCAGATAGCGCGGCTAACCGTAATTTGCAGGGCACAACTGGTGAAAGCGGAATCCAGGAAAACGCGGAAGGTTGCCATTTCATGTGGTGCGAAGCTGGCGGCCAGGGCGCCCCCGGCAGCGTTTGCCGGTTCGATGTCGGTTTCCAGGTGTGTTGTTTTACGGGCGTCCAGTACTTCTCCGGAAAAGCTGAGGGTAGTGTTTTGCGCAAGGGAATCCAGGTTCCACAACCGTAGTATCAGCCCGCCCTCTGCGAGGCCTTCTTCCGCGGGTTTCAGGGCCCAGAGCAGCACTTCCGGCGCCGGGCTGTTCAGCAGTGAAAATGCGGTATCCGGCAGGGGCCCATCCTGGCTGCCGATAAGAGCGGCCGCCAGCCCGTTCTGGTGTTCCAGGGCAAAACGCATGGATTGGGCCGCGCTGAAGGCGCTCTGCCGGCTGCGCAGGGCGAAGGAATGCCGGAAGTCCGTAGCTCCAAACTGGTTGGAAAAACCCGGCCCCGAGCCCCCCATTTTGCCTCCGATCAGCACATTCAGTTGTGCGGAAGCTTCATCCAGAAAGTTCAGCGAACTATTGCCCAGCTTCATGAAGCCTGCTCCGAGGTTGGACAGCGTCACACCTCTTTCCGCTGTTCCGACATCGGCAAAATGGTTGAGCGTCTGCCAGTCGTGGCGAACCGGCTGGCCCGGGGGGGCGTAGTGGCCGCCGTTGGTGCTGTATTTCGCTTTCAAAACAGCTCCCAGTTCCTCGTGCCGGAGGGTGGGGTTGCTGAAATCAAAGGAGAAGGAATAGGTGCGGATGGCATCGCCAAAATCACCATCGATCCGGTTGTCGATATCGATGCGGTTGATATCGGCGTAAAGCGTGATGCAGGAAGTATGCTGCAGGGGGCTTGGAGAAGTACAGGCCACGGTAGCGGATACCGGGCCGCTGTGCAGCAAAGTCAGCGCCCCGCCTTCTGCGGCGCCCTGGCCGAAATCATTCACATACCGCCCGCCTGTGGCCTTCACCAGTTCCTGGCCGCCATTCATTTTGTCGATCAGGCTGGTAATGGCGCCCTGCGAAGTCAGGCTTAGCCGGTAAAAGGCATTTTCAAAAACCTGGCCCTGCAGGCTGGCCGCATTTGGGAAGCCCGCCCCCGCCTCCTGGCGTATTTCGTACACTTTATACCCTGCCGACGGCACATCGCGCGCCAGCAGGCGCAGGCGCTGGACGCCATCCACCATCATCAGCTGGTGGGGCGCCTCCTGGCCCGTCTGCATATCCACCACCTTGATTTCCGGCCCACCGGCATAAGGCAGATCGGCGACATCGGTGCGGGGCCAGCCCAGGGCATTGAACACCAGGAATCGCGTATTCGGAGAGGGGTTATTTATCTTTCCCGCCAGAGCATTCAGAGCGGACTCATACAGGCCGTCCACATAGCCGCGTACATCCTCTTCCAGCCCCTGCTGCCAATGGCCCCGTTCTGTGCTGCAACAACCTCCAAGGCCGAAGTTGTGCTCCCAGTAGGAGCCCAGGGCCACCCAGGCGGCTTCCCTTTCGGGGCTTTGGGACGGAAAAAAGGCCGGGTCCGCCAGCGACACCACGCTGGCCAGGGCTTCTGCCGTGCGAAGCTTTTCTACCGACCGCCTGACGCGGGAAGTCACGGCCGCCAGAGCTTCGCAGTCCATGTCCCAGTCATTGCCGTAGGTGAGGGATTCCACCGGGAGGCCGGCTTCATCGTATTCCGACAAAAAGTGCTCGAAGAAATCGCGTTCATTGGAAACGTAGGCCTGGCGGTTGGCGTCGGAAACGGCCTGAACGGTTTGAAGGATAAAATCGTTGGTTGCCGCCAGGTCGTCCCAGCCGAAACCGAAGGCGCCGGCGATATGGTAGGGGTATTTCGGGGTATTGCATTTTGCTTCGCAACTGGCAACGGCGCCGTAGGTATTCCGGGCTTCGGCATAGCCGCCAAGGCTGGTATTATTGGACAGGGAATACCACTTCATCACCACGCCCGAGCCGTCCAGGCCCTGGTAGCGGTATATTTCGTGAGAGCGGTTTTGCAGCAAAGCGGTTGACACCGGCGAGGCGCAGCCGCAGACCCCTTTCCAGGAATACCTGGCCCCTGAACCCGCCCAGAGGGAAGCCAGCCCGAGGGGCAGGGTCTGGTTTTCCATGGAAACGGCCAGGCTGATGTCGAGCCCGTGCTCCCGGGCCAGCCGGGCGGGCCAGTACATGCCGCGCAGAATGGCTTCGGTGGGTTGCCCCCCGTAAGTCGATACGAAGAAGTTGTAGGGCAGGCTGATGTGCCCGCTGCGGATGCGGCTCATCAGGCGCTCGAATTGCACAGGGCTCCGGTGTTGTTTGTAGGTGTAGGCGTACCAGGCCCCATCGAGGTTATAACGCCCCTGGAAAGGCGCCGGCAGGTTTTGCGTGGCGTCGGCCTGATTCAGGTAGTAGTCGATCTCGTTGAGCGCCACCTGGATGTAGTCCTGGGCGTTGCCCGACCAGAAGTAATCCGTGTGGTTGTCGTTGGCCAGATAGATGTGCTTCTGCTGGGCGGGCAGCTCCGCCGGCAAAAAGGCCAGCGCCGCGCTCAGCGAGGCTATCAGGCTGAAAAAATAACGAAAGGACATATCGGCTGGCTTTTGGAAAAGGGTGAAATGGGGCTATTCTATGACTACCTTACGGATGGCATGCCTTCCACCCCCTTCGAATACGAAGAAGAGGACTCCCGGGTGGAAGCCGGCGGTTCTCACTTCCGTCAGGCCGCCTTCCAGGTTTTTTGAAAACAGTTCATTTCCATTTATATCGTAAACTTTCATAGACACTTTTCCCAGCCCTCCCGGCATTTCAATGAACAGCAATTCCGAAGCCGGATTGGGGAATATCCTTACGGGCAGTTCCTGGCGCGCCTCCGGATGCCTCGCCTCCACCCCCGTTTCCAGGCCGGTGAAGAGGCGGAAGCTTTCCATTTTCTGGAGCCCTATGGTGGCCACCAGCTTACCCTGGCTGACTGCCGCCGGGCCGGTATCCGTTTCGAGGTGGGTCGTTTTCCGGGCGTCCAGCACATCACCGGCGAAGCTGACGGTATTGGTATGGCTTTGGGCGCCCAGGTTCCACAGCCTCAGTATCAGCCCGCCGTCGGTTATACCTTCCTCGGCCGGTTTCAGGGCCCAGAGCAACACCTCGGGCTGCGACATACCCAGCAGGGAAAATGAAGATTCGGGCAGCGGGCCATCCTGGCTGCTTAACATAGCGGCCGCCAGCCCGTTCTGGTGTTCCAGGGCGAAGCGCATGGCCTGGGCGGCGTTGAATGCCCCCTGGCGGCTGCGCAGCGCAAAGGCATGGCGGAAAGCCGTCAGGCCGGCCTGGTTGGAGAAGCCTGGCCCGGAGCCGCCCATCTTTCCGCCGATCAGCACTTTGATGTGGGCGGAACTTTCGTCGAGAAAGTTGAGCGAGCTATTGCCCAGCTTCATAAAGCCGGCGCCCAGGTTCGACAGCATCAGGCCCCGAGCTGCTGTACCGATGTCTGCAAAGTGGTTCAGCGTCTGCCAGTCGTGGCGGATCGGCTGCCCGGGGGTGGCATAGTGGCCGCCGTTGCCGGTGTATTTGGCCTTCAGCACGGCGCCCAGTTCCTCGTGCCAGAGGGTGGGGTTGTCAAAATTCAAAGAGAAGGAATAGGTGCGGATTTCGTCACCGAATTCATCATTGATCTGGTTGTCGATATCGATGCGGTTGATGTCGGCATAGAGGGTGATGAATGTAGTATGTTGCAGCGGATTGGGCGAGGTGCAGCTTATGGTGGCCGAAACTGGGCCATTGTTCAGCAGGGCCATTGTTCCACCCTCGGCGGCGCCCTGGCCAAAGTCGTTTACGTAGCGCCCTCCGCTTTCCCGCACCAGTTCCTGGCTGCCGTTCATTTTGTCCACCAGGCTAATGACAACGCCCTGGGAAGTAACGCTCAAGCGGTAAAAGGCATTTTCAAACACATGTCCCTGCAGGCTGGCGGCATCGGGAAAGCCCGCACCTGCTTCCTGCCGGATCTCGAAAACTTTATAACCCACCGAAGGCAGATCGCGCGCCAGTATGCGCAGGTGCTGGGCGCCCTGAAGCATTACCATTTGGTGCGGCGTTTCCTGCCCCGTCTGAAGGTCCACAACCTTTATGCCCGCCCCGCCGGCGTAGGGAATATCCGCAACATCCGTCCGGGCCCAGCCCAGCGGGTTAAAAACCACGAATCGGGGGTGCGGCGAGGCATTTTTTATTTTCCCCGCCAGGGCGGCCAGCGAAGCCTCGTAGAGCCCGTCCACGTAACTGCTGATCTGCTGTTCCAGGGCCTGCTGCCACTGCCCGCGTTCGGCGCTGCAGCAGCCGCCCAGGCCGAAGTTGTGCTCCCAGTAAGAACCCAGGGCCACCCAGGCGGCTTCCCGCTGGGCATCCATTCCTGAATAAAACCCCGGATCGGCCAGCGACACCACGCTGGCCAGGGCTTCCGCACTGCGCAGTTTTTCCACCGAGCGCCTTACCTTGCCCGTCACGGCCGCCAGCGCCTCGCAGTCCACGTCCCAGTCATTGCCATAGGTTAGCGTTTCCACCGGAAGGCTGCCGATGTTGTAGGTGTTGAGAAAGTGTTCAAAAAAGTCGTGCTCATTGGAGACGTAGGCCTGGAGGTTGGCGTTGGAGACATCCTGGGCCGTTTGGATGAAAAAGTCGTTTGTTGACTGCAGGTCGTCCCAGCCAAAGCCGAAGGCGCCGGTGATCGAATAAGGGTAGGCGGCGGTATTGCTTTTGGCTTCGCACTCGGCAACGGCGGCAAAGGTGCTTCTGGCTTCTGCGTAGCCGCCCAGGCGCTGGTTGCCGGCGGGCGAGAGGGAATACCACTTCATTACGACCTCCGAGCCGTCCAGGCCGCGGTAGCGGTATATTTCGTGGGTGCGGCTTTGCAGGGAAGCTGTGGAAATGGGAGAAGAACAGGCGCAAACCCCTTTCCAGCTATACCTGGCTCCCGAGCCAGCCCAAAGGGAGGCCAACCCGAGGGGCAACGTCTGGTTTTCCATGGATACGGCCAGGCTGATGTTGAGGTTGTGCTCCCGCTCCAGCCTGCCGGGCCAGTACATGCCGCGCAGGATGGCTTCGGTGGGCTGCCCGCCGTAAGTCGATACGAAGAAGTTGTAGGGCAGGCTGATGTGCCCGCTGCGGATTCGGCTCATCAGGCGCTCGAATTGCGCTGCCGTGCGGTGCTGTTTGTAGGTGTAGGCATACCATGCCCCGTCGAGGTTGTAACGGCCCTGGTAGGGCGCCGGCAGGCCTGCGGTGGCGTCGGCCTGATCGAGGTAGTAGTCGATCTCGTTGAGCGCCACCTGGACATAGTCCTGGGCGTTGCCCGACCAGAAGTAATCCGTGTGGTTGTCGTTGGCAAGATAGATGTGTTTCTGGGCGGCAAGCGGCATAGCGGCCAGTATTAAAGGAATGGCCCACCAACGGATGGCGGCTCTGTTTCGGCCTCGCATCATCTCGATTTTTGAGAACATCTGAAAGTTTGCATTTTTCTAATTCCCATCCGGTTCCAGGGACAACAGCAGCAACTCCGCGCCGGGATTGTCATAAAGCACTTCATACCTGGCAACCATGGACCGGACGAAGGCTTCCAGGCCCGGCTCCCGGCTGTAGTTGAGGGCGCCAAACAGGCCGGCTCCTTTTTGTTTGAGGCTGTCGATTACGGTTTGGCTCCATTCGCCTTCCTGTATCGTCCAGCCCTGCAGGCCCGAGTAGTAGTAAGTGACGGGGCTGATGTCGTTGCCCCCCTTGTGTATGGTATATTCCCCGGCAAGGATGATCCGGGAATTCTCAGTGGCGTTTTTTCTGATTTCCTGGGCCAGCATCCAGTTGTATGGATTGACCGGGGCCGCCTTATCGGGGGGCAGAATGAAATGGGGCCGCCTGAAGGGCAGCAAAGACAGAAAGGCGGCGCAGAGGGCGAGCGAAAAAACCAAAGCCGGCTTTCTGCTCTGCTGTTTGAAAAGCAGGCGGAATATCCGATAGAGCAGCACCGAAAATGCGGTTGATCCCAGGGCCAGCAGGAAGGAGGCCGGTGGTATAATGGCCAGCTGGCGGTAAGGCGCATCGATCTGGCCTTCGGCGACAATGGCAAAAAAACAAAAGACGGAAAACAGATAGACGATAAACAACTGCCAGGGCTTTCGCCGGAAGGCGGCCACCAGCCCGATACATATCATCAGAAAGCCGGGCAGGCCAAGCAGCAGGCGCCTCAGGCGCGCCGCCATTGTCAGATACCAGGAGGGGTCACGCAGCATGTCGGCAGTCTGAAACAGGTCGTGCCCGCCGCCGACACCCCCGAAAACGGCGAATATCGGCAAGGCGTTTTTCGACAACTGATAAGCGTGGTAATACCACAGGACGGGCACGATCATGGCTAAGGCAAAGGGCCAGATATAGGGCAGGTAGGCGGAAATCCGGAAGCGGAATTTCCTGAACAGGATGAAGCCGAGGGGCAGCAAAATATACAGCTCCGTCGGTTTCATGGCCACGGCCAGGGCAAAACCGATGATAAAGGACAACAGGTTCCGCCTTTTCCCGAAATCGGCCCATTGGGCAAAGTGGTAAATGGAGAACAGGGAGAAAAAGAAAAGGAGCGGTTCTGAAAACAGATAGTTGCGGAAGGGGCTGAACAAGGGCAACAGCCCGGCGAAGAAAGCAGATAAGAGGGCCAAAGGCGTACCTGCTTCCCGTTTGACGAGTTTGTAAACATAAACGATGATCAGCAAAAACGCGGCGAGGGTAACGAAACGGACGGAAAAGGCATTCACCCCCAGAACGGGGTACAACAGGCTGGCCAGGAATGGCGCCAGCGGAAACTCCATGGGCGCCACCCGGGGTTCGTCGGCCGGCCAGGAGGTTTCAGGCCTGAGGAAATGATAGCCGTGCTCGTAATAATTCTGCGAGATCATGATGTAATCGATCTCCTTCCAGGCGGTGCGGTCTATGGCCGGCGCCCCTATGGTGGCGATCCTGAAGGCGGCGAAGAGGGCGAGGATGAAGAACATTATCCAGGCCGCATTGCGGCCTGATAGCCCCTGATAGCCGACGGCCGCTTCCAGATCGCTCCGGAATCCCGTTTTTATTTCGCTTATCAGGCTCATAGATAATGGTTTAAAAGCAAGTGGACAACCTTATTCCGAAGCCTCTTTCCCGGCGGAACGGCTCTGGAAGTGTTTATCCAGCATAGTGGTGTTGATGTGGAACAGCTCGTCAAAATACCGCTTGTTCTGAAGGGAGAGGAATCCGATGCCCAGGAACTGGAAAGAGATGATCAGGCAGATACCGCCCACCATGAAGGAGTACGGGCGTTCGCTGAACACCCTGGCCACGGCCAGCCCGAAGCGGTCTTCAAAATTGCCGGCAACAAGGGGGATTTCCGGCAATACGCTGAAGGTATGGATGAATATCCAGAGGACGATGTAAAAAGAAATGGCAAACAGTATAAAGCCGATGCCCAGGAAAAAGAAATAAGGGCGGAAAATAAAGCCCGACATCAGCCCGGCGAGGATGCCGTCAAAAATGCGGATGCTGGAGGTGCGCCCGGTTTTTTCCTGCCTGCTCCAGTCCAGGTGCGCAGGAATTTCCTCAATCCTGGCCCGCAGAATGATGCCTTTGAAAATGATCTCGGGGTTGATGGAATAGGTGATGGACTTGAGGTTCAGCTTCTGAAGGAAGCTCTTTTTATACACCCGGACCATGCCGGTAAAGGTGTGTATTTTGCTGGGCGACATGAGGCGCATCAGGCGGTTGACCACCCTGCTCAGCAGCAGGCGAAACCAGGGCACTGCCGTGTTCCTGCCGCCTTTCATATAAGGGGAGGCGATCACCATGTCCGCATCCGTTTCGGTTATCCGCGACAGCAGCTGTTCGATATGGTTCGCGGAATAGGTCAGGTCGATGTCCAGCACAATGACGTAATCTCCCCGCGCGGCCTGAAAGCCCGTCTGCAGCGCTCCCCCGAGGTTGCGGTTGACGATGTGGTGGATCACCCGGACCTGCGCGTGGCTGCGGGCAAATTCATCGGCCAGGCGCCCGGTGTCGTCTTTACTGCCGTCATTGACCACAAGCAGTTCCCAGCGGTACCTGTCCTGCAGGGCCTCCATATAATCAACGATCTCCTGCAGGTTCTTTTCGATAATGGCCGCCTCGTTGTAAGCGGGAGTGATGATGCTCACCATGTGCAAATCGGCCTGCCTGCCCGAAGGTTGCTTTTTCCCGGCCCGCTGCTGCAGGTGGTTCGTTTTGTTTTCAACGGCCGCTTTCATAAGCATTGTTGTTTTTTTGATTCTAGGTTTTCTGCTTTCGCGCTTTTCCTGCCCTATTCGCCCCCATCGGCTATCCGGTAAATGAAGTATCCCTCCGCGGCATACACCGGCCTGAGACAGGGAATATTTTTCACTTCAAAATCGGCCAGCAGGTAATCGATGCGGTACTTTTCCCGCACTTCGCACACCTTCCCCAAATCCTTGACGATCTCGTTCTTCGCCAGCAGCCGCTGATACCACTCGTACACTTTCTCTCCTTCCGGAGAAACGGGAGCGAATTCAAAGGCGACGAAGCGGTCTCTTTGCGCCTTGCGCATAAAGGAGTGGTTCATGTCGAAGGAGAAATAATCATCGGGGACGCTCCTTTCGGGCATGAGCAGGAAAACCGCATCCCTTTCCGTGTTTTCCCTGATGAAAGCCGTGGCTTTGTCCAAGGAGGTAGGGTGTGATTTGGCCTTGTAAAAGTTGTAAAAATCCTTGGCCACACTGCCCAGTTCTATTGGCGTGATGGCCACCAGGAAATAGGCCAGTATGCCGAACTGAACCAGGTAGCGAACCTCATCGCGCAGGACATACCTGTCGGCCAGATACACGAGCTGGAGGAAAACCAGGAAGGTCAGCAGCCCGCAAATCCGAAAGGGGAAGTATTTCACGAAGGAGCCGTTCCTGTCGAAATAAGCCAGAAAAACGCAGAGGAAAAGCCCCGAAAACATCAGGATGTTCAGGAGGTTGACCTTCCGGTTCAGCTCATCGCCAAACCTGCTGAAAACGAAAAGGCAGAGGATGAAAAAGGCCAGGGCCTCCAGCACGCCCTCGCCGTGCTGGGCTATGAAAAAGGGAATGTCGAGAAAAAGGGCCGTGTGATAGGGTTGCCGGAAATAGGTGTATATCCAGTCGGGATGGACCGGAAGCCCTGCAGGCGAAAAGGCGTGGGTGAAACTCGGTATCAGGTAAATGATAAAAGGGATCAGGCAGGCGAGGTAGGCCAGCCCGAAGAAGAATGTCTTTTTTATGGAACGGTTCTTCAGCAGGTGGTACAGGGAAAAATAAACCATTACCCAGCCGCCGACGAGCAGGTGGAAACAGGTGGCGGCGGCCAGAAAAATGCTGGCAAGATAATACCGCTCCGTCAGCAGGAAGTACAGGGCGAACATCACGAAAAAATAGGCGAACACCTTGGGCTCCATGCCGTGGAACAGCCATTCGAGCGCAAAGAAAGCCTGGCTGTAGAAGCTGTCCCAGAAGTACAGAATGGGCAGGTGCAGCAGGATGAAAATATTGGATAGGCCCAGCAGGCGGTACAGTTTGAGCAGGGCGAATGAAATGGCGATGCTCCAGAACAACTGCCCCATGGCGGCTACTACTTCAAAGGAAAAATACTGGAGAAAGAAGCCCGTTATCAACTGGAACAGCACCCTGGTGCTGGCGAATTCGGTCAGCGTGAAGGAATTGGGTATCCAGGAAGGGTCCCAGTATGCCCTGGACAATTGAAAATAGTGCTCCTCATTGATGCTGAGCCGGAAGCGGAAAAAGTACAGGAGCAGGATCAGCAGGATGAAGAAATACTGGTTGATGCCGTTGACAGCATCAACAGTTTTGCGCACGATTCCCGCAACGATTTGGCTGCCGGGTTTGATCATCGAGGTTTTCATCTCCTGGTGTTTTTCAGATTGCATGTCCGCACCGCCGGGGCCGGATAGCCAGCCTTTTACAAAAGCCCCCGCTTTTTCAGTTCCTCGAAAAGCGCCTGCGACGCCGCCTTATGGCCTTCCCGGTTCCAGTGCCAGGATTCGGGGAAATAAACCGGCTGGGCCGGGTGGCTTTTCAGGTAAGGGGTAAGCCCGATCAGGGGGATGCCCAGGGCATCCGTTATTTCCGAGAGTTTCCGGAAGGGAAGCTCCATATCGAAACGCGAACTGTCGCCCGTATCCAAACCTGCGGGGAAATGGGCGATATCGGCAGGGCTGGATACGGCTGCCTGTCCGGGAACGAAGAGCACGACAAAAGCAGCGCCATACTCCCTGCAGGCCTGCTGCATGCCGGCCAGCTTTTCCCTGAGCCGCCGCAGCGTTGTTTCGTCGCTGCATATTCCGCCTTCTTTCTCGTAAAACCTGAGCAGCGACTTCTCGTAACGGTAGTTGCTGCTCTTCCCGCCGGCCATCTCTTTGAGTTTCCGCTCCAACCTTTTCTCATGCGCCAGCACCTGAGAACCGAATATCTCCCGCTCGATCCTGGAAAGATCGGTGATCAGCCCTATGCTGCGCAGGCGTTCTTCTGCGCCGGCGTTGACTTCTTCGAATTCATTGATAAAGAACTGGTAAACCACGATGTCGGGCCGGAATAGCGGCGCCAGCTCGGAAATCTGAGCCTGAGCTTCCACCGGCCCGTAACCGGTTACACCCCCGTTGATCACCTGGACGGGGCGCCCTCCAAGGGAATCCCTCAGCACTTTTTCCAGCAGGGCGGGGTAAGCATCTTCGTACTCCAGGCCCTCCGGCATGGAAAAGGCGTCGCCGGCGATGAGCAGGCGCAGGGTGGAAGGATCGGGGCGTTCAGGCCCGATTTCGGGGCTGGCCAGCCCCTGGCTGTTCGTTTTCAGCACGTAATCGTAGTTGTTGTACCTCAGGCGGATGTCCAGCTCCGGTTTCAGCCCGTAAACCCGCGTCGGATGGATCTCAAGGGCCGGATATTCGCCCCACCTGACGGGGGTCTCCAGCGGCTGCCGGGCCCTCAGGAAAACTTCGGCCGCCAGAAGCAGCGCGCCGAAAAGGGCGAAGGACAAAGCCCAGGCCAACAGCCTTCTTCTTGTCAACAGGTAAAAAAGCACCACCCCCACTGCTATCGCGGCGCCCAGCACAACCGAAAACAGGCCAAAACCCGGGGGGAAGATGAAAATCCGGATTGCCGAAGCAAATACGCCCGACAGGAGCAGCAAATGAACCAGGGGGCTTTCCCCGACGGGCAGCCTGGCCTCCAGAACCGCCAGGCAAATAACCAAACCGATAATCAGAATGGACAGAAGCTGATCCACATAAGGGGAAAAACGGGCTGGGCTGAGAATCACGAGCGTTCCAAGCAGCAGGGCCGAGGCCGCCATGGCTCCCCAAAGCAGGCCCCGCCCGGGCCGGATATTCATAGCGAATCCGGTGGCTTTGCCGGCCATTTTTTCCAGATATCCGGCTACCGGAAAGGACAGGGCGACAATCAATAGCGCCGCCGCCAGATGCAGGCCTGGGTTTTCGATGAGCCGCCCGCTCCAGTTCAAAGGCGCCTGATGGAGCAAAAAGGCGCCGAAGGAATTGACGCCCAGCCAGATAAGGGGGCGGCGCAAAACGGCCAGGCGGCCCTTGACGCCCCACTGCCAGATGGAATAAAACAAGCCGCATAAGCCCGCCGTGACCAGCAGGTTGGACACCAGCGTGCCGGCCCATACCATCGAGGCTAAGAGGCCGGCCAGGTAAACCAGCAGGGACAGAGGCAGAAAGCGGGACAGGCGCGGAAGGGGCATTCCCTCATCCTGCTTTCGCCACAAATAATCCGCCAGCACCATGCCCAGCGCGAATTCCGCCAGCCTGGTTCCGAAAAAGATTCCCGTCATCCAGGAGAAGAGTTCATTGGAATACCGGATACCCGCAATACCCGCTCCCCTCGACAGGATAGTGAAGCCCAGGGCGAGCAGGAAAAACCAGAGCGGGCCGGCCTTCCGCATCAGCCTGAACAGGAAGGGGAAAACGGCATACAACTGGAGAACGAGCCAGATAAACCACCAGGATGGGTTGATGTGGAAAAATATGGAATCCTTGAACCGAAGCCCCAGAAAGCTGAAAAGGGTGTCGGTGTTGAGTTTTATGAAATAAGGCCCGAACAGGAAAAAAGCAGCCAGGACGGTCAGGAAGTGGATCAGCAGGTACAAGGGGTATATCCGCAGCAGCCTGCGCCGGTAAAAACCGGCAAGCTTTATGCCGGGCCCGGCAGCCTGCAGCGTGCTCAGCGCCAGCCCGAAGCCGCTCAGGAGGATGAACACCCCCGGGCCGCTGTCGCCCAGCCAGCCGATGAAATAGAGCAGCCGGATAAACCAGTTATCGGCCTGGGGCAGAATGTTCTGAATGCGCGTGGAAAAACCGGGCCAGTCATTGGCCGGATTGGTAAACCATGGCAGAGAGCCAAAGCCTTCCACGACGTGGTTCCACAGGATGCCGATAATGGCGAAGGCCTTCAGGGCATCCACCCAATCGAAGTACAGTTTTCTGGTGTCGGCCATGGCGCCGGGCTTTTCGTGAGGGGTTAGGGTTCGAAGCTATCGGCCCGCACTTCGGGCCGGGAGAGCGCCCCGCTCAGCGCGGCCTCCCTGCTTTTCAATCCGGTGCTCAGAAAGTAACGGGCGTATCTGCTCATGTTCCCCAGTTCGAAATATTTGCCCAGCTTGTTCATCACGCGGGTGAACACTTCCACCTTTCGCCCGCTGGGGATATCCATGCCGGGAAAGAACTTCAGCTGCGGAACCTGGTCGCCGCCGATCAGGTCCAGCGGATGCAGCAGATAGCTTGGCTGCGTGCCGGTAGCGCGGCACATCGCAATGGCGAAGTTCAGGTAAGCGTCCATCAGGGCGGTGGAGAAGCCGCTCAGGTACAGCAGGTAACTGAAGTGGAAAGGCGTTTTGAATACCGGGATGGTCGTCACCGGCAGTTCCAGCAAGGTTTCCCCATTGCCGAGCTGCCAGAGATAAGGCTTCACCGGGCGGAGGCCATCTTTAAAAGAGCCGAACAGGCCCTTCCGGGTTTCTCTTTCTTCTCTGGACAGGTTGGCGGTCCAGAAATAATACATCCGTGCAATCGGCCCGATGTAGGTTGGCAGGGTGGATGCGTCGTACTGATAGCCGCGCTCCTTCAGCACCTCCAGCAGGGCCGGGCTCCAGCTGAAGCCCGGGCCGCGAAAGCCCGCCGGGCGCTGGCCGGTTGCCGCTTCGATCTGCGCTTCGGCCCTGGAAATCTCCTCCGCCAGTTCCTCCCGGCTGTAGGTGTGCAGCCAGGACTCATGGTGAAAGGAGTGGTTGCCCACTTCGTGCCCCCGGCGGGTAATCTCCCGCAGGTATTCCTGGTTGGATTCGATGGCCGCGTCCTTGCCGACGATGAAAAAGGTAATGCTCAGGCCGAGCCTGTCCAGTACGTCCAGCACGTGGGGAACGAAGGCGCCCAGGTAGGACGGATAGCTTTCCCAGCCGGCGTCGCCGTGTATTTTCATGTATGACCACTGGTTGTCCAAATCCAGTGATACGCTTGCTATTGGCTTATTCATGGCTGCTGTTTGCGGTTACGGGCCGGCGGGCTCTGCTCAGGATGCCGGGCAGTTCCCTGTCGGCCAGTTGCAGGGTTTCATTCACGTTGAGGGTGCCGTTGACGATGTGGGCGGAGTTCAGGATGTGCAGGCCCGGCACGGAGGTCGATACCGGCGGAAGTTTCCGGGAATAATGAATAGTTGACAAAGCGAACACATTTGGTGCTCTGGCTACCTGCACACTCAATATGTCCTCCTCCGAAATATGGCTGTACATGCCCAGCAGGCTGTCCCGGAAATGAACCCCGACCTCTTCATCACTCCACCGGAAAATGGGGTCGCTTTTTTTTACATACTTCGGCAGGTACACCAGCGAATGGCCTCCAAAATGGGCAGGGCCGACAATATTGGACATTTCAATCAGGCCTGTAAAGGGCGTCGGATCGGTGATGTTGGTGACGTAAAATGGCGAGATGCTTTTCTTCAGGAGCACCGAAGCGCAAATCACGCCCAGGTATTCCACCTGCTGGTGCCTGTCCCTTTCGCTGGTGCTGATGCCGGGGCAAATCTCGGCGGCAATCGCGGAAGGGACGGTAACGATCACCTCATCGAATTCCAGGGCCTCTCCTGCCTGGTTTTCGGCCACTACCCTACCCTCCGACTCGGCGTAGATACTCCTGGCCTTGAAATCGGTGACTATCCGGACGCCCTTTGCGAGCAGATGCCGGGTAAAGGATTCCAGAATACGGGCGTAGCCTCCTTTCACATAGCCGAACATCTCCTTCTTCAGGCCGGTCCTTCTGGCGGCGTACATGCGCTGTATGGTAGCCCAGATAAACGCAGCGGAAGTATGCCGGTAATTATCGCCCAATTTGGCGCGAAGCAAGGGCAGCCATATCTTGTCGAAAGTGTTCCGCCCCGACCACTTTTCCAGCCAGGCGCCAACGTGCTGGCCTTCCAGCCGCTCCCAGTCCTTCACTTTGGAGGCGTAGAATATGGTCGCTCCAAGCCTCAGTTTATCGATCAGGGACAAGGGTGGGAATTTCAGGAATTCGATGGTATTGGACATGGAGTACAAATTCCCGCCGGTGTAGAAGCCGGAGCGGGCTTCCACCCATTGCAGTTCGCCGCCCAGCCCGAGTTCGTCCAGCAAGCCGCGTAGGGTGGTGTCGGACAGGAGGATGACGTGGTAGAATTTGTCCCAGCGCTGGCCGCCGATCTCCCAGGCGGCGGCCAGCCCGCCGGGGGCGGAGCCGGCTTCCAGGATAGTAACCTGATGGCCCTGCTGCGCCAGGCGGTTGGCCAGTTGCATGCCCAGCATGCCGCCGCCTACGATGCCCCAGCTTTTCGTTGTGTTGTTCATGCTGTTTCGTTTTTAGCCGGCTGCAGATCAGCCGGAAACAAGCGAATACTGGTTCCTGGCGCAGGCCGCCAGGCGCGAGCGGAAGCCCCGGTAAACCGGTACGCCCTCCACAGGGGCGGGATCGGCGATGAGGCAACCGGTGTTGCAACTGGCGGCCAGCCGCTGCACTTCTTCAAAGCGCACTTTGTTGAATGGCTCGGATACATAGCGCTCATTGAGAAATTCCGCAATGGCGAGCACCTCATTGGCCAGCCCGCGCTCCATGGCCTGGAACCCCCGGTGCACAAAGGCGATGAATTCCTCGTCGGGGGCCTTCCGCCCGCGGCCGATGCCGGTGTAGGCTATGCCCAGAGATTCCACCTCGCCCGGCCTGTAGAGGTTGCAGCCATCCACCACGCCTTTCAGCCGCCCGGCCTGGCGGAAAAGGGCATCTTTGCCTTCCAGATAGTCCTTGTGAGCTGTGCCGAAGAATAGATAGTCCGCATCCGCAACCGCCATGGCCAGATCGTTCGTGAAGTGTTTGTCCACTTCGAACTTGCGCAGGTTCTGGTCATCGGGTTTGACGTAGGGGTCATGCAGAATAACCTGGCAGCCTTTTTCCATCAGCAGGCGGGCCAGCACAATAGAGGGGGAATTGCGGGTGTCTTCCGAGTTGAAGCGGTAGGCTGCGCCCAGGACGGCCACTTTTTTCCCGCCTATATCCCCAAAGCGGCGCTCCGCCAGCCGGATCGTTTCGGCCGGTGATTCATCGTTGATGGCGCGCGACTGCAGGATAAGGCTGTTGGCCGTATCGGCCCCGCTTTCCGCCCTGCGCCACCACAGCAGTATGCCGTCTTTGGGCAGGCAGTGCCCGCCCACGCCGATCGTGGGGATCAGCAAACCTCCGCTGGGAACGGCATTGGGGTCGGAGGAAGCATTGTCGGCCTGCGCCAGGCGCTCGTTGGCCTGTTCGCGCAGCGCGTAAAAATCGATGTCGTGTTCGTCGCAGTAGCGGGCGATCTCCGCAGAATAGGCGATGCGCACATCGCGGTAGGCATTTTCCAGCGTTTTCACCACTTCGGCGGTCATGCTGTTCGTCTGGTGGAGCGTGCCCGCTGTAACGATATGCCGGTACAGTTCCCTGATCATTCGGGGGGCCTCGGGGTGCAGGCCCGCGGCCAGCTTATCCGAGCTGGTGACCCTTTCGACCAGGCGCCCGGGCATCACCCGGTTGGGGCTGTTGCCCAGCAGGATGTCCTGCCCTTCAATCAACCCGTAGCGTTCGAAGTGCGGCAGCATGAGGGTGGCCATGGTGGAAGGCGCCAGGGTCGATTCGAAAATGACGAGCGGAACCTTGTGCGGAGGTTTGTGCTGCAGGGCCGCGGCCAGGGCGTCGAGCCCCCCGAACATGGGACCGTAGTCGGGTTCGTAGCTGTCCGGCTTCTTGTCAGTCTGAATGCACACCAGGATCACATCGGCGTCGGCAATTTCGCTGTAATCATGGGTAGCGGACAGCAAGCCTGCAGCAACGGCGTCCTGAACGATAGCATCCAGGCCGGGCTCGATGCCTCCGATGACGGACTTCCCGGCATTGATGGCGCCAACTTTCCAGCCGGAATTGGCGGAATTGCGCTGGGCGACTACCACCCGGGCGGGCTTGTCGGTTCCGATCCTGATCCGGGCGTGGGCCAGCAGAGCGGCCATGGGCATGCCCACGATGCCCGGGCCGACAACGGCGATCTTCTCCACCTTCCAGAGGAAACGGCGGTTCGCATGGAGTTGAATTTCCATCATGACTTTCGGTTGTATGGTTTTTAAGTGTGCTTTTCCATGACTATTCCGGAGCACGGGCCGCAGGCCCGCGTTCCAACCTCTTCCCCCTCGCCGGGCTCACTACCGTCCGATAAACTGCCGGAACCAGAGTTCTATGCACAGCGCGCCCCAGAGCGTGCGCCCGAAAGCCCGTTCGGAGCGGATCAGGGCTTCCAGTTTTTTCATATCGAAAATGCCCCTTTCCCGGCAAGCCTTCGACAGCAGGACGTCTTTGATAAAAGCCGAAGCGCCGTTCTGAGCCCAGATGTGGAGCGGCACCGGAAAGCCCATCTTGTCCTTGCGGGCCAGGATTTCCGGCGGCAGGATGTTTCTGACGGCCTTCTTGAGGATGTATTTCATCTCGCCGCCCTTGAATTTCATGTTCACCGGCATGGAAGCGACGAGGTCGACGATGCGGCGGTCCAGCAGGGGCACCCGCGACTCCAGGGAAACCGCCATGCTCACCCGGTCTTCGACCTGAAGCAGGCCCGGCAGGCTGCCGAACATGTCGAAATGGGTCATCTTGTTGTAGTAAGACAGGGTGTCGGGGTGGTTGAAGATCGACTGGAACTCGTGGAAAATAGCCTCCCGGTTGTATTGCTTCCGGAAATCTTCGGTGTACAATTCCAGGGCGCTTTCGCTGCGGTCGATCAGGTGGAAGTACCGGCGGTCCATGTCTCCGAATGCTTCCTGCTGCCAGAACTGCCGCAACATGGGGATGTACTGCCGCAGGCAGGGCAGGTTCGGGACAATGGACTGCAGGGACACCACGTGTTCGCCCTCGTCATTGGTTTCGAAGATGGCGCCTTTGAGCGCTTGTTCCAGGTAGGCCACCACGTAGCGCGTATAACCGCCGAATATTTCATCACCCCCCTGCCCGCCGAGCACGACCTTGACATTGTCGGCAGCCAGGCGCGACACCATGTACTGCGGGAACAGGCCCGGCCCCACCACCGGCTCATCCATGTGGTAGATCAGTTTCGGAAGCAGTTCGACAAAGTCCCGTTCGGTGGGATAGACCTTGAACATCTGGGCATTGCAGCTCCGGGCGACGAGCTCGGCGTATGGGGTTTCATCGTACTCCCGCCCCTCGTGGAAGGCGCCCGTAAAGGCCTTCAGGCTGCCGGGAATGTTCCGGGCTGCCAGGATGGAGACGATGCTGGAATCGACGCCGCCGCTCAGGTAAGCTCCGGCCGGCACATCGCTGCGCAGCTGAATCTTCACCGTATCCTCCAGCAGGCGCTGCAGCTCGTAAACGAAATAGTCGAGGGTGTGGTGTTTGTCCACCTTGAAGTTGGGCTCCCAGTACTTGGCCAGTTCCGAACTGCCGCTCTTCAGGTCGATGGACAGGTAGTGGCCCGGCAGCAATTTCTTTATGCCCTGGAAGAGGGTATGGCCGCCCAGCAGAAACTGGAAAGTGAGGTATTCATTCAGCGATTCCCGGTTCAGGGCGGCCGTCACATCGGGGTGCGCCAGGATGGCCTTGATCTCAGAAGCGAAGATGGCCTTTTCCCCATCCTCATAAATGTACAGCGGTTTGATGCCGAAATGGTCTCTGGCGGCGATCAGCCGGCGGCGGCCCTTATCGTACAGCAGAAAGGCGAACATCCCGTTCAGCCGCCCGATGGCCTCTTCTCCGTATTTCTGGTACATTTTCAGGATGACCTCCGTGTCGGAATGCGTTCGGAAACGGCATCCGGCCTGCACCAGTTCCTGCCGCAGTTCGATGTAGTTGTAAATCTCGCCGTTGAAGGCGATGGTGACATCCCCGTCCGTCATAGGCTGGTGTCCGGTGGACAGGTCGATGATCGACAGGCGTTTATGGTAAAAACCGATGTTGTTGTCAACGAAGGAACCTTCGTCGTCCGGCCCGCGGTGGTGGATGGTGTCCGCCATGGATTTCAGCACTTCTTCTCCAAGAGGAATGCCATTTTTGTGATAGATCCCGACGATACCGCACATGGCCGTTTGTTTTTAGAGCTGATTATACCCAGGCGACAACCACCGCCTGATCATCCTGGCCCGGAATCGCCAGGCGTCCCGGAGGGTGGGCACGGAATTGTAAGTCGCTTCTTCGTCCCTGTTGGGCAGGAAGCCCTCCGCTCCGCTTTCCAGTTTTTCCAGGGCTTCCACCATTGCCAGGGGGGCTATTTCATAATTTTTCCGCACCAGGGAACGAAAGGTTTCATTCGGCGCGATGTCGAATTTCTTCTGCACGATGACCGGGCCGGCATCGATGCCTTCGGTGACGAAGTGGATGGAAACCCCGCTTTCCCGTTCGCCTTTGTACAAGGCCCAGAAGGGTGTCAGCCGCCCGCGGTTTCTGGGCAGGAGGGCGTTGTGCCGGTTGATGACGCCAATGCGTGGGATATCGAGCAGGGCTTTTTTCAGGATGTTCTGGCTCTGGTTGATGACCACATCGACGCCCAGGCGCTGCAGCTCTTCCCGGAAGCTCCTGCTGTTCGGCGTTTTGATGCGCCAGGTTGGTATGCCGAGCTGCGCAGCGAAGGAGCGGATGGAAGGGTCGGCGGCAAGGCCCAGGATGTGGGCTTTTTTCAGGGCGGCAAAGCGCAGGGCCGTAAAGGCGTTGGCCAGAAAATACCCGGGGCCCATGATCAGGAACAGGGAAAGCAGGTAAGCCGCCCGCGACCTGTTTTTCCCGATGCTCAGCCGTCCGCCCTCCGTTACGGCCAACCCCACCACCTGGCTCCCTTTCCGGTGCAGTATGTACCTGATGAACTGGTGGGTTTCGATGGGCTCATCCATCGTGATGATAAATATCCGCATGCCTGATGGGTAGTTCAAGCGGGAAGCAGCCCCACCTGCCTGCAGTAGTCTCTCAGAGGCAGGCAGGTATAACCGCGCTCCATGTAAAAGGAAATTTCCCGCTCGTAAAGTGGCGCCGCTGCAGGGCCCAGGTTCCGCACTTTCAGTTTGGCCCGGGCCACATCCTTCAGGAAGTAGGACAGGAAGCCGCTGTTGCGCCGTTCGATGGCCCGTTTTTCACCCGATTCATCGATGAACTCGTTCGGGTGGATGTCGAAAACGATGGGCTTCCGGTTCCAGGACGATTCGGCGTGCAACAGGAACCGCTGGAGGCGGGTGACGGCGGGAAATACCCGCATGGTGGTGCCGACGTAGGGGAAAATGGTGGCCGATAAAGGCACCTCTGCCAGCGGGCTGCCGCCGCGCCGGAAGATGTTGTTCTCATCCACCCGGTACGGAAGCCGGGGGGCTGTTAACCAGTTCAGTTTTTTTCTTCCCCCGAAGGACATGAACATGTCGAAGCGCTGGGAGGCCACCGAGCTGTCGATGCGGTAGCCGCTTTCGATGAGCGCCCGGGCCGAATCCCTGCTCAGCCGAAGGGCCGGAGCGCGAAAGGAGATGACCTCCTGCCCGCTGATGTCTTCCAGGATTTTTTTTGAAGACTGAAGCTGGGCGAGCTGCTCCTCATACGGCAAAACGTCGAGCCCGTGCTCCTTTTTATGGGAAAAGCTGTGGCTGCCGACCTCATGCCCCCGCTCCTGAGCCATTTTCACCACGCCGGGATATAAGCTGGCGATGTAACCCGTAAAGAAGAAAGTGGTTTTGATGCCGTACTTTTCGTAGATGTCCAGCAAAACGGGCATTCCCTCTTTCCAGACCTTCCACCCCGTTTCGTCCCTCAGGGTGTTAAACCAGATGGAAGTGGTTTCCACGTCGTTGGTCCAAAGCGCGTATCCCGCCATCAGCCATTCGTTTTTACGAGGAAGGATTTGACGAGGTTCTTAACATTCTGCATGGCCAGTTCCCTGAACCACATCAGCCCAGGATCGAACCAGCGGTGGGGGTGGGTGTTGAGCATGATGTGCTGCGGCATCCGGCCCTCTTCAAGCATGCTTATCAGGTGGAAGGTGCTGCGGATGGGGATGTCAAAGCCGGAATCCACTTTATCCCTCACGCTTATGCTGCTGTTGTTCCAGGCGCGGCCCGTATCGGTTACGTAAAAAACCCTGGAGTAATCAATATCGAAATAAGGCTCGGCGATGATCCCGAAATCGCGGTAATCGTAGCGCTCCCAGAGCTTGCGGTTATCCCATCGGGCCATGGGGCTGCCGTGCATGCATATAGTACGGGAGGGGTAGAACTGCCGCAGGCGGCCCAGTTGCCGCTCAAAGTGCCGGATGGCCTCTTCGTAGTTTCCGCCCGTAATCGCCAGGTCTTCGTAATGGTAGGCGGCTTCATGCCCCAGTGCGACGATTTCCCTGATGACGCCTTCATCCCAAACCTGGGGCACAACCCGGAAAAAATAAGAAGCTTTTATGCCCATCTCCTGTTCGATCCGGGCCATTTTCAGGGCGTTGCCGGGTATGCGGTCCACGTCATGGCGCAGGACAAGCACACTGCCCGCCGGCTTTTGAATGACATATTCCTCAAATGCCTGAAAAGCATATCCCCGCGCCCGGAAGGCGGCCAGCAATTGCCTGTACACATCCAGGGTGAAATCCTTGCCTTTTTTGCGAAAAAGGGGGACCGGGGAAACAGATGTCGTAGTTTTCATGCGTTCGGAGGGCCGAAGCCCAGGCTGATCCTGATGGTGCGGCTCACACAGATGGCGATCCAGAGCAGGAGCAGGGGGGCGATGGCCAGCAACATGCGCGGATAGGCGCTCACGATCGAAGACAGGCCCAGATACACAAAGGCCAGAGCTGTCAGGAAGATGATCTCGAATGGAAACTTCCGGAAGTTGAAGGCGGTGATCAGCACGCTGTAACACATCAGCACCAGCAGGAAGATATTGGGAAACATTTTCAGGAACTTCAGATTTTCATACTGATACGAATTGGGAAAACCGAAAAACAGCCTGCTGACGTTGGCCACCCAGTTGGCCAGATATTTCCGGGGGTTGTTTCTGATATTTTCCAGGGCTTTTTCCTTAAACAGGCCGTCCCTTTCCGCGCCTTTCAGGCGGTATATTTCAGCATAATCCGCTTCGTGGTTTTTGCGGATGGCTTCGGTGTTGCGGCCTTTGAAACCGGCGCTGAACTGGTCGGACTGCCAGTCGCCGTATTCATTTTCGTAGGGCGTGCTCATCCAGTAGAGGGACATTCCGCCGCTGTCGGCCCAGTAAAACAGGCGGCCCGTCACCTGGTAGGTATAAGCCAGGTAGGGCGCATTGGCCGCCAGGGCAATCAGCAGGATGAGGGCGAGCCTTCTCGCATTTTTACTGCCCCTGCTGAGCAGGAAGAGAGCGGCAGCCAGGGCCAGCCCCAGCAGCAGCACCTGGCCGAAGATCACCTTGGTAAGCGCCAGATACCCCAGCACGAGCCCGGCAAGCACCAGATAGCGGCCAGGCCGTGAACCAGGTTCCGCCCGGAAGGACAGGGCCGTGAAATAGGCCAAGAGGGAAACCAGCAGCACCGTCAGCGGTTCCGTCATGATCATGGGCATCTGTTCGTAGGCGGTGAAATGCAGGGCCCAGAACAGGGCGAAAAACAAAGCGGCGCCCCGGGATGCATAAAGCACAATAGTTTTGTACAGAAAAACGACGGATACATACTGCATCACCGCATTGAAGAGGGTGACGGCCAGAAGCGGCAGCCCGAGGGCGGTGAAAGGCGCCAGCAGCAGGGGATAACCCGGGCCGTTCCACAGGTGCACGTCTTCATCCAGCGCATACCGGCCCGCCAGCAGGTTGCGGGCATAGGCCAGATAGCGCTCTCCATCGCCCCGGAAGGCATACGATTCGTGCAGCAGAACCACAATGGCCATGTAAAACAGCAAAAAGGGCGCAAAGGCGAGCCATGGGTTCTTCAGAAAAGCGGATCCGGATATCTGCCTCCTCATTTCTGCGGCAGGTTCATGATGAAATCTTCCAGGAAAGCCGTCACATCGACCTTGTCCCGCAACAGCCTGCCGTGGCCCTCCGCGAAGGCGGGCCGCCAGGCATCGGGGCGCTCCAGGATTTCTTCCCCTCTGCGGATGGCTTTTTCGATATCTGCCGGGGATTCCGTAAAATTGAAAACCAGCCCGTACTTTCTTTCCTGCTCCTGCGTGTAGTCTCTCGACCTGGAATCGATGTAAATGGCGGGCACGCCCAGAACGGCGGCTTCGGAGGCCATCGTGGCGCTTTCGCCGAAAACCAGCCGGCAATGCGCCATTACGTGGAAGATGTCGATGGGGCCGATCCGGATCTGAAAGGGCTTCAGCGCTTCGGGCAGCTCTTTTTCCGAAGTTATCAGCACCCGGCCGTAACGGGAGAAGGCCTCCACCGCCTTTATTTTTAGCGAAAGCGGGATGCCCGCGTGTTTGAGGTCGTGGGTGGCGTTCCAGGAGACGAAGCGCAGCAGCACCAGATTGTCTTCCGGGGCCAGGCCGTAGCTGCGGATTACTTCCGGGCTGGGCGTAAAGCGGTTGGGGTGCAGGTAGGCCAGTTCGTGGTAGCCGGGGTAAACGACCGTTTTTTTGCCGAAATACCTGGAGAAGGAATCCGAAACCAGGATGTAATCGGTAAAGGGTTTGTACAGCAAAATCTGCTCCATGTTGCCGGTGTCTTCAAACGAAATGTGGGGCCTGCGCATCAGGGCGCTCACCTGGGCGGCGTAGATGGAGCCGTGGCTGAGGAAAATGCCGGGCCGGAAACGGCGCGCCACGGCGTAAAGCCGCCTGCTGAAGCGGAACATGCCCAGCAGCTTGCCGGCCAGGCCCCGGCGGCCTTTCCCGAAGGAAACGAACGGCAGCCCATATCCTTCCAGCAACTGAATGGTGATCTCCTTGTCGCGCGCCGTAAAAAGAACCTGATGGCCCTGGGCCTGCATATCCCGGGCAAAACACCGGAACAGATGGACGTGCGCCGGATGGCTGATGTCTATTAAAAAATTCACGCGTTTACTTAACTTTCTGCAGCGCCGCCAGGCCCAGCCTGCCAATCTGGTAAAGGGGGTAATTCAGGACTTTCAGGAAGCGCCCCTGTTCCTTCAGCTCGCCTCCGAACTCCATTTTGTACTGCCGCACCCCGTACGCTTCGCCCTTCAAACCGACGCCCATGAAGTCCAGATATTTTAGGCCTTCCCGCAAACCGCATTCGATGGCGCCCCAAACGGCCAGGTGTGTAGGGAATATCTTGTTGTGGTAATTGCGCAGCCCGCAGTAGTAGAAGGTATAAATCCCCTGCCCGCCGATGGCCAGGCAGAAAGCACCGCCGATGGGCTCTCCACCGTGCTGCACCACGAGCACCCTGCCCACCTCTGAAAAAAACAGGCGCCTGAAGAAATCCCAGCCGGGCAAGGGCAGCTTCACCCGTTCGCGGTACAGGCCGGCCAGTATGCCGTAAACCCGGTGCGCTTCTTCTTCCGATTCCGCCGGGCGGCACAGGGCGCCGGCATCCGTGGAAAGGCGGATCTCCCGGCGGCGGTTGTACTTCATACCGGCGAGTATGCCCTCCGGGGATCTGCCCTGCAGAGGAAGCTGCACATTCAGATAGGGCAGGTATTGCCAATGCGCTGCTTCGTAAACCGGGTAAACCGCCCGGTAGTCGTGAAAGTTTCTCACTTCCAGATAGATCGCCTGCCGGCGAAGGGCATCTTCCACAGCCCGGGACAAAAGCGCCCAGTTGGATGCTTCGCCTCCCGAGAGCAAAGGCCCGCCGTAAACGATGGCCCGGCGGGAGAAAAATCCTTTCAGCCCCTTCTCTTTCTGCAAGGTGGCGACACAAAGAGCCTCAAACCTGCCGCCGCTTTCCAGCGCAAAAACCTCCGCGGCCTGCGGGCCGGGCGCCGAGTTGACGGCATCGAAGAATACGGGGCTCTGGAAGGGGGAACCATAGGGGCTGGACTCCAGAAAGGAAAGCCACTTTTCCCTGTCTACCTGGCCGGCGCCCCGGAGTATGCGCATATTTTCTTTTTTTGAAACCATTTAGGTTTGAAGCCGGCCCCGTGTCCCGCGAAGGGATAATCAGGGAACCTCCAGATTGGCTTTGCCTGCGTCGCGGGCCGCCTGTGCTGCGGGGTGAAATCCAATAATTTTTTCGTTTGTGAGGGACTGTGTCCCGATACGAGCAAACCGGCAAGTCTCTGACTTGCGTTATTCTGTCTACCCAAAAGCAACCACAGGCATTCGCTTCAACCCCCGCCAGTCAG
>CAUJDW010000031.1 GCA_963169455.1 Bacteroidota bacterium | reverse complement strand
AGAGGTCGCACAAGGGCAAGATTCCGGCAATGAAGCATTTAAGGTTCGACCTCTCCGAGGTCGTCTCACGCTTTAAATTATTCATCTACAAACGGTTGACCTCTCCGAGGTCATTTCCATAATTCGGGATGACTCATGTTTGCCATCGGGCTCATTTCGTCTCCCCCTCACCAGTCTCCAGAGTGGGTTGCAGCTTATGCGTTTCCTTCGGCCTCTGCTTCCAATTCAGCGATGATTTCCCGCACCCGCTCCAGGGGCATATCCGCCAATTCGGCGATTTCTTCAGGAGACAGGCCTTTTTTCCAGGCGCGGGTTACGACGATGTATTCTTTATTTTCCAAGCCTTTTTTATACAGAAAATCCGTTTCTATATCATAAGTGATTGGCATAGCTTCGATGGTTTTGACCGTTAGTTCATGCAATTTACGCAATCCCGATAAGACATTCAATTGGCGGAGGTATTCCTGCAGAGAGCGTACCCCTTTAGCAACTTGCTGCAAGCCTTCAAGGGTAGAACGCAAAACTTCCCGGAGGTTCTTCGTTGAAATGGCCAACAGGATCAACCAGCCCCAAGGCTTGCAGTATCCTTCCTCACCCCATGGGTCCAATGACATTCATCATTGTTCCCCGTGGCGGCATTCAGTAATTTGTTAAAATTCAGAGAAGGTAAGAATAGAACCGCAAGCAGAGGAGGATAAGCGGCTTTGTTGAGACAAAAGAGGATTCCCTGATTCTCTGACCCTTGGCCTGTCCGGAAGATTTGCAGGAAGCAAACCTTTCTTCTTATGGATACCACCGACATCCTGAACAGCCAGATGAGCCCGTCAACGCTCCAATCCGATCCGCCTTTTTTTACGAAACCCGGCGTCCGGCATTTCCACATCCACAAGGAACGCCCCTTCCTCCGCGAAGAACGGGACACCACCACCGTCCTTGTCGGCGGCCTGTCGCCAACGCACGACTACCTCTTTGAAGCGACGCTCAAAGGCCTGGGGCTGAAGGCCAAAGCCCTGCCGCCCACCAACCTCGAAGCCTTCCACCTGGGGCGGGAATATGGCAACAACGGCTATTGCAACCCCGCCTACTTCACGGTGGGCAACCTCATCCGATACCTGAAGGAGCTGGAACGCTCGGGCATGAGCAAGGAAGACATCATCGAGCACCACGTCTTTTTTACCATCGGCTGCAACGCCCCCTGCCGCTTTGGCATGCTGGAAACCGAATACCGAATGGCCCTCAAGGACTGCGGCTTCGACAGCTTCCGGGTGCTGGTCTTTCAAAACGAAGGCGGCCTGAACCAGAAGGTCAAAGGCAATGGCCTGGACGTCAACCCGGAATTCTTCCTGGCCACCGTCAACGCCCTGAACCTGGCCGACGTGCTCAACGAAATGGTGTACGCCACCCGGCCCTACGAAGTAGTTCCCGGCAAAACGGACGAAGTGCTGCACAGGGCCATGGATTTCCTCTACGAAAAGCTGAAGAACAAAAAACGGATAGAGATCAGCGCGCCCTGGAACCGCATTTTTGAAAAACTCCACCTGAACGAGGCGCTCACCTTTGTATTTCGTTTCTGGGATCAGATCACCAGCAATTATTATACAAAGGCCCTTAAAGCGGTGAGGCCCCTTTTCGAAGAAATCGAGGTGGACCGTTTCAAATCCAAGGCCAACGTCAAGATCACCGGGGAGTTCTGGGCCATTACTACCGTCGGTGCGGGTAATTTCGATATGTTCCGCTTCCTGGAATCCGAAGGCGGCGTAGTACAAACCGAGCCGGTGGCCTCGCTGGTGCAGTTCCTCTTCAGCAAGGGCATGCTCCGGCACGCCAACCGCCGGAAGACGCTGCTGCGGGACAATGCACCGCACTGGTGGCAGCTTCGCCGGCGACTGCTCAATTGGCTGCAGTATGAAAAAAAGCGCATCACCCTCGTACTCGGCAACAAAATATTCCGAAGGGAATACCACCGCTTGCTCGAGGCGCTGGGCGGCGACTACCACCGGTTGCTCTATCAACCCATGCTTCAGCAACTGGCGCACCGGTATTACAACATCAACATCGAAGGCGGGGAAGGCTATATGGAGATCGCCAAGAACATTTACTATCATCAGCACGAACTATGCCACATGGTCATGAGCCTGAAGCCCTTTGGCTGCATGCCCAGCACACAGTCCGACGCCGTGCAGGCCGCCGTTATGGAGCACAATAAGGAAATCATCTTCCTGCCTATCGAAACGGCCGGCGAAGGAGAGACCAACGCGCAGAGCCGCGTCCTGATGTCCCTGGGGGATGCCCAGGTAAAGGCAAAAAAAGAATACCAGGAAGCCCGAAACAGCGTCTCCTCCTGCATGGAAGAAATGAAAGCGTATGTGGAGCGCCACCCCGAACTGAAGAGCCCGCTGTACGTCGTCCCGCGCCGGAAAGGGGTGGTGAACCTGGCGGCCAACTTCATTTACCACGTAGATGAGCTGATCCGGAAGGAATGATTGGCTGAATGGCTGCTCCGGAAAGTGTTAAACCCGGAGATTGACGGAGAATACACGGAGATTCACAGAGTCAAAGCATTGAATACCAAAGCTCCGTGTACCTCCGTGTCTCCTCAGTGTGGCTCCGTGTAAAAAAACAGGGCTTTTCAAAGCACCCTCAACAATATAACAATACAACAATATAACAATATAACCATTCAGCCACTACCCGAGTATTACCCCCAATACCCTGCAACCGAAGCATAAAAAAGCAACCTCCAATGCCTATGAACCCCAAACTCTACATCGGGCTCGACGTCGGCTCCACCACAGTGAAAGGCGTGGTGATGGAGGCCGAAAGCAAAGACATCATCTGGCAGGACTACCGGCGCCACGAGACCCGGCAGCCCGAGGAAGTGCTCGCCTTCCTGCAAAGGATTGAAGCGGCATTTCCGGAAGTAGCCAGAACAGATATGCGCCTGTTCATGACCGGCAGCGGCGCCATGAGCATCTCCGGCCTGCTGGGCGCCCGCTTCGTGCAGGAAGTGACGGCCATGTGCCTGGCGGCAGAACAACTGTACCCGGATGTAGGGTCTATCATCGACCTGGGCGGCCAGGATTCCAAGATCATCATCTTCAAGGAAAACCCGCGCACCGGCCGCAAAGTCAAGATCCCGAGCATGAACGACAAATGCGCCGGCGGCACGGGCGCGGTGATCGACAAGATCAACGCCAAACTCGGCCTTTCCCCAGAGGAACTGGGGCGGCAGCAATACGACGGCATCAAGCTCCACCACGTGGCCGGCAAGTGCGGCGTATTTGCCGAAACGGACATCAACAGCCTGCAGAAACAGGGCATCCCCACCTGCGAAATGATGGCCAGCCTGTTCGAGGCCATCATCATCCAGAACCTCACCGTGCTGACCCGCGGCCATACCCTGCGCCCGCTGGTGCTGCTGCTGGGCGGCCCCAACAACTACATCGACGGCATGAAACAGGCCTGGCAGCACCATATTACCATGCTCTGGGAAGAACGCCATTACCCGCTGCCGGAAAACACCGACCCTAAAAGCCTGATCGTCACGCCGCCCAACGCCCTGTATTTCGCAGCCATCGGTGCAGTGGTATTCGGCTGGGAAAATGAAGAAGATGAAGGGCAATACACCGGATGGAATGAACTGGCATACTACATCCACGAGGGGCGGATGCTGGCCCGGGCCGGCGCGGAAAAAGGATTGGTTGACAACGAGGAAGAACTGGAGGCATTCCGCCGCAAATATTCGCCGCCGCCCTTTGTCCCCGCCACCTTCGAGCCCGGACAGGTAGTCAACGGCTTCATCGGCCTGGATGCCGGCTCCACCTCCACCAAAGCGGTGCTGCTGAGCCCCCAAAAAAAGGTATTGCTCAAGGCCTACCGGCTGTCCATGGGCAACCCCATCGAGGACACCAAGAGCGTTCTGCAAAAACTCAAGGCACAGGTAGAAGCCTGCGGCGCGCACCTCAATGTGCTGGGGCTGGTGACCACCGGTTACGCCAAAGACGTGCTCGGGGAAATACTGTGCGCCGACGGCGCCATCGTGGAAACCGTGGCCCACACCAATTCAGCGCTGCATTTTTATGAAGACGTGGATGTGATCTGCGATATCGGTGGCCAGGACATCAAGATCATGATGCTGAAAGACGGGCAGGTCAAGGATTTCGAGCTGAACACGCAATGCTCCGCCGGCAACGGCTATTTCCTGCAGGGCACGGCCGAGAGCTTCGGCATCCCCGTAGAGCAGTACGCCGACCATGCTTTCAAAGCGCGGCTGAGGCCTACCTTCAGCTATGGCTGCGCCGTCTTCCTGCAATCGGACATTGTAAATTTCCAGCGGCTGGGCTGGAAACCCGAAGAGATCCTGGCAGGGCTGGCGGCGGTATTGCCCAAAAACATCTGGCTGTACGTAGCGCAGACCCCCAATTTCTCCAAGCTAGGCACTAATTTCATCCTGCAGGGCGGCACGCAGAACAACCTGGCGGCGGTCAAGGCGCAGGTTGACTTCATCGAATCCCGTTTTGAGGGCAAGCCCGAAAAGCCCAACATTACCGTACACAAACACTGCGGCGAAAGCGGCGCCATAGGCGCGGCCCTCGAGGCTATCCGCATGTGGGAGAACGGCCCGCGGCAGTCCACTTTCATCGGCCTGGAAGCCACGGCAGCTATCCGTTATACTCAGTTATCGGACGAAACTACCCGCTGCAGGTTCTGCAAAAACAAATGCCAGCGCACCTTCATCGATATTCAGATGCCCTCATCCGTCAACGGGAAGCCAGATGCGGTTTTCAGTGCAAATGGGCGCCCGTCGCCAAATGGGAAGGCCCGGAAAACAAGCCTGGCCAACGGAAGGACGCGGCGCATCATCGTCGGCTATTCCTGTGAAAAGGGGGCGGTAGAGGATGTCAATGACATGCGGGGCATCGAAAAGGGGATCGAGGAAACCCTCCGCTCCGTTCCCAACCTGGTGGACGCCTGCCTGGAGGAACTGTTCCGAAGCTACGAACCGCCCAACGTATCGGCCCCCATCCGGAGGCTGGACAGCAAAGCGCGAAAAGCCGCCTATGCCCGGCGCCCGCAATTGCGGGTCGGCATCCCCCGCGTGCTGCTGATGTACGCCCTGGCGCCCCTGTTTACGGCCTATTTCGAAAGCCTCGGCATCCGCAGGGGCAATATTCTGTACTCGGATTTCACCACGGAACAGCTCTACAAAGAAGGTGGCAAAAGAGGGACGATCGACCCCTGCTACCCCAGCAAGGTAACGGTGGCGCACATGCACAACCTGCTGTACGTCCAGCACCGCAAGCGGGCGCTCAACCTGATTTTCTTCCCCATGATCGGCGACCTCGAATCCGGGCTGGCCAACATGGTGGGAAAGTGGGTCTGCCCCTCGGTTGTGCCTGCCGCCGAATCCGTGAAGGCCAGCTTCACCAAAGAGGAAGACCTTTTTGCGGCAATGGGCATCAGCTACGTCAACCCCTTCCTCAACATGGCCGAACCCCGCCTGTTCGAGCAGCAGATGTACGAAACCTTCCGGGCCATCCTGGGCCTGACGAAGCAGGAAAACGCCCGGGCCATCGCCGCCGGCTACAAGGCCCTGGAACAATACCGCTCGGGCATGCGCCAACGGGCGCGAAAAGTACTGGACGAACTCGAGCGAACCCACCGCATCGGCATTGTACTGCTTGGCAGGCCCTACCACAAGGACCCCGGCATCAACCACGGCCTGTTCACCGAGTTCCAGAAGCGCGGCTACCCCATCCTCGCGCAGGACATCTTACCCATGGACCCCCGCACCCTGCATCAGGTATTCGGCGAAGACCTCGCTACCGGAAGAATCAAGGACCCCCTGGACATTTCCGACGTCTGGAAGCGGTCGCTGAGCACCAGCGCCAATGTCAAAGTCTGGGCGGCCAAGTTCGTGGCCCGGCACCCCAAGCTCGTGGCCATTGAGGTATCCAATTTCAAGTGCGGGCACGACGCCCCCCTCTACACCATCATCGAAGAGATCATCGAGAGTTCCGGCACGCCCTTCTTCAGCTTCCGGGACATCGATGAGAACAAGCCGAAGGGCTCCATCAAGCTGCGGATCGAGACGATCGATTATTTTCTGAGGCAGTACAGGGAAAGGACTATGAGGCAGGCCCGGAAGGCGGAGGAGATTGTGCCGGGGGATTATTACAGGTAGCAGTTGGCAGGGCCTTGGGAGGTTCCGGAGATTTCAGGTTTCAGGTTTCAGAGGTTGCCGCAGGCTCACCTCGTTTCCCCCTCTCCCAGCCTCCCAGTCTCCATTGGGTGTTTCAGGTTTCAAGTTTCAGGGGTTGCCACAGGCTCACCTCGTCTCCCCCTCTCCCGGCCTCCATTAGGTGTTACAGGTTTCAGGTTTCAGGTTACCCCTGAAAACCAGGCTTTGACTGGGCTGTAGACTTCCGGTGACTCGCGCAGGTTTTGCTTGAGTTCAGTCACCTGGTGCTGTCTTCTTCGCCTGCTTTTTCCAATTCAGCGATGATTTCCCGCACCCGCTCCAGGGGCATATCCGCCAGTTCGGCGATTTCTTCGGCAGGCAGGCCTTTTTTCCAGGCTCGGGTGACGACGATGCGTTCTTTATTTTCCAGGCCTTTTTCCAAGCCTTTTTCCAAGCCTTTTTTATACAAAAAATCCGTTTCTATATCATAAGTGATTGGCATAGTTTCAATCGTTTTGACAGTTAACTCATGCAATTTACGCAATCCGGACAAGACATTCAATTGGCGGAGGTACTTCTCCAGGGAGAGTTCCCCTTTGACAACTTGCTGCAGACGTTCAAGTATGGAACGCAAAACCCGCTCCGGCGGTTCCTCGTTGAAATTTCCCAGGATGGCGAGCACCACCGCTTCCGGCACCTGACTGCTCAGCATTTGCCGGTAGTCCAGGCGCCCCAGGTCGACCAGTTCGAAACCGGTGAACACCTCTTCCGTCGGCAAATGTGTTGGGACATTCGGCCGGCGCTCTCCAAGGTACACCACCACATGCCGCACCGGCAGGCGGTATTTCTTTAGCAGGAGCCCATGATATTCAGATTGCCGGTAAACCAGGCTTTTCCTGGCCTCGGATTCAAATTCCAGGTGAAGGACTTCCTCCCGGCCCTCTTTGGTAAGAATTTTCCATAAAAAGTCCGCCTCCCGCTCCAGGGTAGTTTGCATCTTCCCTGGCAAACGCTCGGAAGCCAGGATGCGGATATTCAATAACTGTTCCAGGAATGGGATAAATAGCGCTTCAAGGTTCTCCTTGATGATCTTGTCGTATTTGTTCGATTCTTTTTTGGGGTGCATGCGGCAAGATAAAACAAAAATGTCACTATGCAAACCTTTTTGTTGTTTATTAAAACAAAAAAGTTCATTTGTATTAAGGGCAACCATACAGCAGCGTACCAGGGCAATCGCATTTGATTGAATGGCTTGCTAATTACGAGCCACCCCGGATTTTGGCGAATCCCTTTCGTTCATTTTTTGGGCGGCCAAAAAACGAACCAAAAAAGCCGCCGCCTACGCAGCTTCGGCTAAAACGGCCCGCCTGGCGTCGGGAAAAAATAACTCGCGCCTGGCGTTTGTCCGTTGCCCTTTTCGCTTCGCTGCCGAAAGCTTGTAGCCTGCTCTTTACTGCATCGTCGCTCAGACAGTTTTTTTCCAGCTGTGCTGGTGAAGGCTCTGTGGGGCCGTTTTTTAACGCCGAACCTGCTAAAGGCGGATTGTCCAGGAGGGGCTACCGAGCTTTCGCTGTTGTTATCATGGCTGCAATAGCCGGGGCAAACGGCCTTATGGATTTTTGGCTACAATTCAAGGCGAGGTTTTCTCCCTGGTTTCAGCCAAGCGGCCATTCATTGGGTACCAAACATTATCTATAAAATCCAGGAGAGCTCATGTTTCCCTTTGGATTTGGGCAAGTTAAAGGAAACTTTTTTAAATGCGATTGCCCTGAGCAGCGTGGAGAAGGATAAATATCTGGCAAAATTCTCCGTATCTTGTCGAAACAAAAACTCCTTATCAATCAATGGCATCCCGGGGTTCCTTCCGCTTCCTTTCCTGGCTACTCCTGGCTGGCCTGATGGCCGGAACGGCCTTCCTTGGGGCGCAGAATCCCGCCCTGCCCGCGTTGGGAAAACGGATACCCCTCGATTCGATAGTTGAACTCAAGACTATTAAAACGGAAGGACCCCAGGCCTTTCCCGCTCACCCCAATATTCACCCCGCAGGGCAGCCCAAAGTAATCCCCATTCCTTCGGAGCTTCCCGTATTCACGCCAGGGGAAAACGGCCTGGCTCAGCCCAGAACCGTTAAAGCCGAAGGCGTAAGCGTTCCCGCCCTGCAACCCGCGCCTGTGCCGGCCCTGCCGCCGAAAATGCGGGAAGGCGCGCGCTGCGATATTCAGTATATGGATGCAGACAATGGGCTGAGCGGCAATGACATTAACGTAATACTGGAGGACAGCCGGGGCTTTTTGTGGTTTGTAACCCGGTATGATGGCATTAACCGCTATGATGGCCGGAGCCTGGCCGCTTTCACCATCAAAGATGGGGAGGGGGTTATGCTGCAACCGCTTTCCGCAAAAGAAGACAGCCAGGGCAATATCTGGTTTGGTTGCTGGTATGGCAAAATTGCCCGATATAACGGCCGGGACTTTACCATTTTTACGCTGGATAACCCCTCCCTTGGCGTCCTGAGTATTGCGGAAGGCCGTCAGGGCAATATCTGGTTTGGTACTACCCATAGCGGCGCTGTCCGCTTTGATGGCACTAATTTCACTTACTATTCCACCGCCCAGGGCCTAAGCAATAACAATGTGCAGGCCATTCTGGAGGATAGCCGGGGTGATATCTGGTTCGGCACCGTCAATGGGGTGAACCGTTTCGACGGCCGGACTTTTACCCGATATACTGAAAAAGAGGGGCTGCCCAGCCTTGGGTGCGGATCCATAGCCGAAGACAATCAGGGCAATCTCTGGCTTGGATCTTCCATTGGGGTATCGCGGTTCGACGGCAAAAATTTTGCCTTATATACTACGCAGGAAGGCTTAGGTGACAACTACGTGCGGCGCATCCTGAAAGACAGGCAGGGAAATCTCTGGTTTACCTCGCTCCGTGGTGGGATTAGCCGGTTCGATGGCGCCACTTTTACCCATTTCACAACGAAAGAGGGATTCCCCAACAATGGCGCCAATGGCATCTGGGAAGACAGCGGAGGGAATATCTGGGTCACGGCTGGTGGGGTATCCTGCCTGAATCCCAGGAGTTTTGTCCATTTCACTGAAATAGACGGCAAGAAAAGCGGCGGCGTCCAGGCCATGATGGAGGACAGCCAGGGGATCATCTGGTTCAATACCTATAATAGCTGGCTGGTTCAATACGACGGGCAGTTTTTTTCTCAGGTAATACATACCGCCCCGCTGCGCTACGCCCTTGGCAGTGCTATGATAGAAGGCCGTAATGGGGATTTTTGGTTCGCCAGTCAAACCACATCGCGCTACGATGGGAACAGCTTCACTCTGTTTGCGCCCAAAAGCAGAGATACCAAATTTGTACAATTCTATTCCATGCTGGAGGACCGGCAGGGTAACGTCTGGTTCGGGGGACAAAATGGCGCCTTCCGCTTTGATGGAGAAAGCCTGTGGCAGTATACCGAAAAAGACGGCCTGCCCCCAAATAGTATCACATCAATGCTGCTCGGCAGGAAGGAGAATATGTGGCTGGGATCTGACGGGGGAGGGATTACGAAGTTCGATGGAAAAACCTTCACCAATTATTATGATGAAGCCAACTGGGGAAACTTCAACGCCAGAAGTATGTTCGAAGACAAGCATGGGGCGATTTGGTTCAGCGGGCAGCAGGGGCTTATGCGCTTTGACGGCCATCAAACCGCGCTTTACTCCCCTGAGGATGGCATGAGCCATTTTTATGTGAATACTATAGTGGAAGGCCGGAACCAGGAGATGTGGATCGGTACAAAACAAGGCCTCACCTTAATGGTACCCGGCCAGAAAACAGCTGGATCCGGCAGCCCTGGTGGAAAACCTCCATATCATTTCTACACTTTCGGCAAAAGGGACGGACTCAATGAGATTACCATCCGCAAGGTTCTGATGGACCGACATAACCGCCTCTGGTTCGGAACAGCTATAGGCCTTAGCATGCTGGATCTCAACGAATTTGAACTGGCCACAAAGCCTCCGCGAATAATGCTGGAGCACATCGAACTGAACCAGAAGTACATCGACTTCCGGCGGCTGGCCGATTCGGCCTACCTCCACTCCTTCGAGTTCGGCGAAGCGCTGGCCCGGTCGTTCGACAGCATTGTTCCCTTTTTCAACTATCCGGCTGCCATGGAACTACCCCATTACCTAAATAACCTGGCCTTCCATTTCTCGGGCATTGACTGGGCGGCGCCGCATAAGGTTCAGTACAGGTTTTTCCTGGAAGGCCTGGAAAAGGACTGGAATGACCCTACCAAAGAAAACAAAGTCGAATATCGCAACCTGCCTTTTGGCTATTTCACTTTTAAAATCCAGGCCATGGGCGAATCGCAGGAATGGAGCGAGGCGTTCGAATGGGCGTTCACCATCCGCCCCCCCTGGCACCGCACCTGGCTGGCCTACGCCCTCTGGACAGTTCTACTGCTGGGCATGCTCTACGGCATCTATCGTTTCCTGCTCAGCCGGCAACTGGCGCAAGCGGAGGCCCGGCGCCTGCAGGAACTCGACACCGTCAAAACCCGCCTGTACACCAACATCACCCATGAGTTCCGCACCCCGCTCACCCTCATCAACGGCATAGCCGGCCGGCTGCAGCGCCAGGTGGATTTCACGATCCGGGAAGAATTGCAACAGATCCAGCGCCATGGCCGCAACCTGCTGCGCCTCGTCAACCAGATGCTGGACCTGTCCAAACTGGAAAGTGGAAAGCTCACCGTCAACAGGAAACAGGGCAA
>CAUJDW010000030.1 GCA_963169455.1 Bacteroidota bacterium | reverse complement strand
CGGAGAGGTCGAACCTTAAATGCTTCATTGCCGGAATCTTGCCCTTGTGCGACCTCTCCGAGGTCGAAAAACATAAATTTTCGGTATTATCTACAAATCTACGACCTCTCCGAGGTCGAAAATTCGGGATGACTCATGTTCTGCAAGCGGGGAACTGCCCGGCTTGGATATAAAAAAAAGTTGATGTAACTTTCAGGAGAGTTGCGGGTTTGTGAACATCCCCCCCAACTCCGACCAAATGGAACACCGGGCGCCGTTACCATCTGCGGCGGGAAGATTGGCCATGCCGGCGGGATGCGCGCCGGTGTCGGGAAAGCTGTTTTTTCCGGTGAAAGGGTTTGCATTATTGGCGATACTGTCATTTTTCACCTTTCCTGCCAGGGCGCAGGAAACTTTCCTTTTGTATTCCGATTATTCAGATGAGCAGGTAAACACGCTGGAGATCAACCGGATCATTCAGGACAGGGAAGGCTTTATCTGGATGGCCACCCAGAATGGAGTGGTAAAGTACGACGGTTACAGCTTTAAATTTTACCGCAACGACCCACGGCGCTCCAACAGCCTGAGGCACAACTTTGTAAAGGACGTCCTGGAAAGCAGGGATGGAAGGTACATCTGGGCGGCCACTTACGGAGGCAGCCTGCACCGCCTGGACAAGCGGGCCGGCAAGCTCGACTGGGCACCAATAGATCATAATATCGATGTGGACGCCGGGGTGTTCAACTGCCTGGCCCAGGCGCCGGATGGTACGGTTTGGGCGGCGGGAATCAGCAGCCTTCTGCGGGTTGAGCCCGAAACTTTTAAACACGAGTATCTGATTCCCCAATTCCCCGGTTCGAACGCAAGGCTTTCGGTCTCCAGCCTGCTCGTTTTCAACGAAAACCACCTTTGGCTGGGCGCCAGCCGGGGCATCATGGATTTTGACATTTCAAGCCGGAAAGCCCGGAACATCCCGGAATGTCAGAATGAAAACATCCGCTGCCTGCTCCGGGACAGCCGCGGCCGGGTGCTCGCCGGGGGGCGCAATGCACTTCTGGTATATGTTCCACAGGAAGGCTGGCGGCGCTATGGCTTTGAAAGCAGCAATACCGGCCAAATCTCCTCCATACTGGAATTATCTCCCGGCATTTTCTGGCTGGGAGGCGAAAGAGGCCTGTGGAGGTGGGTTGAAAGGGAAAACCAACCGGCGCCGGTAATACTTTATGACCCGATTGGAGAGCGCGAGCGCCACTATCAGATATTGAGTATGTTCCGCGACCGGGATGGGGGGTACTGGCTCGGCACGGCCACTAATGGCCTTCAGCAGCTTTTTCCTGAAAAGTTCCATTCCCTGCCGGCCCGCATCAGGCCGCAGCTGGAACTTCGCCACCCTACCGTTACGCAGATATTCCAGGCGGATAGCCTGCTCTGGATCGGAACCCTGCGGGGTTTGCAATTATACAGCCTCGTGGAGCATAAGGAAGTAATACCGGCCGCCGGCCCCGGGCTGCCGATTTTTAATACCCGTATAACCTGCATGATCCGGGATTCGAAAGGCCATTTGTGGATCGGGACTACAGATAACGGCTATTACCGGATCAGGTCTGCAGAAGATTTTATTGAGGAGGGAAGGATCGAGCACTTCGACATTCGGGAAGATGGCCTTGAGGAACCCCGAAACAACTCGGCCATGCGGATAATGGAAGATACAGAGGGCAATCTGTGGGTGGGCAGTTTCGGTTCGGGCCTGAATATCCGGATGGCGAATACCGGCGAGGCCATCAACCTGAAAAACATCGAAGGCAAGGCCGGCAGCCTGAGCAGGAACGGCATCAGCGGCATCGCCACCGATTGCAGTGGCGATATCTGGGTGAGCACCTGCGGTGGGGGGCTCAACAGGCGCCGGCCTTCCGGCAATGGCCGAATCGAAAACCGCTTTGAACATTTCCTTCACGACCCGGAAGCGCCGGGCAGCATCAGCCATGACATCATCCTTTTTCTCTATGTCGACAGCCGGTGCCGCCTGTGGGCCGGGACCTACAGCGGCGGGCTCAACATGCTGGATCCGGCTACCGGAAAAGCACGCCTCTTTACGATGGAAGACGGCCTGGCCGGCAATACCATTTACAGTATTCTGGAGGATCACGCCGGCAGCCTCTGGCTCAGCACCGATAATGGCGTCTCCCGCATGATCGTGGCGGAAGAACGTTTTATCAATTACTCGATGCGCAACGGGCTGCCCTTCAACCGCCATTATTTCTTCGCCGCGCACCGGAACGAGGCCGGCCGGCTCTACTTCGGCGGCCTTGGAGGGCTCTACCATTTCAACCCTTCCGATATTAAGGAAAACGGAAACCCGCCTGAATACTGGATCACAGGATTGCGGGTAAACAATCAACCCGTTTCCATACTTCCTGATGGGATTCTGCAGGAAGACATTTTATACACGGACAAAATCACCCTGAGTTTTAGGGAGAAATCGCTCAGCCTGACGCTTTCGGCCCTGAGCTACCAGTACCCGGGGCAAAACCAGTATGCCTACCGCCTGGAAGGTTTCGATGCCGGATGGAACAAGGTGGGCAACCAGAGAGAGATCACTTTTACCAATCTCGACCCAGGAACCTACCGCTTTCAGTACCAGGCCGCCGATCATGCCGGGAACTGGAATCCGGAGGGCAAAGAGTTGATCATCGAGGTGCTGCCGCCTTTTTGGGCAAGCTGGTGGGCCTGGCTCCTCTACACCGCCATGGCCCTGGGCGCCCTGGGCGCTATTTACCGCTTCCAGCTCGCGCGCAGGCTCCAGCTCGCCGAAGCCCGCCGCCTGCGCGAGCTCGACGCCTTCAAGACCCGTTTTTACACCAACATCACCCACGAATTCCGAACCCCGCTCACCGTCATCCTTGGCCTGGCCGAACAAGCCCTCGGCAATAACCGCCCGAAACGGGAAGAGGCCGTGCGCCTCATCGTCCGCAATGGCCGGCGCCTGCTGCGCCTGGTAAACCAGATGCTCGACCTGTCGAAGGCCGAGTCGGGAAGCCTCAGGGCCCGGATGGCGCAGGCCGACATCGTCCGCTTCCTCAGATACTGCCTGGAATCCTACCACTCCTGGGCGGAAACCCGCCAGGTTGAACTCCATTTTGAATCAGAAGCAGAAAGCCTGCTTATGGACTTCGACCCCGAAAAGGTGCAGGACATCTTTTCCAACCTGTTGTCCAATGCGCTTAAGGCCACGCCGCCAGGGGGGCGCATCACCGTCCGGGTAAAAGCCGACGGGCAATTCCTGAGCTGTGCGGTGGAGGATACCGGGCACGGGATAGAGAAGGAGCATCTGCCGCTTATTTTTGACAGGTTCTATATCCCCCCTCAATCCCCCCGAAGGGGGAAAGTTCCAGCAGTTGGCTTCCCCGAGCCGATCTCCTCGGATACTCCCCCCCTTTCGGGGGCTCCGGGGGGGGCTGGAGGCTGGGAGGGAACCGGCATTGGCCTGGCGCTCACCAAAGAGTTGCTCCAGCTATTGGATGGCCGCATCGAGGTATGGTCGGAACGCGGGCAGGGCAGTTGTTTCACCTTTTTTCTGCCCATCCGGCAGGAGGCCAACAGCCCCCATCAATCCCCCCGAAGGGGGGAAGAAAGCTCAACGGTTCCTGCCAACATTGAGCCTTCTCCCTCCCATTTGGGGAGGGCCGGGGAGGGGCTGGGGAGGCTTCTGATCATCGAAGACAACGCCGACGTCGTTTACTATCTCCGCTCCTGCCTGCGGGGGCGCTATCACCTCCTGGTGGCGGCCGACGGGCAGGAAGGCGTGGAAGTAGCCCTGCAGGAAGTGCCCGATATCATCATCAGCGATGTCATGATGCCGCGCCGCGACGGGCTGGAGGTGTGCCGAATCCTCAAGGCCGACGAGCGCACCAGCCACATCCCCATCATCCTGCTCACCGCCCGGGCGGCCATCGAAGACAAAATACAGGGCATCCGGCGCGGCGCCGACGCCTACCTCAGCAAGCCCTTCCACCGGGAGGAACTGGACGCCCACCTGGAGCAACTGCTGCTCCAGCGCCGGCGCCTGCAGGAATATTTCCGCCGGCCGGACGCGCCCCTGCCGGGAGAGGCCGAACGCCCTGAAGCCGCCTTCCTTCAGAAAGTGCGCGCCTGCATCCTGGAGCGCCTGGAAGAGGAAAACTTCGGGGTGGAGGAACTGGCCGGTGCGCTTTTCCTCAGCCGCACCCAGCTCTTTCGGAAGGTGAAAGCCCTGACCGGCCGCAATGTGGCGGCTTTCATCCACCAGGTGCGCATCGGGCAGGCCAAACAGTTGTTAACCACCACCAACCTGGCCGTCTCCGAGATCGCCTTCCAAACCGGCTTCTCCGAGGCGAGCTATCTGCGCAAGGTGTTTCTGAAAGAAACGGGGGAGACGCTGGCGGAATTCAGGAAGAAGTTTAGAAAAGGTTAGCTTTAAATATCCGGCTTTTTGAGAAAAATGGAATCCACCTCGATAGAAAGGCCTTTGATGACAGTGGAAGAAACCTGTTCTCCACTGATCCCGAAAGCATGTAGCTGATAAGTTCCCTCCTGTAAGGTATAGACCTCAATAGAATGATACGAAGTGTCAACGATCCAGTATTCCGTTACGCCATACTGAGCATAAAGCTGCTTTTTCTCCAGGTGGTCTCTTTTGTAGGAGGAAGGGGAAACGATCTCGACAACCATATCCGGAGCGCCCCGGATGCCCCACTCGGGGTCGAGCAGGTTCATTTTTTCCCGGCCCAGGAAAATGAGGCCCGGCTGAGGGGCATTTTCCTCCGAAAGGATAACGGCGGTAGGTGAGGAGAAAGCCATGCCGATATCTCTATCTTCTACAAAACGGGAGAGGATTGAGAACAACCTGCTTTGAGTAAACTAATGTTCACCAGAAGAGGCGTTCTTCTTCACAAGTTCACCATTTAAGAGTTCATACAAAAAGGGGTCGTCATCGGGAAAGTCCATTTTTGCAAACTCTTCGTAGGTGATCTTCCTGGCCAATACTTCCATATCGAAGGCTTTCAGTTGAATACTCAAGATAAGGAAAACGCAAAAAACTTCCTAATGGTTGGCTTTTCGGGCCGCCTGTAACATAAGTCCCCCTTTTTGCAACATAGTTCCTTAGTGGGACAATGGCAGGAATGGCAACTTTGCCTCAGTTGAACCTTTTAAACCAAAAAACCATGAAAAAGCTAACCTTGCTTTTCGCACTGTCCTTGTTCCTGTTCAGCTGCCAGAAGGAAGACAATGCCCCATTCGCCAACAAAGCCGGGGCTGAAGTTTCCAACGCAGCAATTGCCGGCAGGAGCCCCGCCGTTCCGTTCCGGGCCACCTATGAGACCTATCCGCAGGTGGTGGGCTTCAACGCTGGAGTACTCACCCTGGCTATCCCTGGCGTTGGCCAGGGCACACACCTGGGCAAAAGCACCTGGTACGCCGACTCCTGGGTGGACACCAACGTGTTTCCCTTCCAGCAGACGGGCGACATGACATTTACCACGGCCAATGGCGCCCATCTTTATGGAACCTTTAGCGGCATTGGCATCCCCGGCGAGGGCGGCAGCGTGAGTTTCGAAGGCAGTTACGTGATCACCCATGGCGACGGCCGCTTTGAAGGCGCTACCGGCAGCGGCGCCTACTCCGGCTCTGCGGTTGGCGAACTGGGCAACCTGGAGTTCGAGGGGGTGTTGAATAATCCGTAAACGAACTTCTCATCATGCGTGATTTTTTCTGCCAATGCGGCCTGCCGGACGGCAACCCGACGACAATAACGCAACCCGGCCTGCCCTTCCATCTTGAGTTTTTTTCGCCGGGGCGCTTCGCTTTTGCCTTTCTGAATGAAGATGGCACGTTTGGCCATGCCAGCACCGGCGCCTCTACCGCATCGAAGGCAAAAAATACATCGAGCCCAACAACCGGCGCTCCAGCGGGCAGTTTCCCGGCGCAGCGGCAACCCGAAACCCGGGAATTGGGTGCGAAAGGGCTGACGGGAGTGTAGGCGCATACAGAGCGGGTGACGGAGGGGACAGCAACATGAATTTGTTCAAAATCCAAATCTGGATTGCCAGGAAAAGGACATTGCCAGCGAAAGGAGGTGGGACGGTGCGTAGGTAAGCAGGCAATGTAAGTAGTTGGACACATTTATTGTAACTCATACTGCTTCGGAAATACGGCGTCAACAGCATTGTTCCTGGGGCTAGGGTTATATTGTTGGATTGTTATATTGTTCTGGTAAATATGTCCAACTACTTAGTTTCCTGTTTTTGCAACATGGGTCCTTGTTTTGAGGGGTGATTCGTTAGAAAATTTGGAATAAACAAACACCTGAACATCATGAAAAACATACACGCAAAGGCCTTGCTAATTTTTGGCGCATTCCTGCTGGCTGTATGCCTGAAAGCCCAGGACAATGAAGATTTACTGAGCATCCTTAAAAAAGAAACTGAAGCTTTCACCAGGGCTGATTTTGAAGAATGGAAATCCTATTGGCATCAAACGGAAAACGCCTATTTTTCTTATGCAGAACAAAACAGCGTATTTTCCGTGAAAGGCTGGGCTGCCATCGAAGAAGCCTTTAAGGGAGCCATGGAGGGCCTGGAAAAGTATGACGCCAATTTCAGGCGGGAGAATGTCAAGGTGGAAAGGCAAGGCAAGCTTGCTTTTATCACCTTTGATCAATACGACAAACTCGGCTACGATGCCGAGGTACACAAAAAAGAGAGCCGAGTTATGAAAGAAACTGATGGCATCTGGAAGATACTCAGCACCGAGGTCGTCAATATGAGCTCGTTCGACAGGACGGGCAAGGAACTGCATCACATCTTGATGGCCTCTTTCAAACCGGATGCGAAAGAGGCCGATATCCGGTATATTTTCGACCAATTCAACAGTATCGTGAATGAAGTGGAAGGGATGAATTCCTGCACCATGCTGGAAAATGAAGATTCTTCCGGCCCTTTCCAATATATATTCATCATGACTTTTGCTTCAGAAGAAGCGCTTGCTAAATATGAAGCTCACGCCAGCCACCAGGCCGCGGTGGAGCGGTGGATACAGGTAGGCGATAAGTTAACGGTTGTGGATAGCTGGAAATAAAAAAGCCTGAACCGCTGATCGGATGATGGCCGGAGACAGCCTGGCGAAGTTGAGGGCCCTGAACCAAAAGAAAATGGCCAGCGAAGGACTGTGGGAGGTGAGGTGGAGGCAAGCATACAACATAATCCCGGCGGCAAACTCGATTGGTATAATTTTGACCTGAACGAAGCCGGATTACAAAGTAACTCCGGAGAAACCTTTGCTTTTCTCCCAATGCCTTGCACCTTCCGCAGCATGCCCGCTTCCTGTTGATGGGAAATGGAAGACAGCTCCGTTAACCTCCAATCCCCGGGCAGTTGAGGGAAGCAGCTGGGCGATGACGGCATTGCGCACGCCCTTGTCGAAAGTAGGTTTTTCGCTTGGTTTCAAGCTCCTTCCGCAGGTTGCGTGATAAGCCGGCGCCTAAAGGAGTTTCACCAACTTTTCCGGCTTCTTGATCTTTTTCAACCCTCAATCCCTCCTGCTCCAAACCTCATACATCGGCTCTCCGGCGGAGCTTTTGCCGCGGTGGTGCCAGTCGTTGCCATCGACTTCGAACTCGAACCGGAGTTGCGCGCCCACCCTGGAGTTATCGCGGGAGAAAAATTCGATATTTTCGGTGTAAACGCCATCCTCGGCGGTATAGGAGCCGCCCCCTGTGCCGAAGAATTGTTTCGTTTCGGTATTGTAGGCGATCCACTGGAAACGGGCGCCGGACAGGATCTTCATGGTTTTCCGGGGCTGGTTGGTGGTGTCCCGGCGGGTGACCTGGCCGTCTCTTTCCCTGCCGGAAAATAGCCAGGGGCCGGAGAGGGCAGTGGAGACGCCCGCATCGAGGGCCTTCCACGGCGCGGGATCAAGGCCTTTGCCCTCCAGCATGAGCTTTGAATCCTTAAGTGATATCCGCCATGCTTCCGATGTTCCGACGCGGGTGCTGTCGGCCGTATCGAATTCATACGACACTTTCAGTATTTCCCCATCGAGGCGCCAACTGCCGCCTTTGGTGCTGAGGAATGCGCCGTTTTCGGCCATGTGGGCCGTCAGGGAAAAATACCGGCCGCTGAAGAGCAGGATGTGCGCAACCTCGCCCTCGGCGGAGGCTACGGTTTGGCGCCAGGCGCCGTCGAGCCGGGCCTTACTTGTCGTCGAATCACTGGAAAAGGACAAGAAGAAAGGAAGGGCGAGTAAAATGGCAGGCAGCAGTTTTGATTTCATCATTTCCGTCAAGTTTTTTGAATCCTAATTGTAAAGACAACAATTTTCCGGCCATAATTGATCACTCTAGCCCGGCAGCACAAACTCCAGATAATTCTCCCTGTTGATACATTCATAGCTTGCCTCCTCGTAAATTTCCAGCCATGTAGCGGGCGCTTTCCCTTTTTTACTGCCCCATTTAAATTCAAAGCCGGCCAGGGCTCCCCCGGCCTCTTCGACGTAATCCAGTTCGGCCCCCGTGTAGGTGCGCCAGAAGAAGCGGTTGGCGGACCTGCGCTGGTAAGCCATCACCTTTATCCGCTCCAGCAGGAGGAAGTTTTCCCAAAGCGCTCCCTTGTCCGGGCGTTTATCGGGGGGGTTGAAATTTTCCAGGATGGCGTTGCGCACTCCAAGGTCATAGAAGTATATCTTGGGGTTTTTGACAATCTCTTTGCGCAGGTTGCGGCTGTAGCCGGTAAGGCGGAAAAGGACAAAGGCTTTTTCCAGCAAATCCACATAGCGCTGCACGGTTGGGGTGCTTAATCCAAGGTTGTCGCCCAGTTCACTGAAAGACACCAGCGAACCAACCTGATATGCGAGCAGGCGCAATAAATCTTTAATTTTGCCGGCATGCCTGATATCCTCCAGTTCGAGCACGTCTTTGTACAGGTAAGCACGGGAAAGGTTAACCAGGTATTCCATTTTATCAGCCGCGTTTGGCAGAGAGAACACTTCCGGATACATGCCAAATTGCAGGAATTCTTCCAGGCGCACATCCAGCTCGAAGAGGTTATGGGTATGCCGCCATTCCGAAACCGCGATGGGAAAGAGGTTGTAGGCCCACGCCCTCCCTGTGAGCGGTTCACTCACGCGGTTGGCCAATTCGAAAGAAGAAGAGCCAGTAGCGATGACCTTTAGCCCGGGGAACTGGTCATGCAAAATTTTCAGGTTGATCCCAATATCGGGAATACGTTGCGCCTCATCAATGAAAACAAGGCTGTAACCACTCACCAGCCGTTCGAAGCGGCTCCGGTCACGGGAAGAGAGCACCTCGGTGTACATCTCCTGGTCAGCATCTACCCGTAACACCCTACCCTGATAACGCTCCAGAATTTGATTGATGAGCGTGGTTTTACCTACCTGCCGCGCTCCATAAACGATCAGAATCTTATCCGAGCTTTGAAGGCGTTCGGTTAAAATTGAAGCGAGATCGCGTCGAATCAGGGGGGAGCCAGCCATTTTTTGCTCTAAATTTAACAAAAAAACGCGAATTCATAAAATAAACTTTATTAAATCGCATGAATTCATAAAATAAAAGCTACCTTTTTTTAGGCCGCCTCCAGAATGGCCATTTCTTATCCCCATCACCTATGGCAAAATAATTGCACCCCAGGCGCCCCCGCTCCATCCCGGAAAAAGGAAGTATCTTTGCCCGAAATTCCCAAACCAACATGAATACCTACATCGTCCTCCTCCGTGGCGTCATGCCTACCGGGAAAAACAGGGTGCCCATGGCGCAGCTCCGGGAGGTGCTCAGCGGGGCCGGCTTCGCCGAGGTCCGGACCTACATCCAAAGCGGCAATGTCGTACTGCGCACGGGGCTGCCTGCGGAGGAAGTGGAGAAATCCGTGTATGAACTCATCAAAACGCAGATCGGCCCCGGCCTGGCCATACTGGCGAGAACCGGCGGGCAGCTGGAGGCCATCCTCCGGGCCAACCCCTTTACGGATGTGGATATTTCGAGGGTATTCTACACGATGTTCGCTCAAAAACCGCCCATCCACAAGGTGCAGGAGCTTCTGAGCCGGGACTTCTCCCCGGAACAACTGGTTGTCGCGGAGGAAGCCGCATACATGTATGTTCCGGGCAATGCCGCCCGCTCCGTACTGAGCAACAACTTCCTGGAAAAGAAACTCGGCGTTTCGGCCACTACGCGAAACGACAACACTATGCGCAGGTTGATTGAGATGAGCCGGGAGTAGATGGGCTCTATCGTTTACTCCGTCAGCCCCTTAATCGGCCTCAACAGCAGCTTCCTGAACTCCACCTCCGAGCCTTCCGCCTGCAGGGCAATCTGCCCCTTGCTGGCCGTGCAGCCGTAGCCGTAGTTCACCAGATCGCCATTGGCCCACACCTTGATCGCGTCGCCAAAGCATTCGATCACCATACTGTTCCACTCGCCGGCGGGTTTTTCGGATCCGTCGGTGAGGTTGGCGATGTGGCGGGCTTTGTCTTCGGTTCCGCCCCAGTTTTCCTTCGGCCCGCGCCGTTGTTCCATATCGGGCACGGTGATGTCTTCGACGATGCACCAGAAGTCGCCGGCATTGCCGTGCTGCATCTGCACTTCGAGCGATCGCGGGAACATGCCGTACAGGGCGCGCGGCGTGGAGGCGTGCACCAGCACCCCGCAGTTGCCGGGCTCTCCTGCGAAGCGATACTCCACTTCCAGGCGGTAGTCCTGAAATATGGAATCGGTGATCAGGTGCCCACCCGGAGTGCCCAGGCTGACGAGCAGGCCGTTGCGCACAATAAATGGGTTTTCCGGGATGGCGAGCGTGTCGTTGCCGGGCACGTCAACGTGCCAGCCCTGCAGGCTCTTGCCATCGAAAAGGGAAACCGGTTCGGGCGGAGGCGGGGAAGATGTGCAGGCCAAAAGGCCGAAGGCGGGCAGAAAAAGGAAACCTAGGTTTTTCATCATTTTGCATGTAAGTGAGACGGCTCCGGGAGCCAGCGTTTTAATATAACTACATTTTGCAGATTAAAATAGCAGAATTGGAAATGAATTGGAAAAACCGGCCAAAAACACCGGAAGCCCGTATTGGCCCCGGGAACAATGCTATTGACGCCGTATTTCCGAAGCTGTATGAGTTACAATAAATGTGTCCAACTACTTAATGCCCCATGCTTTACCACTCCACCTCTCCCTTCCGGAGCGTTATTTCAAAAATCTCCCCGCCTTCTTTTTTCCGAACCTGCAACTCAAGCTTTTCCCACTCCTGCTCCCGCAGGGCGCAGTATGATTCCAGGGAAATGCCCCCGGCGGCAGCCCCGTTGATTTGTATCACCTCATCGCCGGCTTCGATCCTGTCGTTGATCTCAGCCATGCGCTGGTAAACGGCCAGAATCCGGACGGCGCCGTCCTCGTAGCCGATCTTGGCCAGCTCTGCCGGCAGTTGGGCCGGAGGCGTATTCTGAGGGGCGAAATACAGGCGTTTATCGCTCCAACTGATGAAAATGCGGTAATTTTCGAGAAAGCGGTTGCCGATCCTGTTGCCGGTGTTGTAGGAAGCCGCCACCGCTTTCCCGAAATGTTGCCCCCCGATGAGCAGGCTGTCCGCCAGATAGAAGAAGGTGGTGTCGGTATTGTACCCGTAAATGCCCTTGGCCAGGCGGCCGTAGGAGAACGTCCGCCGGCCGCCCTCCATGCCCACCGGGGCGGGTATCTTCTGCAGGGAAATGCCCCGGGCCGACCCCAGGTCCAGCGAGGCGGTGGCGGCGGGCAGCAAGCCGGGCAGGGCGACCTGAAGGACGGGCGTGCCCTGGGCCTTCGTCTCGAAGGGCAGGGCGATCGGATACGCCCGGGCCGGCTTCGCCCCTCCCCTTTTCGGATACAGGCGGATTTTCTGCAGCTGGTAGTCCACCTCCCAGTCGAAATGCGACATCACGTTGGCGCCGAGCAGCCCGTCGATGCCCAGGCAATGGAACAGGCTGAGGTCCGCGGCGACAGCGGCGGAATTGCGAACCTCCACGCCGGCGAAGGCCAGGCTTTCAAGTTTCACGAATTCCAGCCTGGAGCGGTTTTTCTGGGAATCGCTCACTTCGCTTTCTTTCACTGTTTTGAGCCCCAGTTCCTCCTTCAGGCGCTCGTCAATGACGGTGGGGGCTCCGCTGTCGATGATGAAGCGCATGGGCCGGCCATTGGCCAGGACATCGACGAAAAGCAGCTTGTCGCGGTATTCGAATTCCAACGGCTCATCGAGATCCGCTCTGGCCACTTCTCCTGCCTGAAGCAGTTTTTTCATACTGTTGCAGCCGGCAAAAAACAGGGGCAGCAACAAAAAAAACACGGCTTTCCTTATCATGGGCATCCTGGATGTTCGCTGCAATGATACGGGCAAAAGGTGAAAAGGTCAACAGGCCTGAAGGCCTGAAGGCCGTAGAGCTGCACGCCGCCAGGCCACATGCCGGACGCTGCAGGCCAACAGGCCGGCTATATGCTCAGGGCGGCCATCTGCATTTTCTGAAGCATTTCAGCAGGGGCGCCTTCAAATAACTGTGTCGGCACCCCGGTAAAAGCCTGGTTATCAGGGAAACCTCAAACCTGAAACCTGAAACTTTGAACAGCCCCCATGTGCAGCCTGTGGGCGTCGCCGGGCGCCCTGCCAATCCCGAAGGGATTGAACGGATATTGCCAGGCCAAAGCAATAATTCCTCCGATGCCGGCGGCATCGCACTAATCTAACCATTCAAACAAATATTTCTCATCGTATTCCACTGCGAATTTTTTGAGGAACCTGAGGTATTCCTCCTTGAACGCCCTTTTTTTATGATGCTCCTTTTGGTTATGGATATAATTTGCAACTGCTCCCAATTGGGGATCGTTGGCAGGGGTGTGGCGGTTTCGGCTTTGTTATAGATGTTCGATCCCGTTGGGATCGTTGGCAGGGGCGTGGCGGTTTCGGCTTTGTTATAGATGTTCGATCCCGTTGGGATCGTTGGCAGGGGTGTGGCAGTTTCGGCTTTGTTATAGATGTTCGATCCCGTTGGGATCGTTGGCAGGGGTGTGGCGGTTTCGGCTTTGTTATAGATGTTCGATCCCGTTGGGATCGTTGGCAGGGGTGTGGCGGTTTCGGCTTTGCTATAGATGTGTGATCCCGTTGGGATCGTTGGCGGGGGTGTGGCGGTTTCGGCTTTGCTATAGATGTGTGATCCCGTTGGGATCGTTGGCG
>CAUJDW010000029.1 GCA_963169455.1 Bacteroidota bacterium | reverse complement strand
TCTCAAAGCCGGCAAGCCATGCCGCATAGGCCGTATTGATGTCCGCCTGGCTCGTGCAGGCGCCTACCGTTACAGGGTCCGGGCAGTTCACGCTCAGTGCGGGCTGCGCTGGAACCGTGAAGGTCGAGCTGCAGCTAACAGGGCTGTGGCAGTCATCACTCGCAGCGTAATTGATCGTGATAGTGATGGGCGCATCGCTGCAGGCGCTCGGCGGCGTCTGGTAATTACTCAGGTCAGTCGAAACAGCGTTACAACCACCCGTTGTCTGGAAACCTGCAAGCCAGGTAGCATAGGCCGCGTTGATGTCGGCCTGGCTCGTGCAGGCGCCTACCGTAACGGGGTCCGGGCAGTTCACAACAAGAGGGGGAGCGTTCTTAACCGTAAACATCGCAGAACAGCTCTCACTCTGTTCGCAGTCATCCGTCGCGCTTACTGAGATCATCACACCTCCACCGCATGCATCGGGGAGTGCAACATTGTCCAGATTATCTACTACCAAGCCATTTACAGTATATGTAACTACGGTATTACAGCCTCCTGTTACCGAGAATTGACTAATCCAGTTGTCAAATTCGTCCTGGATGTCCATATCCGCGGAACAGGGGTTTAAACTGGGGTTGGTGGCGGGACAGGAAACTATAAGCGGCGTTGCAATTTTCCAGGTATATGTCACGCTGCAGGTACCTGTATTGCCGCAGCCGTCCGTATAGCTGAACGTCCGCGTCAGGCTGTATTCACAACCGTTTGCCGTCGGCCCGTTGTCTGTATAGCTGGACGTCGTGCCCGTGCCGTCGCAGTTGTCCGTCCAGGGCACGCTAACCGGGATGGCATCCGGGATGCCGGCCGTCGAAGCCGGGTTGCAGCCCAGGTTCAGGCCCGTTGTCGGGCAGGTAAGCACCGGAAGTTCCGTGTCCACCTTCCAGGTGTAGGTGGCGCTGCACGTGCCCGTGTTGCCGCAGGCGTCCGTATAGCTGAACGTCCGCGTCAGGCTGCGGTCGCAGCCCTCCAGGTCAACGTTGCTGTCCGTATAGTTGGACGTCGTGCCCGTGCCATCGCAGTTGTCCGCCCAGCTTACGCTCCCCGGTATGGCGTTCGGGATGCCGGCCGTCGAAGCCGGGTTGCAGCCCAGGTTCAGGCCCGTTGTCGGGCAGGTAAGCACCGGAAGCGTATTGTCTACCGTCCAGGTAAACACTTGCGTGCACTCGGCGAACAGCCCGCCGCAATCATTTGTGGCGCGGTAGGTGCGGGTAATGGAATAGGTACATCCCCCTGCAGAAGCAGGAGCGCTGTCGCCCTCGTGGGTCACAGTAGCAGTACAACCTGCGTCGGTTGTCACGCTCACCAGGCTGATATTGGGCGCATAAAGCCCTGATAGTGAGAGGGGTACTCCATTGCCGTCAAGCTGGGGGTTGCAGCCCAGGTCTACGCCAGATGGACAGCTGATCAGGGGTTGGTTGACGCAGAGGCAACACACCGGCGCGTTGCCGCTTACCATGCCCCAACAGCCCGCGTCGTTGATATTGACGGGGTCGGGGCAGCCGTCGCTCGGAGTTACTGTTACGCCCAGGGGTATGAGGGAGGAATTGGCTTCAAAAACCTGAATATCATAATTGACGCCCTGGGTGTAGGTCAGTGTTATAAAACCGGAAGTGACATTGGTGCCTCCCGGGTTCGTCAGGCAGACCGGTGAAGACAGGCCGTTGGCATTCAGGGCGTTGGGGTCATATCCATAGTATTCGCCGTTCAGGCCGTTGATGGGCACTGATACGGTGTACGTTCCGTTGCTGTTGCAGGTAGTGGAAGGATCTCCCACCTCGAGGGTACACAACAGGACGTCACCGTCGCCGCAGCCATAACGCGCCTTGAAGTTGTTGATGTCGAGGTTGCCGTCGTTGTTCTGGTCCCAGATAGCCAGGTAGTAGTTCGTGGCTTCCAGAAAATCCGGAACGGGCAGCGTATTCCAGGTATTAGAGCTTTCCACCCCGCAGGCGGCCAGCACCAGGCTGGAGCAGTCGCCGCTGAGGTAAGGCGGCGCCGGAGAAGTGCCTTCCTGGAAGGCCGTGGAATAGTACAATGCCCAGGCGATATTATCCGCAGCATTATTATCATTGAACTGAACCTGGAAGGTTCCTGCATACTGCCGCACATCGAAATTGAACCAGATCATGGGTGTTCCGGTAGCAGGGTTTTGGGGGTAGGTAATCTGCCCGGTGCTGGGGTCTATACATCCGCCCCCGCCGTTCTGCACATTGACTTCAAAGGCAAGCGGGTTGTACACGCAATTGTTCACGACCTGGATGTTGGACTGCGTTTCGGCAGCCGAACCGCATTTAATGATCCCCTTGGGCTGATAGTTCTGTGCGGGGCTGTCATCTACCGTCCCGTCGCCATTCCAGGCAGCGCCCTCGGTCCATCGCTGGGCGCATTCGCAGGGTGTGTCTGCCTGTCCAATGGCGGAAAAGCTGAAACAACAAAGAGCAAACGTCAGTAGCAGAAGGGGAAACGCCCCCTTCCTGTCGTGCCGGCCTTCTGGCCCGCCGCGGCCTTTGGGCCTGTTGGAGTAGAAATCGTTCATAATGTTCGACCAATTTGGTTAAATAAAATATTTGAGCCCTCCCTTGCTATTGGAGGCCGAAATAGCAAAACGATATCACCCCGCGTGCGGCGCGCACAGCAGGGAGGAATTTGTCTGCGGTTGCAAAAAGGAAAGACGGTTTGAGGAAGGAAATAACCCCTACACTACCACCTGGACAGATGTGGCAATGTACCGTGCATCAGCAACACGCTTGCTAACTCCCCGGCTCCGCATTCCGCGAAGCCGTGTTTGAAAATTTTTAAAATAAACCACCTTCACGCAGAAGGCTGCAAGTGCATATTCGCAAATGGAATTGAAAAGCTATTAACCCTTTAGCTCTGATACAAACGGGGAATCTTTCGGAATTGAAATTCAATAACGCGTTTTTAGAAGGGAATCTTGATAAAGCAAATATATCAACATTGTTTAAAAAATAAAAAAATATTTAACTTTTTTTTCAACTATTTAGGTTGGGTGGCGGGCCTGCGGCCCGCGAAGTGATAATCAGGGCGCCTTTGGAATCGCTTTGCCTGCGTCGCGGGCCGGCAGAGCTGCGTTCCGGATAATGCCGTTAGGGAGCCCTGAATAGTTGCACTGATTTTCAATATCCGTTGCTGAAAAAGGAGCGGGCTACCCGGAAAGCAGTTTTCCGGGTAGCCCGCAAAGGGTGAAGCTGCAAAGCGCTTAAGGCTTGGCCAGCACCACCGTCCGGACGATAACTTCCGAATCCGTCCGGATGCTGAGGTAATAAGCCCCGCTGGCAAGGCCTTCGCCCTCCAGGTCAAGCTGGAAGGTGGAATTGTCCAGCACCAGGGCTTTCGACAACAGTTGCTGCCCATACAGGTTGTAGATGGACAGGCTGGCCGGCTCGCCTTTTCGGTAGTGCTCGAATTCCAGGGTCAGGCTTCCGCTGGTGGGGTTCGGGAAGAGGCGCATTTCCAGAGCCTGGCCTGCTTTCCCGGCAATTTCCTCATCGCCCTCCGGTTCGGGCCGGTTGCCGGGAACAGCCCCGCCACTGTGGGTTACGTAACATTCCACGAAGTTGTCGCAGTCGTCGTAGATACGGTAGAAGTAGGTCACCTTGAAGTCGCCGCATTCATCTCCTTCCACGATGGTGTTGATCAGGTAGCCGAACGGTTCGGAACAGTTGTCCGTATAGTTCAGGGCAACCCCTATCGGGTCGGGTTCCGGAACGTTCTCCATGCATTCCAGGCCGCTCAGGCCCTCGGGGCAGACGCCGGCCGGCGGCGTGAAATCCTGCCCGCTGAAGGTCAGCACGCAAATCTTCCGGCCGTCGAGGCAGGGGTCCTCAACCTGGTAAATGTGCCGGATGGTGAAACTGCAGAAGTTGTTGATAACCGTCGAACCGAGATACAGCACGGTTGCGGACGGGCTGAAGTTGTATTCCACCAGCGGCTGTGCTTCCTGGGGCGTGGGCACGTCCTTCCAGCACTGAAGATCCGTCTGCTCCGGCGGACAACCCACCAGGGTGGGGTCGATCTCCGGAATGAAATAGGGCACCTCGCAAACCGTCGTGTTGCCGCAGGCATCGGAAATGAGGTAGTTGTTGTACACCGTGATGTTTTCACAGGGCCCGCCCTCAATCGTCCGCGGCAAAATGGAAACGGTGATGTCCGTACAATTGTCCGTAAAGAACTGCTTGATGTAATTGGTGTCCGGTACAGGGATCTGCCCATAGGCATACACAGTATCTACCGGCGGGCAGGTTCCCGTCGGCGCCTCGGTGTCCTCGCCTTCATAGACGAGCGAGCATGCCTTGATATTCCCGCAGTTGTCCTTCACCAGATAATTGTAAATGAAAGTGAAGCTGCATTCTTCGGCGTCGATGATGGTATCCGTAAGCATTACCGTTACAGGCAGCCCGTCGCCGCCGGTGAAGAATGAGGCAATGTATGCCGGGTTGAAGGCCGGCACCTCATCGATGCACTGCAGCGGGTCGTCTATTTCGGGGCAGCCGCCGACAATCTGTGTGGGAATTCTGCCGGTATGCGTGATCTTGCATATCGTCGCATTGCCGCACTCGTCCGTGATCGTATAGGTCTGCACGACCTGGAAGTCTTTACACGGGCTCAGCAGCGTAGTGACCGAACTCGTCAACTGGGCGGAAACACTGCCGCAGATGTCGGAATACATCGACGCAATGACAGCCGGAGCGATGACCGGCGCCTGAGCCGGGTTGGTCAGGCCGGTTACACCCGGCGGACAGGTTCCCGTCGGGGGCGCCGTATCCACAATGGTGAAGGTGGCCGTCGTCGAAGCCGTATTGCCGCACAGGTCTCTGGCCGTGAAGGTAACCGTGGCGCTGCCGGTCGCTCCGCAACCGTTGCTCAACCCGTTGTAGTTGTTCGTCCAGGTCAATACCCCGCCGCAGTTGTCGGTGGCGGTGGCGCCGCCGCGGGTGGCCAGCCAGTTGTTCAAAGCGGCCGTGTTCCCGTTGCCGTCGCACTGTACCGTCAGGTTGCTGGCGGGCGTCACCAAAGGCGGCACATTGTCGCCAACTACCGTGAAGGTCTTCGAGCAACTGGCCGTCTGCCCGCAGTTGTCCGTAGCCGTAAAGTTGATCGTCACCGAGCCGCCGCAGGCGTTCGGGGCGCTATACTGAGCCAGGTTTGTGCTTGTCACGCCGCAACCGCCGGAGGTGGTAAACTGCGCCTTCCAGTTGTTGAAGGCCGTGTTCACCTGCGACTGCGTCAGGCAACTGCCTACGCTCATGTTCGATGGGCAGTTCACCGTAAGGGTGGGCGCCGCAGCCACCGTAAAGGTCTTCGAGCAACTGGCCGTCTGGCCGCAGTTGTCCGTAGCCGTAAAATTGATCGTCACCGAACCGCCGCAGGCGCTCGGCGCGCTATACTGGGCCAGGTTCGTGCTCGTCGTGCCGCAACCGCCGGAGGCGCTGAACTGAGCCTTCCAGTTATTGAAGGCCGCATTTACCGCCGCCTGCGTCTGACAACTGGCTACGGTCGTGCTCTGCGGGCAGCTCACCGAAAGGGTGGGCGCCGCAGCCACCGTAAAGGTTTTTGAACAACTGGCCGTCTGCCCGCAGTTGTCCGTGGCCGTAAAGTTGATCGTCACCGAGCCGCCGCAGGCGCTGGGGGCGCTGTATTGCGCCAGGTTGGTCGTCTGTACCCCGCAGCCGCCGGAGGTGGTAAACTGCGCTTTCCAGTTGTTGAAAGCCGTATTGACCTGCGATTGCGTCAGGCAACTGCCCATGCTCATGTTCGATGGGCAGTTCACCGTAAGGGTGGGGGCCGCAGCCACCGTAAAGGTTTTCGAACAGCTGGCCGTCTGCCCGCAGGCATCGGTGGCCGTAAAGTTGATCGTCACCGAACCGCCGGCACAGGCGCTCGGGGCGCTATACTGGGCCAGGTTGGTCGTCTGGACGCCGCAACCACCGGAGGTGGTAAACTGCGCCTTCCAGTTGTTGAAGGCCGCATTCACCGCCGCCTGCGTCAGGCAACTGCCCAGGCTCATGTTCTGCGGGCAGTTCACCGTAAGGGTGGGCGCCGAAGCTACTATAAAGCTGCTGGAACAGATGTCGGCCTGCCCGCAGTTGTCGGTGGCGGTATAGGTAATGGTAACGGAACCGCCGCAGAAGCTGGGCGCGCTGAACTGGTTCAGGTTTGTACTCGTGGCGCCGCAGCCGCCGATGGTCTGGAACTGGGCTTTCCAGGCATTAAAGGCGGCGTCAACCTGGGCCTGGCTCTGGCAGGCTCCCAGGGAAAGGGGCTGCGGACAGCTCACCGTCAGATCGGGAGCGCTCATTACCGTAAAGGTGGCCGAACAGGTGGCCGTTTGCCCGCAGGCGTCACTGGCAAAGAAGTTGACGGTCACGGATCCGCCGCAGGCGCTGGGGGCCGCCGAAGTGTATTGCCCGATATTGGTAGTCAATGCCCCGCATCCGCCCACGGCAGTAAACTGCAACAACCAGTTGTTATAGGCTGCATTCACCTGGGCCTGCGTCTGGCAACTTCCAAAGGTGAAATTCGCCGGGCAGGATACCGTAATGGAAGGCGCCGGAGCCACCGTAAAGGTAGCCGAACAACTGGCGGACTCGCCGCAGTCGTCGGTGGCGAAATAATTAACGGTTACCGAGCCGCCACAGACACTGGGCGGGTCAAACTCCGATACGTCGGTGCTAACCGGGTTCAATCCTCCCTCCGTGAAGAACTGGGCCAGCCAGTTGTTGAAGGCCAAATTCAGCTCAGCCGGGGAAGGACAGGGCCCGAGGGTGAAATCCGGCGGGCAGTTCTCGGTGAGGGGCGGAATGGAAGGCACCGTAAAGGTGGCCGAACAGCTGGCGGATTGCCCGCAGTCATCGGTGGCGGAATAGGTAACCGTGACCGAACCGCCCGAAGCGGAGGGCGCGGCGTAAACCGACAGGTCGGTGCTTTGCGGATCGCATCCGCCGTTGGTATCGAACTGGGCGATCCAGGCGTCAAAGGCGGCATCTACTTCCGCCTGGTTTCCACAACCATCCGTGCTGAAGTTGGGCGGGCAGCTCACGCTGAGCAGCGGAGCCGGCGCCACGGTAAAGGTGGCCGAACAGGATACAAACTGCCCGCAGTCGTCGGTGGCGGAATAGGTAACCGTCACCGAACCGCCACAGGCGTCGGGAGCACTGTACTGGCTCAGATCGGAACCCGTGCCATTGCAGCCTCCACTGGTGGAGAACTGGCCCAGCCAGGCGTCGAATGCGGCGTCCACCGCAGCCTGATCCAGGCAGCTGCCCAGGGTCGTGCTTTGCGGACAGTTTACCGTAAGGGTAGGTGCAGCAGCCACGACAAATATAGCCGTACAGCTTACCGTCTGGCCGCATTCATCGCTGGCCGTATATACAACCACAACGCTGCCGCCCGAACAGGCGTCGGGGGCGTCGTACTGGCCGAGGTCCGTAACGACAGGCGGCGTACAGCCCCCCGATACGGAAAATTGAGCGATCCAGTTGGCGAAGGCCTGATCGATCTCACTTTGGGACAAACAGCTTCCCAGCATCACATCGTCCGGGCATTCGATGACCAGTTTGGGGATCACTTCCGCCGTGTCTTCATCGTCGTCGGGAATGCCGTCGCCGAGGTCGTCCACCGTTTCATCACTGAAGGGGTCGCTGTCGATGTCAATCTGGTCGGAATCGGTGATCTGAGCCAGGTTGAGGTAGTTGCCCGAAGCGTTGACCGTGGCGTTTATTAAAAGGGTAACCGTGCCGGGGAAGGGCAGGTTGCCGATAGTCCAGACTCCACCGATAAATGTACCCTGAGAGGGGGTTGCACTGACGAACGTATAACCGGAAGGCAGGTTGTCGGTAACCTCTACGCCGGTAGCGTCGTCCGGGCCCATATTCGTAACCGTGATGGTGAAGGTTACGATGTCGCCGACATTGGGGGTGGTGTTGTTGACGGTTTTATCGATGTCGAGGTCGGCCACGTCGGGGCACTCGATAGTAACGATGGCCGTGCACTGGCTGGTGTTGCCGCAGGCATCGGTGACGGTGAGCACCACCGGGTTGGGGCCTTCATCACTGCAATCAAAAGTGATGGTGGCCGGGTTGGTGCTGAGGCTGACATTGCCTCCGCAGTTATCGCTGCTGCCGTTGTTGATGTCGGCGGCCGTGATGGAAGCCGTGCCGTCCAGCGTATTGATCGTGAGGGTAATGTTCTTGCAAATAGCCGTAGGCGGTGTCACGTCCCTGACCAGGAAGGACTCCGTACAGGTGACGGAAAGGTCGCCGGGGTCAACGCCGTCGCCATCTGCATCGTCGGTGAGGGTGTAGGTGTTGACAACCGTAATGCCCTGCGGGCACAAGGACCCCGTCATCGTTTGGTTGCTGGAGAAGACCAGCACCCCGCAGGGGGCGTCGGTAACGTTCTGGAAGATCAGGCCCTGATCCACTGCCTGAGCCTGGGTTTTAAGGGCGATCACTCCCGGGTTGCAGGCATTCACAAGTTGGTTGACGGGCAGGTCCGGACGGCAGGCGGCCGGTACTCTGAGGCCCGAGAAGATGCCGGCCAGGTCCTGGATGAAGTCATCGAAATTGGTGACCAGTTCGTAATCGGCCTCGAGGGCATTGCCCGGCACGTATTTGTCGGGGCCGCTGATGGCAATAATATTGCCGACGTTGTCGCTCGGCCCGTCACCGACGCCGATGACCAGCATGTGGGTGAGCGCCTTGACGGCGTTGGCCGGGGCAATAGCCTGCGTAGCGGTCGCCGCCGTGTTGATATTGCCGGGGCCGTCAATTGTGCCGCCGTAAAGATCCCCGCCGCTGGGCACGCTATAAAAGGTGGGGACGCCATCTGTGAAAAAGAGGACAACGGTTGTTTCTGGGTTATTGGGGTTGTTCAGCACCTGCAAAGCCGCGTTGAGGCCCGCTTCGTAGTTGGTGCCGCCCAGATTGCCGAAAATGTTGCGGTATTCCGTGTCGAAGTAGGTGGTGAAAAAGCCGTTGATATTGTCTGTCGTAATCGGTGCGTAATCAACAGTCCCGCTGAATGGATAAACCTGAGCGAAGGTGGCGAACTCCACGATGGCGGCCGAAGAACCGGTGCCGACAAGGGCGGTGAGCAGGTCCAGCACCGCCTGCCTGACCGAATCCTCCTCGGCGCTGTTGATCGAGTTGGACTCATCCAGGACAAAGAGGATATTGATCGAGCAGCCGGGTTGCACATCGGGGTTGTCGGCGACCAGGTTGTTGGTATTGGTTTCGAAAGAGCAATTGTAGGGTTCGGCGTTCACCGTCCTGATTCCGCTTACGCTGAGGGTAAAAGGCCCGGTAATGCTGAGCCTGACCCGGGAAACGGCGGCAGTCGTCGTCACGTTGAGAATGGTTGCGTTGGCGGGCGGGTTGACCGCCCAGGCCACGGAAGCCGGTGCAATGTCGTTGGTGGTGCCCGGAATGTTCAGGTTGAGCTCGTATTCGAGGACGGTTGGGTTCCCCGTAACGGGCGCGGCATCGAAGAACGGGCCGGAAATCTGGGCATCCACGCAGTCCTGCCCCCATAGCGCGAGTGGTGTAAAAAACAGCAGTAAGGCCGCCCCCAGAATGGTTGAAAATAGTGGATTGGGAGAACAGGCCGGAAGCCTGAAATCGGTTGATTTGGTACTCATCTTTTGTAAAATTGTTTCATGAGGAAATTTTTTCTTTCCCATAAGAGCAACAGGCTTCCCCCCTTGCTGGGATGGCCCGGGCCTTTTTTGGAAAGGCATTGCAGTTCTCTGCATTCAATGAGGATAAGCTGTCTGGGAAAGGGGATTTGCGCCGGCTGCAGCCGACTAATAAGGCATTGGATAGATGCTATGTGGGTAGACGGGTTAAAAGTACTTAAAATCGCTGAAATAAAAAAGAAATACGGCACTTCCCTTTTCAAAAAAAGCATAAAAAAACTACCCGGGAAGGCTCCCGGGTAGCTCACAAACAAAGTTAGCAAGGGGGGTTAAATTTTAACGGGACAAGCGCAAATCCATACGGGAATATGCGCCCTGTTTTTCTGATAAACGCCACTCCCGGGCACCTGGCTCTCACTGGAACCAATACACCGGGAAAGGGCCATGACTGCTGCCACGCAACAACCGCCCTTCAAGCGACGGCATATTTATCCCTTGCTCGTACTGAATTTTCGCCCCAAATTTTCCAGGCCCGGGCTTACGTTTTAGGAGAGCGGGGAACGAGGATCATCCCCTCTAACTGTGGGTCTAACGTAATGTCGGTTGACGGTGTAAGGGCCTGAACCAACAGGAATCTTCTGTGTAAAACACCTTAATGTATATCAAAGATATGTTTTTTGGAAGACAAAACAATAGCCCTTTATCAATTTATTAATAGCACCTTGCGCCATTCCTGGCAAGGGCATGATCCAAAGGGAAAGGCCCCCTCCCCAAACCGGCGGGGGGAGAGGGCCCTTGCTCCATGCAGAAACGCTGGGTGCATGGAAAGGGGCTGATAGCTCATGCCCGTTTCCATGCTTTATACCTAACGGTTGTTAAGAACGACCCGCTTCGTGACAACCTCTTCACCGGCCCGGATAACGAGCACATAGGCGCCGCCCGGCAGGCCTTTCGCGGCCAGGTCGATGCGGTGCAGCGGGTTGCTCAGGTCAAGCACCTGGCTGAACATCTGCTGCCCGAAGGCATTGAAAACTTCCAGTTGGCCCTGTTCCGAATCGGAGGGCGCCATTTCGATGTTCACCATGCCGTTCGTCGGGTTGGGATAAACGTGGGCGTCCCGGCTCAAGGCGCCCATCTGCTGGCTGCCGGTGTTGCCGGGAGCTATCAGGGCCCCGCCACCCGAGGAATATACCACACTGCAGGTGCTGAAATTGTCGCAATCATCATATACGCGGTAATTGTAGGTGACGCTGAAGCTCGAACAACCCGAGCCTTGCGTGTTGGTGCTGATCAGGTAGGCGAAGGGCGTGGAGCAATTGTCCGTATAGGCCGCGGCCACCGCCAGCGGGTTAGGCGCAGGCACATCATCGATGCACTCCACTACACCACCGGCCGGGCAGCTGCCGGAAGGCGGCGTAAAGTCCTGCCCGCTGTAGCGCAGCACGCAGATGGCGCGGTTGCCGTTGCAGGGGTCCAGAACCTGATAAATGTGGTTGAAAGAGAAGCTGCAGTAATTGTTGAAACCGCTCGTGCCGAGATACAAAACCGTAGGGGGAATGCCGCTGGGCGTGCTGTAGGCGGCCTGCACGATGGCGACACCGGCCTGCCCGGAGGGCACATCATCCCAGCACTGCAGGTTGGTTACTGCCGGCGGGCAGCTTCCGGTGAGCCCGCCCTGGCCGTTTACGCGGTATACCACGCTGCAGGTGGTCGTATTGCCGCAGCCATCCGAGATCAGATAGTTGTGGGTTACGGTATAGCCCATACAGGCATTGCCGGTTTGGGTGGCGCCCGCAAAGGTTACCGTCACGCCACTGCAATTGTCCGAATAATTGGCGGCAATGGCCTGAGGGTTGGGTGCAGGCACCGCATCCAGGGACGGAAGCCCGTTCTGGCCCGGCGGGCAGATGCCCGTAGGCGGCATGTTGTCGGTTTTCGTAATGGTGGAAGTACAGGTGGCTACTACCCGCCCGTTGGACACCAGCGAGAACGTTACCGTCTGCGTGCCGGTTCCGCCGCAACCGTTAAATGCTGTCGGGCTGTAGTTGTTCACCACATTGCCGGCCCGCCCGCAGTTGTCAAAAGTAGCGGAATTGAGCCACTGGGTAATGGCCGCCGTGTTGCTGCAGGAAACAGAAAGCGGCGCGGGGCAATTAATGGTGGGCTCGCAAGCCTGTTGACAATCCTTCGTCTTGAAATTGGCGTTGCGTTGGGAAAGGTCCTCGAAATAGAACCCGATGTAATAGTAAACCACCGTCTGCGGCCCGATGTTGGGGTTAGGGTTGGTGATGGAAAGAAAGCCATTGGTGGCCGCCTGGTCACCACAGGTGAGGTAAGTCAGGCTTCCCAAACCGCAGGCATCGGGATTGAAGGTGTAGTACAACGCCCAGTAATCCGTGTTATCCACGTCAAGAACGAAAGCATTCACCCCCGCCGGAGTAGCGAACTTGATCCATTGTACATGGTATCCGGGTATATAACAGGGGTCGGTAGGTTCCTGCCCATCGCCGGGAATGCTTGGAAAAGAACGGCTGATTCCTTCTCCGTCCGTATCCGCAGCGGGCGTGCAGGTGATAAACAACTCCGCTGCGCCGCTGTTGGAGCAGTAAATTTTTGCCTCGCAGGGATCCGGGCCGAAGGCCGCATCCTGCTGTACGTCACATTGCGCCTGGGTGCTCAGGCTGGCCAGCAGGAAAAAGGCCAGAAGGGTGGCCAGCCTGCCGGCATTTCGTTTTGCCAACTTCATCTGATAAATGTTTTTCATGGTTAATGTTTTTAAAAACAGGACCCCCCTTCCATCTGGCAGGGGTACAGCCCATTTCTCTGCTGCCGCCTCGGAGCAGAAGGATGGGAAACAAAAAAATGAAATGGCTAAGCGAAGATGGGGCCGGTATGAACAGAGAATGCCTCGCCGCCTCTGGGCATGGCTGTTTAACCTCCTTGCCTAAGCTTTTGCCTTGCTAACTTTTTCTTTGCCAACGCAAGGGCGTGCTCTTTAAACGGGCAGGCAGCCCGGAGCACACAATTGCTTATTCTAGCCGACACAAAGCTCAATTGGAGAAAACACGAACACAAACACTTCGAAAATCTGAAATATTGGGGGGAATAATCAGAAAGGCGATGAAAGTAAAAAATATGCGACGTAAAGATATAATTTTTTCAACAATAAAAACAAATGTGTCAAAATAAAAAAATGCAGCCTGCAGAGCGATTCCGCAGGCTGCATTACTCAGGATAGCCTGAAAGCAAAAACCATTACCTGTTCAGGATTACCCTCTGGGCCATGGTTTCCTTGCCTGCGCGTATGGACAGCAAATAGGAACTGCCGGGCAGGAAGGCACATCGGCCCAGTACTGCAGGCCCGTCACCGGCGGCGGGCAGGTTCCTGTCGGTGGGTTGTCGTCTCCTCCTGAATGAACGACCCTGCAGGTGGTAGCGTTGCCACAATCATCGTAAATGCGGTAGATGTAGGTTATGGCGAAACTGCAATTGTTTTCCGTGCCGATGACATTGGCGAGGGTGACGGACACCTGCCCGCAGTTGTCGGTGTAGCTGGCGGCGATCATGCTTTCGCTGGGAGGCGGTATATCTTCAGCGCACTCCAGAGCAGTCAGGCCGGAAGGGCAGGCGCCCATGGGAGGCTGGGTATCGGCAGGCACCGTGAAGGAGCGGGTACAGGAGGAGGCGCCGCAACCGTTCGGGTTAGTCGCTGTAAAAGTTACCGTTGTGGCGCCGCCGCATTTGCCGGGCGCGCGCGGAGTAGCCGTAAAACCACCAACAACGCCAGGACAGGCCTGAAGAACCTGGAAGCCTGCCAGCCATGCGTCGAAAGCTTCGTTGGCCTCTTCCTGGCTCAGGCAGGCGGAAGTTGTATAGTCTCCGGGGCAACTGGCCACCGGTGGAGTAGAGGCTATGATGGAATACGTACGGGCGTGCCGCCGGGCAGGTCGTCCCAGATGAAAACAGTGCGGGTAATCGTCTGATCCTGCCCACCACAGGCATCGGGTGTGGCGTCGTCATAGGCATCAACCAGGATGGTTCCACAGGGGTCATCGCCAAATACGATATTGTAGGGCGCTACTTGTGCTTCATCCTGGTTTGTCGGCAATGCGGGAATGCCGCCAACGGCCTTGCAGTCATAAGCCCCAAGGTCCGTAATCCGCGGGCAGGCAACCTCCAACTGGCAGCATTCCAGCACCACACTGATGTCCCTGCGGCCAGCGCCGCCGTCCTTGCAGATGATGAATTCCACCATGCCGTCCGGATCGATATCGCCGTATTCGTAACCGCTACTGCTAACCTGGAAAAGCGGGGTGCTGCAGTCTGTAACCTGACAGGTGGCAATATCTGTAAGAAGGTATACATCGTTACACCGAGCCCTTACTTTCCTCCGGCCCTTCCTCCCCCGGATACGCCACCTCCAGCACATCGTCGAAGTAATCGGCGTAATGCACGCTTATGCCCTCCCTGATGTGATCCGGCAGTTCTTCGAAATCCTTCCGGTTGTCTTCCGGCAGGATGAGGGTATGGATGCCCACTCTTCGGGCTGCAATAGTTTTCTCTTTTACCCCGCCAATGGGCAGCACCTTGCCGGTGAGGGTGAGCTCCCCGGTCATGGCGATGTCGTTGCGCACGGCTTTGCCGGTGGCCAGGGAGAACAGGGCCAAAGCCATGGTGATGCCGGCCGATGGGCCGTCTTTGGGCGTGGCGCCCGCAGGCACGTGCAGGTGCACCATGTTCTTGTCGAAAAAGTCCTGGTAAGGCTCCATGCGGGAAATCCTGGAGCGGACATAGCTGTATGCGATCTCCGACGATTCCCGCATCACATCGCCCAACTGGCCGGTGTGCTTGAACCCGGGGTTCTTGCTGAGGATGCCGCTGGCTTCGATGTATAAGGTCGTACCGCCCAGGGAGGTATAGGCCAGCCCCAGGGCTACGCCCGGCACCGACTGGTTGTAGAGCCGCTCGGTATTGAAAACGGGCTTGCCCAGCCAGCCTGCGATGTCTTCCCTGTCGACCGTCAGTTTGACGGCCTCGTGCTCCGCCAGCTTCAGGGCCGCTTTGCGGATGACCTTGCGGATGCTCTTTTCCAGGTTGCGCACCCCGGCCTCGCGGGCGTACTCGTCGATGATCAGCCGCAGGGCATCGTCGGAAAAGCTGATCTCTCCGGCCTCGAAGCCATGTTCCTTCAGCTGCTTGGGTATGAGGTAGCGCTTGCCGATCTCCACCTTCTCCTCCAGGATATACCCCGGCAGGGAGATCACTTCCATGCGGTCGAGCAGGGGTTGGGGAATGGTGTCCAGTTGGTTGGCCGTGGTAATGAAGAGCACCTTCGACAGGTCGTAGGGGATGTCGAGGTAATGGTCGAGGAAAGCGTGGTTCTGCTCGGGGTCCAGCACTTCCAGCAGGGCGGATGCGGGGTCGCCCCGGAAGCTGGTTCCGATCTTGTCGATCTCGTCCAGCATGATCACGGGGTTGGACGCGCCCAGCCGCTTCAGCGCCTGTATGATTTTGCCCGGCATGGCGCCGATGTAGGTCCGCCGGTGGCCCTTGATCTCGGCCTCGTCGTGCATGCCGCCTACGGAGAAGCGGAAGAATTCGCGGCCCAGGGCGCCGGCCACCGATTTGCCGACGGAGGTCTTGCCCACCCCCGGCGGGCCCACCAGGCAGATGATGGACCCGGCAATGGAGCCCCGCCGCACAACCGTGCTGAGAAACTCCAGGATGCGCTCCTTGACCTCGGCCAGCCCGTAGTGGTCCTGGTCGAGTATTTCCCGCGCCTTGCGGATGTCGGAATTGTCTTCGGAATAGGCGCCCCATGGCAGGCCGGCGATCGTTTCCAGGTAGTTGCGGGTGACGGCAAACTCCGGCGACTGCATATTGAGGGACCGCAGTTTGTCCATCTCTTCTTCGGCCACTTTTCTCGCTTCTTCGGGCAGTTCCTTGCCGGCCAGCTCTTGTTCTATCTTTTCGATCTCGGATTCGCCTTCCTCTTTTTCCATGCCCAACTCCTTCTTGATGGCCTTGAGCTGTTCGCGCAGAAAGAACTCCTTTTGCTGCTGGCTGACCTTATCCTCGATCTGCTGGGAGATGCGCTGCTGTATCCTGGCAATTTCCAGGTCTTCCCTGATCAGCCGGAGCAGCAGCTTGGCGCGGTCGTAAAGGCCGAAGGTTTCCAGCAGTTCCTGAAGCTTTTCACTTTCGGAGGAAAGCAGGTTGCTGATGACGTCCATCGTCAGGCCCGGCGATTCGTAGTTGAGCTGGGCCACCACGAGGTTGACCTGTTCCTGGAAAAGGGGGTTGAGCCGCAAAAGCTCTTTCATATCCGAACTGATGGCCATCATATAGGCCTTGAGGTCGGGGCCGGGTTTTTCCTTGGGCTCGTTGTAGTATTCCACCGACCAGCGCAGCCCGGGTTTGACCAACACTACCCGGCGTTTGCGGAATCGGGTAACCCCCCGCCCCAGCACCTGTACCAGGTTGGCTCCTATAGTATGTATCCGCAATATCTGAAAAACGGTGCCGACCTCGCAGAGCTCCGACTCGGTGTAATCCGCTTCGTTGTATTCCAGGGCAAGAGCCAGGCCGATGTATCCGTCCTCTTCTTCCACCGCCTTTTTGACCGCCTGCACCTGCTCCTTGCCGGAAAAGGTGAGCGGCAGGGCTATGCCCGGGAAGATGGGGCGTTGAAGAAGGGGTAGTATGGAGAGGTTCTGGGGCAGGACGTTTTCCACTACCTGCAGATGGTGGCCGTCGGATTGTACTTCGACATCTTCGTCCGTGTCGGGCTGATCTTTTTCTTCCGCCATGGTTTGGTTCTTTATTCGCAACTATTCAGGACTCCTTCCCGGGTTTATCAGAAACGCGGGCCTGTGGCAAAGGTGCTCTGGCTATCATTGCACGGGCCGCAGGCCCGCGTTCCACCTGAATAGCCACTTTATATTTTATAACAACCCGGCAAGCCAAATGCCAAAGCCCAATGCCCGACAGTTTGGCGAATTGAGCGCCAAAAACCTGCCATTGTGTCAGAAGCGCCTGGGGTCAGCGGGCGCCAAACAGCCTTTGCTCCACCAGTTCGCAGATGATATGCCCTGCCAGAATGTGGCATTCCTGGATGCGGGCTGTGTCATTGGAAGGTACATTGATCAGGAAATCACAGCAGTTGGCGAGTTTTCCGCCCCGGGCCCCCGTCATGGCGGCCACGGCCATGCCCAGCTCCCGGGCCGCTTCGGCAGCATTGATCACATTGGGTGAATTGCCGGAAGTGGACAAGGCGACAAGCAGGTCGCCCTTCCTGCCCATGGCGCCCACCAGGCGGGCGAAGGCATGCTCGTAACCGTAATCGTTGGCCACCGCAGTCAGGAATGAAGTATTGACATGCAGGGCCTCGGCAAAGAGCGGGGGGCGGTCGAAATAAAAACGCCCCGAGAGCTCGGCTGCAAGGTGCTGGGCGTCGGCGGCGCTGCCGCCGTTGCCGCAGAAAAGCACCTTCCCGCCCCGCCGGAAGGTGTCCACACAGGCCTCCGTCACAGCTTCCAGGGTTTGCAGCAGCCCCTCATCGGCCAGCATGGCCTGCTTGGCCGCTATGCTCCGGCTTACCGCCTGTTTGATCTTTTCCATCATCATTTGGACTCCTTGCTTACATGAAAAAATAGATCAGAAAAGCCACCAGCACGAACAGGAGCGCCCGGAGAGCGTTGGCCATCAGCTCGCTCTTCACCCGCACCGAAATCACCGTCAGCACCGTTACCAGCAGGCTGACCGCCAGAACCGGCCCCAGCATGCCGCCGCCTACGCGGGGCATCCAGCTGCCCGTGTCGCCCGTGTACCTGGCCACCGCCCAGAAACCCAGCGACTGCACCAGATGCCCCACCACGCCAACGCCCAGGCCGGTGAGAAACAACCAGCCTACATCTACGGCCTTAAGCAGTTTGTCTGCCGCCCGGATTCCGGCGCTGACAACGAGCCAAAACAGAAAAAGCATAGCCGCCAACCGCAGCCTGGATTCCCACTTCCCTTCAAAGGGCATTTCCCCGATCAGAAAGCCCGAACCCAGCAGCAGGGCGCCCAGGATGAAACCGGCGATCAGCACCGTGCGGCCCACCGTACTGGCCGCCCTGCGTGAGGCGGCCGAAAGGCCTGAATGTTCTCTGCTCATAGATTGTCGTATAGCGTTTTTATGCCTTCTACCATATTGTCCCAGGAAAAGCGCTTCTTCCCTTCCCGCACCCCGGCGGCCATCGCGCTTTCCCGCTTCTCCTGAAAGAAATCCACAATGGCGCCGGCAATGGCCTGCTCGGCAGGTTCCACGACATAGCCATCCTGTCCGTGCCGGACAATTTCCGGCAGCCCTCCTACCCTGGTGACCACCATGGGCGTATCAAAATGGTAGGCCAGCTGTGATATGCCGCTTTGGGTGGCCGAAAGGTAGGGCTGAACGGCCAGGTTGGCCGCACCGAAGTAATACCGGACTTCTTCGTTCGGAATGTATGTGTTTCTGATGACGACTTGTTCTTCCAGCCCTTTTTCCCGGATAAGCTCCCGGTAAGGGGCTTCGTCTTCATAAAATTCTCCGGCAACGATAAGGCGCAGCCCCAGCCGGCGGATGCGCTCATCCGCCATGGCCTGCAGCAGGAGCTTCAGGCCTTTGTAGGCCCTGATAAAACCAAAAAACAGAAGATAACCCGGCGCGTCAGGAAGCCCCAGGCGCCGCAGCGACTCCTCCCGCCCGGCAGGCGGGCCGTAGTTGTCGTAAACGGGATGCGGAATATAGGCCACCGGCTTGCCGGGCGCAAGCCGCCGGATGTCGGCCTCCACAGAGTGGGACATGGCGACAAAGCCGTCTACGGCGCCGAAGAAGTAGTGCGTAAACAAGCGGTCGCCCGGGCGGTGCTCATGGGGGATGGCGTTATCGGTTATGGCGATCACCCTGCTCCGCCCCCCGCGGCGCGCCAGCCGGAGGATGGCGCCCAGGCAGGGCCCGAAAAAAGGCAGCCAGAAACGGGTGATGATCAGCTGGGGCGCTTCCCTGCGCAGGCGCAGGCCCGCGGCCAGCCAGTTGAAGGGGTTGATGGAATTAACAAGGGGCGCAATGTCCAGGCCCGCCGGCGCAGGGCTGTCCGAATACTGCGTTTTGCCGGGAAACAGCAGGGAAGGATACTGCAGGCGGAAGGAATAAATGCGCACGCTTACGCCTTGCTCCTGCAGGGCCTGGGCAAGCCGTTCGGTCGATGAGGCAATACCACCGCGCAGGGGGTGGGCCGGAGAAAGCAGGACGACGTGTTCCAATGTTTTTGGATGCAATATAGGGATTTCGGGCCGCGATTGCCGGCCTTTGCCGGGCTTTTAAAGAATTGAACGCCCCTGTTTGCCCGCATCAAAAAAATCAGTATATATGGCACAAGTTTTCCACCCCCCGCTTCGTTGTTGGGGGGAACCGGAAAACCCCTCAGATCCCGTTTTTGTTGAACGAATCATTAAACCTGACAGGCATGCAAACCGGATTGTGGGCCCTGATGCTGGCCAGCCTCTTCACCATGATCATACAACCTGCTTCTGCACAGCGCATCGACCGCTATCAGCGCAAACTGGAAGAACACCGCAGCAGCGAATGGCCGCCCGAGCGATCCTACTCGCGGCTCTCTCTGGGCTACGCCCTGCAGAAAACTTTTAAAAAACACTGCGAATACTGCGGCTTCGCCACGCCGGACGGCCGCCGGGACTACGTGCCGCAGGATATCAGCAAATTCCTCGGCAAGCGCGACCTGCGCACCCAGGTGGAAACGGCCGATATCCGCGGGGGCGGCTTGCTGTACTACCTCTTCACCGGCGAAGAGATCCGCCAGCCGTTCAGTGAGGTCAGCTACAGCCCGAGCAGGATATTCCGGCTGAACAGCCTGCCCAACCAGTTCGCCATCGACCCCGACGAGAATTTCGACTCCTTCATCCTGCACAAAAACTGCAGCGGATACATCAAAGCCGCCCTCGACGCCGGCATCGAACCGCCTTACCTGGCTTTCAAAACGGCCCTTGACACCGACAGCCGCCGGCAATCTTCCGTGATCGCCCTGTCGGGTTCCTTCCTCTCGCCTCTGCACCTGGTGCTCTCGGCCAACGACTACCGCACCACCGAAGCCATGATGAAGCTCTGGAATTTCTACCAGGAAAACCCGTCCTACATCAACAACGCCTACTACCTGCGCGAATTCGAAGGCGTCATGATCAAACACCTCACCTCCGCCGAGGAGAACTTCCGCGTCGAAACGGAAGGCAGCCTCAACCTGACGGCGCCGATCCCGGCCCACCTGAAGGCCAGCCTCGGCATCGGCAAAAGCAGCAACCTCTCCTTCCTGGGCAACGACTGGGAAACCATTATTTTCTCGGACTTCGAAGGGCCGTATGAGAAGCAGGCGCTTTTCACTCCCCTACCCTCCCCCGCCGACATCAGCCGCTATCTCTCGGGCATGCAGCCGGTCTTCCAGCACGCCCAGGACCTCCCCCTCATGATCGAGGGAGTGGAACACAAACACTTCCTCATCGTGGAAGGCATTCCCGAAAACATGGCCGCCAATTTCTGGGTGGTCGAGCGCGTGCGGCCCGGCGTTTATGAAGGGCAGCCCAACCTGGCCGCCGAGCCTTTTTTCGATAAGGAGTCCGGCGCTTCCGCTTGCCGATTCACCATCACCGGCAGGCCCCTGGCCAGCAACTTCCAGGGCCCCATCGACGGCAGGCCCAGCAAAGTGAATGTGCAGTACCGAATCCGCAGCAAAACGCCCGTGAACGGCGAATATCTCTTCTTCGATATCAACCAGGAAATTCAGACCAGCGCCCATCCAATCGCCACCATCAACGACGGCCAATTCGACCTCACAAAAAAGGACGGCTGGGAATTCGCCTTCCAGTGGAAGTTCACCATCGAAGCCGAAGACCGCTACAATCCGGTAAGCTTTGACCTGCAACCTTACATCGGCAACCTCCTGGTGCGCCGCAGCGATAAGGAACTGAACGTGCGCATCGTCAAAGTGGAACCCGATGCGCCGCGCAAGCGCTTCTACGTCACCCTCGAAACCCAGGAAACTTTCCCGCTGGACCGGATCGACAACACCAACATGCTGGCCTACAACCTGTCTCTCGACATCCACCTGAAAAGCCAGCGATCAGGCATTACCTCGGTGCGCCCCCTCAGGAGCATTCTGCGCTTCCCGGCCATCAAGGAAAAACCGGCAGAGCCACTGCCTGCTGCGGAGGCTCCTGTGCCTGATCCCCAACCCGCCCTGCCTGCCGCACAAACGGAAGGGGGAAAGCAACAGGAATAAACTGCGCCCACTTCCCCTCAGAGCATGTTTGGAGGCCAGCCTTTGAGCTAAAAAAGGCCACTTTTTCGGTGATACTGCGTTGCTTTTCTTGGCCGTACCTCAGGGTACGCCCTTCGAAAAGCGCCTTGTCTCACCGAAAAATTGACACTTTTCGCTTTCAAATCCGG
>CAUJDW010000028.1 GCA_963169455.1 Bacteroidota bacterium | reverse complement strand
TTGTTGTATTGCTATATTGTTGTATTGCTATATTGTTGTATTGCTATATTGTTGTAGTGCTATATTGTTGTATTGCTATATTGTTGTATTGCTATGTTGCTGTATTGCTGCATTGCTGGCTTCCGGCCCGGCTTACGAAAGCCCGGAAGTAGCGATCCGGCAAGCCGGGTAAGGATAAGCCGAAAACCCAGTATGCGGCAACGGTTTCGCAGCCATCCGGCGGGTTGAAGCCCGGCTCGCCTTCGCCGGGGCTTTCGCAGCGGGTTATCAGCCTCAACTCGCCGGCGTCCATGTATTCCCGGAGTTTGTGTTCGATCAGGCGCTCTGCAAACGCCACTTTGCCGGGCCACAGCCCGTGTACCTCCATCACCTGCCTGCGGGGAGACCCGGGGGATTCGGCGTCGTACAGGAAGTATTCCAGGGCCTTCCGCAGGGCGTCGGCCAGCGTCACAGCCGCTCCTTCGTCCTGCAGGGCTTCTTCTTCGAAGCGGAGGCGCAGGCGGAGCAGGTGGAATTCTTCCAGGATAATGTGCTCGAGTTCTTGCCGGAGGGTGGGCTTCTCCAGGCCGGTAATTTGGTGGTTACTCATGGCGCCAGGGTTTTAGGTTCGTACTAAAATACGCCCCGGGCCAGTCGCATGCAGCACCTAAGGTCCTATTTCACAATTAATTAATAGTCCGGTAAGGCCGGCTTAACACTTGGGTTTAAAAATCCATCCGCTGCCTGGCGACGTTGAAGCGGAAGCCGCCGCCGAAGTAGCGGGTGGTAAGGTCCAGCTTGTCGTCTTCGCTGTCTTTTTTGCGGTGGAAGAAATGCAGGTCGATGAACAGGTTGTGGGCCAGCATATAGCTCACATCCAGGCCCAGGATGCTGGCCGTGGCCCCGACGCCCTGCCCGACGGTATTGCCGTAGTCCTGTTGCCGGCTGAGGTGGGACAGGAGCAGGTTGCCGCCCCAGTTCTCGCCCTGGGCGTCTTCGCCGAATTCTGCGCGGATGAAGCGCCCTTCGAGGAAGAGGCGTTTGAAGGGCTGGTAGCGGGCGATGAACAGGGCTTCCCGGAAATTGGCGCCCAGCGGGTGGGCCAGCGGCTGGTTGTAATGGGTGTAGCTGGCGGTGCTGTCGCGGTGGGTGTAAGTGTATGGCCGCACCAGGTTGAATTCGGCCTGCAGGTCGAGGTGTTCCAGCCCGAAGGCATTGATGTATTTGGCGCCGGCCTGGACGCCGAACTTATTGGCCCACCAGCCGTTGCGGTCCAGAAAGAGTTCCCGGAACTTGAACTCATCAAGCATGAGCTGGCCGTAGAGCTGGAAATGGCGCAGGAAATTCCACTTTCCGTCCAGCCCGATGAGCACGTTATCGGGGCTGCCCAGGCCCTGCTCGATGGTGCGGTACAGGATGACGGGGTTGAGGTACTGCAGCTCGAAACCGCCGTTCTCCCGGCTGAACATCACGGTTTCGAAGACGCCGAAGCTGAGGTTGGGCAGCACATTGTAACTGAGGTAATGCCCCGCCATGTACTTCTTGGGCAGCACCTGGTCTTCCGGCACGTTGACGTTCGATTCGGACGCCAGCTCGGCGAAGATATTCTGGTAGTGGAGCTTCCAGACCCGCCAGTTGGCCTTCAGGTAGAGGTAGTTGTTGGCAAAATCCGAGAGGATGAGCGAGCGGTAGCCGTTGCCGATGAAATTGCGGCCATAACCGAACTGCAGCCCGACGTGGCGCGACAGGTTGAAGGCCAGGTAGCCCTGCCCGTTCAGGAAATCGTAGCCATTGGTGATGTCGAAAATCTCGCTTTTAAAGTTTTTGAAGAAACCCGCTCCCGGGATGGCTCCATCTCTTTGGATGCGCTGGTTGACGTAGTCCGGAAAGCGCGCCTGGGTTTCCAGGATGTTGAAGTGAACGAAGATGCGGTCGTCGATGCCGGCGCGCAGCTCCACCCCCCGCAGGTTTTGGAAGACGAGCTCTTCATCGCCCTGCGCCCTGGCCAGCTGGAGGTTCAGCAGGGGGTTGACGCGCAGGTGGAAGAACTTCTCGTTCACCTCCAGCATATTGGCCGGCGTGGGATACAGGAAGCCCAGATAAGGCTTTTCGCGCATAATGTAGCGCGGGTCGGCCATGCTGGCCTCGATCTGGGTCATCAAGGTATCGGAAAAAATGAGTTCCCGCGGCCCGGCGATGCGGATGGGATAGCGGCTGGTAACCAGCCACTCGTTGTTGTCCCTGAACAGGTAGTACAGGTCCCGGCGGTCGGCGGCCGACAGGCTCAGGGCGGCCGTGTCGATGCCCATGGCAAAGGCCGCCACGTCGCCCCGCTGGTAGTATTTCAAAGCGGAATGGAAAGGCGCCTGCAGCCCCGTTTTGATCTCCAGGCGGCCCAGGATGTCATAGGCGGGGCTGCCGAGGGGCAGGCCGCTGCCCTGCGCCGGCAAGGTGAGTGGGGCCAGGGAAAGGAGCAGCAACAACAGGCAGGCCGGCAAAGCAGGGTATTTGTATTTCATGAATCCCGGTTTTGAGATAAACTATGGAGGCGCTAAGGTAAGATTTTTGGAGGGTTGTGGGGCCCCTGGCTGTGGCTTTTTGGAAACTACCCACACACGCTGAACCGGGATTTACAGGATGGGCAGGATGGGGCTCTGCCAACGTTGTTTGAACCAGGATTTACAGGATGGGACACGGGATGCTTGCGCTGCTTTCTCCCCCTCCCCCAATCACCCAGCCTGCCCGTCTTTTCCCTTAAGAGCATGTTTGGAGGCCAGCCTTTTACCCGACAAAGCTAAAGGCGGCGGCGGGCCAGTGCTCCATTGTTCCCAACCCGGACTTTCCAGAGCGCCCTCAGCCATATAGCAATATAACCATATAGCAATATAGCAATATAGCAATATAGCAATATAGCAATATAGCAATATAGCCATATAGCCTGCCTACCGCACCAGCACCCACTCCGGCCCCCACTCCCCTTCCACTGCTTTGGCCAGGCGGAAACCATTGCGCTCGTAAAACGGCAAAAGCTGGTAATCCTCGATGGCCAGCCAGAACCTTTGCCCGGGAAATTGCAGGAACAACTCCTGCAGCCACATTGACCCAAGCTGCCGGCCACGGTGCTGCTCCGCAACCCAAAGGAAGCCGATGTACAGATAGCCCTCGTCGAACCACCGCTGCGCTTCGTCCCGGTAGAACATCGTATCCGGGGAAACCGCCGAAAAGGCGATGCCGCCGCCGAGCACTTCGCCATCCGATTCCAGGATGTAGATGCGGGCCGTATCCTCATAGCCCGGCCAGAAAGGGCGGATGGCGTCCTGCCAGTCGGGGGGCAGGATGGAGAAGAACTGCTCAGGGCTGGCCGTACTGTCTTTAAATTGGGGCGCTTTCATACATTGGTTCTATCACAACAACTTCCACGCCCACAGTTTATCCGAATCCTCCGCCCAGCGGTCGCCGATGTCGGTGCGGTAGTAGGCGTTGTTGATCAGCACGTTGCTGATGCGGTTGTAGCACAGCTTCTGGGCCTCCTTCATGGTGGTGCCTGTGCCGCTGACCAGCAGAGCGATGCCGGAGTCGCCGGTAATCAGCCACTCGCCGTTCACCAGCTTGAGGTGCATCGGGTGGATGCCCTCCTTCATCTGCTTTTTGATGACCACCACGGCGTCTTTGGAGAAGAGCTTGAAAGTTTCGGGGTCGTTGTAGGGGAAAGGCGGCACCACCACGTATGCGCCAACCTGAAAGCCGCGCCGCGTGCTGATCTGAAAACTGTCGCCCTTGGCTATTTTATACAACACCTGCCCGAAGGGCTCCAGGATGCCCGCCCGTTGAATGAAGACCTGCGGAAAGCCGAAGCGCGTGGTAAACTCCAGGGGATAGATGCCGTTGCCGTTGACGATGCAGTTGATGTCGATATGGCCCACGAACTGTTCTTTGGCCAGCGTTTTTTCCAGCTTCTTCAGGGTGGCGTCGAAGATGGGGTTGTCGTCCGTCCAGAACATGCTCGTCCCCATTTCGCCGGTGGAAACCCCCAGCTCTTTGGGAAACAGCTTCTTGTGCTCGAAGGTGATGTTGATGGGCTTGAGGAACTCCCTGCCGTTGAAGAAAGCCGCCACAGACACTTCCACGCCCGCCACCTTGCGCTGGAGCTGAAAGGCGCCCATGTTGTCGCCCCACGATTTTTCATAGGCTTTCAGCACCCGGATGATGTCGCTGCCATCCTCTTCCTTGCCCACAAAAAGCAGTTGCTTATAATCCTGCGTTTCTCCGCTGGGTTTGATAACGTAGCTGTTGGGATTGGCCTGCACGTAGGCGATGGCTTCGTGGAAGGTGCTGAATTCCTGGTAATTCAGGATTTTGACCTTGAGGCGTTTCAGTTCGTTCTGCCCGAAGCTGCGGTCCAGCTCCAGTTTGTCGGTGTACTCCGTTCCGCCGACCACCAGTTTGCCGGCGGCCCTGAGTTCGGAGGCGATTTTTCCGTAACCGGTGTAATCGAAGATGATGACATCGGCCCAGTCGATGTGTTTTTCCCAGTTGCGCACTTTGGGCACAAAGCCGTCCCCCACCTCGCGGCAGGGTTTGTAGGCGATGTAGAGTTTCACTTTATTGCCTTCCTGCTGCACAGCGTAGGCGATATCCAGGATATCTCCCCATTTGGAGACGAAAAGAAACTTGAGTTTCTTCTCTTTTTTTGCTTTCATTTCCTGCGATTGATTCAGGGGGCGAACTTAGGTATAATCCGGGAAAGCAGAAACGGATTTCGGCCAAAGGGGCTTAAGAGCATGTTTGGAGGCCGGATTTGAAAGCGAAAAGTGTCAATTTTTCGGTGAGACAAGGCGCTTTTCGAAGGGCGTACCCTGAGGTACGGCCAAGAGAAGCAACGCAGTATCACCGAAAAAGTGGCCTTTTTTAGCTCAAAGGCTGGCCTCCAAACATGCTCTAAACTTTCCCTACATAAAAGAAGGGCGCCCAGAAAAACGGATGGGCGTAGCCTTCCTGTTCCGCTTCCAGTTCCCGGATCGGGATGCCGCGCCGGCCGCGCAGGCTGCTGATGGCCATTTTCTCCGCTTCCGTTTCGGCGGCTGCTTCCAGCCTGCCGAATTGGCCGCCCGCCGCTTCTTCCCCGCTTTCCCGGAGGTGCTGCTGCGCCTGTTGCAGGGCGGCTGCCGGCGCTGCGCCGCTCTGCAGGGCTTCGTAAAAGCGCAGCATGAGCAGGCTGGTGGACAGGTCGTCCACTTCCCAGAGGCTGACGACGGCGCCTTTGGCGCCGGCGGCGAGGATGCCGCGGGTAAGCCCCAGCACGTCATCGCCGCTGGTGGCCACCCCGCGGCCGGTATCGCAGGCGCTGAGCACGGCCAGCTCCGCCTGAAGCCGCATGCCCATGATCTCGTAGAGGTTGAGTTCCTCCCCATTGGCGAGCGCCAGGGCGGAGGCCAGGGGGGCCTCTTCGGAAAGCCTGCCGTGGGTAGCCAGGTGCAGCAACTGTGCGCCGGAGATGCGCCGGCGCACCGCTGCTTCGGTAGCCTGGTTCTCCAGCAGCGGGGGCTGCCCGTAAAGGCGGGCTACCGCCGCCGCTTCCGCCGTTGCGGCTGCCAGGTCGCCGGTGGGGTTGCCAACCGCCAGCAGGCTCGGGCGGGCCGGCAGTTGGGGGCGCGACAGGTACTGCAATGTGCTGGCGCTGGGCAGGTAGCTGATCTGATGGCTGCGCCCCAGCAGGCTATCGCCAAAGGGCAAAGCCTGGAAAGCCATCAGGTGCAGCTGCCCCGAAGGCACAATATAAACCGTATGATGGGCGCTGATGGCCTCCGCCAGCGGCTCCAGCAGCCAGCCGGCAAGCTGTCCGGCAGGGGCCTGGCAGCTGCCGCCCTCGCGGCAGGCGCGGTGGAACGAAACAGCCTGCCGCCCTATATCATCCTGGCTGGCGGACAGCCAGGCCGACTGCGCAATGCCTTCGGCATTAAGCGCCCAGCAAAACAGGCTCTCATCCCGGTAGTAATATTCCAGCAGTAGCTGGCCGGGCGCCAGCTGGCGGCTGATGGCTTCGGCATCGAGGATAACCCCCTGCCCGCCCACAGCCTGGAGAAAGCCCGGATTGTTTTGCAGCAGCCGGTGTTCCAAATGGGCGAACCGGCGGGCCTCTTCCTGCAGGGCCTGCTGCAACTGGCTGATCCGGGCTTCATCGGGCCGGGTTTTGCGGCGTTCAGCGCCGAGCAGGCCGCGCAGAGCGGCGAGCCTTGCGTTGGCCTCGCGCCACTGCCGAAGGCTCTCCGGTTCGCCGGCGAAGGCCTGCAATCGGCTGGCGCCGGCTTCCAGCAGGTCGAGCAGCCCGCGGGCTTTGCCCCGCTCGGCGTAGTGCAGGGCCATGCCTGCATCGCCCTTCCGGAAGGCCAGGCGGGCGCCCAGAAAATAGAGGTATTGCGAGCCCCTGTCGTTGGCCAGCGCCGTGCGCAGTTCATCGCGGCTCAGCTCATTGCGGCGCTTTTCCAGCATCTGAATAGCCTGTTCGCAATACTGGATAGCCTGTTCGTACCGCCCCAGCCCTTCGCTGAATTCGGCAGCGTCGCAGAGGTATTTCCAGGGCGCGGCGTCGCCTTCCCACCAGCGGCTGCCGGCCATTTTCTCCAGTTCCTGCCAGGCGGCCGCCGCTTCCGGGTATTGCCGGAGCTTCACCCACATGCTCATGGCCTGCTCCAGGTTGTAGCGCTGCTGCTGAAGCCGGAGGTTTTCGGCATCCTTCGACTGTTCGCCAAAGGGCAACTGAATGCGCCCCAGGCCGGCGGCGAGCAAAGCCTGATGCCTGCGATGCGCCGCCACAGCTTCGGGGTAGTGCTCCCGGGCGCCCCACAGGACGGCTTCGTAAAAATAGCGCCAGCCCTCCTCCAGCAGAGGCAGGGCGGCAAAAGCTTCCTTCCAGTGCACCAGGGCTTCGTCCTCCCTGTATTTCCAATGGGCGTTTTTGTACCGGTAAAAAGGGATCAGCACCTGCGATTGCCGGGCCATGGACAGCGCCATGTTGCGAAGCGAAAGGCTCCGGAAAGCCTCCACATGAGCATCCGTACCGGCAGCGCCTTCTCCCACCTGTTGTGCAGCCTGCAGCAGTTCATCCCAGTTCAGCGTGGGCTCCGGCAAAGCGGCGGCGAGGGTCTCCAATTGCTGCCGGAAGCGCTCCAGTTGCTCCGGAGCGGCGAAGCTGTTTTCGATATTGTAACCCTTGGCCGCCAGTATGATAGCGTGCTGCAACAGGAGCGAATGGACGGACTGCCCTGCCGGATGCCGGGCCGGATAATCAGCGGCAAGCTGCCGGAACTGCCCGGCGGCTTCCTCCAGGCCCAGGGCTGCGCCCTGCAAGTCGCCGACGGCTTCCTCCAGCAGGGCCAGGTCAACCAGGTTCTGGGTGGCGTTGACAGGCGCACCGAGGGCTTCAAAGAGCCGGCGGGCGGTGGCATAGGACAGACGTGCGGCCTCATAGCGCCCCTGCCGCAGAAAAAGATGCCGCGCCAGCCGGTTGAGCAGGTTGCCCAGGCTGACGGTGAAACTCAGGTTGCCGCTTTCCCGGCCCCAGGCGCCGATTGCCGCGGCTGTTTCTTCGGAATGCTGAAACTGGTTGCGCGAAAGTTTCACCATCAGCTGATGGGTGCGGGCGAGCTGCCGGCCGCGCTCATCGCCGCTTTCTTCAAAAAGCTGCCCGGCCGCCTCCAGTTGCCGGAGGGCTTCTTCGTCCTGCCCGGCCCGCCACGACAGGTAGGCCTGTCGCAGGAGCACGAAGGCCCGGCCCCGCGGCGCCCCGGCCTGCTGAAAGAGCCGGGCGGCATTCTCATAACAATTGCCCGCCTCCGCCAGGGCCTCCGGCGCCAGGGGCTGCTGTTCGTTCGCCTCGGTAAAGGGCGGCAGGGTGGAACTCTCGTTGCTGCTGTCGGCCAGGGCAAAATCCCAGGCCAGCGGATGGCTGTAGGGGGCGCAGAGCCAGTCGCCCTGCAATTGCCAGAACAGCGCCTGCCTGCCTAAGTCCTGCACCTGTTCCGCCAACTGCAGGCTGCCGGCCAGCAGGGCCCGGGCCGCTTCCGCATCGCCGGAGCGGTAGAGGAAGCCGGCGCGCAGGTAGCCCGGGAAAAGCACATCGGCCCACCGTTGTTCGGCAGCGGCGTTTTGGGCGTAATTTTCAAAGCTTTGCAGCATGCCCTCGTGCACCTGCCGATAGGCGCTCCTCAGGTGTGGGTCCTGCAGCTTCTCCGCCACCGCCCGCGCGTTTTTGGCCACGCCCAGGATGTTGCTCAGGTACCAGGACAGCTTGCGGGCCGCCGGGTCGGCGCATTGCTGCTGCAAGTGGTGGAGGCGCGGAAAAAGTTCCTGCATTTCCCGCCTGGCGTCCCAGCGGGCGGAAACTTCGATGGAATCGGAGCCTGCGCCGTCGAGCCGGGTGTTGTATTGTTCGAAACGGCAAAGTTGCAAAAAGGAAAAGGCCAGGAGGTGGAGGGGCGAGGCTTCTTCAGCTGCGGCTTCCACCTGTGTGAGTTGAACCGATGCACGAATCAGATCGCCCCGCAACAGATCCACCAGGCCACTGTAGAACAAAGCCAGGGCCGCATCGGGCCCGGATGCATTGGCCTCCAAAAGTTGACCGGCCAGGCGGCGGGCTTCGCGGTAGTTGCCCAGGCCGTCTTCGTAGTTGAAGGTATTGCCCAGGGCGGTGAAGAGCTGGGCGAGCAGGTTTTCGGTGGATGGCATGGCTACTCACTAAGCATTGCCAGCAATATACGCCGCTTCTCCCGGAACGCCTCCACGTTCATATCGTACAAATCGAAGCGGTACACCACCTGCCGGGCCATTTCCTTCACCTTTTCCGGCTCCTTTTCCGCCGCCATTTTCAGCAGCTCGTAGTCGAATATCCCGTCGCGCATGGCTTCCAGGCGGATAGAGCTGAGGATTTTGTCGGGGGCGGGATAGCATATCCAGGCGTCGCCGGCGGGCAGCACGTTGCCGGATTCGGTGATGATGCCGGTAGTTTCCCCGAAGGGGTCATCGCCGCGCCAGAAGTTGAAGCCCCAGTGCAGGTAGCCGGGCGAGCCGTAGCGGAAGTTGATCCAGTGCAGGATGCGCGTTTTGATCAGCGGCAGCTCGATGAAGCGGTTGGCGTACTCCTCCTGCGGGGCCAGGCAGGTGTAAAACCAGGCCTCGTCGCCATCGGCCATGCGCTCCATATAGAAGTCGTAGTAGTCGGCGAAGAAATTGAGCTGCGGCACCCATACATCGACCAGGTTGTTCAGGTTCTTGCTGTGGGTAGCCTCGATGATCTTGATGTCCGGCGCCAGGCTCTTGACGAATTGGGTGATGTCGATGTAGGACTGGAAGTTCTCGTCGATGGGCTCATCGGCGATGTGCTGGGTGTAGATGCCGTACCAGCCCTTGTCCTTCAGGTGTTGCACCAGGGCGGGAATAAACTGTTTATAGAAATTTTGCGCCTTTTCATCGCCGATGGGCAGGCGCTCGAAGTAGGACGTATCCTTTTCCACCACAGGGACGCCCACCACGAAGGGGCTGGCCCAGTCGGCAGCCCGGCCGCCGATGTGCCCGCCTTCGATTCGGCCGACCACGCCTTCGTCGATGAAGAGCTGCACCGTCCGGTCGAAGCGGCTGAAGTCGAAGCCGTATTTTCCCTTTTCCAGGCTATACTGCGTAAGTTGCAGGGGGTTGATGATGGCCATGTTCTGCCCGTAGTCCGCCATGGTTCGGGCCAGCAGGCGGGCGTATTTCCAGTAGTTGTCGGAATAGGCCTCCACCGGCTCGCCGCCGTTGAGGTGGGCCAGCACATCAGGAGCCAGGGTGTACCAGTTGGTCACCCAAAGGCTCGTTTTTTCGACAGTAACGGGATAAACCTGCACCTGAAAAGGCCGGCTGAGGGTTACAGGCTTGCCGCCAATACTACCACTGAAGGTGATCTGCCCTTCGTAAAGCCCCGGCTTCGCATCCAATGGAATGGGAATGCTCACCCACACCGGCTGCGTGGCAAAAGCCGGCAAATCCATGGACTCCGGCTCCAGGATGGGGTCCGGGTAGAGGCCGGACATGGGCAGCAGGCGGTCGCGCGAGGGGCGCGGCGTGCTGCGGCCAACTTTCACATAACCTACAAAACCTACCTTATCGGGTTGCAGGCTTGCTCCGCCCATCCGGATGAAATCCACTTTTGCTTTCAGCCCTGCCACCGGCTGGGTGCAACGCAGCGCAAACTGCAGGCTGGCGTGCTCGCCCCGGGCTGCATCCGCCCGGGCTTCCCGCTCCATGAAGAAGGCGGTTTCGCGGAATACTTTTTCGAGAGGGTCAACGTAATGGGCTTCGAGCAGGCTGCCGGTTGCGGGCTGGGAAATGGCCCGGGGCATCCCCGCCAGCATGGAAGCGGTGAGGATGCCGAGAATGGTCAGGTAACGCATGTGGTATATGTTTTTTGTTTGTTATTGCTGTCGGGAAATAAAGCCAAAGGGGTTTCAAGTTACACGTTTCAAGTTACATGTTTCATGTTACACGTTTCAAGTTACATGTTTCAAGTTAAAGGCTACGGAGTTGCCTTTTCAATTCCAGGATAACCTGAAACCCTGAAACCTGAAACCTGAAACGCCCACGGCCCTGCCCACTGAAAACTGCCGGCTGCCTGCTAATCCTCCAGCCGCTCATACCAGTACTTTTTCAGCAGCCAGGTCGTCAGGGCCAGCACGGCCAGGGAGATGAACAAGCCGTCCATTTTGCGGATGATGATGTACATGGGAATGACGACCAGGCACATCTGCCAGGCGATGCCCACCACGACGTTGAAGCTGTCCCGGCCCAGGTTTCTATTGGTTTTGAAGGCTGGGTCTTCCGCCATTACCTTGTCGCGGATTGGCCCCCAGAAGCCCCAGGGGCGGGTTTGTTTGTAAAATTGCTTGAGGGTTTCCTCATTGTCCGGCGGGGTGAGGCAGGCGCCGGCAATGCTGCCCGTCAGGGCTACAGCAAGAAGCAGGGGGAACTGCTCGATGGCAAGAAGGTCATACCCCAGGGCCTGCAGGGCGGGCGGCAGTATGGCGACGCCCACCATGCCGGCCAGCATGCCGAAAAAGAAGCCGAAGCCGTTGAAGCGCCACCAGATCCACTTCAGCACGTTGGAGGCCACGTAGCTGCCGTAGAGCAGGCCCACGATCCAGTCGGTTCTCGCCTGGATGTTGCCGCCCACCAGCCCGAAAATGACGCCTACGACGACCAGCCCGGCCGTGGTGGTGTAACTCAGGCGCACGTAGTTGCGGTCGGGCCCATGGGCATTGATGTAGCGCTTGTAGATATCGTTGACCATGTAGGCGGAACCGGCGTTGATAAAAGCTGCGAATGTGGACATAAAAGCCGCCAGCAGCCCCGCCAGCAGCAGCCCTTTCAGCCCGGTGGCCACGTAGTGGCTGATGGCGAAGGGCAGTACTTCCTCGAAATCGAGCCTGCCCGTGGCAGGGTCGGTGAGCTGGGCAGGGTCCATGTACACCAGGGCCAGCACCGTGATGCCGGCAATGAGGAAGTAGCGGGGCAGCATCAGCACTACCGGCGTCAGCCCGAACATCTTGGCCGCCTCGGTGGGAGTGCGCGTGGAGAGCACCCGCTGCATGTCGTAACTCGGCACCGGGCCCGCCATGCTGGCCCAAACGCCTTTAAACAGCATCAGCATAAAAATGAAGCCGAAGAGGGAATACCCATCTTCCTCGATGCGCAGGCCGGCAGCCGGCAGCTTTTCGGCCCAGTCGAGCCCCAGCTCCCAGCCGAACCAGAGGCTGCCCCAGCCATCCGGCACCGCCGCGGCAATCTGATCGCCCGTGGTGGTGAACAGGGCGATGAATCCGATGACCAGGCAGGCGATAGTCATGATAAAAAACTGCATCACCTCGGTGCCCACCACGCTGTAAAAACCGCCCTTGACGGTGTACAGGGTGGTAATGCCGATGATGAGCAGGGCGTAGCTGTCCTCGCTCGACATCCGGAAACCGCCCAGCGACCAGGAAAGGTCCCAGGGCAGGAACTGCACCGCGAACTTGCCGATGCCTTCCACAAAATAGGCCATGAAGGCGATCACGATGATGATGGCAAACACCACCGTGATGATATGCGACAGGGTGCTGCCGGTAGACTTACCGAAGCGGAAGGTGATCCACTCCGCCCCGGTCAGCACATTGGACCGCCGCATCCAGATAGCCAGGAAAATCATCATGAAAATCTGGTTCCACACCGGCCAGAGCCAGGGTATCCAGGCGCTTTTCATGCCGTACACGAACATCCAGGCCACGGCGACCATGGTGCCCGACACGTCGAACATGCCCGAAGCGTTGGACAGGCCCAGGAAATACCAGGGCAGGTCGTTGCCCGCCAGGAAATAGGTTTTGATGTTTTTAGTAGCCCGCTTCGAAAGCCAGAAACCGATGTACACGGTGGCGATGAGGTACAGGAATATGATGGAGATGTCTAAGGCTGATAAATGCATAATGGCTTCCGTTTTGTAGCTTGCAAAGCCGAAAATTTAGAACAAAAACAGGAATTCAGCGCCCTTGCTAAAAAAAAGTTTCAGAGTTTTGCCTGAGTAGTGTTCAAAAATAACTACTCAGGCTCCTTTGAGCGGCAATTTCCGGAACGCAGGCCTTGTGGCCCCCTGCCGCAGGCAAAGCCCCTCCAAAGGCCCTATGATCATCACTTTGCGGGCCACAGGCCCGCGTTCCAGGCGGCCTTCGCCTGGCCGGCCAAACCGGCGCCTTATTTTTTTGAAGATTTCTAAAATAGCTTTAAAGATGCGATTGTATTACTTTTTCCTGTTTTTCACGGCAGCGTTGTGGAGCTGCGCCCCCCAGGTGGAAACCATTGAAACGGAAGTCCTCGTACTGGGCGGCGGCACGGGAGGCACAGCGGCCGGCATACAGGCCGCCCGCATGGGCGCCCGAACCATCATCGTCGAGCCGTCCGAATGGCTGGGGGGTATGCTGACGGCGGCAGGGGTAAGCGCCACCGACGGCAACCACGACATGCCGGCAGGCATCTGGGGTGAATTCCGGCAACGCCTGCGCGATCACTACGGCAGCGCCGAAGCGCTGGCGACGGGCTGGGTGAGCCATACGCAGTTCGAGCCGCATGTCGGGGCAGCGATCTTTGCCGATATGGCGGAAAAGGAAGAAAAGCTACAGGCCTGGTTCAATTCAACCTTCACCTCCATCGAGCGGAAAGACGGGAAGTGGGAAGTGGAGGTTGATAAAAACGGGCAGCCGGTGCTTGTGCGGGCTACTCAGCTCATCGACGGCGCCGACCTGGGCGATGTGGCCGCCGCCGTGGGCGCCGGCTACAGCCTGGGCATGGACGCCCGCTCGGAAACCGGGGAAAGCATCGCCCCGGAAAAGGCCAACGGCATTATCCAGGATCTCACCTACGCCGCCATCCTGAAAGACTATGGCGCGGAAAGCCGGGCCCACCTCCTCCCCCAACCCGAGGGCTACGATCCGGCCCAGTTCGCCTGCTCCTGCCAGAAACTTTGCAAGGACGAAAACGAGAAGCCTCACCCCTGCGAAACCATGATGACGTACGCCAAGCTGCCCAATAACAAATACATGATCAACTGGCCTTCGCATGGCAACGATTTCTACCTGGACATCGTGGAAATGAGCCCGCAGCAACGGGAGGAAGCCCTGAAAGCCGCCAAACTGCGCACCATGCAGTTCATCTACTTCATCCAGCACGAACTGGGCTACAAACACCTTGGGCTGGCCGATGATGAATTCCCCACCCACGACCGCCTTCCTTTCCTGCCCTACCACCGCGAAGGCCGACGCATCCACGGGCTGGCCCGCCTGGGCCTCAACCATATACTGAACCCCTACACCGCAGCGGAGCCCCTGTTCCGCGCCGGCGTCGCCGTCGGCGACTATCCCGTCGACCACCACCACAAGGAGCGGCCCGATGCGCCGGAGCTGGACTTTCCGCCGGTTCCATCCTTCGGCATCCCCGCCGGAAGCCTCATTCCCCGGGAGGTGGACGGGCTGCTGATGGCTGACAAGGCCATCTCCGTGACCAACATCGCCAATGGCTCCACCCGCCTGCAGCCCGTCATCCTGCAGGTGGGGCAGGCCGCCGGCGCCCTGGCCGCCCTGGCTGTGCAGAAGGGCAAACAGCCCCGGGAGGTGCCCGTGCGGGAATGGCAGGACGCCATACTCGCCTACAAGGGCTATCTCGTCCCCTCTTACGATATTTCGCCGGAACACCCGCACTTTTCATCCCTTCAGCGCATCGGCGCCACCGGCATCCTCAAAGGCCGGGGTGAGCCCTACGCCTGGGCCAACCGCACCTGGTTCTATCCGGATTCAACAATAACAATGGGTAAACTGTGGGCCGGAATGAAGGAATTCGAACCTGGCATGGAAAACGCCCCGGCCGATACCGCCGCACTGGCCAGCCTGGAACTGATAGCCCCTCTGCTGGTGGAACTGGCCCTGGAACTGGGCTCCGGGAGCGCTCCCCTGGAATCTGAAGAACACCTGCTGGGCTACCTGGCCGAACGCTGGGCAGAAGAACCTTTAAAACTGAACAGCTTCGGCCCCAGCCGCCCCCTGAGCCGGGCGGAAATCGCCGTGCTGCTGGATGTCCTGCTCAACCCCTTCCACGCCAGAGGGGTGGATGCGCAGGGAAGGTGGCAGTAGGCAGCGCTTTAACATGCGCTTGATGCTTGGAAAATAAAAACAAAACCTTATCTTTACGAAACAAATAATTTTTACCGCAAACAAAAACTAAATCCAATGACGCCTAATTTCCTCATTTTTCTCGCAGCGGCCCTCGTTCCGATGGTTGTCGGCTCCATCTGGTACAACCCCAAAGTGCTGGGCACAGCCTGGATGAAAGCTGCGGATATGGACGAAGAGAAGATCAAGGGAGCCAACATGGCCCTCATCTTCGGGCTGGCTTATGTTTTCAGCGTGCTCATCGCCATTACGCTGTACAGCATGACCGTCCACCAGGTGCACCTCTACTCCATCCTGGTGGAAGAAGCGGGCTTCGGGGAAGAAGGCTCCGAGGTCATGAAAATGCTCACCGGCTTCATGGACCAGTACGGCCAGAATTTCCGCACCTTCAAACACGGCGCTTTCCACGGCGCCCTGAGCGGCATCTTCTTCGCGCTGCCGGTGCTGGGCGTCAACGCCCTGTTCGAAAGGAAGGGCTGGAAATACATCCTGCTCAACGGCGGCTACTGGATCGTCAGCCTGGCGCTGATGGGCGGGGTGGTCTGTGCGTTCGCCTGAAGAAAGGTAACCGGTTGTCAGAGGGGTGCAGCCCGCAACCAACTGGCAACCGGTTAAAATCCGCTGAACAAAAATTGCCACAAAGGCCGAACCAGAATGTTTTTTCCCCCAATCCGGATATCCTCCTGCTTGTCCCAGGTGAGTAAATAGCTTTCCTGCAAGTTGAAAAAAGCCATTGCGTCAATTAAACCGGACAATTCTCTTTGCCGGGTTTTAAGCCCTCAAATTGATAGCATACATTGAACAAGCGCTTGCTGTCAACAAAGAAATCAACTTCTTTTTGCTGTGAAGAATAATAATTGGGAAATTTCCCCTGGCGGCGCAGTTCCAGGAATACAGCATTCTCCATGATATTATTTTCGGACTATCCAAAAGGATATCTATCTCCCGTGGATGAATCCCTTCCAACGGTTTTTTGGAAAAATCCTTGAGAAGTATTCTACATTTTTTAACTTTCATTTTAGCGTAATTTCCCCACTCATTCGTCTTCCCTCTAAAACGACAACTATAGTGACCACCCGCGACCAAACCCTGGGGCAAATCATAAGAAGCTATGGCCAGCGGCTGTTCGGCTTCATCCGGGGGCGCACGGCCAGCGATGCCGATGCAGAGGACATCCTGCAGGAGGTCTGGTACCAACTCAGCCGGCTGGCCGGCCTGGAAGACATCGAGAACATCAACGCCTGGCTCTTCCGCGTGGCCCGCAACAAGGTGACGGACCGCTACCGCAAACGGCAAACCGACTCGCTGGAAGATCTCAGCTACGAAAATGAAGATGGGGAAACGGCCTTCCGGGAGATCCTCCTGGCCGATTTCAACACCCCGGAAACGGAGCACCTGCGGGAGCTCTTCTGGGAGGAATTATTCGCCGCACTGGAAGAACTGCCCCAGGCTCAGCGCGACGTATTCGTCTGGAATGAACTGGACGGCGAGACGTTTCAGGAGATCGCGGGCCGCACCGGCGAGAATATCAAGACCCTGATCTCGCGTAAGCGTTACGCGGTGCAGCACCTGCGCCGGCGCCTGGCGGACCTGTATGAAGAATTGATCAACTACTAAAATACTGCTTCCATGCATAGCCAATATCCACATAGCCGATACGCTCCGGGCCGCCGCCGCTTCCTGAAAGGCGCCTTCTTCCTGGCAGCACTATTCCTTCTGGGCGCCGTAGTCATGCTCTTGTGGAATGCGATCCTCCCGGTGGTGACTACGGCCAAACCATTATCCTACGCCCAGGCCCTGGGCCTGCTGGTATTGAGCCGCATCCTGTTCGGCGGCATCCGCTTCGGGCGGCCGGGCGGAGCGCCGGAATACTGGCAGAAACGGCGCGAATGGCGCGACAAGTGGGTGCACATGAGCGAGGAGGAACGCGCGCAATTCAAAGAAGCCTGGCGGAAGCGGTGCGGACGGGGGAATGGGGAGGAATGAAGGTGGGCCAGAAGGGTGTGTCCAATGTTCCAGGTTTTCCCCGGCTATTCCCCCTACCTCCGGCCAATGCAGGCCAGTCACGGGGTGACTCGCCCTGATTTTGCAAGCGTTCAGTCACCCCGAGACTTGACCACATTACTCCCGATCATACCCTGTGCCTCGAACCAATGCAGCGCATCCTTTACCGCCTCTGAAACCGCGGTTTGGGGCAGGCCCAGTTCCTCCCGGGCTTTTTGCCCCGAATAATAATTGCCGAGGCACATCAAACGGCTCGTTGCCCGGTTCATCAGGGCAGTGCGGCCGCTTAGGCGCCCCCATAACTGGCCAACCCATCCCGCCGCCAGAATGAGCCATTGGGGCAAAGGGATTTGTAGCTTATGTTCTTCCACGACAGCCCCCAAAAGCGCAAAGAACCGGGCGTATGTCATATTTTCCCCGGCCAGCAGGTAACGTTCGCCCACCCGCCCCTTTTCCAGGGCTGCACAAACTCCAAAAGCCGCATCCCGCACGTGAATGAAATTTTTACCGCCGGGAGGCGCCCAATGTACCTGGCTTTGCAAAGCATGCAGGATCAGACGGCCGGAGCTGAGCCTGGCATCCAGGCCTCCCAGCATAAAGGTAGGATTGACCACCACCGCCGGAAAACCATGCTTTTGAAATTGTTCCAGTACATACTTTTCCGCCAGGTATTTGCTGTTGATATAGGCGGAATTGTAATGATACAGCCGGAAGTCGTTCCACTCTACCCCGGGCCGGGCCAGGCTGCCATGCCCGATGGTGTTAGCCGTACTGACATAAACAAAACGCCGGGCGCCAGCCTGCCGGGCGGCCTCCAGCAGGTTGATGGTGGCCTGCACATTGTCCGCCCAATAGTGGGCCAGGCCCGTTGGCCATTGGGCCGTATTGGCGGCTGCGTGAATGACGGCATCGCAGCCTTCCACCGCAAGTTGCAGGGTGTTTTTATCCAGCAGGCTGCCTTTTATCCATTCGAAAGGCAGCCCCGCCAGGGTTTCGGTATTGCTGCCCGGGCGAGTAAAAATGCGCAGCGCATAGCCGCGCGCATGCAACTGATGGGCCACATGGCTGCCTAACAGGCCCGTGGCGCCGGTGAGCAGTACTTTCATGGTTGTTCTGTTAAAAATTTGACATCAGGGCGCCGGCGCTATGCCCAATTCCCGCCTCACAATGCCGGAGGCCAGGCTGGCCTGCCAGGAAGCAGGTAAGAGCCGCATGATGAAATACTGTATCTTATTGCCCAGGCCCGGGATGATCACTCCCCGCCCCGCCAGCGCCTGGCTAAGGGCGCGTTCAGCCGTGGCCTGCGGCGAAAGCAGGCCCAGGCGGGCCAGAGCTCCTTGCTCCATGATGCGGCGGGAAGTATCGAAGTTCGTCAGCATCGGCCCGGGATGTACCACGCTGATCCGGATGCCCCGGCCCCGGAATTCCTCCCGCAGGCCGCAGGTGAAGGCCCAGACAAAAGTCTTGCTGGCAGGATAGATCGTTTTGTAGGCCATCGGAGAAAAAGCGGCAGTGCTGGATACGTTCAGGATCAGGCCATCCCTCCGCTGAAGTATCTCCGGCAAGAGCATCCGCGTCAGCAATACGGTAGACCGGATGTTGAGCTGTATCAACTGGTCGAACCAGTCCGCCCGGGTTTGTTCAAAGGGAGAGGTCCCTCCGGTACCGGCATTGTTGATCAGCCAGTGGATGGGATAACGGCCGGCTATCTGATGGACAAAATCTTCCAATGCTTCTTTCATGGAAAGGTCCAGTTCAAAGGTAGCGACTTCTATTGTATATCGGTTGCTCAGGTAGTTTCCCAATGCGGCCAGTCCACTTCCGGGCAGGGCCACCAGGATCAGCGGTTTTCCACGGCGGGCGCAGGCGATGGCGAATGCTTTGCCCAGCCCGGAACTGGCGCCGGTAATCAGGGCATAGCACGAATGGTCAGTTTTCATAGATCGAATGGTTTTTAGTTTGCAATAATCGAAGGCTCAGCCAGTAGAGCAGCAAAGAAGCGGGAAGGCCCAGCAGGATGCCGCCCACTAACAGGCTGTAAAAAACCTCCCGGCTGGCGGTGAAGGCCTGATAAATAGCCAGAGCAGAAAGGCTATCCGGCCAAGCCATCCGCGCTTCTACGCCCAATATGGCGCTGCCCAGAAAAAAGGACAGGCTGTAGTAAAGCGGAGCCGTCAGCGCATTGATGTGGTAAACGCCGATAGCTGCGGCGCCGCGGTGCCCTTTCAGTACAGTGGCCAGAAACAAGGCAATCCATATTTTCATGCCCACCAACGGCGTGCTGGCCAGAAAAATGCCCAGCGCATAAGAACGAGCCACCTTTTGCGGCGGCGCCTTTATACTGCACAACCGATGGGCAAGCCTGCCGGGTGCAGGCCATTTTTTTGGCTTTTCCATGAACATCATTGTTTAAAATGAGCCCGCCACCTGGCGAAAAGCGGCCATGGTCTTTAGCAGGTTGGAACGGACAATGGGGTCGAGCACGAAACGGGGGATGGGCGAAGCTTCGGTAGTCATTATATAATAGGCCACCTCATAACGCCCATCAGCTTGAGCGAGGAACTCCCAGCGCCCTGAAAGGCCTTGTATGCGATGAACGCCTTCCTGGGGTGGATGAGTGGACAGGCGGGCCGACTGGAAGGTGGCCACAGCGCGGCCTTCAGCTGGCCTGGCCCACTGGTAGGACACCACACAGTCGTGGTCGCGGGCCGGCCAGGGCAGCCCATAGCGGATATATGCGCGCCAATGGCTATTCTGCCCGCCGGGCAACACCTGGAATTGGGCAACGTTCTGCATCCAGAGCATTGCTTTTTGCTCTTCGCGTAAAGCTGCGAGCAGGGCGCTTTCTTTTGCCTGGACGCGAAATACAGCCTTCAGTTCGCGATAAGGCCTACCATTGGGAGGAGCATGCCAGCGCTCGAAAGCCCGGATGCCCTCTTTTTCAACGACCAGTTTGAAAGGCTCTGTCTCAGGAGGCGAGCGCTTGGTAATAAAGAAAGAAGGCAACACCAGACAGGCAACTACCAGGCTGGCCATCCAATTACGATAGATCATGATGATGATGGTTTTGGAAAGAGCTGACAGCGCCAAGGCCCAAACGGGAACGGTTCGCCCGCTCGATTCCAGGTTAACTAATGGTAGTTGTACGGTATAGGACTGTTTATTAAATTTGAAATAGGGGCATGCTGGTGTAAATGCCATCCTTTTTATACCCCGGATGTTTGCGCTTCATTTCATTTACAAAAGTATCCCTGAAAAAACCGCCAGGGCAATACTGAAAAATCATTAATCTGGATTTTATGGAAAGCATAGAAGCCTTATACCTGCAATACCAGCACCTGCTCAACAGCCAACGCTTCGACCCGGGACAACTGGATTATTCGATAGTAAAAAAGCATCTGAACTGGGTACAGCGGCTCAGCGAACTGGAAAGCAGTTCCCTTTCTGTTTTTGACATGTACCGCAAGCGCCATTCTTTCTTTTCTTCCCGCTTTAGTGATATTCTTGGCTATGACCTGCAACAGGTCAGGAAGGAAGATGGCCGCTTCTTCGCCCGGCATATCCACCCCGAAGACCTGTACTGGATAACACTTAACAGCATTCGCCAGCTGGAATTCTTATTTCAACTTCCTGCGTCGCGAAAAAAGGATTTTAAACTGGTCAACGATTATCGCCTGCGCAATGCGGCCGGCCAGTACGTGCGGGTCATCGAGCAACATCAGATTCTGGAACTGGACAGCCACGGGAACATCTGGCTGGCGCTGAGCACGGTGAATTTTTCACCCAATCAAAATCTCGATGAAGGCCTCAAGAGCACCCTGTACGATACCACCACCGGCCATATCCACGATTTGGAAATTCAGGGAGCAAGTGAATCTGAGGACAGCGAAGCCCTGAGCGAACGCGAAAAAGAGGTCCTCCACCTGATCCGGCAGGGCGCCCGAAGCAAGGAAATTGCCGGCAGGCTCTATATCAGCGTCCATACCGTCAATACCCACCGGCAAAGGATATTAAAAAAGCTGAACGTCTCCAGTTCCATCGAGGCGGTGCAACTGGCTGCCCGGCAGGGATTGATCTGAGCGCCAGGGGCAATTTTTTTTAAATAATTCAGCCCCGCTTAAAGTAATTCCGAAATAGCATCGTCTTCCTGATTGTAGGTTGAAATGGTGCGGAAAAGTTTTCCCTGCGAACCGCTCAACCCCCATTTGTTTCACTAAAATCATCAGATTATGCGGCCCTTGATGTTCGCCCTGTCCGTCGTGGCAGGGGTAGCCCTCTTTTTCCTTATTGCGAAGCTTTTGTTCTTCGGCCTGATGCTGCTGGCGCCCCTGGCGCTGCTGGCAGCCCTGGCATTCGGCATCCGCCGGATGGCCTATGGATATGCGCCCTACCATTGGGGTAACCGGCGCCACCACCGCTTCCGGCACTGGCAAGGCCGGATGAACGAACCCCTTGGATACGCTGCCTTCCGGCAGGCCGAACCGCTGGAAGATTACCGCACCATCATCGTGAACTGAAACCATTGCATTTAACCATTCAAAATCACCACTGCATTATGTGTAAAGGATCTTATGCCCATCACGGCCATGGCCATCGGCACGGCCGCCACTTTGGCCAGCACTTCGGCGCCGCTTTCCGGCAGGCGCCCGCCAATGTGATCGAATACGACGGCCATTACGAACTACACCTGTACGCCCCCGAGCGCAGCCGCGAGGACTTCCAGCTCCAGCTCGCCGGCCGGGTGCTCACCATCACCGCCAAAGCGCCGGAGGAGGACATCGTCAAGCTCGGCGAATGGATACGACGCGAGTACCGCCCCGAAGGTTTCGAGCGCAGCTTCAGCCTCAACGACAAGATCGATACGGACGGCGTCAGGGCCAGCTACGCCGGGGGCGTGCTGCGCCTCACCCTGCCCAAATACCCGGATCAGGTGACAAAGCGCCGGGATCTGGACATCGCCTAAAAAAGGTTTTCATCTATCGATAAAGCAGGCCGCTTCGGGCAACCGGGGCGGCTTCTTTTGGGTTCCTGCCCTGAACCGGCCCACTCCCCGAACCCGGGCCCGAAAAAAAATGTACATTTTGAAAAAAGGTAACTATTTAGGTTGGAACGCGGGCCTGCGGGACACCTACGTCGGCACGCGGGCCAAAGGCTGACGCCCCGGGGAGGCTGGGTGGCCGGGAGAGCGGGCGACGAGGTGAACCTGAAACCCGCCCCGTCCTCGCTGCGCTCAGCCGGGTAAAAACCTGTAACACCCAATGGAGACTGGGAGGCCGGGAGAGGGGGAGACGAGGTGAACCTGCGGTTTGTCGGGCGCTTTCCTGGTTGCTTCGCCTCGAAAAAATTCCCCCTCAGGGATTCCATCGCTTACAGCGATGGAATCCCTGATCGAACAGCCCCCATTTGCAGCCTGTGGGCGTCGCCGGGCTCCCTGCCAATCCCGAAGGGATTGAACGGATATAGCCAGGCAAAGCAATAATTCCTCCGATGCCGGCGGCATCGCACTAATCTATCCATTCAAACAAATATTT
>CAUJDW010000027.1 GCA_963169455.1 Bacteroidota bacterium | reverse complement strand
CCGACTCCCCACTTCCCATTTCAAAATAGCTGTGAGGGCAGGATTCGAACCTGCACGGGGCGGTTAGCCATAACGCAAGGATGAAGTGGTCAACCCTAGCCGAAGCATTACGTTACGTTTATCCCGCACTCCCCACCCTCGAGACAAGAGGGCACGGCTGCCTGTTTCATCACCTCACACTGTTAAGAATTCCGAAATCGGAAATCGGAAGTGGGAAGTCGGAAGTGGGAAGTCGGAAGTGGGAAATCGGAATGGGGTAACTCCATTCCGACTTCCCACTTCCCATTTCAAAATAGCTGTGAGGGCAGGATTCGAACCTGCACGGAGCGGTTAGCCGCGGCCCGAAGGCCGCGTTTATCCCGGGCTCCCCACCCCCGAGACAAGAGGGCATGGCTGCCTGTTTCATCACCTCACAGTGTTACGAAGCGGGAAAGGTTTTATCCCCCCTCTTCCGTTTTTCAGCAACGCTTTCCGTTGCTGTTGTTGATACAAAATTATGATATCGGGTGTTTTTGTGCAAATTTTTTAAATAAAAAATGTAAAAATTGAAAAAAGTAAATTAAAATGTCTTTTTAAGTAGTGGAATTTAAAAATGGATGTTCAAAAAAGCCGGTTTTTTGAGGATTTTCAAAAACATTTTCATTTTTTATTCTATTGTTAATGATGTGTTCATTTTTTTGAATGTTTAGTTTTTTTTCAGGAAAAATTCGATAATGATTAAAAAGGAATTATTTGCTGAGCGGCTAAAAGCTGCCAGCCCGTACCCTGTTTTGGGGGAAACGGCCGGCCCGGAGGCCTACTGCCCGCTTGACCTGAGTGTGGGCAATGCGCGCCTGGAGCAGTATGACATAACGGATTTTGAAGGCCTGGGGCAGTATGTGCGCGATGAAATGGAGCGGCAGGGGGGCAGCATAGCCTATGGAGGGTACGGAGAAGACCGCCTGATCTACTGGCGCAGCCCGCTTTTTAACAAGGCCGGGGAGCGGAGGACGATTCATCTGGGGCTCGACCTCTGGCTGCCCGCATACAGCCCGGTATTTGCCCCGCTGGAGGGGCGCATTCACAGTTTTGCCGACAACAACCGTTTTCTGGATTACGGAGCTACTATCATTCTGGAGCACGAGCTGGGAGGCATCCTCTTTTATTCGCTTTACGGGCACCTTTCCAGGGCGTCCCTGCGTGGGTTGGCGCCTGGGAAGGCCATTCCGCGCGGAGCGGCCTTTGCCGAGCTGGGGCCTCCGGAAGAGAATGGCGGTTGGGCGCCGCATCTCCACTTCCAGCTCATTCTGGATATGAAAGGAAGGGTGGGGGATTTTCCGGGTGTTGCAAGCCGTAGCGAAGCGCCATATTTTTTGTCGTTGTGCCCTGGCCCGGGGCCGCTGGCTATGCCGTGGGAAATGTAAAATATAAAAGTAGGGGAGCAGAGGCAGTGCAACAGAGCCGGGCTTTTCGCTGTCTGTTACTGTGAAATCATTTATCTTGGAAGGCCTGCCATTCCCGGATGCAACAAAACGAAAAAAAAGATGAAGCGATATTATCTCTTTTGGCCCCTTTTGCTGGCGCTGTTTTCCTGCCACAGGGCCGGCGATACTCCTGAAAGGATCGCCCGGGATATTTGCGGCTGTATGAGCCCTTTGGCCCGGCAGCAGGAAAGCCTCGAGGCGGCAGTGGAGCGCAACGACCTGGAAATGCTCAGGGATTATACGGAGGAAATGGAGCGCGTGATGAGCAAATGCGGGGCCGAGATAGAGAAAAAATACGGCCCGCTGAAGGGTGAACTCGGCGAGCAGGTGAGGCAGGCCATGCAACGGGCCTGCCCCGAACTGGTCGCAACGCTCAACAAAGTGGAGTCGGCATTTGTCAAATAAAGCCCTGCATCGCCCTTAGCCGCCGGATACCGATTGCATCATGAAGGCGCAAATAATGCCGCCATACGTGCCAAGGGCGTAGCCCAGAACGGCCAGTAGCACCCCTACCGGGGCAAGGGCCGGGCTGAATGCCGATGCCACGATCGGCGCCGAGGCTGCCCCGCCGACATTGGCCTGGCTGCCTACTGCAACGAAGAAAAAAGGAGCCCGGACCACCTTGGCCGTTATGAGCAGGATGATCACATGAACCATCATCCAGACGATGCCGATGGCAAAAAGGCCCAGGTTTTGCAGCACTTCCCCCAGGTTCATCTTCATGCCGATGGTCGCCACGAGAACGTAAATGAATACGCTGCCCCAGCGGGAAGCGCCGACGCCCTCCAGCGCGCGGGCCCGGCCGACGAAGGAAAGGGCCAGCCCGAAGGTGGTGGCGATGACGATAAGCCAGAAAAAGCCCTCCAGCAGGGAAGAGAGCCGCGCGGCCTCCAGCGGCGCCTTGAACCTTTCCATAACGGGCAGGATCAGGTCGGCGCCGAGGTGCGAGAGGGCTACTCCGCCGAATGCGACGGCCATGAGTACGAAAGTTTCGGTGAGGTTGGGAATGCGGGCTACGCTCAACTGGTAGTTCTCAACCTTGTGCCGGAGGCTTTCGACAGCCGAGTTATCCGCTTTGAGCCAGCCGTCCACCCTGTCGGAAATGCTGGCGCCGTACAGGAGGAAGCCCATCCAGATATTGGCCACCACCACATCCACCACGATCATGGAGGCGAAGAGGTTGTCGCCGACATTGAATATTTCCTTCATGGCGGTCTGGTTGGCGCCGCCGCCGATCCAGCTTCCCGCAATAGTGGACAGCCCTTTCCAGAGTTCGTCGGGGCCGGCTTCAATGATGCCCGGGGCGATGTAGGAAATCAGGAGCAGCGCCACGGGCCCGCCGAGGATGATGCCCAGGGTAGCCGCAAAGAACATGATCAGCGCTTTGGGGCCGAGGGAAAGGATGCCCTTGAAATCGATGCTGAGGCAGAGCAACACCAAACTGGCGGGGAGCAGATAACGGGAAGCCATGAAATACAGCTCTGACTTGACGACGAATGGCTTCAGGGCTTCTTCTCCGATATTGTGCTCGAGGATGATGCGTTTAATTTCTCTCCAGCCGGCCTGCCCGGAAAGGTTGGGGGTTACGCCCTCCTGCAGGAACTGCCTCAGCTTGTCCAGGTCGTACCACTCGGGGGCGATGAGCCCCAGGGGCCAGGCCAGCAGGGCCGGCAAAAAATAACACAAAAGAAGGGGCGGGACATAGCGGTAAAAACTTCGCCAGCCGGGGTTTTTGCTGTGGGAAGTCACAAAAACCATGGCCAATACGATGATCAGCAAACCCAGGATGATGGCGTCGTTGGTGAAAACTGGTTGCGTCATGTTCCGTTTATTTGGGTGTTCAGTGCGGGTAAAGATAATAATTGTATTTGCTTTTAAAGGGCTCACAGGCCTGTAGTATATGGGGGGTGGGCTTTGGACGCCTGGAAGGTGCTCTGGATTTCCCTGCTTAAAGTCGGAAAACCTGGCGATTCCGGGATTTCCTGGCTCATTCCCATCCCGGCCTGCTTGCAGTCGGTACGGGACTCTCTTCGGCCGCTTCCCACTTCATAACCAGGAATGCCCAAAGTCCAAACGGGGTGGAGGGAATAGCAGTGGCAATCCCGAAAAATCACTAATTTTGGCGCCGGATTAAAAACAGCCTGCTTCAGAAAAGCGGCTTAAAAATGGAGACAGTGCAGGACGAAAGATACATGAGAGAGGTGATTCGCCTGGCCCTGGAAGGCGTACAGGCCGGCTACGGGGGGCCTTTCGGCGCCCTTGTCGTCAAAGATGGCCAGGTCATTGGCAGGGGCCAGAACCGGGTATTGGTTGATTGCGACCCCACTGCACATGCCGAGATCGTAGCCATCCGGCAGGCCTGTGAGCAACTCGGCCATTTTCAACTGGATGGCTGTGTGGTTTATGCTTCCTGTGAGCCCTGCCCCATGTGCCTGGGAGCTATTTACTGGGCCCGCCCCCGCCGCATCGTATTCGGCTGCAGCCGGGAGGATGCCGCCGCCATAAACTTTGACGATGCCTTCATTTACGAAGAGTTGAACCACCACCATGGCGACCGGCATATTCCCACCAGGCAGATGATGCGGGAGGAAGCCCTGCTGGCCCTGAAGGCCTGGGAGGAAAAACAAGACAAGATCCATTATTAAAATTCCGGACTCATGAAAACAGACTGGCGGCGGATTGCCCTGGTAGCAGGTATTATGGCGGCCAATATTGCTTTTGACCAGCTCACCAAGCAATGGGCGCGCGAGCATCTGGCAGGGGAGGGGCAGTCCTCCTACCTGGGCGACATTTTTCGCCTGGCCTACGTGGAAAACAAAGGGGCCTTTCTCAGCCTGGGCGCCGGCCTTTCGGACTCCCTGCGCTTTATAGCGCTGCATGTCCTTCCGGTGGGTTTGCTGCTGGGGCTGCTGGCTTACACCCTTTTTTCCAGACAGCTTATCAGGGCTCAGGTCATCGCTTTCAGCTTCATCGTCGGCGGCGGGATCAGCAACATCGTCGACCGCCTCCTCTACGGTCAGGTTGTCGATTTTATGAACATGGGGCTGGCCGGCATCCGCACCGGCATCTTCAATTTCGCCGACGTCTCCATCATGATCGGGCTGGCCATAATGCTGCCTCACGTATTCAGGGAACAAAAAAACAAGGAAGCTGCCAGGGAAGCCGGGAAGCCATGATGTTTTCTCCCGCTATTCCAGGCGTTCCAGCACCTCCACCTCAAAAGCCAGCACCGTATTGGGCGGCGCCAGGAAGCCACCCTTTCCGTCGGGGAATCCCTTTTCGCCATAGGCCAGGGCGGAGGGGATGAGCAGCAGTATTTTGCCCCCCGGGCGGATCAGCTGCAGGCCTTCATTCCAGCCGGGAATCATGTTGCCGATATAAAATTCGATGGGTTTATTGCGGCGGTAGGAGGAGTCGAATACCTGCCCGTCCAGGAAGTAGCCTTTGTAATGGGCCGAAATGTAATCCCCCCATTTCAGCAGTTCTCCTTCACCGGGGGACAGGATGCGGTAAAAGAGGCCCGAGGCGCTGCGTTCAAGGGGGATCACGCTTTCGATGGCGTAATTGGCAATGAGGTTCTGGTCTTGTTCTGCCTGCGTCTGAGGGTCCGCTACCAGCCAGGCCGACAACCGGAGCATGACTTCGTCTTCGTCGGCCTGTGGCAGGCTGGCGCTGCTTTCAGGTTCTGCTGCTGCCTTTTGCCGGCTTTGGCCGCCGGAGCAGGCGCCGGCCATCAGCAGGAGTAGGATGAGGAAGAAAGAGTACTTTGCCATTGCGGGGAGCTGTTTTTATTCTTAAAAATGGAAACTATTCAGGACTCCTTTTGCGGCAATCCGGAACGTGGGCCTGTAGCGCCGCGGGTAAAAAATGTATCAAAGCCGTTCGCGAGGGGCTTTGTCCCGATGCGGAAAAACAAGCCAGTCTCCGAATGGCGGGAATAGTGCCGGCCGTTTACTATTTGCCGGGCAGGCGGCGCATACGCAAGCCGGAGACTTGCACATCAGGCAGTTTCGGGACTATAGCCCCTCACGAACAACCTTTCTATAGATTCTTGAGCCGCGGCGCTATTGGCCCGCGCCGCAGGCAGAGCCTCCCTCCCAAGGCTCGCTGATTATCACTTCGCTGGCCACAGGCCCGCGTTCCAACCTAAATAGTTGCTAAAAATGGATAAAAAAAGCCAAAAAAAGGGTGGAAAGGCGTTCAACTTTGCCCTTTTGCCAATTTTGCTATCTTTGCCTAGCCCCCGGATGCCGGGAGCGCCCTGGCCTTGGCAGAAAAAGCAAGGCGGGCGCGGGGATGTGTGGAGCGCGAAAGAAAACGGCGGGGCTAAAAACAAGCAGGGACTAATATGTCGCAACAACACTTGACACCAACCCTCATACTTGGCCTGATCGCCGTCTATTTTCTGATGCTCATCATCGTTTCGTACTTCACCGGGCGGAAAGCAGGCAATGCGGAGTTTTTTCTGGCGGGCCGCAAATCGCCCTGGTATCTGGTGGCTTTTGGCATGATCGGGGCGTCCTTATCCGGTGTCACCTTCATATCCATTCCCGGCGTGGTAGGAGCCGGCGGGCTCAACAGGGATTTTTCCTATTTGCAGGTCGTGTTCGGCTACCTGTTGGGCTATCTGGTCATCGCCCGGGTGTTGCTGCCCTTGTATTACCGGCTCAACCTGACGACGATTTACGGCTACCTCGAACAGCGGCTCGGGCTTCACGCCTATAAAACGGGAGCGGCTTATTTTCTGATTTCCCGGGCCATAGGTTCCGCATTCCGCCTGTATCTGGTGGCCATCGTGCTGGAGGAATTCGTGCTCGGGCCTTTCGGCATCCCCTTCTGGGCTACTGTGGCGGTTACCATTCTGCTTATTTGGGTATATACTTTCAAAGGCGGGATAAGAACCATAGTATATACGGATACGCTTCAGACCGTCGCCATGCTTCTGGCGGTCATTCTGACCATCGTGTACATCGGGCAGGCTATGGAGACCAATGTCGGCGGGCTGGTGGATATGGTGCGCTCCAGCTCCTATTCAGAAGTATTCTTTTTCAAGGGCGGCTGGAACGACCCCAACAATTTCTTCAAACAATTTATCAGCGGGGCGCTCATCACCATTGTGATGACGGGGCTGGATCAGGACATGATGCAGAAAAACCTGAGTTGCCGGAATATCGGAGAGGCCCAGAAGAACATGTACACTTTCAGCGTCATACTGGTATTCGCCAATGCGCTGTTCCTGACCCTGGGGGCTGTGCTTTACCTATATGCATCCAGCATAGGGCTGGATATTCCCGAACAGACAGACAAGCTGTATCCCACGCTTGCGCTGCGGCATCTGCCTACAACCGTTGGTGTACTGTTCGTCCTGGGGTTGATCGCCGCCGCATATTCCAGCGCCGATTCCGCCCTGACGGCCCTGACGACCTCCTTCTGCGTGGACTTTCTCGGCTTCGAAAAAAGCGCGTTGAATGAGGAGTCCAAGCAGCGCACCCGCTTTTTCGTGCATATTGGCGTATCCGTTTCCCTCTTCCTGCTCATCGTCATCTTCCATGCCATTCACAACGAGGCGGTCATCAGCAGCTTGTTTGTTGCGGCGGGATATACCTACGGCCCCATCCTCGGGCTGTTCGCTTTCGGCATTCTGACCCCTTTCAAGCTGCGTCCTGCGCTGGTCGTCCCGGTTTGCCTGGCGGCGCCGGTTATATCCTTCTTTCTGGAAAAGTATTCAGAACAACTCTTTTTCGGCTTCCAGTTCGGCTTCCTCATCATCGCCCTCAACGGGCTGCTCACCTTCCTGGGCCTGCTGGCCATCGCGCAAAGGGGTGGGGAGCATGCTTCGTAGGCCTCGTATGCCTGGTACGTTTTGTATGCCTGGTATGTCTGGCAGGCCTGGTATGTCCCATGCTTAGGCGCATTAATTATTGGACATTTTTTTTACCTTCGCCACGGTTTTTTGGAATGCATGGAAATTCTACAATCATGTCGAAAACTTACGCCGCTATTACCGGAGTACATGCTTATGTTCCGGACTATGTGCTGACCAACCAGGAGTTGGAAACCATGGTGGACACCAATGATGAATGGATACAGACGCGGACGGGCATACGGGAGCGCCGCATTCTGAAAGGCGAGGGCAAAGGCACTTCCCACATGGGCATGGAAGCGGTAAAGGGGCTGCTTGAAAAAACGAATACCGCTCCCGAAGAGGTCGAACTGATGATTTGCGCCACCGTTACCGGGGATATGCAGTTTCCGGATACGGCCAACCTCATCGCCGACTTTGTCGGCATCCGGAACGCCTTTTGTTTTGATATCAATGCCGCCTGCTCCGGCTTTCTCTACGCCCTGACGACGGGTGCGAAGTTTATCGAATCGGGGACGTGCAAAAAGGTGGTGGTCGTCGGCGCCGACAAGATGTCCTCCATCGTCGATTATACCGACCGGGCAACCTGCATTATTTTCGGGGACGGCGCCGGGGCCGTATTGCTGGAACCGGCCGAAGAGGGTTACGGCATCCGGGACGCCTTGCTGCAGAGCGACGGAGCCGGCCAGGCCTATCTCTATCAGAAAGCGGGCGGGTCGCGCTATCCGGCAACGCAAGAAACCGTTGAGGCCCGGGAGCACTTCGTTTACCAGAACGGGCAGCCTGTTTTCAAGGCCGCCGTGGCGGGCATGGCCGATGTCGTCACCAGGGTCATGGCGCGAAACGGCCTGGCGGCGGCGGATGTCAGCTGGCTCGTACCGCATCAGGCCAACCGCCGGATCATCGAATCGGTGGCTAGAATGGCCCGTTTCCCACTCGAAAAAGTGATGATCAATATCCACAAATACGGCAACACTACAGCGGCCACCATTCCCCTTTGCCTGTGGGAGTGGGAACATCAGTTGAACAAAGGAGACAATATTATACTTACTGCTTTCGGGGGTGGATTTACCTGGGGTGGCATTTACGTGAAGTGGGCCTATTAGATCGGTTTCCGGTGTTTTTAACTATCTTTGCGAAGTTTATTTAAAAAGCAACATAAAAACCAGAAGAGTTCCAATGGCAACGACCTCTGATATTCGAAAGGGCATGTGCATCGACTTTAACGATGACATTTATTCCATCATCGAATTCCAGCATGTTAAACCCGGCAAGGGCAATGCTTTTGTGCGCACCAAACTGAAGAGCCTCACAACGGGCAGGGTAGTCGAAAACACCTTTCCGGCCGGCCACAACGTCAATGAAGTCCGGGTGGAGCGCCGCAAGTTCCAGTATCTCTACAATGATGAATATGGCTATCACTTCATGGATAACGACTCCTATGAGCAAGTGGCCCTGGATGAAAAGCTGATCGACCGGGCGGAGCTGATGAAGGAAGGCCTGGAAGTGGACATCATTTTCCATGCCGCCAAAGAAACCCCGCTGAACATAGAACTGCCCCAGTATGTCATACTGGAAATAACCTACACGGAGCCTGGCCTGCGGGGGGATACGGCGACCAACACCCTGAAGCCGGCAACGGTGGAAACCGGGGCCGAAGTCCGGGTGCCGTTGTTCATCAACCAGGGGGATATGATCAAAATCGACACTGCCACAGGTTCCTACATGGAACGCGTAAAACAATAAGGCCTATGACGTTCAAAGAAATCCAGGAACTGGTCAAGCTGATCAGCAGGACCAACCTCACCGAATTCAAGGTAAAGAACGGGGAGTTTGAGCTGTCTATCCGGACGGACAAGTACGAAAAACAGAAACACCAGCTGCCTCTGGCGCCGGTGGCGCAGGGGCAGGCTTCGCCGGCGCCCTTTATCCAGATGCCGGCCGTACCTTCGCCATATCCGGCTGCACCGGCTGCAGCTCCCCAGTCCACACCCCAGCCTTCCCCGGCGGAGGCGAAACCGGAATCCGGCGAAGGGGAATCAGGCAAGTATCTGGAAGTCCGCTCGCCGATCGTAGGCACTTTCTACCGTTCCTCCTCGCCGGAGAAACCGCCTTATGCAAAAGTCGGCGATGTCATCCAGGCCGGCCAGGTCGTCTGTATCGTCGAGGCGATGAAGCTTTTCAACGAGATCGAATCCGAAATTTCCGGAAAGATCGTCAAGGTCATGGTAGAAGACGCGCAACCGGTAGAGTACGATCAGGTGCTCTTCCTGGTTGACCCCAGGGGTTGACAGATAGCCTGCTCCTGGTTCCATTGCGCCAGCCGGTTGGCCGCCTCCCGAAGGGCGGCAAGCGCCTGGTGTGGGTTTTTCAACAGAAAGATGTATGTTCGATAAAGTACTCATTGCCAACCGTGGCGAAATAGCACTTCGCATAATCCGGACCTGCCGGGAGATGGGCATCAAGACCGTAGCGGTCTATTCCACCGCCGACCGGGAAAGCCTGCACGTCCGCTTTGCCGACGAAGCCGTTTGCATCGGCCCGCCCTCTTCGGCGGAATCCTACCTCAGCATTCCCCGCATCATGGCGGCGGTGGAGATCACCAATGCCGATGCGATACACCCCGGCTACGGTTTCCTCGCGGAAAATGCCGACTTTGCCGAAGTGTGCGCCGAATACGGCATCAAGTTCATCGGCCCCACCCCTGCGCAAATCCGCAAGATGGGGGATAAGATCACCGCCAAGGAAACCATGATCAAGGCCGGCGTGCCGGTCATTCCGGGTTCCGAAGGCCTGGTCAAGGATCAGAAGGTGGGCAAAAAAATCGCCAGTGAGATCGGCTACCCCATCATCCTGAAGGCCACCGCCGGCGGCGGCGGCAAGGGGATGCGCATCGTCTGGGAAGAAAAGGAATTCGACGCCAACTGGGACCGGGCCCGCCAGGAAGCCAAAGCTGCTTTCGGCAACGACGGCATCTACATCGAAAAATTCGTGGAGGAGCCCCGCCATATCGAGTTCCAGATCGCCGGCGACCAGAAAGGCCGGGTTGTCCACCTCTCCGAGCGCGACTGCTCCATCCAGCGGCGGCACCAGAAACTGGTGGAAGAGTGCCCCTCGCCTTTCATGACGGAAGAGCTGCGCAAGCAAATGGGCGACGCTGCCGTACTGGCCGGCGAGTCCATCAATTACGAAGGGGTAGGCACCATAGAATTCCTGGTGGACAAACACAGGAACTTCTATTTCATGGAAATGAACACCCGCATCCAGGTGGAACACCCCGTTACGGAGGAAGTGATCGACCACGACCTGATCAAGGAACAGATCAAAATCGCGGCCGGAGAGCTGATCACAGGGGGCAATTACTTCCCCAACGCCCACGCCATCGAGTGCCGGATCAATGCCGAAGACCCCTTCAACGATTTTCGCCCCAGCCCGGGAAGGATAGCTTCTTTCCACAGCTCCAAAGGGCATGGCGTGCGGGTGGATACGCATGTGTACGCCGGCTACCAGATTCCCCCTTACTACGATTCGATGATCGCCAAGCTGATCTGCCGGGCCCGCACCCGCGAGGAGTGTATCACCAAAATGGAAAGGGCGCTGGACGAGTTCATCATCGAAGGGGTAAAAACGACCGTGCCCTTCCACCAGCGGCTGATGAAGGACGAGCGTTTCCGCCGGGGCGATTTTAACACGGGCTTCCTGAACAACTTCAAAATGAAGGACGACTGAGTTCACAAAACAGCAGCCATGAAACCCATGCTTCCCCTTTTTATCGCCATCCTGCTCGTTCTTGCCGGCTGTAGCGGCAAAAACTCCGGCGCGGCCTCCGCCACGGCACAACATGCTGCGGCAGCGGACACTGCCGGCGCCGGGCCGGGCGCAGAGGCGGAGGCGTCGTCTTTGGAAAGCCCGGCAGCAAGGGAACAGGAGCAGGAACAAGCAGCGCCTTTCGAAAAAACGCTGCAGGCGGGCAAGGTGTCTTTTACGCTGAGTTGCGCTAATAAGGAAGCCGAAAAAAACATCCTGTGCGCTACGCCGCAGGGGCTGGAAGTGCGAAACGAACAGCTCTGCCTGGAAGCGGCAGGCAGGATATACGAGGCCTTTCAGGCCGACCTCAATCAGGACGGGTTCATCGAAGTGTATGCCCTCTCGGCCGGGCCGAAGCCGGAAAGCCGCGGGCAGATATATGGCTTCTCCTCTTACCGCGACCGCTCCCACGGCCCCATTACCATCCGGGAGCCCGAAGCGGGGGCGATGGAAGGCTACCAGGGGCGCGATACCTTCTACCTGGCCGAAGGCCGCATCAAAAGGGCTTTCCCGCTATTTGACGGCAGCAAGCAGCCCACCGGCCGCCAGCGCATCATATCTTATGCCCTGAAAAAGGGAGAAACCTCGTTCATTCTCGAACCCGGCGGCAGTGAAACGGGGCCGGCTGACCGATGAAGAAGAACAGCTTCTGGCGCATACTGGGGTATTTGCGAAACTACCGGTTCGCGGTGGGCATGAATATCTTCAGCAATATCCTCACCGCCCTTTTCACCGCCCTGAGCATCCCCCTGCTGATCCCCTTTCTCGAAATCCTTTTCGACCGCCGCAAACCCGTGCTGGAAAAGCCCGAATGGCAGTGGGAGGTGGAAAGCATTTCCGGCCAGTTCAACTATTTCCTGAGCCAGCTCATCGTGGAGCAGGGCAAAGAAGCCGCCCTCGTCTTCGTCTGCGTCGCCATTCTGGGCGTGTTTTTTCTGAAAAACCTGTTCCGCTACCTTTCCCTCTTCTTTATGGCGCCGGTGCGCAACGGCATCATCCGGGACCTCCGGCAGCAGCTTTTTGACAAAGTCCTCATCCTGCCGCTTTCCTATTTTTCCGAGGAGCGGAAGGGCGACCTGATGTCCCGCATCACAGCCGACGTGCAGGAGGTGGAGTGGAGCATCCTCAACGTTCTGGAGTCCGTTTTCCGCGAACCCCTGATCATCATCGGGTCGCTGGCCTTTATGCTCTACATCAGCCCTTCGCTCACCGCTTTTGTTTTTATCCTGATGATTTTCACAGGCGTGGTCATCGGCGGCATCGGGCGCAGGCTGAAGCGGAGCTCCAGGCTGGTGCAGGAGAAGCTGGGAGCCATCGTTTCCATCGTGGAGGAAGCGCTGGGCGGGCTGCGCATCATCAAAGGCTTCAACGCCGAAGGGTACCAGCAGGAAAAATTCGGCAGGGAAAACAACCACTACCGCCGGATACTGACGCACCTGCTGTGGCGGCGCGACCTGTCTTCGCCCCTGTCCGAGTTTCTGGGCATCGGCACGGTGGCGGTGCTGCTCTGGTACGGGTCGCGGCAGGTGTTCACCGGCCTGTTGCAGGCAGAAACCTTTCTGACCTTCATTTTTGCCTTTTACAACGTCATAGACCCGGCCAAATCGCTGGCCAAATCCGTTTACAACATCCAGAAGGGCGTCGGCGCCATGGAGCGGATAGAGCGCATCCTGGACGCCCCGATCGGCATTCAGGACAAGGCGGGCGCCCGGCCTATCGACAGTTTCCGGGACAAGATCGAATACCGGGGCGTGCATTTTACTTACCGGCGCGAAGAAGGGCCGGTGCTGCGCGACATCAACCTGGAGATCCGGCGCGGCATGGCCGTTGCGCTGGTCGGAGCATCCGGCGCCGGGAAATCGACCCTGGCCGACCTGCTGCCCAGGTTTTATGACGTGACGGAGGGCGCGGTTTACCTCGACGGGGCCGACATTCGGGACTATCCCCTGCACAGCCTGCGCAGCCTCATGGGCATCGTGTCGCAGGAGGCCATTCTGTTCAATGACACCATTTACAACAACATCGTCTTCGGCATGGAGGGGGTTGGGATGGAAGAAGTGGTGCAGGCCGCCAGGGTAGCCAATGCCCATGACTTCATCATGGCGGCCGAGAACGGCTACCACACCAATATCGGAGACCGGGGAAGCAAGCTGAGCGGCGGCCAGCGCCAGCGGCTGACCATTGCCCGGGCGATCCTCAAGAACCCACCCATTCTCATCCTGGACGAAGCGACTTCAGCGCTGGATTCCGAGTCGGAAAAACTGGTGCAGGAAGCCCTGCTGAAGCTGATGAAGAACCGCACTTCGATCGTCATAGCCCACCGGCTTTCCACCATCCAGCATGCCGACGAGATCGTCGTCATGAAGGAGGGGCGGATCGTGGAACGCGGAACCCACCACTCCCTGCTCCGGCAGAGGGGCGAGTATTCCAAGCTGGTGGGATTGCAGGCGTTTTAGCGTTTATTCCCGGAAGACGAGCAGCGGCGCTTTGGAGTAAAAAGCCATGCGTTTGCTGAAGCTGCTGTGGAACAGCCGTTCCCACAGGCGCCTGTTGGGTATGAACAGGGCCAGCATGTCGATGTGTTTTTCCTGCATGAAAGCCTCGAGCCCTTCGATGACGGACTTGCTGCCGACGACGGAAAAGTCGGTAAAGGGGAGGGGATAATTTTCAACCATCACGTAATCTTCCATCCTGCCGGCTTCCGCTCTGACGTCGACGTGCACAAAGTGGATGGCGGCGCCCAGCGAGCCTGCGAGTTCCATGAGCTTGCCCACAGCTTCCTGGTCGCTGTGTTCAAAATCGGTGGCGTAGGCGATGTGGCTGATGGGTTTATAGGCGGCGGTTTCGGGAATGGCCAGCACCGGGCAGGGGGCGTGCATCATGGTATGCGTGGTGACGCTGCCCATGAGTTTTTCGACGGCGGCCCTTTCGCCCTTGGCGCCCATGACGATGAGCCCCGAACCTTTTTGCCGTGCTGCATCGATGATCTCCTGGTAGATGAAAAGCCCGTAATGGGCCCGGGCGCTACCGATCAACCTGGCAGCCTTGCCCTGAATAAGGCTCTGCAGCCGCTGTTCGACACTTTTCCTTTTCTCCTCCAGCATGCGCTCGATATAATCGGGCGGCACCCGCCCGGCATCGTTGAGCGGGAGGTGGTAGACGCTCATCAGGTCTATCTTCGCGTCGAGGGCTTTGGCGAGGTTTACCGCATAATCGAAAGCATTGGCGGCCGCCGGGGAGAAGTCGGTGGGGAAAAGTATCTTTTTCATGGGGCGGTGGCTTCTTCATAATCAATGCTGAGCACGGGGATGCTGGAGTGGTTGATCAGGGCTTCCACATTGCTGCCGGCCAGCATGCGCTTCAGGGGGTGGCGGTTATGGTTGGAGATGCCGATCAGCCTGGCGCCCACTTCTTCGGCGAAAGCGCGGATGCCGCGTTCGATGCTGAAGTTGCGGTGGATGTAGGTTTTGCAGCGGAATGGCGCGCAGAGGGCCCGGAATTCGCCCATCGCTTCATGCCCGACGATGTAGGGCGGCCCGAACAGGGAAGAAGTGTGTATCTCGACGAGATGGAATTCCGGCGCGAAGTGTTTGACCAACTCCTTGAAGTGCAGGAAGGGTTCCTTTTCGCTTTCGTAGAAGTTGGAGGCGAAGGCCACCTTGTCGAAATTGACGTCCTCCAGCGGTTCTTTGATCACCAGCACGGGGCAGTGTACTTCCCGGACGGTTTTCTGGGTGTTGGAGCCGATAAAATACTCACTTTTGCCGCTTGTGCCGTGCGACCCCATGACGATGAGCCCGATGTCGTGTGCTTTGGCATAGCGGGCTGTTTCCCGGGCTACGGCGCCGCCTCTGCAGGCCGTGCTTATATTCAGGCCTTCAAACTGCTGCCTGAGGTCGTCGAGCAGAACCCGGGCATTGTGCACCCGCTGTCCGGCTTCGGGCAGTTTTGCCTGTTCTGCGGGAGGCAGGGCATCCCAGTTTTCCGGAATGTCGAGGCAGGCCAGCAGGTGCAGGCGGGCCTGGAAACGGCGCGCCAGCCGGGCCGCCGCATCGGCTGCGAAAGAGGCGCAAGCCGAAAAATCAGTAGGAACCAGGATGCTTTTCATAGCCGGTAATGGGTTGCGTTTGGAGGAGGTTACACCTGCGGGCGCACGCCCCCTCTGGCCGGAAAGATAGAGCCATAGCCGGCAGGATGGCATGACGCAAATCAACGGCTGCGGTTGATTTTTATCAGCAAAAAGGGCAATCATCAAATTGATGATCGCCCCTCGTCCTAGTCGCAAAAGCCAATTTTAACTATAATTACACTGATCTTTTATCATCCGGAGAAATGCCGCATCAGGTCCCGGCTCGTGATGATGCCCACTACCTTGTCACCTGTCAGCACGGGAAGCGACTGGATGTTGTTGGCGGTGAGCTTTTCCGCCGCCTCCTTCAGGCTGGCGCCTGGGCTGACACTGACGGGGTTGGGCGTCATGACGTCTTCGATGCGTATTTGCTGGTTGAGCGTGGCCTCATCCGCTTTTTCCAGGGTAGGTATCCTGCGCCCGTAGGCTTTCAGCACATCATTGGCGCTGATGATCCCGATGAGTTTGCCTCCATCATCGACAACCGGGAGGTGGTGGATGTTGAGTTCGAAAAAGAGGCGGCATAGTTCGGTAAAGCTGTGGTTGAGGTGAGCGAACAGGACGTTTTTGCTCATCACATCACCTACGGATAGAGTCCCTGTCATCATTGGCTGTATTTTTCTTTGTAGTGCAATTCCGATGCGCCTCCCTTGCGGTTCTGCTCGGCCAGGGTCCAGTGGTCGGTCGTGGTCGTCTGAATCCATAGGTTTCCGGATTTGCGGAAGACCTGGACGTTCAGGCCGTATTTCCGGAGGAACATCTGTTCGAACTCGCTGACTTTCATGTCAGGGTTGATCTTCAGGTCGCCGGTGGTATGGACTTTCCGGATCAGAGACAAGCGCTGCTCAGGGGCGAGGCGGTCCTGAACAGGCGACCCTTCCCCGCTCCCGTGCCGCCCGGAGTAGAACTCGATCTTGAGGTAGGGGAAATAGGTATTGAATTCCTTCTGTATATCTCTCAGTGTTTTCTCGTCCGAAATGATCATGGCTTTTGACTTTTTCCGGCGAAATATTGGCCGCGGTTAGGGGGAACGAGGGCGGAGCGGGCGAAAAAACGCCTGCTCCACTTTTTGCTTTGTTTCAAAAATACTGTTACCGTAAAGGGGCGGAGCTGACAACCGTCAGCCGGCAGGCTGATTTTTATCATCCATGGCGCGGGTGGGAAAAAAGGGCCGCCAAAAAAGAACTTTTGGCGGCCTCCCGAAAAACTAACCTCACTAAATAGAAAAAAATTCACCAAGCTATGATTCTCGAATAGACAGGGCATTAAGCGCCAGGCGCTGCCCTTTACTTCACGATCAGTGTCGGGATGCTTTCGTTCATGGCCAGCACTTTTTCCGTGACGCTGCCCAGCAGCAGGAGTTCGACTTTGGAGTGCCCTTTGGCCCCCATCACGATCAGGCCGGCGTCCTGTTCAAGGGCATAATCGAGCAGGTGCTGGGCTACACCAGGTTCTTCCCGGCATATCAGTTTGATGTCGATCTCATCCTTGTGGCCCGGTACGTGCGTGTTGAGGAATGCCTTGAAGGCTTCGAGATGGTCGTTTTCCAGCATTTCCCGGAACTGCTCCTTCGTCTTCTGTATCTTATATACGCTCAGGTTCGGTATCGTATATACGTTGACGCAGGTGATGCGGGCTTCTTCCTCCAGCTCCATCCTGATGGCGATGGCTGTGCGCAGGGCTTTGATCGAGTACTCCGAGAAGTCGACCGGAACCAGTATTCGTTTGATTTCGGGCCTGGCCTGGTCGGGAATGATCAGGGAGTTGCAGCGGGCCTTGCGGGCCAGGTTTTTGGCCAGGATGCCGTGCTGGGACACACCGCTGCGCTGGCCGATCACAGCCAGGTCGGCGCCGATGTCTTCCGCGTCGGTGAGCAGTTCTTCCAGAGGGTTGCCCTCCCGGACATCGAACTCGATGTGCACGGCCCCTCCTTTTTCAAGCCTGCTTTTTATCTTGCGGTCCATCCGGGAGATGACCTCGTCATTGAGCTCGTAATTGCTGATGAGGTTTTGAGCCTCTCTTTCCATCATCGTATTCAGAACATCGAACTTGGGCAGGACGTGCAGGAAATACAATGCGCCGGTAGGAATGTAGTGGGTCAGAAAATCCACGTATTCCAGAATTTTTTCGTCGGTGGAGCCCAGTTCGAGGGCTACCATGGCCTGACGGATCTGGAAAGGCTCGATGGCCTTCTTTTCCAATTTCATAGAGGTTGGGCTTAAGGACATCATATTCGTTCCGTTTTGGGCCCCTTTTGGCCATAGTCAAATATAAACTTCAACACCTTAAGCCTGAATGACAATTATCAGAAAGCAGGATGACTTTTGTCAGATGGCGGGGCCTGCAGTTGCCCGGTTCTGGCCATGCCATTCGTGGCATGGGAACGGCCCTCATCCGCCGGCGGTTGTCCTTCTGAGGTTTACGGGCATTGCAGGGGCAGTTTTTCCATTTTCATCACCTCGATGCCCGGGAAGCCAAACTCCTCTACTACCTTTCCTTCTATTTTATAAATGCCCTTGCCCCGGAAGGGGAAGTGTCTGAGAAAAGCCGGGAAGTGCGTGGTGTCGAAAAAATGGCCGTCCTGCCCGATCCATGTCCCGAAAGCCATGAGCTGGGCATTACTGGCGCGCACGTCTTTTTTGCAGACATAGTAGCCCAGTATCTTTACCCCTCGCCCCACCAGCTCGCCCAGGCGTGCTGCCTGGGAAATACAGTCGTGGTGGTGTTTCTGTTCCAGAAGTTCGAATGGGGAACAGAGCGGAAAGCCGAGCAGCTCCATCTCTTCGAGAGACTGGCTAAGGGAAGTGGGAAGCTGCCGGAGGGAGTCCCGTACCGGCTGCAAGGAGGCCGGGATGGTAAGCGGGAAGCCGTCCCGGCCTTGCTCCCCGGGCGGGTAAAAAGAGGCCTGTGGTTCAGTGCTTTCAAAAAGGGACAGGGAGCCGTCCCACCGCTCACGGGGGTTGAATACGGCGTTTTTTTCCCACATCAGTTCGTACGTGCTCTTGCCTGTGAAGCGGAAAGCGCCGATGCGGATGAGTATCTCCAGCTGTTCGGTGGTGATGGGCAGGCGGTTGACGAAGTCTTCCAGGCTGCGGAAGGGGCCGCCCTGTGCGCGCTGCGAAACGATGCGGTGCGCCACCTGTTGTTCCATGCCGTGCAGGTGTACGAAGCCGATGTAGATGTCTTTCCCTTCGATTGTGGTGAGGTGTTGGCTGTGGTTGACGCAGGGCGCATGGATGGCGGCGCCGGCCATGCGCGCCTCGTGGAAGTAGTACTCCGCCTGGTAGAACCCCCCGAAATTGTTGATGACCGCCACCATGAACTCCAGGGGGAAACAGGCCTTGAGGTAGAGGCTCTGGAAGCTCTCCACGGCGAAGCTGGCGGAATGGGCCTTGCAGAAGGAATAACCCGAGAAGCTCTCGATCTGCCGCCACACCTCCTGCGCCAGCGTTTCGGAATGGCCGCGGGCCCGGCAGTTTTCGAAGTATTTCCGGCGGATGCGCTCCAGGGTGTCGCCTTTGTATTTTTTACCCGACATGATGCGCCGCAGCACGTCGCTTTCGCCCAGCCCCAGCCCGGCGAAGTGGTGCAGGATCTTCATTACATCCTCCTGATAGACCATTACGCCGAATGTTTCGCCCAGTTGTTCTTCGAAAACGGGATGCAGATAGCTAAAGCTATGGGGTTGGTGAAAACGCCGGATATATTCCCGCATCATGCCCGATTTGGCCACCCCGGGCCGGATGATGGAGCTGGCGGCCACCAGTTGGGCATAATTGTCGCAACGCAGCTTCTTGAGCAGCCCCCGCATGGCCGGCGATTCGATATAAAAGCAGCCCATGCAGTTGCCGGAACGCAGCTGGGCCCTCACTTTTTCATCCTGTTTGATGTGTTCCACATCGTGTATGTCCACTGCCCGCCCCTGGTTTTGCCTGATCAGCTCCACCGCGTCCTTGATGTGCCCCAGCCCGCGCTGGCTGAGCAGGTCGAACTTGTGGAACCCCAGCTGCTCGGCGTGGTGCATGTCGAAGTGGGTGACGGGGAAGCCCTTCGGCATCATCTGCAGGGCGGTGTGATAGTTGAGGGGCTTTTCGGAGATGAGGATGCCGCCGGCGTGTATCGACAGGTGGCTGGGGAACCCCTCCAGCCTGCGGGCATGGTGCAGGATGGTTTTCGCCAGCTCGTGGTGTTCTTCCGGCTGAAAGGGGTTCGCCACGATCTTGTCGATCTCTTCTTTGGGCAGCCCGAACACCTTTCCCAGTTCCCGCACGGCGGCCCGCCCCTGAAAGGTGCTGTACGTGGCCAGCAGGGCCGTATGCTCCCGCCCGTAGCGCTTGAAGATGTAGTCCGTCACGTCGTCGCGCTCATCCCAGGAGAAATCGATGTCGAAGTCGGGAGGCGAGCTGCGGTGGGGGTTGATGAAGCGCTCGAAATACAGCCCCAGTTCCAGCGGGTCCACATCGGTGATGTAGAGGCAGTAGGCGACGATGGAATTGGCGCCGCTTCCCCTGCCCACGTGGTGATAACCTGCCGCATGGGCATAGCGCACGATGTCCCAGGTGATGAGGAAGTAGGAGCAGAAGTCCTGCTCCCGGATAGCGGCCAGCTCGGATTTCATCCGCTCCAGCGCCTGTTTGCCCTGCGGGCCGTACCGCCGTTCGCAGCCTTTGAGCGCCAGTTTTTCCAGTAGCCTGAAATCTCCTTCCTTGCTGCCGGTGAAGGTTTGCCGGTTGAGGTGCAGCCCGGGCTCGAAGCGGCAGTGGCAGCTGTCAGAAACGCGCTGCGTATTGTCGAGGATTTTGGGGTAGCGGCTGTAATAGGAACGCAGGGTATCGGGCGGCGCCAGGCGCTCGGCCGGTTTGGCCGCGTCTTTGGGGCCCAGTTTGGTGATGAGGGTGTTGCGTGCGATGGCGCGCAGCAGGCGGTGCAGTTCATAGCCTTCGTCATCGGCGAAGGTGACGGGGCATAGCGCTACGAGTTTGTGCTGAAACTGCAGCAGTTCATGGGCAAACAGGCGCGCCACATGCTCGGGGCGGATGCCCAGCAGCTCGTTTTCCCGGAATTCCCGGATGGGCTTCAGCAGGCGGGGGTAGATGATCCAGGTGTTGGGCATGGGCGGCGGGGTTTCGGGCAACGGCCTGCTGGCCAGCGAGCAATCCGTGAGCAGCCTGTTCAGCTCGCAGAAACCTTCGGCATTTCTCGCCAGCCCGATATACAGGCAGCGCTCATCCTGCCTGAATTCTATTCCCACCACCGGGCGGATGCCCTCCTGCCCGCACAGGCGCACGAATTCAGAAGCACAGCTCGTGTTGTTGATGTCCGTCAACGCCAGTGTATTTATACCCCACCGCTTCGCCCGCCGGACGAGTTCCTCCGGGGAGAGCGTCCCGTAGCGCAGGCTGTAACAGGTATGGCAGTTGAGGTACATGGGAAGTGGGAAATGGGAAGTGGGAAGTCGGAAGTGGGAAGTGGGAAGTCGGAAGTCGGAAGGCGGAAGGCGATACTATAGATGCTGGATGCTCGCCTTGAGGGCCGATGCTATCGATACTATGGATGCTGTGGCCCATCAACAGTATCTACAGCATTGCCGCCCGCACCACGGCCTTTTTCCCAAACCGGTTCCGTATGCGGTCCATGGCCAGGGCCAGTTCGTTTTCTTCTGCCGAGGCGTCGAACAGGCTCAGCTGGGGGCGGCCGTGCGCCAGGCCGCCGAGGCGGACGCCCAGCAGCCGCACCATCTGGCGGCGTTGGTAGAGCCTGCTGAAGAGCTCGTGTGTGTGTTGCAGCAGTACCTGATCGCTGGCCGTGTAGGGGATGTGGCGCTGTTTGGTAAAGGTGTTGAAATCGGAATAGCGGATTTTCACTGCGATGCAGGAAGCAAGTTGCTGCGACTGCCGCAACTCGTATGCCAGTTGGCTGGCCATATCGGTGAGCTGGCCGTGCAGCCAGCGCAGGTCGATGGTATCCGCCTGGAAGCTGCGTTCGGTGGAAAGCGACTGCCGTTCGCGATAAGGAACCACCGGGCTGTCGTCGATGCCGTTGGCCTTTTTCCAGAGCTGGAGCCCGTGCCGCCCGAACTCCCGCTGCAGCAGCAGGGGCGGTATCTGGCTGAGCACCTGGATGGTGCGCACGCCCATCAGGTTCAGTTTGCGGCAGGTGGCCGGGCCGGCCGAGGGCAGCCGCCGCACGGGCAACGGCGCCAGGAAAGCTTTTTCCACGCCCGCTTCCACCAGTTGCTCGCCATTGGGTTTGGCCAGCCCGGCCCCCACCTTCGACACCAGCTTGTTGACGGACAGCCCGGCCGACAGGGGCAGGCCCGTTTCCCGGATCAGCTTTTTCCGGAATTCCTGCGCCCACCGCCAGCAGCCGAAGTAGCGGTCCATGCCGCTGAGGTCCACGTAAAATTCATCGATGGAAGCCTTTTCGAAAAGCGGGGCCTCGGCGGCAATGACTTCTGTAATGAGTTTCGACTGCCGGGAGTAGGCCTCCATATCGCCGCGCAGTACGATGGCTTCGGGGCAGAGCCTCAGCGCTGCTTTGACAGGCATGCCGGCCTGTACGCCGAAAGCGCGGGCTTCGTAGCTGCAACCGGCCACCACCCCGCGGGCGTTCGCACCCCCGATGATCAGAGGTTTGCCGGCCAGCCCGCTGTTGTGCAACTGCTCGACGGATGCGAAAAAGGCGTCGAAGTCCAGGTGCAGGATCGCTCGTTCAAACATATCGTTTTGAGTAGTTGTTGCGCTTAAGCCAGGCTGAACGCATGCCTTAAGCACAGGTGTCAAAAAATAAAGCGCCAATAGAAGGGGGTAGTGCGGCAAATGTAAAACCTTTTGTTTTTTAAAACAAATAGTTTTATTTTTTATGGAAATTTGCTATCTTGTATAAACATGAGTCATCCCGAATTATGGAAATGACCTCGGAGAGGTCAACCGTTTGTAGATGAATAATTTAAAGCGTGAGACGACCTCGGTAGTGCTGCGGGGTGAAATCCAATAATTTTTTCGTTTGTGAGGGACTGTGTCCCGATACGAGCAAACCGGCAAGTCTCTGACTTGCGTTATTCTGTCTACCCAAAAGCAACCACAGGCATTCGCTTCAACCCCCGCCAGTCAG
>CAUJDW010000026.1 GCA_963169455.1 Bacteroidota bacterium | reverse complement strand
AAGCGCTCCGGTGGATGTGATTTACTCGGTGACCCCCTACGCCAGCAACGGCTGCCCGGGCAACCCCTTCGCCGTGACCATCACGGTGAACCCCGAACCGGTGGTGGCTAACCAGACAGGCATGGCCTGCTCGGATGAGGCCATCATGATCACCCTGGGCGCCAGCACGAGCGTGGCGGCGGCGACGTACAATATCACCAATATCAACAGCAATGGCCTGACGGCCAGCGCCGGCACACCGACGACGGGAACTGGCTTTGCCGACAGCGAAATTGCTGACGACGCCTGGACGAATACTACCAATGCGCCGGTGGACGTCGTTTACACGGTAGTACCGGTGAGCGCTGGCCTTTGTGAGGGAGAACCCTTCACGGTAACGGTGACCATCAAACCGGAACCGGTAGTGGCCAGCTTCACGGACGGCGCCTGCTCCGACGAGGCCATTGGTACCCTGCTGCCTGATCTCGACGACGATGGGCTGGATATCACCAAGTACGATATAACGGCTATGGCGGCTATGGGGCTGACGGGCACGCCGACTACGGGCACAGGCATTACGGATGTGAATGCCATCGCTCTCGATGCCTTTACCAATGCCACCAACGGCCCGCTGGATGTGGTGTACACCATTACGCCTTATGCCGGCGATTGTGCCGGTACGAACTTTACGATAACCGTAACCATCAGCCCCGAGCCGGTGGTGACGAGCTTCAGCGATATGGCTTGCTCGGGCCTGCCCATCAACACCCAGCTTCCGGGCGTGGATGATGATGGCCTGGTATTGACCAGCTACAATATTACTGCTGTAGTAGATCCCAACCTGGGGGGCACGGCCACCCAGGGCGCGGGCCTTACCAATGTCGATGCTATCGCCGGCGATGTGTTTACCAATACGACCAACACTTCGCACGATGTGGTGTACACCGTTACGCCCATTTCGAACGGCTGCGCCGGCACGCCCTTCACCATCACGGTGACGATCAAGCCGGAACCCGTCGTTTCGGATATTACCGGAATGATCTGCTCTGACGTAGCAATAGGCACTATGCTGCCGGTTACGGATGACGACGGACTGTCCATCGATGCCTACGACATCAGCGCTGTGGTGGACGGCAACCTTAGCGGCACTGCCACCCAGGGCATGGGCATTGTCAACTCCAGCGCCATTTCGGGTGACGTATTTACCAATACCACCAATGCCCCGCATGATGTCGTTTATACCGTCACGCCATACACCAACGGCTGCGCCGGCGAGCCCTTCACCATCACGATAACCATCAAGCCGGAGCCGGTGGTGGCCAACCAGGCCCAGTCTGTCTGCTCGGATGTGGCCAGCTTCGTGATCCTGGGCGCCAGCACCAATGGTACGGCAGCAACGACCTACAACATTACCAGCATCGTGAACAACGGCCTGATCGCTACGGCCGGCTCCCCGATGACCGGAACGGGCTTCACCAACCTGGAGATCATTGACGATGCCTGGCGCAACCAGGGCATCAGCCCGGTTAACGTGGTTTACACGGTGGTGCCGGTAAGCGCCGACGGCTGCGAAGGCAATGCTTTCACCGTAACGCTGACAGTGTCGCCCGAGCCGGTACTGGACGTTCCCGGTTCTCCTATAGCCCTTTGCTCCGATGAGCCGCTGAGCAGCGCCTGGGGCGGCATCACCACCGTCAACGCCCAGCCGCTGTCCTACATCAGCCTGATTAATGTAACGGATAATACGGCCAGCCCGAACTTTACGCCGAACCCCGGCAACGCTACCTTCCCCGCCAGCCCGGTTGCCGTCGATTACTTCGACAACGACAGCTATACCAACCTGACGAGCGGTGGCGTGATTGTATCCTATGAGGTGGTCGGTGTAACGCCCGGTGGTTGCGCCAGCGACCCGGTAACCTTCCAGTTCCAGATCCGCGCCGAGCCGGTGCTGAATCCCAACCTGGACAAAACGATCTGCTCGGGCGCCAATACCGATATTACCCTGTCGGTTGACCCCACGATCGGCTTCCAGACGCCGAATGGCTTCGTGATCGATGATATCACGGTGGATGCCGGCCTGGTGGGTGATCCCGGCAACGTAATGATCGGCGATATCCTCACTTCGCCCTTCCTGCTGGATGACACCTGGACGAACGATACCGACGGCCCGCTGACGGTGACGTACTCCATCATCCCGCGCCGCGCCAACGGTTGTTTCGGCGATGCCGCCCTGGTCGTGGTAACGGTAGAACCCACGCCGGTGGCTTCTCTGGATGTCACCTACAACGCATCGACGGTCAATGTGAATGCCAATGATTATCCGGTTGGCTCGCCCTATCAGCTCATGTTCTGCTCGGGCGAAACCCTGGATGCCGTCGGCGTATCGACGGTCGTGCCGACGCCGGGTAGCGAGCTGTGGGTGCAGGTCGAACTGACGGACCCGGATGATGTGCTGGGTTACGGTGCTTCGGCAACCTTCAACGTGCCTTACGGCCAGCTGATCTTCAACCAGGCCATCGTCAACACGACGAATGCGCCCTATGTGATCACGGCCGTTATCACGCCTTATGTGGAGAAAGACCCGATGGGCTCGCCGACGCTGGACGCAGAAGATTGCGAAGGAGAGGCTTTCGAACTCGAGATCACCGTCAAGCCGGAGCCGGTAGCCGTGGCGACGCCTTCCGATACGGAACTCTGTGACGATGGTTCCTTTACCGTTGACCTGAATACCAATGGCGTTTCGGTAGCTGCCGCTCAATACCTGGTCACCACTACTGTCTCCGACCCGGGCCTGACGCAGACGAGCGGCAACGTTACGGTTGGCGGCACGGTCATGCTGGCCGGCCCGACGAACACCATTTCGGGTACCTTCAGCAATGCGACTTCCGGCACGCAGACGGTGACTTACACCATCGTGCCCGTGAGCGCCGACGGTTGCGAAGGCGATCCGGTGGTCGTGGAAATCGACATCTGGGCGCGCCCGACAACCATGCCTGGCCCGGCGGCCATCTGCCTGGGCGATATCACGGACATTCTGCCGAACGTGACGCAGGGCAGCGGCACGAGCGTCAGTACGTATGCCTGGACATACCTGGGGACGACGGCTTCCAACTTCAGCGTGAACGGAAGCCCGAACTTCCTGCTGATCCCCAACGTGACGGCCTTCAATACGGAAAATGTAGAGATCGACGTCAGCAGCCCGCTGGCTCTCCAGGGCCTGATCGGCTTCCGCCTGGTGGTGACAGATGATAACGGTTGTACCTCTGTCCAGCAACAGGTTTTTGTACAGGTTCAGCCTGCTCCCGACCCGGGCACATCCACCTCTATTGGCCCGATCTGTGAAGACTTCGGCGCCATCAACCTGTTCGACCAGCTGGGCGGCACGCCGGATGTCGGCGGCGTTTGGACAGCCGACCCGGGCAACCCGGCAGGCGGCACGCTGATCGGCGGCAACTTCAACCCGTCCGGCTCAGTTGGCGGCAGCTACCTGTTCACCTATACGGTCACCAACGCCGGCTGCGGCAGCTTCTCCTCAACAGTGACGGTAGAGGTGGCGCCGAATGCCGACGCCGGTACTTTCGATATCGCAGCCGACAATGACGTTTGCGAAGACGAACCCACTTTCAACCTGTTTGATCTGCTTATTGGTTATGATCCCGGCGGCACCTGGACCGAACTGAGCAGCAGCGGCGCCGGCCTCAACCCGGCTACCGGCGAGCTCGACCTGAGCACGGCGCTGCCGGGCGTCTATGACTTCCGCTACTCCGTGACGGCCCCGGGCACCATCTGCCCGAACCCGTCGGATATTGAGGACGTCGTGCTGAACATCATCGCCCTGCCGGCCGCCAACCCGATCCTGGGCGACGACATGCCCTGCGTGAACACAACGGCCAACTACGCCCTCACCACACCGGTAATCCCGGGCGTAACGCGGCTGTGGTCGCTCAGCGGCGGCGGTACCATTACCTCCGGCACAACGGGTAATACCGTGACGGTGGACTGGGGCAATACCCCGGGTATGTATACCCTGACGATGGAGGAGACGAGGCTGGGGTGTACGACGGTGAATGAGTTGGAGGTTACTATAATTGATACAGAAGCAGACTTCAGTTATAGTGTAGGTAGCCCAGATGGCCTTACCATAAACTTCCTGGATGCATCGACCGGTAACCCCACGATATGGTTCTGGGATTTTGGTGATGGAATTACCAGCCCTGATCAAAACCCATCTCATATCTATGCCATGGCGGGTATGTATACGGTCTGTCTGGAAGTAACAGGGGATTGCGGTACGGTTTCTTATTGTGAAGATATCACAGTGACCTTTAATCCTCCTGTAGTTTGTGATGATATTGATCTCAGTGCAGGGTTAAACCTGATCTCAACAGATGTGATCCCCGCAGATAATTCTATCACCACAGTGTTCGATGATTTGATCATGAGTGGAAATCTGTTGTTCATACAGGGTAGGAACAGCTCTGGAGGGGTCGTTATTTTTGACCCGAACCTCCCGCCATTCCTGAACACCTTGACTCAGATCAATCCCGGCGAGGGCTATTATGTGAGGGTCGTATCAGATGCCACATTAACGATCTGTGGTACGCCAATAGATCCGGCGTTCAAAAAGGACCTGAATGCTGGCATCAACCTGGTTGCCTACGTTCCGGCAATGAGCTCAACGCCTGCGGACTATTTCGCAGATCTGATATCCACGAGCAACTTGCTGTTTGCGAGGGGATATGACGGAGGGTTTAAAATTTTCGACCCTGCACTTCCTCCCTTCCTGAATACCTTAACGACGGTGGATAACGGATTTGGTTATGAGATAAGGGTGATAAATCCTGTTCTGGGTGTGGATTGGCTCACCGGAGGCGGTGGCGTGTTGGATACTCGTGGCCCTGAAGATGGATATGGAAACCCGAATTCTCTTAACTATAATGTAGTAGCAGCGATTACTAACCTCCCAGTGTCTGCAGTTGGGGAAACAGTATTGCTGGTAACTGAAAGTGGAGAGATACTTGGGGCTATGGAAGTCCTTCCAGGCGGTTACCTTATGACAACGCCGATATATGGCCACGATGAGACAGTAGAAGGCTCCTCCAACTTGTTACCTGGAGATAAAGTGTTATTCCGTTTTGAAGGATCTATTGTAGATGCAGGTTTGACATTCACAGGTGATAAGCGGATTAGTTTCCTTGAAGTTGATTTCCCGGAGGATGTAGTCTTGAATTCAGAATCGTTCAGCCTTACGGAAGATGTGTACAGCGTCTATCCCAATCCGTTCTCTGCTGACCTTAATCTGGTTTACCAGATAGGTAAAGAGCAGCGCCTTACTATCCAGCTGTTGAATACATTTGGGCAAATCGTGAAAGTGATCCAGCCCGAAATATTGGTTCAGCCTGGAGCGTACAAAATGGGGCTGGATGATATCAACCTCAGCTCAGGTACGTATTTTGTTCAGTTCTTGGCTGACGGAATGCCTGGGGCAATTATTCCGGTGATTCGGCAAGAATAGTTATGAGTAAATAAATTACGAAAGGGGAAGGCTGTATGCCTTCCTCTTCTGTAATTTTTTTACATGAATTAAAAAGGATCCTTTGTAGGTTCCTATTATCGCCCTTGAATTGGGATATAAAAATTTAAAAAAGATGAAAAACATCATTTTGGCTTCCTTGTTTTGTTTCATTTCATTTTACCTTTATGGGCAACCAGCGGGATTTAATTATACTGCTAGTGCTTGCGCGGGTACTACCTCTCTTTCAATGGTAGGAACTGTTCAAATCAATAGTGTCATACCTGGCGCTGGATCTTGGATAGCGGCTTTTGATGCGACAAATAATCTTGCGGGTTCATCTCAGTTATTTAATTTAGGTGGTATTTCATACATACAGGCAAATCAAGTCAATACCGACGAGGATTTTCCTGTTGGGCCTCCGAATAACTGTGAAGTTGTAGATGCTGGTATTGATGGTTACCCTGGAAGCCCCGAACAGTTCTTCATTGTTATTTGGAATTCAACGGATGGAAAATATTATCAATTTCCAAATGATGGGACAAGAACTTATTTCAATTATGTTCCGGATGGCATATTGGGGATTTTTATTGCCGCCTTTGCAAATTTCAATACGCTGTGGAGCCTTTCCGGTAACGGTTATAACACCCTGAACGACCTTTTTAATATGGTTCTCCCTGTAGAATTAATCAAATTCGAAGGAAAGCATAAATCAGGGGTTGTCTACCTCCACTGGGCCACCGCCACCGAGCTCAACAATTCCCACTTCGACATCGAGCGCTCCGCCGATGGCCGGGTGTATGAGGCCATTGGCCGGGTAAAAGGGGCCGGTGATTATCAGGGCCTGCTGGAGTACGCGTTCACCGATGAAAAGCCCCACTTCGGGCTGAACTACTACCGCCTCAGGCAGGTGGACTACGATGGGGCCTTCGAGTATTCCAACGTGGTTGCCGTAGAGGTGGAAGGCAAGCCGGGCGGCGGCATCAGCGTATTCCCCAACCCCGCCGCCGGACAGGTGGAGGTCGGCCTGCCCGCCGATTTGGTGGACAAAGCGCTTGATATTACTATCCGCGACCTGTCGGGCAGGGTAGTGCTGCGGCAACAGCAGCCCGCCGGCGAACGTTTCGTTCAGCTGCCGCTGGATGGCGTGCCTCCCGGCTACTACACCGTCAACGTGCAGGCCGGCAGCCGGCTGCTGACGGAAAAGCTGATCGTCGAGTAAGGCCCTGGTATAGGGGTGGCCTCAGAAGTAAGCAGAGGCATTCCTGGAAAATATTAAACTGCAGAGACGCAAAGAACGCAGAGATTATGCGCAATTCTTTGCGCCCTCTGCGTCTTTGCGGTTAATTATTTGGCAGGCTTTCCTGATGCAGGTTCTTTTGATACATCCCACTACCTTTCCAGGCATCTCAAATGTGCCTGCTATCATACTTTCCCGCCCCGTTTTCCACGCCCAATGTGAATAATATCCTCCTGGCTTGTTGGTAAAAAGCATACCCCCTGCGGGCGCGCTATGGGCTAAATTCTTATTTTTGTCAGCTATGAGATTGAAGCAGCTGGAAATAAAGGGGTTTAAGAGTTTTGCCAATGAGACGGTCATCAACTTCTCTGAGGATGTCATTGGCATTGTCGGCCCCAACGGCTCGGGCAAGTCCAATATCGTGGACGCCATACGCTGGGTGCTGGGGGAGCAGAAGAGCAAGGAACTGCGCCTCGACCAGATGTCCAGCGTCATCTTCAACGGCACCAAACGCCGCAAAGCCGGCGGCCTGGCCCAGGTGTCGCTGACTTTCGAGAATACCAAAAACCTGTTGCCTACCGAGTATTCCACCGTCACCATCACCCGCCTGCTCTTCCGCAGCGGGGAAAGCGAATACCGCCTCAACGGCGTGCCCTGCCGCCTCAAGGACATCACCTCCCTCTTCCTCGACACCGGCATCGGCTCCAATTCCTACGCCATCATCGCCCTGGGCATGGTGGACGATATCCTCAACGATAAGGAAAACTCCCGCCTGCGCATGTTCGAACAGGCCGCCGGGGTGTCCAAATACAAAGTGCGCAAGCGCGAAACCCTCGCCAAGCTCAAAAGCACCGACGAAGACCTGGAAAGGGTGCAGGACCTGCTTTTCGAGATCGACAACAACCTCAAGGCGCTGGAAAAACAGGCCCGCCGCACCAAAAAGTACTTCGAGCTCAAGGCGCAGTACAAGGAGCTGAGCATCGAGCTGGCCAAAATGAAGATGGCCACTCTGAAAGAACGCCAGAACGAGGTGCGCGCCAAGCTGGAAGCCGAAGAACACCGCTACCGGCAGGTGGAAGTGGAGATCAACCAGCTGGAAGCCAAACTGGAAGCGGAACGCAAAGGCAATCTCGACAAGGAAAAAGCCCTCTCGGAGCGGCAGCGGGAGCTGAACAGCCTGGTGGGCAACATCCGGGGCATGGAGAACGACAAACGGATGCACCTCCAGAAGCAACAATTCCTGGAGCAAAACCAGGCCAAACTCAGCGAGGAGGTCAGAACCACCCAGGCGCGCATCCGCCAGCTCGAAGAGGATATCGAATTTTACCGCTCGGAACTGAACGGGGAAAAGCGCCTGGAAGCCAGGCTGGTAGAGGAACTGGCGGCAGCGGAAGGCAAACTGGGCTCCATCCGCCAGAGCCACGGAGCCCTGAAAGCAGGCCTGGAAGATATCGTCCGGGAACAGCAGGCCCTGGAACGGCAGGCCTTCGAACTGGAAAAACAAAAGGCCATCAACGGCAACCAGGCGGGGAGCTACAGCCAGGACGTGCAGCGCAGCCTGAAGGACATCGAACAAAGGCGCCACGAAGTGGGCGGGCTGAAGGAAAAAATGGAGGCCCTGGAGGCCGAGGAAAAATCCAAGTCCGAAGCCCTGGGCGCCCTGGAACGGGAAGAGGAAAACCGCCAGAAAAACATCCGCCAGGCAGAGGCGGAACTGGAGGCGCTCACCCATAAGATCACCAGAGTCAACCGCGAGCTCGACGCCAGGCGCAATGAGTACAAACTCACCAAGAGCATGGTGGAGAACCTGGAGGGCTTCCCCGAGTCCATCCGCTTCCTCAGTGCTACCAAGTCGCCCGACTGGGACAAGGAAACGCCCCTGTTGTCCGACCTGATCTACGTGCGGGAGGAATACCGGGCCGCCATCGAGAACTACCTGGAGCCCTACCTCAACTACTACGTGGCGCCCAACCTGGAAGCCGCTTACCGCGCCGTGCAGTTGCTGAGCAAAACTCAGAAAGGCAAAGCCAATTTTTTCCTGCTCGACGCCTTCCGGGATTACGTTGCCCCCATGGCCCTGCTGCCGGATACCCTGCAGGCCATCGACCTGGTGGAAACGGACCCGGCTTACAGAAACCTCTGCAGCTACCTCCTGGAAAATGTGCTGATCACGGAGCGTGATGAGATCAGCGAACCCCTGCCGGAGGGCAACTTCGTGCTGCTCGCCCGCAGCGGGCGCTTCATCCAGCGCCGCTACAGCATCTCCGGCGGCTCCATCGGGCTGTTCGAGGGCAAAAAGATCGGGCGGAAAAAAAACATGGAAGTGCTCGATGCGGCCATCAAACGCCTGGAAAAGGAGGAAAACGGCCTGTCGGGCGATTTCTTCAACCTGAAATCGAAGATCGAAAACCTGAAGGCTCAGCGCACCCCCGCTCAGATCCAGGAGCAGCAGCATGTGCTGAACCGGCTGATGCAGGACAAGGCCGCCCTCTCCACGCGCCTGGAAAACTTCGAGTCCTTCATACGGGAAGCCGACGAACAGCGGGCCCGCATCGAACAGGCTATCCAACACCTGGAGGCGGCCAACGAGGGCATCGAAGGGCAACTGAAAGAGAAAAACCGGGAAATAGCCGCCGTCAAGGAAAGGATCGCCAACGAGGACGTCAACTACCGCCAGGTGGCCGAAGAGCTGAGCGAAGCGTCTTCCGCCTTCAACGAGAAAAACATCCAGTTCATCCGCCAGCAGAACAAGGTTTCCACCCTGCAGCGCGAGCTGGGCTTCCGGGAAAAACAACTGGAAGACGCCCACCGCATCGTCAGCAATGACCAGAAAGCCCTGGCCGGCGCCGCGGAGGAAATTACGGGCCTCCACAGCATGGTGGACGAGCTGGAAAAGCAACTGCAGCAGGCTTACGAAGAACGCAAACAGAAGGAGTCCCTGCTCACCGAGGCCGAGCAGAACTACTTCCAGTCGCGCGGCGGGCTCAACGAAATGGAGGATAAGCTCCGCAAAGCTCATAAACAGAGCCAGGACATCCAGATACTCGTCAACAACCTGAAGGATAAGGTCAACGACATCAAGTTCGAGATCAGCTCCGTGGCTCAGCGCCTGCGCATCGAGTTCAACGTGGAGATCAATGAAGTGGTGAATGAGGGAGTACATGCGGAAATCCCTCGCGAAGAACTTGAACTGCAGGTGGAGCGCCTGCGCGGGCGCCTGGAAAACTACGGCGAGATCAACCCCATGGCCGTAGAGGCCTACGATGAAATGAAAGCCCGCTTCGACAGCATTTCCCAGCAGCGCGACGATATTGTGAAGGCCAAGGAAGGCCTGGAGCAAACCATCAAAGAGATCGAGGAAACGGCCACCGCGCAGTTCCTGGAAGCTTTCGAAAAGGCCCGCCTTTTCTTCATCGAGGTGTTCCGCAGCCTTTTCACCGAGGACGACACCTGCGACCTCATCCTGCTCGACCCGGAAGACCCGCTGGAATCGAAGATCGAGATCGTTGCCAAACCCAAAGGCAAGCGCCCGCAAACCATCAGCCAGCTATCGGGCGGCGAGAAAACCCTGACGGCCACCGCCTTGCTTTTCGCCCTCTACCTGCTCAAACCCGCCCCCTTCTGCATTTTCGACGAAGTGGACGCCCCCCTGGACGACGCCAACATCGAAAAGTTCAACCGCATTATCAAGAAGTTCTCCAAAGACTCCCAGTTCATCATCGTTACCCACAACAAACTGACCATGGCCGCCGTGGATACCATCTACGGCGTCTATATGGCCGAACAGGGCATCTCCGGCGTCAGCCCCGTCGATTTCCGCGACTACGAACACAGCGCTACTTTTGAGGTGGTGGAAAACTGACCCCGGGCGGGCCTGCGTACCGGCATTCCCGGATGAGGGCCAACTGCCTGCTGCCTACCCTCCCCCCTTATCCTTCTTTTTCCCGAAGGGGTTCCACTTCTCGAGGTTCTCCTTGATTTTGTCCGTGCCTTCCTTGCCGGCGCCTTCCAGGAGCTGGCCGGCCTTTTTCTGGGCGGTGGAGTCCAGCACGGAGCCCAGTTTTTCCTTGGCGGCATCGGTGGCTTTGTCCTGGAGTTCCTTTTTTGCCTGGTCCACTTTTTGCCCGGCGACGGTTTTCAGGGAGTCCACGGCTTTGCCGGCGGCCTGTTTGGCGGCCTGTTTGCCGGTTTCCAGTTGTTCTTTCGCCTGTGTTTTAGCGTCTTCTTTTACCGATTCGGCCAGGCTTTGTTCGCCCTCGCCGTCCATACCCAGGAGTTTGACATCAACTTTGGGGTTCATCATGTCGCCAGTCAGGCCGACCAGCACGTTGACGAATTCGCCCTGTTTGATGTTGAGCCCCAGTTTGGAGGCCTGTTGCTGGATGAGGTTGAAACCGCTGCTTGCGGCGGCGCCGACGGCGTTCTTTTCCAGCAATTTGCGCGGCACTCTCGCCTTGACCTTGAGGTTGAGCTGGTCGGCCAGGCTGTAGGTTCCGCCGATGCGCATTTTGATGTCCTTGAGTTTGGCGTCATATTCCTTCAGCTCAAGCACCCCGTTTTTAACTTCGAACCAGTTGCGGGTATTCGTGACCCGGATGTCTTCCTTGAAGTAGTCCACATTGAGTTTTTCTCCCAGCGCCCTGGTGGGCGTGAAGCCCTGGATGATGCCGTTGATGGTTTCGAGGAAGCCCTCGGCATTGAGGCTCTCCAGTTTGGGCATCATGTCGCTGCCGAGTTTGCCGTCCATGATCATGGTGCTGGAGAAAGTGCCTTTGATGTATTTTCCGATGGGCGCCAGCTGCTGGAAGGTGTTCAGGGTGTTGAAGGCCTGCTGGAAATCGAGTTTCTGCAGGTCGTATTTGAAGCTGAAGCCCGGGTTGTCGATGTCTTTGGTGTCGTAGCTGCCGCTCATGGCCATTGTTCCGCCCAGCCCGCGGGCGGTCACGCCGTCCAGCACCACGGCCTCGTCAGCCACGACGATGTCGCCCTGTACATCTTCCAGGGCCATATTGGTGTACACCACTTTATCTATTTTGGCGGTAGCCGTCATTTCGATGTTCGGGGGTACGGGAATGGTGCTGTAAGCGGTTGCAGCCTCCCCACTTCCGCCTGCGGATGAGCCGGCCTGGCCGGAGCCTGCTGCACTGCTCCCGCTCTGCCCGCCGGCGGGCGCTTCTTCTTCCTCCTCCATAAACTGGTTGAGGTTGAAGTATCTGGACTGGAGGGCCAGCTGGCCGCCCAGCACGCCGTCTTCAAACAGGTATCTGAACAAGTTGGTAATGACCCCATTGGCGCTGAAGTCGCTGTCTCCGATCTGCCCCGACAGTTGGTTGACGGCCAGCCTGTTGGGTTTGATGTTGCCGCGGGCGACGCCATTGCGGACCTTGTAGTCGCCGTAAACCAGTTCCTTTACTTCGGCGTCGAGGGAGAAATCGAAGCGGTCGAAGATCGCCGTTTCGGCTGCCGCCGCCGTTGTGGCGCCTTCGGTTGCCGGGCCTGCCGGCAGGGCAGGCGCCGCTTCGGCTGTGGTTTCTGCTTCTTCCTCCGGGATCCATTCATCGGCAAGCAGGTAGTTGGAGCGCAGCGTGATCCGGCCCTTCATGGTCTTTTTCGGAGAGAAGTAAGCCAGGATGTTGTCGATGGTTCCGCTGGCACGTACATCGCTTTTGCCCAGCATGGCCGTAAAATCATCGAGGCGGACGTGCCGGGGGGTAAAGGCCATCTGCAGGTTGCTGATCTTCACCGGCGGCATCCCTTCCGCGCGGTAATTCATGCCCGTCAGCTGAAGCTGGCCGTCCATGTTTACATCTTCATAACGCTCCTGTTCGATGGTGGACAAGCGGGTATCCACCCGCAGGTCGGCCTTGATGGAGCCGTTCAGTTCCTTAAGCCCTTCCATGGGGAATGCCTGCGCCAGTTCGGCCAGGTTGATCACCCCCTTGGCGGCGGCGGCCACGTCGGGGTCGGAAACGGGGGTCTTCAGGTTAAAGTGGGCTTCGAACGGGTTGTTGCCCAGCTTCATGCTGAAGCGGGGCACGTCAACCGTCAGGCTGTCGAAATTGCTGCCCGGGCTGTTGACCAGGGCCTGGGTATTGATATTGGTGATGCCGAGCGGCAGCCCGGGATACTGGACGCTGCCCTCGCTGACGGAGGTTTCGATGCGGAAGGCCGGATAGGCTTCCTGTTCGCCGTTGTACGTGCCCCTGATTTCGCCGGAAAGGGTGAAGGCGCCTTCAGCCTTAACATCCTCGTAGCCTTCGATATAGGCGTTGGGAATCATGGAGAGCAGGCTCTTGAAATCGTTTTCCGGCGTGCTGAAGGTGAGGTCCATGTGGTAGTTGTCGCCGTCGAGCTGCACAAAGCCGTCGGCCTTGAGGTCCAGTTCGTTGATGCGGAGCTGGTTGTCTTTCAGGCTGTACTTGCTGTTCGGGGAATCGACATTGAAAATGGCGTCGAGCCTGGTTGCGGCTTCCTTCAGGTAGGTGATGCCGCCGTATTCCACGGTAAGGGATTCGATGTCCGTGTGGGTATCCAGGTCGTAGATGTCGATGGTGAAATTGCCGGCGCCTTCATGGCTGATGCCGAGGGCTTCCACGTACACCCCGAGGCTGCGGTCGTCGTAAACCAGTTTGCCGCCGGTGATGCTGTATTCATCCAGTTCCACCTTGACGCCCGTGTAGTCCGTTGTGCTTGGCGTTGGTTCTGCGGGTGCTTCAGCGGGCTTGGCGATATCGTAGTTGGCTTTGCCGTTTTCCAGCACGTAAACGTGGACGTCCGGTTTTTTCAGCCGGATGGATTTTATCTCGATGGGGCGGCCCGCATTGACGACAGACATCAGGTCGAGGGTGAGTTCGGCAGCTTCGCCGCCGGCCAGCTGCACCCCTTCGAACTCATCGACGCCCTGCACCGAAAAGCCCTTCAGGCGAAGGTTGAAGTCGGGAAAGCTGCGCAGCAGAGAGAGGCTGACGTCCTGGAAGTCCACCTTCGCATTGACCGTTTTGTTGATCTCTTGTTTGGCGAGTTCGACAATCCTGTCCTTGAAAATAAATGGCAGGGCGATGGCGCTTCCCAGGATCAACACCAGGAGGATCAGAAAAACCAGGAGAAGCCGTTTGACGATTTTCATGTCTTTGTATGGTTATTGGATAATGTTTTCAAAAATAGATTAAAACCATGAGTAAAGGGTTGGAGCCCGGCCTCATCTTTAACAAAACATTTTTTTCCGGTGAAAGGCTCACGGTGGGGAGAAGGCCCCGCGCTTTTTTGTTCCCGCCCTCCCGCCCTGAAGCGCACTTTTTTGAGCGCCCCATGTAAGAAAGGCCGCGGGCCTGTCGTTGATGGAACAGGTTTTTCCCGCCCTCCTCTGCGGCCCGGCTTTTGGGATGAATGATGCTGAAAATCCATTTGCACTATGATAAAGTACCCTTTTTTTCTCCTGTTCCTGATTGGTTTTCCCTTGTCGCTCCTGGCCCAGGAGCCCGGCAAACAGCAGTTGAAAACGACGGAAGGCATCGCCATCGGCGTTTCCGACATGGAGTTGATCGACCTCCTCATGGTGACGGTGCCCGGCGTAGGTGGCGACCCCCGGGACATGCTCCGGCGCCAGAACGTCAAACCCTACATGATGCCGGTGCGCAAGGTGGGGGCGCGGGGCTCCGAGCTGGGTTACGCGCTCGCTACCTGCCTGGAGTATTACGTCAACCTCAACGACAACTACAAGGACAACCTCAGCCCCGATTACATCGCCCTGAGCCTGCAAAGCACCGGCAAATCCGTCAACCTGCGCGACGCTTTCCTCTTTCTCGTTGAAAACGGCACGGTGAGCGCGGCTATTATGCCTTACGACGCCGGCAACATCCCATACGCCGTAAATGCCACGCAGAAATTTAAAATTGCCAACTATCTGCATATCTTTAGAGATGTGACCCGGGGCCAGCAAAAGATTTTCGAAGTGCGCAAAGCCCTGATGCGGGGCAACCCCGTGCTGATCGAACTGCAGGCCGATCCGTCCATCCGGAACCTGTCCCACACCGCGGTGTGGAGCCCGTCCAAAAGCGGCAGCGAACTGGCGCCGCTGATCGTGGTCGGCTATGACGAGGTCGAGCAGGTTTTTGAAGTCCAAAGCTGCTGGGGCAGCAGCTGGGGCCAGGGCGGGTACATGAACATCCGGTATGCGGACTTCGAGAAATACGCCCAGAATGGATACGTCATCGTACCGCTGCAGGCCTATTAGTGTCAGTACGCCAGTGGGCAGTATGGCATTGCAACAACATAAGCTATGAAGGCGCTCGTATTGAAAGGGAAGGATATGCCTCTCTCCTGGGAAGAATTTCCCGGCCCGGTTCCCGGGGCGGGGGAGGCCGTTGTCGGCATCAAAGCTGCTGCGCTGAACCACCGGGATGTGTGGATCACCAGAGGGCTTTACCCCCGCATTGTTTTTCCCGCCATTCTCGGCTCCGACGGCGCCGGTATGCTGGGCGGCAGGGAGGTGCTCATCAACCCCAACATCGGCTGGGGGGGCAGCATGCGCGTCCAGGATAAAAGTTATTCCATCCTGGGCATGCCCAAACACGGCGCGATGGCGGAGCAGGTGGCGGTGGAGGCGGACAAAATCCACGACAAACCGCCGCATCTGAACTGGGAGGAGGCCGCAGCCCTGCCCCTGGCCGGCATGACGGCCTACCGGGCTGTATTTACGCGCGGGGAGCTGCAGCCCGGCGAAAAGGTGCTCATCACGGGCATCGGCGGCGGAGTTGCCCTTTTCGCCCTGCAATTCGCCCTGGCCGCGGGTGGGGAAGTGTTTGTGACTTCCAGTTCGGGCGCCAAAATCGCCCGGGCGATGGAAATGGGCGCCGGGGGCGGAGCGGTTTACACCCTGGAAGGCTGGGAAAATGAACTGGCCAGCCAGGCCGGGGGCTTCGATCTCATTATCGACAGCGCAGGCGGGCCGGGCTTCGGCTTTTTCCCGAAACTGTGCAACTACGGGGCCCGCATCGTCAGCTACGGCGGCAGCAAGGGCGCCGTACCGAATTTTACCCCGCAGTCCATATTCTGGAAACAAATATCCATCCTGGGCAGCACCATGGCCAGCGACCGCGAATTCGCCGACATGCTGGCTTTCGTCACCAGGCATCACATCCACCCGGTGGTGGACAGCGTTTTCCCCATTACCGATGCGGCCGCAGCGTTCGAACGCCTGGCCAGCGGGCAGCAATTCGGCAAAATCGTGCTGAGGGTTGGGTGAAAAGTGGGAGATTTTACCCGAACGCGAGCGAAGCGAGTGGGCGGGCGGAAGCGGCCGAAGAGAGTCCCGTACCGACTGCAAGGAGCCCGGGATGGGAAGGCTTCAAAAACAACAGCTATCAACCAGCAACCAACAACCAATAACCAATAACAGTGAAGCGCATAGGCCTGCTCTCCGACACCCATTCCTTTCTTCACCCGGGCATCTTTGATTATTTCGAAGCGTGTGATGAAATCTGGCATGCCGGCGATATCGGTGATGCGTCCGTGGCGGACCGGCTGGAGGCGTTTCGCCCCCTGCGGGCCGTGTACGGCAATATCGACGATGCGGCCATGCGGCGGCGGTTTCCCGAAGACCTGCGTTTCGAATGCGAGGGCGCCGATGTATTCATGACCCATATCGGCGGCTATCCGGGGCGCTACAACAAACGCGTGCGGGAAATTCTTCGGGCGGCTCCGCCCGGGCTCTTCATCTGCGGGCACTCCCACATCCTCAAGGTGATGCCCGACCGGGAACTGGGCCTGCTGCACATCAATCCCGGCGCTGCCGGCAACGAGGGCTTCCACAGGCTGCGCACCATTGTGCGCTTTACCCTGGAAGACGGCCTGCCCAAAGATCTCCAGGTAGTGGAACTGGGAGAGCGGGGGAGGTAGGTTTTTAAAACTGCCATACCATGCCCAGCGATTGCCCGTCGAAGCTGAGCCCTTCGAGCAAGGGGCGGAGCCGGGCGTTGCCTTTTGACTGCCAGAAGTAAGCCCCCAGGTCGAAGGCGAATAGGAAGGCGCCCTGGAGCAGGATGGACTTGCCGAAGCCGCGCAGCCGTTCCGGTTTGTTTTCCGTTCGTTTGGAGCGCTCCATCAGGTACAGGCCGCCCATCATGTAGCCCACGTCCAGCCCGGCATTGAAGAGGAAAATCTTCTGGATCTTGTGCTGCTCGTTGATGGTGGCGTACAGGCCCAGCGCTTCGGGGCTGGCGCCGGTTGCGCCAAGATAACCCGCGGTGGCCAGCCCCAGGTTCACCAGGTTCCAGCCGGCGTTCATCAGGTGGAAATATTTGTCTTCTCCTTCCCGCCGGGTTGCCAGGACGCTGCCGGCGGCGATATTGCCCACCGCCCAGCCCCCCAGTACCAGCATGCTTACTTTCTGCTTGTGCAGGCGCCCGGCGTTGATGCCGTCCAGCCCCTGCACCTGCGCATAGCCCAGGGCCAGGAAATTCAAAAAGGTAAGGGTGAGGATTATGCGTTTCATGAATTCTGGTTTTGGTTGATAGGTCAAAAGGCCGGCAATCCAGTGGTTTTGGCCGGCCATAGCCGGCAGGGTGGAGCCGGGGCAGTACGCCAGTATTTCAACATTCCGCCCTAATACCCCCCTGCGTCATCATCCGGGTTGCGGAAGTCGCCGGCGGCCTGGAGGCGCCCGTCGGGCAGGCGCTGGATGGCTTTGATAACGGCCATGCGCCCCACCACTTCGAAGCGGTGGCCCATGGCTTCGAGGGCCTGGCGGGTGGTATCGGGAAAAGCGCCGCGTTCGATGAGGATATGGTCGGGCAGCCACTGGTGGTGGAAGCGGCCGGCACGGACGGCATCTTCCAGGTTCATGCCGAATTCGGCCACGTTGAGGAATACCTGAAATACGGCCGTGATGATAGTCGGGCCGCCCGGCGCCCCCAGCACCATGAACAACTGCCCGTCTTTTTCGATGATGGTGGGCGTCATGGCGCTCAGCATGCGCTTGCCGGGCTGTATGCTGTTGGCTTCGGCGCCCACCAGCCCGAACTGGTTGGGTTCCCCCGGCTTGGCGCTGAAATCGTCCATTTCGTTGTTGAGGAAAAAACCGGCTCCGTCCACCCATACCTTGCAGCCGAAGTTGGAGTTGAGGGTGGTGGTAACGGAAACGGCGTTGCCCTCGGCATCGACGACGGAGGTGTGGGTAGTCTCGTAGCTCTCTTTCCGCATTGAAAAGTTGCCGGCCAGAATGGAGCCGCTGGGGGTGGCCCGGGCAGGGTTGAAGGAGGACATCCGCCGGCGGAGGTAGGATTCGGCGAGCAGGGAGTCGCGCGGAACCTCATAGAAATCGCCGTCGCCGAGGTGTTCGGCGCGGTCGGCAAAGGCGCGGCGCTCCGCTTCGGCCATGAGGTGCACGGCGCCGGCGGAGTGGAAGCCGTAGCCGGCCAGCGGGTAGGGTTCCACCATCCTGAGCATCTGCATCAGGACGATGCCGCCGCTGGACGAAGGCGGCATGGAGATGACTTTATAATTCTTGTAGCGCCCGGCGACGGGTTCGCGCCAGGCCGCCTGGTACTGTTTCAGGTCTTCCAGTGTGATGATGCCGTTCCCGCTTTTGCATTCCTCTACGATGGCTTCTGCGACGGGCCCTTCGTAGAAGCCGGCTTTGCCCCGGGCCTGAATCAGCCGCAGGCTCTGGGCCAGTTCCTTTTGCACCAGCCGCTGCCCGGTGAGGAAAGTATCCTGTATGAAGGGGTTGGGCTTGTCGTTGAACCTGCGGAATTCATCCTGGAAGCCGTTGAGGCGGGCGGCTTCCGCTTCCGAGAGGCGATAGCCTTTTTCCGCCAGCCGGATGGCCGGCTGTATGAGCTCGCCGAGGCCGAGGCGCCCGTATCTGGCGTGGGCTTCCAGCAGCCCGGCGGGCGTGCCCGGCACGCCGGCAGCCAGGTGCCCGTCCTGGCTCAGCCCTTCGATGACATTGCCCTGCGCATCGAGGTACATGTCGCGGCTGGCGGCCAGGGGCGCCTTTTCGCGGTAGTCGAGCGCCGCCGTTTCTCCATCGGCCAGGCGGATGACCATGAAGCCGCCGCCGCCGAGGTTGCCCGCCCGCGGATACACTACGGCAATGGCGAACTGCACGGCCACGGCTGCATCGATGGCATTGCCTCCCTGCCGAAGGATATCGAGCCCAACTTCCGTAGCCAGCGGGTGGGGGGAGACCAGGGCTGCCCGCTCGGCAATGAAGTTTTTATCTGCCTGATAACCAAGTTTTTGAGGGGTTTTTGTGCAGGAAAACAGAAAGCCTGCAGAAAAAAAGAGGAAGAAAAGAAATCGGAAAATCGTTTTTGGCACGGTTGTTGGTTTAGGTTAAGAAAGCAATCGTAACAACTACATCAAAAACAAACGGCAGGGAGCAGAAAAAATGAGCCCCCGCCAATCCAGGATCATCATCCCAAAGCCCCGGCAGCGCCCGCTGCGGCCTGTCAAGATCGCAAACAATGGCCGAAATGCCAAAGCTTTGTTCAAAACCATTAAACAACTGTGCAGAAGGGCTCCTGATTGGAAAGGAGGAGCCGGGAACGCAAAATCAACTTCAAAAGGGTTCTTTCGTACGGCCCCGGCCCGGGATCGGGAAAAAGGGTGGGGTTAAGGGCTTAATGCGCCGCCCCGGGGCCGTGTTTTTTTGACTGCTTATTTCCACGATACATAAATAGTTTGTTTGTAGCAAGTAGCCGAAGGGCTACTGGTTTACTGGCTTTTACCGCGCCACCGGGGCTTTCGCCCGGTGGCGCTTTTGTTATTTGAGTAACTGCGTACGATATTAGCACCCCTCAAATAATACGAAAGGAAAAAAGCTTGCATTTGTTCTTTCGAGTTGTTATTTTGTACATTAATTACTTAAAATAAAAATCATATAACTCAGTAAAAAGGAAGTATTTCGCCTACAAATGATAAAAAAACTGGAAGACATAGCAAACATTACCACCGGAGTCTATGAGAAAGCAGCTGCTTCAGGGGACACCTTTTACCTGCAGTCAAAACACTTTGACGCACAGGGGAAGTTTCTGGGAGATGCCGTTATTCAGCCTGAAATATTCCTGGATACGCGGCTGGAAAGGCACTTATTGCAGCAGGGGGATATTCTGCTTATTGCCAAAGGCGATTATAACCGGGCCTGCCTTTATCAAAAGGAAGCCAGCCCTGCCGTAGCTTCCTCCACTTTCTTCGTCATCCGCCTGAAGGATGAAAGGGTGGTGCCGGAATATTTACAGTGGTATTTCAATACGGCTTTCATGCAATCCATGTTTTCCAGCCTTTCACGGGGAACCCAGATCGCTTCCCTTTCTAAAAAAGCAGTGGCGCAGGTGGAGGTTGCCAACCCGCCTGTCCCGGTACAGCAACGCATTCTGGAGATACAAGGTCTCTGGGAAAAAGAACGGGTACTGGCTTTAGCCTTGCTGGAGCAAAAAGAAGTATTTTATCAGAATTTGTTACTCAACCTGTCAAAATCAAACCCGAAAGATGCATAAGACCAACAAAGAAGATGTATTCAAAGTCGTCTGGCGCGCCTGCGACACTTTCAGGGGTGTGATCGACCCGGCGCAGTACAAGGATTATGTGCTGACCATGTTGTTCATCAAGTATGTGAGCGATGTATGGAGAGATAAGCTGGATGAGTACCTGGAAAAGTACAAGGGCGACAAGGAGCGGGCCGAATGGGCCATGCAGCGCGAGCGCTTTGTCGTCCCCCCGCATTCTCGCTTCGATTCCCTGTACAACAACCGAAACGAAGCCAACATCGGCGAGTTGATCAACCAGGCGCTGGAGGCGCTGGAAGAAGCCAACCCCGGTAAGCTTTCCGGAGAAGACGGCTCCGGGATATTCCGCAATATCGACTTTAACTCCAGCAACCTGGGAGACGCTAAAGACAAGAATACCCGCCTGAAAAACCTGCTCATCGATTTCAGCGACAAAAAACTGGACCTGCGCCCATCGCGACTGGAAGGCCAGGACGTCATCGGCGACGCCTATGAGTTCCTGATCAGCCAGTTTGCTTCGGATGCCGGGAAAAAGGCGGGCGAGTTTTATACTCCAAAAGAAGTCTCCACCCTGATCGCTAAGCTGACCCGGTCGCAACCAGGAGCCAGGATTTGCGACCCCACCTGCGGTTCCGGCTCCCTGCTCATCAAAGCGGGCAAGGAAGTGGGGTCAGACAATTTTTCCCTCTACGGACAGGAAGCCAATGGAAGCACCTGGGCTTTGGCCGTGATGAACATGTTCCTGCACGGTATGGACAGCGCCACCATCCGTTGGGGGGATACCATTCGCAACCCAAAACTCAAAGAAAATGACGCTTTGATGAAATTCGACACCGTCGTTGCGAATCCTCCCTTTAGCCTGGACAAATGGGGGAAATCTCACGATGACAAAGAAGCCAAGGGCGTAGATTTCGACCCGGATTCTGACCCCTACAACCGCTTCTGGCGGGGCGTGCCCCCCAAGAGCAAGGGCGACTGGGCCTTCATTACCCACATGATAGAAACAGCCTACGAAGGCAAAGGCAAGGTCGGGGTGGTGGTGCCCCACGGCGTGCTCTTCCGGGGCAGTTCCGAAGGGAGGATCAGGCAAAAGACGATAGAGGAGAACCTGCTGGAAGCGGTGATCGGCCTGCCCGCCAACCTCTTCTTCGGCACGGGCATACCGGCGGCTATCCTGGTCTTCAACAAGGGCAAAGGGGCGAACCGGAATGTACTGTTCGTGGACGCCAGTCAGCGCTTTGAGCCGGGGAAGAACCAGAACATTCTCCGGGGAAATGATATCGAAGAAATCGTCGCCGCCTACCGCCGCTTTGCTGCCGGTGAACTACAGCCCGGCGTGGTGGAGGATAAATTCACCTACGTAGCCACCTTTGAGGAGATACAGGAGAATGACTTCAACCTCAATATTCCCCGCTATGTGGACACTTTTGAAGAGGAGCCGGAGGTGGACCTGAAGGCGGTGCAGCAGCGGATCGATTCCATTGAGCAGGAACTGGCCGAGGTGCAGGAGCGGATGAAGGGGTATTTGAGGGAGTTAGGGCTGGATTAAATACAACGATCATGGCAAAATCAAAGAAATCAACAATAAATGTGCAGGGAACAGCCGTCACTATCCTTAGCCAGCATGAACAGGATTATATTTCACTCACCGATATGGTCAGGAACTTTGATGGAGGGAGCGCGCTCATTGAACAATGGCTAAAGAATAAGGATACGGTTTTGTTCCTGGGGGTCTGGGAACATTTAAACAACCCGGATTTTAATTCCCCCGAATTCGAGGGAATTAAAAATGAAGCAGGCAGAAACAGTTTTTATCTCTCTGTTAAAAAGTGGATCGAGGCGACCAATGCAATAGGCTTGATAGCTAGTGCAGGAAGGTATGGTGGTACCTACGCTCATAAAGATATTGCTTTCGAATTCGGCTCCTGGCTCAGTCCGGAGTTTAAGTTGTACCTTATCAAAGAATTCCAGCGCCTCAAAGAAGACGAAAACCGGAGGCTTTCTTTGGAATGGAACCTAAACCGCACTCTTTCAAAGCTAAATTACAGGATACACACGGATGCGATCAAGGAAAGTATAATTCCGGAAAACCTCACTAAGGATCAAATAAGTTTTATTTATGCCAGTGAAGCGGATGTGCTTAACGTTGCTCTTTTCGGTAAAACGGCGAAACAGTGGCGGGAAGAAAACCCAAACAGAGAAGGCAATATCCGGGACTACAGCACCATCGAGCAGCTACTGGTGCTGGCGAACCTCGAAAGCATGAATGCCGAATTTATTCGGATGAACCTGCCTCAGGCCGAGCGGCTCAAAAAGTTGAACCAAATCGCCATTCAGCAACTAAGGTCACTGTCTACTAATCCCACTACCGGCAAGCTAGGTGATGGGGAATGACGACCGTGTTGTCGAAAAGGGGGCAAAGTTTACCCATGGAGGAACTGTTGCAAAATCCGCAACAGTTCGAAATAATGAAAAACGAAAATCGCCTCGAAGCCAGAACCCCCAGCCAACTGTCAAGGAATGCTTTACAGTTCGCCTTAAATTGTAAATTAGCATATGGCTATACCCGAAATCATCAAACAAGCAGACGCCTTAAAAGCGGAACTCGATCAACTGCGCCCGCTGGACCCCAGCCAGGAAGCTAGAATATGGCAACAATTCCGGCTTTGGTGGGATTACCATTCCAACAGTATAGAGGGGAACTCCCTGACCTATGGAGAAACCAAGCTGCTTATCTTACATGGCCTTACAGCAGACGGGAAACCCCTGCGCCATCATTTTGAAATTGTGGGCCATAACGAAGCGCTGAAATGGCTCATGGATGTAGTAAAGGGGGATTACCCTTTGACCGAGCAATTTATCAGGGAACTGCATCAAATGATCCTGAAAGAGCGGTATCTCAAGAAAGTCATAACCCCGGATGGTATAGAAGCCAGCGCCTGGGTGGAAATAGGCGTGTATAAAAACAAACCTAACCACGTTTTGAAGAGCACCGGGGAGGTATTCTATTATGCCTCGCCCGAAGAGACGCCTGCTAAAATGGAGGAACTGATACAATGGTATCGGGAGCGGGAGGAAAAAAAAGATATGCACCCAATACTGCAGGCTGTAGAACTGCACTACCGCTTTGTTCGCATTCATCCTTTCGATGACGGCAATGGCCGGGTGGCGCGCCTGTTGCTGAATTTCGTTTTGCTTCGCTATGGTTACCCCCCCGTCATCATCCGAAAAGAAGACAAGGAGGATTACCTGCTTGCCCTGGAACAAGCCGATGCCGGTCAACTGGAAGCATTTTCCCGCTTTGTCGGCCAGAATCTGATACAATCGTTGCAAATCATGCTGCGCGGCGCCCGGGGTGAGGATATCAGCGAGGAGGACGACTGGGAAAAACGCATCGAGCTGCTGCAGCGCTCCCTGGAAGAGGAGGAAGCCCCAACTGTTGAGAAAACCAACGAATTGCTGTGGCAGCGTGCTCAGGATAGCTTCTTGCCTTTAATTGAACTGCTCGAGAAAAAACTGCGGCGCCTGGACGACTTCTACGCTAATTATCAGCATCAGCCTACGTATTCTACCAGGGAATCAATTAATAGAAAAGCAGAAGCCGAACCTTTCGAATCTTTTCTCCGCCGGAACTATGAACAAGGCAAACTTACGGTGTTCCGGGATTTAGGCTACCGCTTCCACTGGGAAGGCCTGAAGCACAGCGGAACCCAGCTATTCGAACTGGCCTTTTCGGTGCAGATAGGCCTGGAACACCGCAACAAATACGTCATCAAAACGGCTTATGCGGATATCCTTCCCATTGAAAAACGCTACTCCCAAACCATCAGCGAGGAAGAACGCCGGGATTTCGTCCGGCAAATCGGCGCCAAGCTGGCGGGCATTGTGGAAGGGCAGTTGAAAAAAGGGAAAGAATAAGCTATGGACTACAAAAAACTCGTCGAATATTTCAACCAAACGCAGGCTGTTTTTCAGGCTAAAGCCGTTGTGGCCATTAATCAAAGCCTGATCCTGCGTAATTGGTTGTTCGGTTTTTACATTGTGGAATATGAGCAGAATGGTAAAGATTATGCTAAGCATGGAGAGCGTTTACTGTACAACCTGGCCGATGAATTGAAAAGACAAGGCATAAAAGGCGTTTCCTATACCAATTTGACCTTGTTCAGAAAATTTTATCTTGGTTACCCTCAATTTTCCTTGCTTATCAAGGACATCCCGGAACTGAATTTGCTTAATGCAAATCTTCAGGCATTGCCTGAAGATTTCAAAACTGAATTGCTGGCGCCTCATGAATTGTTGTCCACGCTCCTCTCCTTTACTCACTTTGTCGAGCTATTGAAGATTGACGACCCCCATCAACGATTATTCTATGAAATTGAAAGTATTAAAGGGAGTTGGTCTTATCGTCAGCTGCATAGACAAATTGCTACATCTTTATACGAGCGCACCGGGTTATCTGTTGATAAACAAACTTTGCTAAAACAAATTCAGGGAGAACAGAAGTTCGCCCCCTCCGAACTGATCCGGGATCCATATGTATTTGAATTCCTCGGGCTAAAAATGAGAGAAGTATTCCGGGAAAAAGACCTGGAAAAAGCATTATTGGACCATTTACAGGATTTCCTGCTGGAGCTGGGCACAGGGTTTTGCTTCGAAGCCCGCCAGAAAACTTTCCTTATCGACAACCGGCGCTATAAGATAGACCTCCTCTTTTACCACCGTATATTGAAATGCCATGTGCTCATCGACTTGAAAATGGACGAATTCACCCATGAGGATGCCGGCCAGATGAACTTTTATCTTAACTACTTCCGCAGCCACGAGATGCAGGACACGGACAACCCGCCGGTCGGCATTATTCTATGCTCGCTGAAAAATGAAGCGGTCGTAAAATACGCCACCGGAGGCCTGGATAACCGGCTCTTCGTATCCAGATACCTCCTGCAATTGCCGAGCGAAGAACAACTCAAACATTTCCTGATCGAAGAAAAAAAGAAATTGAAATGAAGAGAAATGCCGACAACGAAATCACCCACCCGCCCCCCGATGCTCTATCGAAAGCAGGCCCGCCCGCCGAAGCCTCGGCGAAAGCAGGCCCGCCCCCCGTAGATTTATCGAAGGCGGGCCTGTCCGCCGAAGCCTTGGCGAAGGCGGGCTACAAACATACCCCCCTGGGCTGGCTGCCGAAGGAGTGGGAGGTGGTGAAGTTGGGAAAGATATTACTTAAATCACAGTATGGGTTATCTGTTCCATCTTCCCCTGAAGGCAATGTGCCGATATTTAAAATGAACAACTTTGATAATGGGAAAATGTCAAAGGATGGAGTTGATTTCGTTGTTTGGGAAGAGGAGCTAATGGAAGCTTTCGTTCTGGAAAAGTTGGATATCCTTTTCAATAGAACCAATAGTTATGAATTAGTAGGTAAGACAGGAATTTTTGACTTGGATGGGAAATATACCTTTGCTTCCTATTTAGTCAGGTTTCAGGTAAATGGAAAGTTTTGCTCACCACTTTTTGTCAATTATTACCTTAATTGGGATCGATGTCAAAGGAAAATAAAAGCAATTGCAACAAAAGGGGTAAGTCAAGTAAATATTAACCCTACAAGTCTGAAAGATTGGTTAAAAATCCCCCTCCCCCCCCTCCCCGAGCAACAACAAATCGCCGCCATCCTCTCTGCCTGGGACCGGGCCATCGAGCGCACGCAGGCGCTCATCGCGGCGAAGGAGGAAAGGAGAAGGGGGGTGATGCAAAGGCTGCTGACGGGGAAGGTAAGGGTGAAGGGGTTTGAGGGGGCGTGGCGGGAAGTTAAGGTCAAGGAAATTTTTTCACTGATTGAAGAATCCAATGATGGTCTTGAGCACACTGTCATGACCATTTCTGCGAGATTTGGTCTGATTTCTCAAAAGGAAAAGTTTGATAGAGTAATTGCAGGGGATAGTCTGAAAAGATACACCTTGATTAGAGCAGGTGATTTTGCGTACAATAAAGGCAATTCCAAATTGTATGAGATGGGGTGTATTTATCGGCTTGAAGATATTGAATCAGCTTTAGTACCCTTCGTCTATATTTGCTTCCGGCCGTCTGGTAAAATTGACTCGACTTTTTACAAGCATTGGTTTTTGGCTCATGGATTGGACCGACAGCTTAAAAAGATTATTACATCTGGCGCTCGGGGAGATGGGTTGCTCAATGTCAACAAAAAAGACTTTTTCAATCTAAAGGTGCCTCTTCCACCTAAAGAAGAACAGACGATTATTGGCGAAATATTATCAAAAGCGGATTATGAGGTTACTCTGTTGCAGAAAAAACTGGAAGCCCTGCAAGCCCAGAAGAAAGGCTTGATGCAGCAGTTGTTGACGGGGAAAATCAGGGTAAAGTAGTAGTTATGCAATTTATACTCGTAGCGAAATGATTTGGGAAAATTCGTAACTTTTGGCGTGAAACTACAACTGAGCACGGAAGAGATCAAAGAATTGCAACGGATCCAGAAGAAGGATCGGTTTCATCGCCGTCGGTTTATCAAAGCGACAGTCC
>CAUJDW010000025.1 GCA_963169455.1 Bacteroidota bacterium | reverse complement strand
GCCTGTCAAATAAATTTGACGGCTACCTGCCCTCGGGGGCTACTGTAGGCAGAGCCTGTCAAATAAATTTGACGGATACCTGCCCTCGAGAACTACTGTAGGCAGAGCCTGTCAAATAAATTTGACGGCTACCTGCCCTCGGGGGGCTACTGTAGGCAGTAGCCTGTCAAATAAATTTGACGGATACCTGCCCTCGGGGGGCTACTGTAGGCAGAGCCTGTCAAATAAATTTGACGGATACCTGCCCTCGGGGGGCTACTGTAGGCAGAGCCTGTCAAATAAATTTGACGGCTACTCATATATCCCTACCCCTGCTTCTTCTCCTTCCCGCACCCAGGCCCGGTACATGCCGGCGGAATTGAAAGGCAGGGCCAGGTTGCCCCGGGCGTCCACCGCGATCAGACCGCCGTCGCCGCCGAGGGCCTGTTGTTTGTGGTGAATGACGAAATCGGCAGCCTCCTGCAGGCTCATGCCTTTGTATTCCATCAGGCACGAAAGGTCGTAGGCGATAACGCCCTGGATAAAATACTCGCCATGGCCGGTGCAGGACACGGCGCAGGTCCGGTTGTTGGCATAGGTGCCGGAACCTATGATCGGGCTGTCGCCGATGCGGCCGTATTTTTTGTTGGTCAGCCCGCCGGTGGACGTGGCGGCTGCCAGGTTTCCATGGGCATCGCAGGCAACGGCGCCTACCGTGCCGTACTTCCTGCTGTGGTCGAGTTGCACCAGCCCCCGCGCCCGGGCTTCTTCCAACTGCCGGAAGCGGAATGGCGAAAAAAAGTATTCCGGCGGCGCCTCTTCCAGGCCATGCTCCTGCGCGAACCGAAGCGCCCCGGCACCACAGAGGAAAACGTGCTCGGATGCCTCCATCACCCGCCGCGCCAGCAAAATGGGGTTCCTTACGCCCTGTACCATCGCCACGGCGCCAGCCTGCAGCTTTTCTCCGCACATAATGGATGCGTCCATTTCGTTAGTACCATCATGGGTAAACACCGACCCCCTGCCTGCATTGAACAATTCATTATCCTCCAGGGCCACCACGGCCGCCTCGACAGCCGACAGCGCGCCGCCGCCATTTCTGAGAACGGCCTCGCCTGCTCCCAGGGCTGCCAGCAGGGCGCTCCGGTAGCCCAGCTCTCTCTCAGGCGTCATCTCCGAACGCAGTATGGCGCCTGCGCCCCCATGAATGGCAAGGCTGTATTTCTGCATCTTTCTCTTTTTTTTGTGTAACTATTTTCAGGGATCTCTGGCGTCAATCCGGAACGCGGGCCCGCGGCCCGCGAAGCAGGCAAAGCCCCTCAAAAGCTCCCTGATTATCACTTCGCGGGCCACAGGCCTGCGCTCCAAACTAAATAGTTAACCTTTTGGTTACTATTCAGCACGCAGGCGTGCTGAATAGTTACACCTTTTGTAACACTCAATATCCCGGATTCTGCACCAGCACTCCCTTTGACACACTAACCTCCCGCCCGGGAATGGGCAATATCCGGCGGTACGCCTCGATATCCCGCACTTCGGTTGCTTTGCCCAGGCGAACAAGGTCGAACCAGTAGTGGCCTTCAAAGGCCAGCTCCAGGCGGCGTTCCCTGATCAGAACATCATTGAAGGCATCCAGGTTGGGGACGTCCTGCTCCAGAATGGGCTTATCGGGCAGCGAACGGCTGCGCACCGCATTCAGGGCAGGCAGGGCGCCGGCTATTCCCTGCGTATTGGCAAGGGCTTCCGCACGGATCAGATACATCTCCGCCAGGCGGGAAACGATGACATTGGTGCCGATATCCGTTGCCAAATCGCCGTACTTCAGGCAGCGCGCGATGCCGAAGCGGCGGACAAACTGGGCTTTGCGGGCGTCGCCCTCCTCAAAGGCGTTCCACAAATCGTTGGAAACCGACACTTCGTTGGCCGCCGGCAACATGAGGAGCCCGGCCAGGCCATTGCCGTCGATGGAGGTGTAATTGATCTCGAAAATGGCTTCCGCTGAGGCTTCCACATCGAAATTGTCTGCATAGTCCTCGTTGAGAGAAAAGCCGCTGCCGGCAATCACCTGATCGGCATAATCCAGCGCCCGGCCATATTCTTTCCGGTACAGGTGCACCCGCGCCAGCAGCGCCCGGGCTGCAGCCCGGGACACGAAGAAGGCATCGTCAAATTCCGGCAATGCCTGTTCGGCCTGTTCCAGGGCCGCCACGATCTCATCATAAGTTTCCGCAACGCCTGCCCGGCCCACGGCAGGCGCTGTGCTGCGGTCGAGCACCTCCGAAAAAACCGGGACGCCATAGGGAGAAGTGTCGTCAAAAAACTCCCCGAATTGCCGCAGCAGGTCAAACAGGGCCAGAGCCCGGAAATAATGGGCCGTCCCTTTTATGCGGCTCCTGTCCGCGTCCCCGATGCCGCCGATGCCGTCGATGTGCTGAAGGATGTTGTTTGCGGAATTGACGATGTTGTAAAGATCCACCCAGGCTCCCTCCACATAAGCATTGGTGGCCGGCACGCGGGCGTTCGCCAGCTCTTCGTAGCGGGGTTGAAAGCCCGTCGCAATAGCGTTTCCGCCCAGCAAATCGGGCAGCACGACAAAGTCGGCGCCATAGAGGTTCAGGCCCTGCAGGCTGTTGTACAGGCCAATGGCCGCCGCCTCCGCCGTCTCCTTGTTGACGATGGCCTCGGAGGTGATGATCTCGTCGTCCAGTTCAACATCCAGGAAGCCCTGGCAAGCTGAAAAGGCCGACAGGAGCCAAAGACAGAAAATGTATTTTATCGTTTTCATTGTCTCGGATTTTACCGCTTCAGCGGCATACTTGATAGCTTTACCTTTACATTACGCATTTTACATTTCTAAAGCCCCACATTCACCCCCATCGAAACCGTCCTGGCCTGCCCCAGGGTGCCGAAGTCTTCACCCTGCTGGGTGTTCAGCGCACCCTGGCTGGCCGTATTGGTGGAAACTTCGGGGTCAAACCCGCGATAGCCCGTGACGGTAGCCAGGTTCTGGGCCTGAAGGTATAAATGGAGCGAGGAAAGCCCCATTCTTTCCACCACAGCCTTCGGGAACTGATAGCCAAGCCGAAGGTTTTTCAGGCGGGCGAAATCGCCGTCCTCCAGAAACTGGGTGCTGAAGCGCTGCATCTGGCCGGTCATCAGGCTGGGGCGCGGCACATCCGTTATCTGCCCGGGTTCGCGCCAGTAGTTCTCGAGCACGTAGCGGCTGTTGTTGCCGTAAGGCAGCCCGCTGCGCAACTGGCCGTAGTTTTCGAAGGCGTGGCGGCTTTGGTTGAATATCTTGTTGCCGCCCGAAAACTGGATAAAAACCGAGAGGGAAAAACCGCCGAAACTTAAGGTATTGTTCAGGCCGCCGAAGTAGGACGGAATGGCGCTGCCCACGATCTGCCGGTCGTCGAAGTCAATAACCCCGTCGCTGTTGACATCTTCGAACAGCGCGTCGCCCGTTTCGGGGTCGACGCCCAGAAATTTGATCAGGTACAGGGCGCTGACGGCCTCACCTTCCTTCAGGATGTGGTTGCGGCCCAGGATTTCCCCGTCATTGAACAATTTCTTAACGGTGTTATCCAGCAGGGCCAGGTTGAAGGCGGTGGACCAGGAAAAGGATTTTTTCTGGATATTCACCGTAGTAGCCGACACTTCCAGCCCTTTGTTTTCAATCTCGCCGACATTCTGGAAAACGGAGGTGAAGCCGGTAAGCCCGGAAACATCCGCATTGAGCAGCAGGTCGGTGGTGTTCTTAATAAAATAATCGGCGGTCAGGCTGAGGCGCCCGTCGAGCAGCCCCGCGTCGATGCCGAAGTTCAGTTGAGCCGTCTTTTCCCAGCTCAGGTCGGGGTTCTCCAATTGGGCAGGCGAGATGCCGCTGCGGCCGTTGTAGGCGGCGCCAAGCCCCCAGGTTCCCACCCAGATTCCGCCGATTTCCTGGTTGCCGGTGATGCCATAGCTGGCGCGAAGCTTCAGCGCGCTGAACAGGCCCGATGATTTCAAAAAAGGCTCTTCGGCCAGGTTCCAGGCCAGCGAGCCGGAAGGGAAATAGCCGTAGCGGTTGTTGGCGCCGAAACGCGAAGACCCATCGGCCCGCACCGTAAAAGTAAAAAGGTAGCGGCCTTTATAGCCGTAATTAAACCGCCCCAGCAGCGATTGCAGGGCCGAGCGGTTCCTGCCCGTAGAGGCGTATACGATATTGGCCGCTGCAGAGATGCTGGGCGTTTCGTTGGTGGCGAAACCCGTCCCCTCCATGTCGGAAAACACCGCCCGGATCTCCTGGGCGGAATAACCGGCGATGAGGTTGATGCTGTGGCCGCCGAGCAGGCGGGTGAAGTTGAGGGTGTTTTCCGTTTGCCAGGACAACTCTTCCCATGTGGCGAAAATGGCCTGCCCGATGCTGGTTTTATTGCTGAAGGTGGGGGTATAGGATTCCTCGTTCAGCGTATTGAGGTCGGCCGACCAGCTGGTCTGGAACAACAGGCCCGGGAGGATTTCGTATTGCCCGAACAAAGACCCCTGCAGGCGTGAGGAGATGGAGCTGTTCCTGTACTCCTTCGCGATCAGAACGGGGTTTTCCAGCGGCCACCAGGCCCTGTAGTTGACGGGGTTGGCGTAGCTGCCATCGGACTCGTAAACCGGTGCGGAGGGATCCCAGGCCTGGGCGTTGATCACCACCCCAAACTCATCATTTTCGTTGATCGTCCGGCGGTGGTTACTGCGGTTGGCTGAAAAATTGGCGCCAACCTTTACCTTTTCGCTGATCCGGTGGTCGAGGTTGAGGCGGGTGCTCAGCCGGCGGAAGTTCTGTCCAAGCTGAATACCTGCCTGATTGAAGAAGTTGCCGCTGAGGTAAAACTGCGTGCGCCCGTTCCCGCCCTGCAGGCTGAGGTCGGCATTATCCGTCTGGCCGGTGCGGAAAATGGCGTCGTAAATGTTCGTCGACTGAACGACGGCATTGGGGTCGTCGGGGTCGAAGCCGAAGTCATCGTTCCAGTAAGCCGCCCCAAGCCCGTCATTGGCGGCCGCGAGGTTGAGGAAACGGACAAACTCGCGGGCATCCATCATCTCCGGCTCCCGCGTGATGGTGGAAAACCCTTTGTAGTACCCGACGCTGGCCTTCGCCTTATCCCCGCTGCCGCGTTTTGTGGTGACCAGGATGACGCCATTGGCGCCGCGGGACCCGTAAATGGACGCCGCCGAAGCATCCTTGAGGATGGTGATGGACTCGATATCGTTCGGGTTGATATCCGCCAGGGGGTTTACCGGCTGGATGTTCTGGTTGAGCGCCGAGTTATTGCGCGAAACGACGGGGATGCCGTCGATGATGAACAGGGGCTGGCTGCTTGCGCTGATGGAAGAAATGCCCCTGATATTGACGTTAATGGCGCCGCCCGGCGTGCCCGAAGGGCTGGTGATGCTGACGCCGGAAGCTTTGCCCTGCATGGCCGCTTCGAAACTGGCCGCCGGAATGTCCTGGATTTCACCGGCGCCAATAGATTGTATGGCGCTGGAAACATCTTTCCGCTTCTGGGCGCCGTAACCGACCACCACGACTTCCTCGAGCAGCCGGCCCGGCTTCAGTTGCATATCGAGCCGGCTCTGCCCCTGCAGGAGGGCCACCAACTCGGGTGTGTAACCGGCATAGGAAAATTCCAGCTGAAGGGCGCCCTCCGGAAGCTCCAGCTCGTAGTCGCCGTTGTAATCCGTGATAGCGCCTCTGGAAGCCCCTACTACCAACACACTGGCGCCGATAAGCGGCTCTCCCGTGTCCGCGTCCGTCACCCGCCCGGAAAGCTTTTGCTGGGCCAGCGCCGCACTTCCCCACCCCAGATACAGGGAAACCCAGAGCAGGATATGCCAATGCTTTTTCATAGACCGTAAATGTTTTGTGATTTTGGAATGGCGGCCCAAGGGCGCAGGGCATCGGAAAAACAGAAAATCAGGTTAGGCCATGCCCGCTCAGGCCAGCGCGGGAAAAAGGGGAAAGAGAGGAAAACCTAACAATCGAAGATGGGCTGCAAACCGCTGAGGCTCGGCGTCTCCATGAGCAGAGACGTATCCTTGGCGGACGATATGGGGGAAATGCTGAACATGCAGAAATGGATCATTTCCCAATGATAGGGAGTATTGCGCAAACCGCCAAATATCCGGCCGGGTTTTGCGGTTTCCGCCGCCGAAACGGAAGGTTTTTTGTTAAAATCACCCCAAATGATTATCCCCTGCCCGTTTTTTTGTAAAATTGAGACTCGATATTCAATCAACAATGCCCGTTTTCTTCTTCCATAGTAAGATCCGCTCCGCGATCCCCACGCACAAGCAGCTCAGCCTGATGGGATTGCAGCCTATTTTCGACTGCTAGGGCGCTTCCCTTTTCCCTTTCCGGACCAAAATCTTCAGGCGGCATATTGCCGTGCCTGTCGCTTTGTTACATCTCATTCTTTCTCATTCCATTAATCAAAATCCTGCTGTACCATGAAAAGACTTGTACAACTCGCGTTGGCATTATTCCTGTTTTGGGCGCCCGCAATGGCCCAGGAAACAGTAACCTACGATTTCGAAGACGGCCTCATGCCTGAAGGTTTTACGCTGATCAATGCAGACATGCTCATTCCTGCCAGTGAAAGCGATTCCGCCTTCATAGATTCCGCCTGGATCGTATTCGAGAGTGGATTGTTCAACAGCTGGGCAGCCCTGAGCCTGTCCTGGTATGTCGATGACGCCGGGCCCGCCGATGACTGGATGATACTGCCCAGGCTCACCCTCGGCGATGGCGCCGTGCTGAGCTGGAAGGCCCAGTCCACCACCTCTTCCGGCAATTTCCCGGATAGTTATCAGGTGCTGCTCAACACCGGAGCGCCGTCCTATGAAGATTTTTCGGAAAATGGCGAGATACTGCTCACCGTTGCCCCCGAGGGATACCAGACAGCCCAGTTCAGGGAGATCGACCTGTCCGCCTACGCCGGGCAATCGGTTCACCTGGCCTTCCGGAACATCACCCCCTCCGGCGATGCCCTGCTGGTTGATGACATTTCCATTTCGAACGTCATCATGACGAATACCCGGGAGGTGGACAATGCCTATTTCGGCCTGACGGTACTGTCCAACCCCATCAGCCAAGGCAGGGCCCAGGTGGCTTATACACTACCCGAAGCGGCAGAGGTAAACCTTATGGTACAGGACCTCATGGGGCGCACCCTTCAAATGCTGCCCCTGGGCGAACAGTTCCCGGGCAGGAATATTGCAGAAATCAGCACGGCGCAATTGCCGGCCGGCGCCTACCTGATCAGCATCCGCACCAAAGACAAGATCGGCACGGCGCGGATGGTGGTCAGGCGGTAGCGTAAACTCACAGATGCTGTTGATGCCTTGCACGGCATCAACAGCATCATCCGCCTATACTTTATTTTCAAATCATACTACTTTCCCGTCATGTTGAAACCTTTCCTTGCTCTTATTTCTACGGCGCTAATGAGCCTTTCTTTATCCGCTCAAAGCTATGCCACCTGGCACACCGGCGACACTTCGGATGTACCCGGAGAGAACGTCCTGCCCGGAATCGTCCTGGCCGGCGGCGGCGGCGACAATGACCAGGCCATGCAATGGATGCTCAGCCGCGCCGGCGGAGGCGATGTGGTGGTTATCCGCGCCAGCGGCTCCGATGGGTACAATGACTATTTCTACTCCGAACTGGGCGTAGCTGTCAATTCCGTCCGGACCATCCGCTTTGATTCCGGCCTGGCCGCCCATGACGGCTATGTGATCAACCAGATACGAAACGCCGAATGCCTGTTTATCGCCGGCGGCGACCAATTCGATTATTACACCTACTGGAAAGATACGCCCGTCGAAGACGCCATCAATTACCTGATCAATGAAAAGCGCGTGCCGGTGGGCGGAACAAGCGCAGGCATGGCCATTCTGAGCCGCTGTTACTACGCACCTTCCGGCTCCTCCCTGGCCTCGGGCGAAGCACTGGCCGACCCCTTCCACCCGAGTTTCGAACTGCTGGGCAAAGACGACTTCCTGAATGTACCCTTTACCGATAACCTGATAACGGACACTCATTACGACCAGCGCCAACGCGCCGGCCGCCATGTGGGCTTCCTGGCTCGCCTGGCCCATGCGAACAATGCCCGCTCCTTCGGCATCGCCTGCAACGAATACACGGCGGTAGCCATTGATGAAAACGGCCTGGCCCGCGCCTTCGGCGATTACCCCGAATACCCGGAGGATTTCACCTACTTCCTTCAGGCCAACTGCCAGGAAGAATTCTTGCCTGAAGTGATCGAAGCAGGCGTCCCCCTCACATGGAACCGCGGGCAGAGCGCCGTAAAAGTATTTGCGCTGCCCGCCCGGCCAACCGGCGAGGGCTTCTTTAACCTCAGCGACTGGATAAGCGGGGAAGGCGGAGAATGGCAGAACTGGTATGTGCAGAAAGGGGAATTATTCAGGGTTTTCGATACCGGCCCGGATTGTGCGGAAGTCCTCAACGCCACACCCACTGCCGGCGGGGATGAATCCCTGTCCGTCTTCCCCAACCCCGTTCAAAACGAGCTGCGCTGGCTTTGGAGGGGTAACAAAAAGGTAAAAAGCATCCGCGTCGTCAACCTGTTTGGGCAATTGGTTCTGACGGCGGAAGCCGGGGCAAACACGCTCAATTTGGAAGGCCTGCCAGCGGGGAGTTATTTTATTCATTTCCATGCTGAAGGCAAGAACATTACCCGGCGGTTTATCAAAAGCTGACCACCGGCTCCTTTTCACCGGCGTAAAGGGCCGGGGAAAAGCTGCCGGCGCTACTCCGCCACACTGAATTCGTCCAGCGGCATTTCCATGCCCGGCATCACCTTCAGAAATTCGTTTTCCTTTTCCAGAGCGGACACCTGCGCCAGGCGCTCCGGGCTGACCCAGCCACAGTCCGGGCTTTTGATAGCGCCGTTGGGCAGCTCGATGCCGGTGGAGGCGCTGAAGGTTTCCCCCAACTTGGTGCGAAGCCACCACAATCCCAAAAAAATGGTAGCCAACGATTCCCGGTTTCCGGTACCAAATTTCACTGGAGACATGATCGTCGTTTTTCCGTTTGGAGCACGCTCCATCCGCAGTTCCGGATGGCGGGCGGCCAGGGCGTAGAATGCCTCCCTGGACAAGGGCTCATCCAGAACCAATGGCCCGAACCGCAGCAAATCCTGGATCGAATCTTCTTTGATAGCGCCGCCTGGAATGATGTGTCTGTTTTGATCCTCCGGCTTTTCCGGGCCTATAAAACGGCCGGGAAAAGCCAATTTTCACCAAAATAATAATAATTCCTTATGTTTGGAAGCGACAGGCTTTTCAGGACGAACGAAAAAACACGAAACGGAGCCATGGATCAGCTAAAAAAATTCCCGGACACCATTGTCATTATCATGGGCATCATGCTCGTATTTGTCATCCTGACCTGGATCGTCCCGGCGGGGGAATTCCAGCGGGCGGAGCTCGACGGCCGGCAGGTGATCGTGGCGGGCTCCTATGCGCGTGTGGACGCTTCGCCGCAGGGCATCGGCGCTTTCTTTCAGGCGCCCATAAAAGGTTTCGCAAAAGCAGCGCAGATCATCGGCTTCGTTTTCCTGGTAGGCGGGGCATTCTCCATCGTCACCCGCACGGGGGCCATCGACGCGGCCCTGCAGAGCATCATCCGCCTCAGCGAACAAAAGCCGCACTACCGAAACTGGATCGTTCCGCTCATTATTTTATTGTTCTCCCTGGGCGGCGCCACCTTCGGCATGAGTGAGGAAGTACTGGTTTTTGTGCTCATCACGATCCCGCTGGGCATTGCCCTGGGCTATGATTCCATCACCGGGGTGGCCATCTCTTTCATCGGGGCCGGCGTGGGCTTTGCCGGGGCTTTCATCAACCCCTTCACCATCGGGGTGGCGCAGGGCATCGCCGAGCTGCCGCCCGCCAGCGGCATGGGGTACCGGCTTGTCGTATGGGCCGTAACGACAACCGTTGGCATCGTTTACATAATGCGGTACGCCAACCGCATCGCCAGAGACAAAAGGAAGAGCCTGGTGTATGAAATTGACCAGGAACGGGACCTCAGCCACATGGACATCGAAAACCACCTGGATTTTACGATGGCCAGAAAGTGGACGCTTCTCTTCCTCCTGGCTGCCCTCGTTTTGCTGGTGGTGGGCGTGGGCCGCTGGGACTGGTACATCAACGAGATCGCCGCGCTGTTCATCGGGCTGGGGCTGGCGGCCGCCATCGTTTCCCACCTCAGCCTGCACGAAGCCACCGAAGCATTCAAAGACGGAGCACGCGATATGACAGTGGCCGCGCTGGTCATCGGCCTGGCGCGGGGGCTGCTGGTGATTGCCGAAGAAGGGCGCATCATCGACACCATCCTCAACGGCATCGCCATGGCTTCCGAAGGCCTACCCAAAGCCGTCACCGTGGAGATCATGTTCCTGTTCCAGACCTGCCTCAATTTCTTTGTGCCGTCCGGTTCGGGGCAGGCCGCCCTCACCATGCCCATCATGGCGCCGCTGAGCGACCTGCTGGGCATCAGCAGGCAGACAGCCGTGCTGGCCTTTCAGTTTGGCGACGGGCTGTCCAACCTGGTCATCCCCACCAGCGGAGTGACCATGGGCATTCTGGCCATCGCCAAAATCCCCTACAACATCTGGCTGCGCTGGTGCCTGCCCCTCTTCCTGCTGCTGAGCCTGGTATGCGCATTGCTGCTGCTGCCGCCGCTGTTCCTTTTTAGCTGGTAAATGATTATTTTTGATGCGCAATAAAACTTTGCCTCTGAGAACGAGCATTTCACAACTTCGCCGGTACAGGCCTGGAATTGGATAGGCTGTTGAGCCCTGTTCCCCTTGTAGCTTTTTGGCATCTTCAGGAAAAGGGCGCCAGGGGAACCTGATAACCCTTTTTTTAATCCAATTCCAACATCATGTTCGAGTTAAGCACAGCCCGCCTTCGCCTGATTGCGCCGGATGAGGCTACTATTTCCCTTTTGATTGAGAACCCCGCAGAAATGGGCCGGCAACTGGGCCTGTCTCCTGTTTCATTGGAGCTTCCGGAGGATTTCCAGGCCGAATTGAGGCCATCCCTCGAGGAATTCTGCCTGCCGAATATGCGGGCTTACCCTGAGCATTACCTTTGGTTTACGCACTGGCTCATCATCCACCAGGCACATAACTGCCGCATCGGCGGGATTGGCGGCAGCGGCCTTCCGAATGAGGCCGGAGAGATTATGATCGGATACTACATCAGCCGGGATTATGAAGGGCAGGGCCTGGCTACCGAAGCCACCACCGCCTTCTGCCAGTGGCTGAAGGGCAGGGCCGGGCTCAGAACGATCATAGCGACTACCCCCATAGGCCACCTGGCCTCAGAGCGGGTTTTGCAAAAAAGTGGTTTTCTACAGGTTGATTGTGAGGAAGAAGGGCTCAACCGCTGGGAGCTGAGGGTGTAGAAACAGTCCGGGCGGATCGCGCCAAAAGCCCGATCCGCCCGTTTTTTCATATCCTGCCCTAAAAACCGCTTTCGAAGCGGCCATTTAGGAAATGACAGATTGCTCAATTCGCAGCCGAAGTATCTTTCTTTTCCTCCGTTACGCCTTTTTCATTAAGTATGGACAGCACTTCTTCGGTGATATTGAGCGCTTCCGATGCGTTCAGCAGGCTGGAGCCCTGGCCGTATTGCAGGATCAGGGCATAGCCTTTTTCCGCGCGCAGGCTGTCGAGAATGCCTTTGAGTTTTTCCTGAAGTTCTTCATTGACGCGTTGCGTTTCACCGAGCAACTCCTGGGTGAGTTTTTCCCGCTCTTCCATCAACACCTGTTGCTGGCGGCCGAGGCGCTGTTCTTCCTCAGCGATCTGGTTGGGGGTCAGCAGGCCTTTCTGTATCTTTTCCTGTACCTGGCGGAACTGGTTTTCCAGGGCTCTTCCCCGCTGGGCCAGGCGTTCGGTGGCTTCCGCTTCGCGCTTTTCCAGTACTGTTTTCTGCTGGCGGAAGTAGTCGTATTTTTCAAGCAGGGTGTCCGCGTCTATGTAAACGACCGAAGGCGCACCGGCCGGTGCGGCGGCCGGTTCCGCGGTATTTTCAGCTTTGCCGGATGAGCGCATTTGTGTAAACAAATAAACCACTGCCAGTAGCAGGATGGCGTTTAAAACCAGTGAGATGTTTGCTTTCATGTTCGGAAATTTTGGCAAAGGTAACCTTCTGGGCGTTATGCGCCAAAGTAAAATGTATAAATGCACCGTTCTAATCCAGCCTGAACACTTCTCCCGGAAGCAGCACGCTCAGTTCCAGCCCGCGGCCGCCGAGCAGGCCGTTGCGGCTTTTGCGGCTTTGCTGTGGGTTGCGCAACAGAATAACCTGATAATCGCCTACCACCCGGGCCTCCCGCCCCTGCACCAGGATGGCCGTCGATTCGTCAATGCCGATGCTTGTTTCCATGGGATGGTCCAGCGCGACGGCGATCAGGCGGTTCATGCGCATGCGGTAGATGAAATGCTGGTCGACGATGGCGCCCGGCAGCAGGCCCAGGCCTTCTTTGATTTCTATGTTATCTGCTTCAATAGTGCGAAAATCGCCTGTATACTCGGGATGTTTGAATTCATTCCCGGTAATCATCCTGGCGCTCATCACGGCAGCGCCGGCGCTGGTGCCGGCAATGGTGGCGCCGGCCCGGTAGGCCTGATGGATCGCCCCGTAAACGGGGCTGCCCAGCACCACGTCCATAAAGCGGTTTTGGTCGCCGCCGCTGATGTACACCAGCCGGGCCGTCCGCACCGAGTCAACGGCAGCGGGCGGGTAATGGCCTTTTTCAAAATGCAGGGCGCGGAGCCGCTCCGCAGGAATGCCCATTTCCCGAAACTGCCGCAGGCCATAATAGGCGGCCGTATCCGGCTCTTCACTCGCCATGGTGAGGATGATGGCATGCCCTGCACTGTCAATTCCGGACACCCGGATCAACTCCTCGAGCATAGCCGGCGGGCGCTTGCCGCCGCCGATGATAAAGAGTTTGCCCTGAGGCGGAGCATAGGCCTGCGGAAGGGGAGCCCCCGGCCGGCCTACGCCTGCCAGGGCGGCACAGCCCGTCAAGAGCAGCGAAAAAAAATACGCTCCGATAATTTCCCGTTTCATGCTGTTGCATTTTGGTTTCGGCGCCGCAATTTAAACCCGAAAATCCCCGAATCCCGGGCCAAAGTATAAGCAAAATGCATATTTTTGCCCACATAATAAGCACGCTCGGCATAATTTGCTTAAATTCAGCTTCCAAAAAAGCAAAGCTAGTATCACACGGATATGGGAAAGATATTTTCACTGCTCAACCATAAAGGCGGGGTGGGTAAAACGACAAGCACGATCAACATCGGCGCGGGGCTGGTAGAGTTGGGCAAAAAAACACTGCTGGTCGACCTCGACCCCCAGGCCAACCTTACGCTCTCCCTGGGCGCCACGCGCCCGCCCCAGACCATCTACGAGGCTATGCGGGGAGAGTCGGAACTGGCGCCCGTGCCCGTCAAGGAAAATATGGACGTGATCGTTTCCACCCTCGACCTGTCCGGCGCGGAAATGGAACTGATCAACGAAGCCGGCCGCGAGTATATCCTGCGCGAACTCTTCGCCCCGATCCGGGAGGAATACGACTACATCATCATCGACTGCCCCCCCTCCCTCGGCCTGCTCACCCTCAACGCACTGACCTGCAGCGATTTCGTCATCATCCCCCTGCAAACCGAATTCCTCGCCCTGCAGGGGCTGGCCAAGATCAAACAGGTCATCCAGAAAGTGAAGTTCCGCCTGAACAAGGAACTGCAGGTCGGCGGCGTTATTGCAACGATGTACGACAGCCGCAAGGTGCTCAACCGCGACGTGGTGGAAACGATCAAAAAATACTTCGGCGAACTGGTCTTCGATACCATGATCCGCGATAATGTTGCCCTGGCCGAAGCGCCTTCGCAGCGCAAGGATATTTTTGAATACAACCGCAGCAGCGCCGGCGCGGAGGATTACCTGAACCTGTGCAGGGAAATACTGCAAAGGGTCGAAAAGATGGAATCATTGATGATGAAGAAATAACCGGATGGCCAAAAAGAGATTCACAGAAGGGCTGGAAAGCGTATTCGGCGCCGCCGCAGAAGACACCCTGCAGGAGGATAGCCCCCTGCTGGGCGCCACCCGCCGCAAAGAGGAGCCCAGAGAGGAAGAAGGGAGCAAACGAACCCACGCCAAGGATTTTTCCTCCGAACTGGAAGCTTTCCTGAAAGGCGCCTTCGAGGAATCTTTTGAGGAACAGTACGAAAAGCGCGAGCAGAAACGGCAACCTATCTCCGGCAACCCGGAAGTGAAAAAACGGCGCCACAAACCCATGAGCGGCCTGGACGCCCTGATCCGCAGCACCGTCGAGCCGGAAAACATCCGCGTCCAGGAACGCAACGCCCGCCGCATCACCCTGACCTTCGACCCGGAAAAACTGGAAAAACTCAAAAAGATCGCCCGCCTGGAAAAGACCTACCTGCGCGACATCATCGACGAAATCGTCGCCGAATTCCTCGAATCTTACGAACAGGAGCACAAAAAGAATAAATAGGCCCCCGTATTTTACTGCACAGCTTCCCTCCGGAAGGCCGGCTCCCGCGCGGCAGGGGCGCGCCAAAGCGTGCACGGCATTGGCAAAAGGCTTAATTTTGACTGCCGGAAAAACCCAGAGCCGTGAAAAAAATCTCCCAACTGTTTATCATCCTTTTTGCCTTTTTCCTGGCCATCCCCGCCCGGGCGCAGGAAATGCCCCGCCGGCCCAGAATCGGGCTGGTGCTCAGCGGCGGCGGCGCCAAAGGCATGGCGCACGTCGGCGTGCTGAAAGTACTGGAAGAGGTGGGCATCGAACCCGACATCATCACCGGCACCAGTATGGGCAGCATCATCGGCGGGCTGTATGCAATCGGCTACCGGGCGGACACCCTGGAGAGGCTGCTGCTGCAAAGCGACTGGGACAAGGTGCTCAGCGACCGGATAGACCTGCCGGATGTATTGTTCGAAGAGAAAAATTACTTCGAGAACCAACTGCTGGAACTAACCTTCGAAAACAGCAGGGTAAAGGCGCCCAAAGGGCTGATCCGGGGCCAGCAAATTTCCACCCTCCTTTCCCGCCTCTGCCTGCCGGCATACCAAACCGAAGATTTCAGGGAGTTCCCCATCCCCTTCCGCTGCATTGCCGCCGATGTCATCAGGGCCGAACACCACGTCATCGAAAAGGGGTCGCTGCCGGAAGCCATGCGGGCCAGCATGTCCATCCCCTCTGCATTTGCTCCCGTCAGGAGCGACAGCACGATCTTCATCGACGGCGGCGCGATCCGGAACTTTCCGGTGGAGGAGGCCATAGCCTGGGGCGCCGACATCGTCATCGGCGTCTATACCGGGCGCCTGAAACCCGGCCCCGAAGAAATGGAAAGCTTTTCCGACATCCTGATGCAGACGGCCTTCCTGCTCAGCATCCGCGACGCCGAAGCACAGCTCCCGCTGGTCGATATATACCTAGAACCGGACCTGAAAGGCTATAAGGCCCAGGATTTCAAAAAAGCCGATTCCATCATCGTGCGCGGAGAACGGGCGGCGCGCCTGCAGTATGACAAACTCAAAATGCTGGCCGACTCGCTCCGGAAATGGGGGCCGCCACTCCCCCACCCTGCACTCCCGGCAATAGACAGCCTGTGCATCGACCACATCGTCATAGAAGGGAATAAACGGTTCAACGTCCGGGAATTACAGGGCCGGTTCGGCATCGAGGCAGGCGCCACCGTCTGCGCCGATGACATCGAACGCGGCATCGCCCGCCTGTACGGCACCAACGCCTTCGAACAGGTCAGCTACCGGCTCCGGCAGGAGGAAGGTAAAACCGTCCTCAGCCTCAAATGCGCCGAAAAAACGCCCACGGTTATCCGGGCAGCGGTCAACTTCGACAAATATCTGGGCGCGGGCTTTTTATTCAATATCAGTTCCCGAAACCTGTTCCGGCCCGCCTCCCGCATGATGTTGACGGGTACGATCGCCGAAAACTACCGCTTCAACCTCAACTACCTGAAATACCTGGGCTCCCCGCAGCGCTGGGCAGCCGTGCTGACCACCCAGCTCAGCCGCGATGAGATACCCATCTATCAGGACGGCAGGCAGAACGAAACCTTTCAGTTGTCGGAATGGCTGGCCGACCTGCGGCTGCAGAGGCGCCTGGGCAATAATGGCATGGCGGGCCTCGGCCTGCAACGCGAACAGCTCTTCTTCAAACCCGTCGTGAGCGGCTCGCCGCTGTTCCGGCGCCTTGAATACACCAATTACACCATCTTCGGGTTTCTCCAACTGAACAGCCTCAACCGCAACATACTGCCGCAATCCGGCACCCTGCTGTCGCTGGAAGTCAAAGGAATATACAACAACGGGCTGAATGTTAAAACCACAGGCGGGCTTTCGGGCATCTCCCCCGATTCGCTTTTCTCCTTCGTCCCCTATACAAAACTGAGCTTCCGGAGTAAGAGCTACTACCCCCTCCACAAGCGGGCCTCCCTGACGGTCAGCCCCTTCGCCGGCTTCGTCTTCAACCCCAGCAACACTTTCGGCGATTTTTACCTCGTCGGCGCTCCTGAAACACTGACCCGCCGCTCCATCCCCTTTTACGGCCTGGACGCCAACCAACTCGTCGCCCAGGTCGCCGTTGGCCTGGGGCTGGGCTACCAGCACTTCCTGAGAGACAACCTCATGATCTCCCTCGACGCCAACGCCGGAATTTTCGCCACTCCTGATTTCCTGGCCGACAACGCGCCCCAGCCCGAGCAATTCCTGGCCGGCCTCGGCCTGACCGCCGGCTACCAGTCCTTCCTGGGCCCCGTGAAATTCAGCCTGATGTACCCCATCGATACGGATGGCTCCCTGCCCCGAAACCTGAGATACTTCCTCACGATCGGGCATAGGTTTTAGGCTTGGGGTAAACCGGGGATGTCGGGTGGATCGGGGATATCGGGTCTATCGGGTTTGTCGGGTCAATCGGGTCAATCGGGTGGATCGGGTCAATCGGGTGGATCGGGTCAATCGGGTCAATCGGGTTTTTCGGGTCAATCGGGTTTTTCGGGTTTGTCGGGTGGATCGGGTCTATCGGGTCAATCGGGTTTTTCGGGTGGATCGGGTTTTTCGGGTGGATCGGGTCAATCGGGTGGATCGGGTGGATCGGGTGGATCGGGTGGATCGGGTCAATCGGGTCAATCGGGGATATCGGGGATATCGGGGGTGTCGGGGATATGCAAGACATTCATAGGGTTATGCCAATGTAGTTCCTGTTAAAAAATATGGCCGTCATATTCCAAGCCCTAATGGAAGCATTGACAAAAAAAGCGGGTGAGGTGATGCCCGTAAAAAGCCCCTTTATTCCAATAATCCCTGAAAAACGCGAGTTCATCGAAAAAACCGGGCGGTTCATCAAATGAACTTTCAAAAATGGGGAGCAGGGAGCTTTTTTGTCCCGAAATCAAAACCCGACATATTATGAAAACCTTCAAAAAAGTGCTGGCGGCGTTTATGCTGGCCGCCATGGCCCTCCCTGTCTGGGCCCACACCGCTGACGATGGCGGCTTCACATTCCACAGCGAACCGGCCGATGCCAAAGCCGTCGTCATCCAATTGGCCAACCTGGCGGAGCAACCGACGGTTATTGCCGTGAAGAGCCTCCATGGTTTTACCTACCACAAAGAGCGGATCACAGGCCGCAATGGCTTCCGAACCAAACTGATCCTGGACCAGATGCCGGCAGGGAAGTACCTGATTACCGTCAAACAGGGCGATGCTGAAAAAACACAGGTCGTCCGGATCACGGAAAAGGGGCTGTTCCTTTCTGACATCGTAGGCTAGGGCTGCAAAACTCCGAACACGACAAAAATGGGAATCCCGGAATCCGGCTGTCGCCGGGTTCCGGGATGTTTTTTTTATACACACCTAAGCCGCGCTTTCCAGCACCACGGCATAACCCTGCCCTACTCCGATGCACATCGTCACCAAAGCATAGCGTTTTTGTTGTTTTTTCAGTTCCAGCGCCGCAGTTTGCAGGATGCGGGCGCCCGTCATGCCCAGCGGGTGGCCCAGGGCAATGGCGCCGCCATTGGGGTTGATGCGGGGGTCATCGTCGGCCAGGCCCCACTGGCGGGTGCAGGCCAGCACCTGAGCGGCAAAGGCCTCGTTGATTTCGATGATATCCATATCATCCATGCTCAGGCCCGCCTTTTGGAGGGCTTTGTTGGAAGCGGGCACGGGCCCGATGCCCATGATGCGGGGCTCCACCCCCGCCACGGCCGAACTGCGGATGCGGGCCAGAGGCGATAGGCCGTAGCTGGACGCTGCCTCGGAAGAAGCGACCAGGACAGCGGCAGCGCCGTCGTTCAGGCCCGAAGCGTTGCCCGCCGTTACGGTGCCGCCTTCCTCCTGCTTTCTGAAAGCCGTGCGCAGCCCGGCCAGCACTCCCAGGGTGGTGTCAGGCCTGATGAACTCGTCCTGCTCGAAAAGCAGGGAGCCTTTTTTGCCCAGGCTTACTTCCACCGCTGCGATCTCCTCGCTCAGCCGGCCCGACCGCTGCGCAGCCGCGGCTTTCTGCTGCGACCAGCAGGCAAAGCGGTCCTGGCCTTCCCGGCTTATCCCGAAAAGGCCGGCGAGGTTCTCCGCGGTCTGGCCCATGCTGTCGGTTCCAAATACGGCCTGCATGCGGGGGTTGACAAACCGCCAGCCGAAACTGGAGTCGAACATCTCCGCGTCACGCCCGAATGGGGTGGACGCTTTGGAAATCACCCAGGGGCCGCGGGTCATATTTTCCACTCCCCCCGCAATAAAAATATCCCCGTCGCCGGCCTGAATGGCCCGGTGTGCATGGATAACCGCCGACATGCCCGAGGCGCAGAGGCGGTTGACGGTCTCGCCGGGAACGCTGAACGGCAGCCCGGCCAGCAGCAAAGCCATCCGGGCCACGTTGCGGTTGTCTTCCCCGGCCTGGTTGGCGCAGCCCAGGATGACATCATCATAAGCCCCGGCAGGGATTTCCGGGTGGCGCCGCAGCAGGGCGCTGAGCACATGGGCCGCCAGGTCGTCGGTGCGGACGGTGGAAAGCGCGCCCGCAAAAGCGCCTATCGGCGTACGGACGGCATCGATGAGGTAGGTTTCTTTCATGCCTGGTTGTTGGTCAGGGATTCTATTGGGTGAGCAAAATTAGGTTTTTGTTTACAAACAAAGGAGGCCGGGCCGCAGTTTGGAAGAGGGGATATGCCCGAACCCGGCCAATATTCACCCTGCCCGGCGCCGAACATGCGCCCAATGTGATATATTTGCGCCCGAAGACAAACGGCTCCTTTCCGGCAACGGCCGGGCAGCCCCTGCTGTTTTAAATAAAAAACTGTTGCAATATGAATAGGCGAATACTTCCCATGCTGCTCCTGCTGAGCCTCCTCGCTTACGCCTGCGGCGGCGGGCAAAAGGCTGCCGAAGGCGGCAATTTTACCGAAGAACAGATCAAAGCCCAGGACGAGGCCTTCGGCCGGATGATGGCCGTCCACGATGAGGTGATGCCCAAGCTGGACGACATGAACCGGGTGGGGCGCCAACTGAAGCCTTACCTCGACTCACTGGATGACAAAACCGTCATGGAAGAGATCAACCTGGCGCTGCAAAAACTGGAAACTGCCGAAGACGGCATGATGGAATGGATGATGGCCAGCCCCAAAATAGGCCAGTTGCGCGACAGCCTCGGGCATGAGGCCGTCCTTGGCCTGCTGCAGGCCGAAGAGGAAAAAATCGCCCGGGTGCGCGATGATATGCTGAACAGCCTGCAGAGCGCCGAATCCCTGCTGGCCAGAATCCGGGAAAACCCAAAAGCGGAATAGACATGAGATACCTGGCCCTTCTCGCCCTGGCCGCATTACTGGCCTCCTGCGGCGCCGGTGAAAAACAAACACAGGCCCTGCCCATCCTGGGCAACCACAAGATCGATGGCGCCGACACCGCCTATCACCAGATACCGGACTTCGCCTTCGTCGACCAGGACAGCGTGCTCGTCACCAACGCCACTTTTGAAGGCAAAGCCTATGTTGCCGACTTCTTCTTCACCTCCTGCCCGACCATCTGCCCGAAGGTTAAAAAGCAGATGCTGCGCCTGTATGACAAGTACAAGGATGACGACAGGCTCATGCTGCTTTCCTACAGCATCGACCCCAAAAGGGATACGGTGGGGCGGCTTAAGGTTTATGCCGAAAACCTCGGAGTAAGCTCCCAAAAATGGCGCTTCGTCACCGGCGACAAGGACAAAACCTATGAACTGGCCGAAGATTACCTCAGCATCGCACGCGAAGACCCTGAGGCGCCCGGTGGATTCGACCACAGCGGCTGGCTGCTGCTCGTCGATGGCAAGCGGCACATCCGCTCTTTCTGCGACGGCACCAACCCGGAGAAAGTGGACCAGTTCATGAAGGACATCGACTGGCTGCTGGAGCACATGTAAGTAGTTGGACACATTTATTGTAACTCATACTGCTTCGGAAATACGGCGTCAATAGCATTGTTCCTGGGGCCAGGGTTATTTTGTTGGATTGTAATATTGTTCTGCTAAATGGGTCCAACTACTTAAAGCTGCTATTTCGTAGCTTTAGCCTCCGGATAACCAACACCAGGGCATGCCGCAAACCTCCTTTCAAACCCTGCTCACAGCCTGGATCGCACTGGCCATCCTGCTGCTGCCTGTTCAACTGAAAGCAACAGCTCCCTACGGGCGGCACACCTCCCCCAGATGGGGGCCTCTGATGGACAACCGCCTGGGCTGGATCATCATGGAGTTGGTATCTCCCCTGATGCTGCTGTATTTTTTCCTGAACGGCCCCAATGAAAAAACGGCGCCCCTGTGTTTTCTGGCGGGCCTGTGGGGCCTGCACTACCTCAACCGCAGCCTCATATTCCCCCTGCGCACGCGCACCAGGGGCAAACAGATCCCTGTTGTGGTCGTATTGTCGGCGGTTTTTTTCAACACCTTCAACGGCTGGTCGAACGGCTATTACCTCGGTGCGCTGGCGCCGCCCTTCTCCGGAGGCTGGTTCCGGCAGCCGCATGTCCTGGCTGGGCTGGCGCTTTTTTTATCCGGCGCGGCCATCAACATCTGGGCCGATGAGCAGTTGCTCCGCCTGAGGAAAGCCGGAGAAACGGGCTACAAAATCCCACAGGGCGGCTTGTTCCGCCGCATTTCCTGCCCCAACCACCTGGGTGAGATCGTCGAGTGGGCAGGCTTCGCCCTGATGGCGTGGAACCTGGCTGCGCTCGGTTTCGCCGTCTGGACGGCGGCCAATCTCATTCCGCGGGCGATGAGCCACCACCGCTGGTACCGGCAACACTTTCAGGAATATCCGCCGGAGCGGAAAGCGCTGATCCCATTCCTGCTGTAAAACCTGATGCGATGATCCGAAAAATTGCCGTCACGGGAGCTACGGGGCACATCGGCGCCAATATGGTGCGCTGCCTGCTGAAGCAGGGCTTCGAAGTCCGGGCCCTGTGCCGCAAGCCCGCCAAAAGCCGGGCGCTGCAAGGGCTGAAAGCGGAACAATACCCCGCCGATGTGCTGGATGCAGAATCGCTGCGGCAGGCTTTCAGGGGTATGGATGCCGTCATGCACCTCGCGGCAGTCATTTCAGTGGAAGGCGGCCAGAACGGCAGGGTGATGAGCACCAACACCCTGGGGCCGCGCCATGTCGTGGAGGCCTGCCTCGACTGCGGGGTGGCCCGGCTCATTCACTTCAGCTCCATCCACGCCTTCCGCTATTCCCCGCGCGACCCTGCCGTAACGGAAGCTCACCCGCCTGCCGGGCCGGGCAGTTTTATCTATGATCAGTCAAAAGCAGCGGGTGAGCAGGAAGTGCTGCGAGGCGTAAGGCGGGGGCTTGAGGCCGTCATTCTGAACCCGACCGGAGTGGTGGGGCCTTATGATTTCGGAACTTCCCTTTCCGGGCAAATGCTCCGAAGCCTGATGAAGGGTACGCTGCCGGCCCTGGCCCGTGGCGGATTCGACTGGGTGGACGCCCGCGACGTTGCCACAGCTGCTGTTGCAGCGCTAAACAGAGGGCGGCCCGGCGAGCGCTACATCCTCTCCGGCCACTGGGCCAGCATCCGGCAACTGGCCGAGCTTTGCCGGCGTTTTTCCGGGCAGCCTCCCCCACGCCTGGAACTCCCCCTGTGGATGGCACTGCTGGGCCTGCCTTTTCTGAAAGCCTACAGCCGGGCCACCGGCGCGCCGCCCCTGTACACATACGAGTCCATCATGGCGCTAAAACAAAGCAACCGCAATTACGCACACGAAAAAGCCCGGCAGGAGCTGGGCTACCATCCCCGGCCGCTGGAAGAATCCATACGGGATATCTACGAGTGGTACTTGGAAAATGGCATGCTGTAAAAAAAGTGGCGCCTCCGCGTGGAAGCGCCACTTCGCAAACCCTGAATCCCTTTGCTTAAGAGCATGTTTGGAGGCCGGATTTGAAAGCGAAAAGTGTCAATTTTTCGGTGAGACAAGGCGCTTTTCGAAGGGCGTACCCTGAGGTACGGCCAAGAAAAGCAACGCAGTATCACCGAAAAAGTGGCCTTTTTTAGCT
>CAUJDW010000024.1 GCA_963169455.1 Bacteroidota bacterium | reverse complement strand
AGTCCTACCTTAATCTGGATGGCTCTCTGATGCCCGCCTGTGATAAAAAAGGGGCAATATGAAAGGTCGCAGTCCTACCTTAATCTGGATGGCTCTCTGATGGGCCAGTGGATCTAACATGGGACAGCTCGTAATCGTCGCAGTCCTACCTTAATCTGGATGGCTCTCTGATAGTAGGCGAACAAGCGGAAAAAATTGAGCGCGACAGTCGCAGTCCTACCTTAATCTGGATGGCTCTCTGATTTCACCAATCTCAAAAAAAGTAATATGAAAAAAATTGTCGCAGTCCTACCTTAATCTGGATGGCTCTCTGATTGGGCGTGGGGTGGAATCCCTCCTTATACGTACATAGTCGCAGTCCTACCTTAATCTGGATGGCTCTCTGATTTCAGGCTACTGGCGGTTGCGACAGCATCGTGGTCGCAGTCCTACCTTAATCTGGATGGCTCTCTGATATCGCAACCGCCTTCACCGCCACGATTTGCAACGGGTCGCAGTCCTACCTTAATCTGGATGGCTCTCTGATCACAGATCAAAAAGACATTGTCTGACTAACTGGCTGTCGCAGTCCTACCTTAATCTGGATGGCTCTCTGATCGTTTATTATTGGGGCTTTGGTTGTGCTTGTATTTGTCGCAGTCCTACCTTAATCTGGATGGCTCTCTGATAAAAAAAGATGAAAAAAGTTATCAGCTTCGATTGTCGCAGTCCTACCTTAATCTGGATGGCTCTCTGATAGGGTGGTGGCACCACCGACAAGAGTGCCGACAACGTCGCAGTCCTACCTTAATCTGGATGGCTCTCTGATGCAAGGGTGGCCAGACCGGAGGCAAGGGTGGCCAGGTCGCAGTCCTACCTTAATCTGGATGGCTCTCTGATTGTGTTCCAAGGAACACCTACAAAAGATAGCCACTGTCGCAGTCCTACCTTAATCTGGATGGCTCTCTGATACGGTGGTGAACACTTATGTGTACAGCGCGATTTGTCGCAGTCCTACCTTAATCTGGATGGCTCTCTGATCATTTCACAAACGCCAGGATTGCTATGGGTTTATCAGGTCGCAGTCCTACCTTAATCTGGATGGCTCTCTGATCTGTCCGTACCACCCGCACCCGCACAGCAACCGCAGTCGCAGTCCTACCTTAATCTGGATGGCTCTCTGATATGAATCTCGAAATGCAGGCACTGCTCCAATCCTGTCGCAGTCCTACCTTAATCTGGATGGCTCTCTGATAGTTGGCCTTGATTTTTAACCAACTGACTACCCGTCGCAGTCCTACCTTAATCTGGATGGCTCTCTGATAGCAATCACTACGAGGATAATTCGGTTGATCTTGTCGCAGTCCTACCTTAATCTGGATGGCTCTCTGATCCCAAAAACCTTTAATATGTTCAAAACAGACACAGGCACAATATACAACATATAACACATTTAACACCCTGCTCCCCGAAAAAACCCATATTATTGGAATTTTAATGCGTTTTTCTGATAAAATACCCTGTCACAAACACGCTAAACCAGGCAAAAAACCGAAGGCGGTTATTTGATAATTTGCTGTTCTACAGACATTTAACAGAAAATCCCTGCCCCGGGATACATAGCGGAATTAACAATCTGCGCTTTTATCTGATAGTGCCTCCGGCTCTTATGCGTTTGATGCTAACTGCCAATGCATTACGCGGTTTTCCTGCAGATTCTATTTAACATAATACCGAAAAATACCCCATTCAGGGTATGCTTTGAATTGTTAATCCGTTAATGTATCCGCGGCCCGGGGCCGGCGGCTCAGAGGATCAGGGTGCTTTTGTCGCCCGTCAGTTCCTGCTTGTCCAGGCCGTTTTCGCCGTACACGCGCATGTCCTGCACCTGCTGAGCGGTGACGGGTAAAATGATGAGGCTGTCCTGCGGCTCGCCTTTCTGTTGGACCAGCCCGGACAATAGCGCCTCCAGCGCTGTCAAGGAACTATCGGTAATACTTCCTAAATATACGGATTTGTTGATGCGCTCCAAACCGTATTCCAGGATTTTCTTGCCCATTTTGGTGCGCAGGGCGTCGCTGGTGATGTCGTAGCAGATGAGGTGGGGCATGGTGAATGGTTAAATGGTTATTGGTTGAATGGTTAGGGGAACCCTGGGAATCCCTCCGGTAGCACAGCTTCCGTCACCGAAGCGCCGAGCTTTTCGGCCAGTTCTTCGGCGGTGGGCAGGTAGAGCTGGTAGGTGGCGGCGAACAACTGCCGGCTCTCCTTCAGGATGGAGTACTGCACCACCGTCCGGTCTTTCTCCGCGCACAGGATGATGCCCAGAGTGGGCTTGTCGCCCGCGGGCTTCCACTTGTCGTCGTACAGGCGCACGTACATATCCATCTGGCCGATATCGCGGTGGCTGAGTTGGCCGGTTTTGAGGTCGATCAGGACGAAGCACTTCAGGAGGTAGTGGTAGAAGACCAGGTCGATGTAAAAGTGTTTGCCTGTGGCGGTCACCACCCGCTTCTGCCGTGCGACGAAAGCGAAGCCCTTGCCCAGCTCGAGCAGGAAGTGCTGCAGTTTGTCGAGCAGGGCTTCTTCCAGGGCCCGCTCGGGCAATGCTTCGGCTTCTTCCAGCCCGAGGAATTCCAACACGAAATGCTCCTTGACGGGCTCCTGCTGCCGCTCGTAATAATGGCTGCCGGCCTGCCTCGCCAGCTCACGGGTGCTCCAGTGCCCGGCGGCGGCTTCTTCGTGGTAAAAGGCGCGGGCCTGCTCGTCGGCCACTTTCAGCAACAACAGGTAGTGCGACCACGATAACTCGGGCTTCAATGTGCTTTCATCGGGAAAAGCCCGGCAGAAGGCATACATGCTGCGCAACTTCCGCACCGGAAATGCCTGCCCGAAATCCCGCGACAGGCGCCGGGCAAGGGCGCCAACAATGACCGGGTTGTCCGCCTGGCTCCGCTTTTCCAGCGACCAGATCAGCCGCCCAACCAGCCAGTAAATGCGCAGGTTGGTACGGGGAATCCCCCGCCTGCCGCCAGACTGGAGTTCCGATCGGTAAGCCCGCTGTAACAGCTTCCGAATGGGCTCGTATTGTGTTTCATCAAATTGGAATGGCTGCTGCATGTGTTGGTCTGGTTTTATGGAGCAGCTTGTTCCTGGGAATGACTTCTGGTATGTCTGGCCGGTCGACATTCCTGCATTCTCGCGTTTACGCATTCTTAAAGTCAGGAGGCCAAAACAGTATCCTGGCTTACCGCTGCCCGAGCGGAGTCGAGAGCAGCTTCCTTTTGCCGCTGCCCGAGCGGAGTCGAGGGCAGCTTCCTTTTTCCGCTGCCCGAGCGGAGTCGAGGGCAGCTTCCTTTTGCCGCTGCCCGAGCGGAGTCAAGGGCAGCTTCCTTTTGCCGCTGCCCGAGCGGAGTCGAGGCCAGCTTCCTTTTGCTGCTGCCCGAGCGGAGTCGAGGCCAGCTTCCTTTTTCCGCTGCCCGAGCGGAGTCGAGAGCAGCTTCCTTTTGCCGCTGCCCGAGCGGAGCCGAGGGCAGCTTCCTTTTGCCGCTGCCCGAGCGGAGTCGAGGGCAGCTTCCTTTTTCCGCTGCCCGAGCGGAGTCGAGGGCAGCTTCCTTTTTCCGCTGCCCGAGCGGAGTCGAGGGCAGCGCAGCCGAAACGAGCAATTGCATACTACTCCCCGCCAGGACATCATTACAGCATGTCCCCACATTTACGCATTCTTGCATTTACGCATTCTTTAACTCCCCCCGTCTCCCAAACTGCACACTGCACACTGCACACTGCCTACTGATCACCCCTCCATCACCACCCTGATGCGTTGCGCCAGGCGGCCGGCGGTAAAGAAGATGTGGTTTTTCACGCTGGCCTCCTGTTGCAGATAAGTTGAGCGGGAGCGCATGAAGTCGTTGAACAGGGGGATGATGGCGGCTTTGCCCTCCTTGTTGAGGAAGATGCCGTACTGGTTTTTGGTGAAGAAGGACTCTTTCAGTTTGCGGTCCATGCACTGTTCGATCAGGAGGCGGTCCATCCAGGGGCGGAAGGGTTCGATGAGGTCGAAGGCCAGGGTAGGTTTGTTGTATTCGTCGGCGTGCAGGATGCCCAGGTGGGGGTCGAGGCCTGCGGCGAAGAGCGCGCCTTCCACCACGGAATACAACATGCCGTAGAGATAGTTGATGCCGGCGTTGAAAATGTCTTTGGCCGGCTGCCGGCTGCGGCCGCTGAAGACGTAGGCTCCGGGCAGGGAGCCGCCCACCGCCTGCCAGTACACCCGGGCCAGCGAGCCTTCCACGCCCATGACCTGCTGGCGGCACTCCTCCGGCAGTTTGTCGCGGAATTCCTCGAAGCCCCGGCTGATGCGGCGGATCTGGCTGATGGGCTGCCCCAGGGCCACGTTCAGCACGCTGCGGCGGCTGCGCAGGTACTTGAGGTTGTCCACCTGCGCCTCGGTTTTCAGGGCGAGCAGGTCCAGCATCCAGGCGGTGGATTCAGGGCTTTCGGTAAAGCGGGCCTGCAGGCGCCGCAGGGTGGCGATGCTCTCGAAATAGGGGCTCCATAACCGCGCCTTGGCCTTGCCGATCCGGTCGAAAACGAGAATGGGTATCTGGCTCTGGACGGCCAGCGCAATGGCGTCCGAACTGACCATTACGCTGGCCGTGATGGCGATGCTGTCTAGCCTGGCGGGGCTGATGGCTTTGCTGCCCTTCTCGCCAATGACGTGAAATACGCCGTCTTTTTTGATGAGCTGAAGCCCTTTGGTGTCGAGTACGAGTTGCATTGCTTTTTTGGTTTGGGCGGGCCGCCGGCCCGCGATGGAAAAAGGATTTCATGATGGGCCAGACGGAAGGCGCTTCGGAAGTGCATTTTTGTTGCGTTTCCGAGCGGTTCCCCTCCTTCGGAGGGGTCAGGGGAGGCTCGAGGAGACGCAACAAAAATGCGCCCCGCGTTCCTCAAAGGTTATACGGAAAGCCCCGCCAGCTCACCGCGCCGAAGTCCTCCTGCGGCGGGTTGATGGCCGTGTAGTAGGCGTCTTTCAGTTCCATGTAACTTTCATTGTTGCGCCTGAGGACGAAGCCGGCGAAGTTGAGGCGGCCAATGATATTCTTTTTGAACTGCTCGACCCAGCGGGTGGAAAGCTGGCCCTGTTCGTTCTGGACGAGCAACACATGATGCAGTTGCCGGATGTCATCATCCAGCTTCGACAGGTAATCCGGCGCCAGCGTAACCTTGTCGGTGACCAGCAGCCCGGTGACGATCTTGTCGTCTTCCGGGCCGTACACCCTGAGTTTGCGCTCATTCACTTCGAAGCCCGCCTCGCGGATGATGGCCCGCACGGAGTCCACCTTGTCGGCATCGATGGGTTTGTTGGAGGAGAAGCTCATGTCGTCGGCGTAGCGGGTGTACACCCAGAGCATATCGCCGGCATAAGCGGTGAGCCTGGCGTCCAGTTCCCGGCAGGCGAAGTTGGACAGCACCGGGGAGGTAGGCGTGCCCATAGGCAGGCGGCCCTGGTAAGTCGTCAGGTCCGCCAGCAAATCGGGCAGCCCGCGTTTGAACTGGAAGGGGGCGCCCAGGAATATCTCCAGGATGCGCGCTCTGGTGACGGCGTGGAAAAAGTCAATCAGGTCCACATTCAGCAGGTAGGCCCTGCCGGCGTGCTTGCGGGCGTTGGTGACTACATTGCGGCGGTCGTTGTCGTCCTGCACCCCAACGATAAAGCCGAATGCGGCGCTGGATTTTTCGAAGAAATACACGCTCTGCAGGAAGCGGTTGAGCCGCCCGAGCACTTTCTTCAGCTCGGCGCCGGGGGCTTCGATGATGCGCTCCCCGCCATCCTTTTTCGGCACGTTGAACACCCTGTAAGGCGGCTGTTTGGCGAGCAGGCTGAGGCGGCGCTGGTCCATCTTCAGCAGGCTGCACAGCGAACGGATGCTGCCGATGCTGCAGAAAACGGCCTTGTTGTGCTGGTGGCGGGCAATGGTTTTCTTATCCATAACGGGATGTTTTGGTGCGAGAAAGCGGTTTTGCGGAACGCGGGCCTGCGGCCCATGTTCTATAAAAAAAGCTGCCTTGGGGGCAGCTCTCTCTAAACCAACAAAATGACAAGCAGATCTCAGTTTAAACGGGGATGCCACGGGGTGGCTGAACTTCGGCAACACCCAGGCGAGCCACGGGGTGGCTCGCCTCCATTGCCACCATTCAATCTTCCAGCTCAGATTCCAGGAAATCCCTGAACCTGGCTTTGTGCTCCGCGAGGTTAAAAGCCACCGCCCTGCAGCCGTGTTTCAACAGCATGGATTTCAGGCCATACAAGGTGATGAACAGGTCGGGCGGCAATGCTTTTTCCAGTTCAGTAGCTTTAAGCTTCTTCTGTACGAAAAGGTAGTGGAAAATCTGATCCCGCAGTTTTTCGGAAGTTCCGGGCCCATCCGGAAGTTCGGAAAGAATTTGTTCGACAAGATCTTCCACCTGAGGCGTATCAAGCGCCTCGCGTTGGGCGCCGCCCGCCTGGCCTTCGCCAAACATGGACAGCTGCATCGCTTTACTGGTTCCCATAAGTGTTGTGATTTCGATTATTGGATACGGGGCTTCTTTTTTCTCCACCACCCCTCGAAGTGCGGCGCCAGTATCTTTTTGGCGCGGTGAATCCGCACGCCGACGGTGGAGGGCTTCATGCCCAGCTCCTCTCCGATTTCCTCATGTGAGTATCCTTCGATATAGAGCCTCATGATCCGGGCATCTTCCCCGGAAAGGAATGGAACGATCTTCTCAAAAAATTCCGCGATGTAGGTTTCCGCCGCCCACCCAAGCGCATCAGTGCTTTTCGGCAGCGCCCCGTGGTAGATTTCGCCCAGGCGGGCCAGGCTTTTGCGCTTGCGGCTCATACCTAACAGTTCATTGCGCACCATCACGCGAAGAAAACGAATGCCTTTGGCTTCGTATCCGGCTTTCGTTGCTTCATAGAATTGCAGTACTTTCAGGTAATACTGCTGCATGGCGTCGTCGGCATAGGAAATGCAATGGCGAAACCTTCTGCACAATCCCTGAACATAAACCAACAGCTGTTCGTGATGGCGCTCCTGTATGAAGCAAACGAACCCGTCACGCGCCTGGATACTGTGTAAATTATCAATTTCCATGTGGGAAGGTTTTTTTGGTGAATGATAATTTGCCTTGCCTGGCTTTCCGTCTGTTTAATTAATTAATGCAGCCGCGCCACCTGTTTTTTCCAAAACCACATTAAATAATTGTAAACTTTTTCACCAGAACCCTCCAGTAGCTGCGGTTTACGGCGCTGTACGCCCGTTGTTGCCATTTGCCTGCCCATCGCCGTCTCCCGACAAACGGTAAGCGAAAGCGTCTTTGTGAGCCTGCAGAAAAAGGCCCAGTTCCTGTGCGTTCTGAAGCTTGTAAAAATCCATGGCGGCGCTCATGCCGTCCAGGATAGTCAGAAAAACTTCGAGGTCTTCACTGCTTTCGGAAGGCGAAACGGCTTTCAGCCTCCGGAAGAGCTCCCGCCGCCCGGGGGGCGGCCCGCCTGCCTCAAAATCCCTGAAAAGGAATTTTCTGATCATGTCAACGAGTTCGGGCTGCTTTAACAGGCCCGGTGCAAAGGTTTCCATGGCGTCATACAAAACCCGGGGGCTTTTCTCCCCGGCGGCCCCGGGCGTAGTTTCCCTGGGGCGAAAATCAATCGAACTTCTCTCTTCCATAGTAGTGATATCTTTTATGGTTCAGTGTCACGCAAAGCTTCCTGTACAAATGCGGTGAACTGCCGGGCCAATTGCCGGAAATTTTCCTTTTCGTCGGTGAAAAACGCCGGCCTGGCCTGGTTCAGAAGAAATTCATGCACCAACTCCAGAACCTGCCTGGGCAGGAGATTTTCCCGAAACCGGCCGATAGCCCAAAAAACGAATGTGCCGTAGTTTTCCTCCGGCATCTGATTCCGGCCAGGATGGCCTTCACCCGGTGGAAAACTTTCATCCGCCTCTTCTTTCGCCTGAGAAAGCGCCAGAATGAGGCCAAGTAGTTTTTGTTTATGAACCATAGCTTTAGGGGTTATGATCCTTTGTAAACTTTTGCAACGGCTATTCGCGAGCCCCTTGCTTAGATATGATGCAGCCGGGCTTGCCGGTTCTTTCAGGAGGGCCGGATTTTTTTCAAAAAAAATCACTTTTCAAAAAAAACAGCTTCGGACCGGCCTGCGGTGAAAAATTTAGCGCTCCGGCTTCATAAGCAATGTAGGAGGAGGCATGAATGCCGCTTCAAAAAGAAAATGAAAATATGGAAACCATGAATTTTTATCTCGTACTCCTGCTGTCCGGCATCATCATTGGCGGGGCCATCGTGGGCGCTCTGATGGCGCCCCTGGCGCAGCCCCGCCAGCCTGCCGGCTACCTGCCGCCGGCATACCCGCCGGCATACGAATACGGCGCTTACCCCGCCAGGCCCGCATCGGCCCTTCCGGCAGCGCTGCTTTTCCTCGCCCTGCTGCTGGCCCTGATCTTCCTCGGCCTGCGCAACGGGCAGGACAGCAGCCCCAGGGGCCCGGCCCCGGCGGAACACAGGCTGGAATACCTGGATGCAGAAAGCGCGCGGAATATATGATTTGGTAGCTCTCTTTTCCCTCTCCTTTCAGCAGCCTTGGCGGGGCCCGCCCCAGGGCCCTGCCGGCTGCCGTCAATCAGCGAGAATGGCCGGCTCCGGGTGTAACATCAAATCGCTGATAAACATGGAACAAATCCCGTATTTTCTGATCGTCCGCCTCCTGCTCGGGCTGGGGGCCGGCATCTGGCTGGCGCGCAAGGCGCGCGGCCTCATCCGCAGGCTGGCCGTGAGCCTGATGCCGATGCGCTACCGCGTCTCCGAGCAGTCCTTCCTCCTGCAAACCAGGCTCAGCACCGCCCTGGGCTTCCTTGTGGCCATCGGCCTCATGCTCGCCATCGTCCTGGGGCTGGGCAAAGCGGAAAACGCAGCCCGGCAACACCCCTGGATAAAAAAGGAGGAAACCACCTACGCCAGCTCCGGCCCGGCAGAGCAATCCATGCAAATCCTGGCAACCGAAACGCCGGCGCCGGAAGCGCAGCTGCCGCCGGCGGAAAGCCGGGCGCCCGAAGTGGCGCCCGCCGCTCCGCCCGAAAGTGAACGCCCCGCCGCCTACGAACTGGCGGGCGGACACTACGTCCAGATTTTCGCCTTCCGGCAGGAAGACAGGGCCTGGGTGCAGCAAAGGTACTGGGAAACCCGCCTGAACCAGCCGGTATGGGTGGCCATCGCCCCGGGCGACGCCGTGCCCTACAAGGTGCTCATCGGCCCATTCCGCCACAGGCAGGACGCCCGCAGCTTCCTGCGCTCGCAGAAACTGCCCGGCTTTCCCCGCGAAGATAAAGGCCTGCGCCTGTATAAAGATTGAGCAGCCGGTTTCCATTCTCCAAGGCAGCCCGCCGAAGCCCGTTGGCTTCGGGGGCTGCTTTTTGACAAGGATTTATGGGATGGCGGGGAGAGGGCTTTGCCAACGCTGTTCGAACCAGGATTTGCAGGATGGGCAGGATGGGGCTTTGCCTCCAGGATTCGGAACGCGGGCCTGCGGCCCGCGATACCGCCACGGGAGTGTCCATTTCTTTGTGCTTTTGCCCCCTTTTTTGAAACGCAAAGCTTGCCCGGCTCCGAAGGAGACGCGGTTTACCCGGCTCCGAAGG
>CAUJDW010000023.1 GCA_963169455.1 Bacteroidota bacterium | reverse complement strand
AAGATACTGTTTGTCATTTTCAGAAAATTCAACACCATATGGTGGATTTGCTATCACCACATCAAAACCCACAAAATCGCCATCATCATTTAGCACTTCGGGAAATTCAAAACGCCATTCAAAAGCATTTTCAAAAATCTTGTTGGCTTTTATTTCTTCAATTTCGGTTTCAAGTTTTTTGGTTTCTGCTGTCAGCTTTGTTACTTTCTTGTTCCAATCGGCTTTTTCCTTTTTGTTCATTTCAAAAAGTTGCCCTTGATTGGTCATTTGAAACAAGTCGCCCGATAGTTTGCGTAGCTTTTTTACTTTCGGGTCGTTTAGCGAAATTTCACTTCTAAAATCCGATTTTATATCGGCAATCAGCCGTTCCATTTCTCTTTTCTGTTCCTTGCTTTCTGCGTTTCGGTAGGTGTCAACAGCTATTCGATAACTGTCAATCGTCCACTTACTTTTTTTCAAGGCTTGTTTCAGGTCGGCATCAATGGCAAAACGGCTCACCAAAGAGTTTCCACATTTGATGTTGATGTCAATATTCGGCAGGGTTTCAAGTTCGGTAGCGTTCTTGTAATAAGCATTTTTCAAAAGCTCAATCCACAAACGCAAACGACAAATTTTTACCGAGTTGGAATTGATGTCCACACCAAAAAGGCAGTTTTCAATAATGGTTTGCTTTTCGTGGAAAAGCGTTTCCTGTATTCGCTGACTTTCTTTGTTGCCTGGGTTGTATTCAAAAAGTTCTCCTTCTTCGTCTGTTACAATCAGCTCATCATTTACCACTTCCACCTGATATTCTTTCAGGCGTTTTCCGTCACGGTCTTGCAAAATTTTCAAGTCGTTTTTAACGGCAATCATTTCATTGAGTGCCGAAACTAAAAAGTGTCCTGAACCAACGGCAGGGTCGCAAATTTTGATGCTGTTTACAATTTTGTTGGCTTCTTTTCGGTCTTCAATTCTGTCATAAAGTTCTTCAAGCGTTGTGCAATTCCATTTTTTGGTTTCGTTGAATTTTTGCACAACGGCTTTGCGGATGGTTTCACGGCACATATACATTGTAATGAAACCGGGAGTGAAAAATGAACCGTCTTTGTAGCCGTTTATTTTCTCGAAAATTAAGCCGAGAACCGAAGCGTTAATCAGTGTTTTGTTGTCTTCTTGAATTTCTTCTCCGCCTTCGGCTCCAAAGTCGTAAGCATCTAAAAACTCAAATAAATATTGAAGCGTGGAAATATTGCCTGTCCGTTTTTTGCCTTGCTGGTCTTTCAGCACGGTTTGCGAAAAAATCGGAATGGTTTTATCGTCTTTCAGATTGCTGATAAACAATGTAACCTGCTCAATGTCTGTCGGCTCGAAAAGCGAAGAGTTGAGATAAGGCGTTTTTTCAAACGCCTTTTTTACATCTTCGTTTCGCTCGTCATACTTGCGTGCCAACACCTGAAAAAACAAACTATTCAGGTCGTCATAGTTCTTGATTTTGTCAAGGTTGAGAAACGAAAAAGATTTGTCGCCTTTGTGATAGGTAATGAGTTGGGCTTCTAACAACTTCAAAAACAAAATGCGGTTTATCCAAGTAATTGAAAGTTCCAACGCCACATTAAAAAGTCGCTCCTGTTGAGTCTTACCGAATTGGCTTGGCTTTTCCAATCGGCTTAGTTTATCTAAGCTGTCAAGCTGAATGATTGCATCTTCAAGAATTGTTCCTGTGTGGCGTTCTCCTGCCTTATTTCGTTCAATCAGTTTTTTACTTCCTTCTTTGGTTTCGGTCAAGCCGATAATATGCAACAACTCGCTGTAAAATCGTTTGTCAAGGCTGTTGCTGTCATTGGTAAAAGGAAGTTTTAAAAGATGCTCTGGCGATAAAAGTTTGAATAAAGCAATCAGCGAATTGTCGTCTGCTTTGTCGGTATTGCGTAACGGTTTTTGAAAGTCCTGAATGTTGAAATAAGTAAATTCAATTTCAGAAGTGATGCTGTCTATAAATGGCTCGGCAATCTCTTTGTAAAATACGTCTGTTGTTTTCTTGCTTGCTTCAAAGTTCTCAAACTGTCTGACAAACGATTTGTTTTGAGCAAAGAGTCTTTCAAATAAATGCTCGTCAAAAATGAACCATTCGTTGATGTTGGTCGCAACCAAATGTTTTACTTCAAGGTTTTTATGAGTAATTCTCTCTCGTAAGTAATACAACACCAATTCCTGAAATGCTTTTGCATTCAGTTTTTTGGTGGTAATCATCTCGGCTTTATTGGTCGGCTTTTTAGCTTCGAGAATTACTCCAACTGTCGAGTTTGCATTTTGTCCGTTATGAATAACAAGGTCGTTTCGACCTTTGGTATTTATAAAATGATTTGGGTCGTAATAGGTTTTCTTTAAAAAGTCTGAAACTAAGTTTTTATGAAACTCTTCGCTTTCAGTGTCATTTGTCCTGTCGAGTAAAGTAATGAGATTGGTCTTGAAACCTTCAATTTCAGTCCTGTTCGGTTTTACTTTTAAAAAGGCTTTGTTCAGTGCCTTTCTTGGTTTCAATTCATTTAAAATCATCTACAAATTATATTTACTATTTCAGTCAGTTAAGATAAGTTTTTCGGTCGGAACGGTGTCAGAGCGTTGGCAAAAAAATGGCTCTTTTGGTTTTTTGAGCGTTGGCTCGTGTGTCGGGAAAAACCAAATGTGCCATTTTGCGGGTGGGCTTTTTTGTCGTCTGTCTGTTCGTTAATTTTTGCACTGTCGTCTGTTCTTTAGGGTTGCAGCTAACGATCCGCCTATGTGCCGTGCCGACGTTTAGGAGGCATGGACATCATAGCCTTTGTTATGCGGGGTATTCATTTTAATCTTTGAACATTTGCTAAATACTTCTTACACATTCTTCTTTCTCTACTATCATATAGAGCATTCTTAATTGCAAATGTTCCTCCTAATCCAATTCCCATTGCACTGAGAACTTCTTTTGCATATTCTGCTGTCAAGGCAACAGGATTACTTATTAAAACATAGGCTGCAAAGGGAACTGAAGCTATTCCAACACCAAGTAAAAGTATTTCTTTCGTTAATCCTGAATAAGCATCATTAAATCCTTCAATAAAATTTCTTTCAGAAATTCCATTACTTATTGAGTCTTCTACTAAATCAATTTGACGATTGAATGCTTCAATCCTATCTCTATTTTTATTTCTAAATTTAATTAGTTCTTCAATTGAAATTTCTGAAATATTTGCAGGTATTAGGAAATTCATCAAATTCATTAAAAACTTGTTTCGATCCCTTACCTTTGGATTTTGAACCCTTTCATAATTGGTGTAGTTATCGTATTCAATATTATCAGTTATTATTGAGCCGTTTCGTTCGTGTGAAATTTCTTTCGCCAAATATGTCATGAATAAGAAGGCTAATTCTTTTGGCAAAAGGAGTCCATCGGAATTTCTTTCGCCTACTCCTTTATCTTCACAATAGTGAGCCCATTCATGAGAGAATTTCTCCGAGTATATTTGATAGTTCCAGTTTTCTCTGTTCCGCCAATCTCTTTGCACATTGACTCTGTTAAATAATCCACTTCTCTGATATGGCTTATTTATGAATTTCTCCGCCTCTTCAATTGCTTTTAATGATGCTCTATATCCTTGGCCGTATTCTGGCGAATACATAGAGACCAAATCCGTTTCATTCTGTAACCTTCTATAATCATCTGAAACCAATTCTTGTCTTTGATAGGGAACTATACTTTCGAAGTTCTCTAAATAAAGAATTGCAAATTTCAACCATTCAGTATCTGGTGGTTCAAGATTTGGATAGTAGAGGTATTTCTTCATTGGTTTCTTTTTTATCCCGCATAACTAATCCCTCACGCAATAGCGACTAAACAAAACCCGCATTGCGCCTTTCACTTAAACCCTATTGCGTTTATCCCCTCACATCCCCTAACACTGCCCTAATGTACGACACCCCCAACAATTTAGTTGCACCTCAGGGCGGAAAAAATTTCCTATTTAACCAAAAGTCGCGTGGCGCAGGAAAAAAGGTGCGCTGCAGCTTTTTATTCCGGGGAGGGCCGGTGGATTGAGATTGGGAGGGCAGAGCGCATAGGGCATAGGGGCGGGGGTTGCTTCCTTGTTTTTCCGGGTTTCCGGGGCGCTGTGTTTTTTGAACCGCTAAGATGCGGAGGCGCAAAGGGGGGGTATGAATGGCTGGGCTGCTGGTGCGCCGGCGTGCCCCGGCAAACTTCGGAAGTTTAGCCCTGGCGCGAGGCGGGGGGCGGCCTCCTTCGTCGGTACGGGGTTTCGCTACGCTCGATGCCTGGCGCAAATCACCCTTCCGCCTTTTTCTTTTTCAGGTAATTTTCCCAGGCCTCTCTGCCGAGCAGGCCGTTGTCCGCCAGTATTTTGCGCAGGCCGGGCTCGAGGCCTGATACTGCGGCCTTTTCCCTGATCCGGAGCGTCAGTTCGTCGTACGATTGCTGGTTGGGCATCTGGAAGATCTGGGTGGAGAGCAGGGAGGATATCCGGAGGTATTTCCGCCGCTGGTACCAGGCGAAGGCGATGATGCCCAGAGCGGCCAGCCCTATGGTGATCAGCAATTCCCTGGCGTTTTTCTGGATGAAGCTGATGTCGGCCTGCAAAGCCGGGTTGATGTCCTCGTTCATCCGGGTGGCGATGGTTGTCATGGCCGAGTCGACGATGGCCCGGATGGCTTCGTTGGTTTGGGGGCCGAGCAAGCGGTTGCGGATGAGGGCGGCCGAGCTGTCGGTGACGGCATTGGCGATGCTCTCCTGCAACAGCCGCTGCAGGGCGGCCGACGTTTCCGCCCCGATCAGCTCTTCCCGCAAACGGCCGGCCAGGCGGCTGGCGGCTTCGCTGTCCAGCTGCATGAAGAGGCTGTCGATTATCCTGCCGATTTCCTCATTGCCGGCCTCTCCGGCATCGGCCAGCAGAGCGCGAACCAGCACGGAGAGGCTGTCTCTGAATGCAGGGTCCAGCAGGTTATCCCTCAGCGAAAGGAAAAACCTGTCGACGAGCGTATCCGGGTGGATGCCGGCAAGGTTGCTGTCCAGGCTAACTGCCAATTCCGCTACCAGCATGCCGGCCAGTTTTTTGATCTTTTCCTGGTTGGTGCTGTCCGCCAGGCCCGAGGAGATGCCGGTAACCAGCTTGTAGCCGATCGAATCGGTTTGTTCGTTCAAACCCGCGCCCATCCGGCTGCCCATGTCGTTGAACAGCCCGCAGCCGAAGCCTGAAATTATGATGAAAAGCAGGAAAGGTAGAAGCCGATGCGTCGTGTTCATGATGTGATTTTTTGGAAGTTTTTTTGAACACGCGAGGTAGCTTCCGGGGGGAGGGTATTCAATCAGGGAAAGATAGCAATGGAAAGTTATGAAAGTGTTTTGGCAATGTCAATAGAAACGAGATCAAGATATATGGGCAGGGGGGGGCGGGGTAATCAGGGGCCTCTGATTTTCGGCGCCGGGCCTTCGACACGGTTTATTTTAGTTAAAAAAATAAATATTTATTGTTTTTCAATAAATATTTGCTGATATTTGTTCAATTGATTAAAACATATCAAATATGAAGACAAAGCAGGTTATGGGCATAATGAAGGTAATATCCTGGGTAATTTTCATTGGTTTATGCATAAAAGCGGGAGCCATTATGGTTTCAGCATTCGTCAGCCTTTTTGTAAACCAGGAAGCTGCCGGGGATTTGTACCAGGGGCTAAGCCTTTCCCCGCTTTACGATTTCAGCAGGGGGCATTATTCGGCGGCCGTATTGCTGATCATCGCACTGTTGGTATTGAAGGCCTATCTGTTTTATTTGGCCATTAAGGCCCTCACAGGGATCAGCCTGGACAAGCCCTTTAGCCTGAATGTGGCCGATTTGATCAGCCGGATAAGTTATGTTTCGCTCGGAACAGGCGTACTGGCAATGCTGGCCGATGCGTACTCCGGATGGTTGGCCAAAGGAGGCGTGGCCTTTCAGTATAATTGGGGAAGCCCCGAATTCCTTTTTATGGGCGGGTTAATATTTATTATAGCCTTAATATTCAAGCGCGGCGTTGAAATTCAGGCTGAAAACGAATTAACCATTTGAGTTATGCCTATAGTTGTGAATCTGGACGTCATGATGGCCAAAAGGAAAATGTCTCTGAACGAGCTTTCCGAAAAGGTAGGATTGACGTTGTCCAACCTTTCCATCCTGAAAACAGGCAAGGCCAGAGCTATTCGTTTTAGCACCCTCGAATCCATATGCGAGGCATTGGACTGCCAGCCCGGAGATATCCTGGAATACAGGGAGGTGTGCGAGACATCCTGACGCCCGATGTCCCAGGGTGGACGGAAATAGGTTGCCCTCAAATCCGGGAAAGTCACGGGGTGACTGAACTCTAGGAAAATTAAGGCGAGTCACCCCATGACGGTCCTGGCGGCGCATGCAGCACTTGTATTCCCGTCCAACCTGTACCGACGTCCTACGTCCGACATCCGACGTGCAACGTGCTTCACTTCGTCGTCGGCCCGCCCATTTCCGTAAAGACGCTGTCGATGGGTTCCCAGAGTTCGATCTTGTTGCCTTCGGGGTCCATTATGTGTACAAATTTGCCGTAGTCGAATGTTTCGATCTCGTCCACGATGGTGATGCCCTTTTCGCGGAGTTGCTTTACCAGGCCTTCGATGTTCTGCACCCGGTAGTTGATCATGAATTCCTTTTCCGAGGGGTTGAAGTATTCCGTGTTCTCATCGAATGGGCTCCATTGGAGGTAGTTGATCTCCTCCGGCCGGTTGGCGTTCCGGAACTCGAAGGAAGAGCCGTATGGGTTGACGGCAAGGCCCAGGTGCTGGCCGTACCATTCCCGGATTTCCTGTGGGTTTTTTGACCGGAAGAAGATGCCTCCTATGCCGGTCACTTTGGGTGTCATGTCCTTCATGATGGTTGTTTTTTGTGAAAGTGTATCTGATGCATTGTCCGTTTCAGCGAAAAAGCCCGCCGCCCGGGCCCGGAGGCCTGCTCACTGCCCTTTCCCAGCCTGCTCTTTTTTCCATTTCTTTTCAAACCGCCACAGCATCTGTTTCATCGCCTTTTCGATCTCGGCGTAGGGCAGCGGTTCCTGGGCGGTGTAGAGGACGAGGAAGGCCAGTTGCCGTTCTTCGCCCTGCAGGCTGCGGTAGAGGCGGTGTTTGTGCAGGCGCCAGGCCTCGCGCACCTGGCGGCGGAGGCGGTTGCGGTGCACTGCTTTGGGGAATTTTTTCTTGGGTACGCTCACCGTGAACTGCACGGGAAACCCGCTGCGCCGTTCGGACATGGGCAGGTAAACCAGCCGCAGGGGGTACTGCCCGAAGGACTGCCCTTCCTTGAATAGCTGCCCGATCACTTTGCTGCTCTTCAGGCGCTCCGCCCGGACGAATGTGTACTGCGGCATGTTTTTTTTGTGCTCTTGTTTCAGAATCATTTCGGATACCTGCCTGGCCGGCCCTGGAAAAACTTCGGAAGCTTAGCCCGCCCGTCAAACCCTTATTATCCGCCGAAGCTTTATGCGGAGGCGGACGGCCATCCAGCCATCCAAACAAGCATTCCGGATTTTTTTCAAAAAAAGTTGCTCAAAATTTATGGAATTTTTCCGATTCCGCGTCTACTGCTATTGATAAGCAATTTTTTTTACCTAAACCCAATTCCGTTATGGAAAAGACTGCTTTGTTCTCCGAAACCCTGAAGGGGAGTTCCCGCACCTATTTTTTTGACCTCAGGCAGGCCAACAACGGCAAGCCCTACCTGTCGGTCGTCGAGAGCCGCAAAAACCAGGAAGGCGAGTACGAACGCGCCCGCCTGCTGATCTTCTCCGACGACTTCGAAAAATTCTCCGAAGTGCTCAACAAGGCCATAACGCACCAGCCCGGCGCCTCCGCCTGACCCGTTCTCTCAACCTTTAACCGCTGCGAGGGCAGGGGCGGCAGTACGCCGGAGGCTTCCCGGCCAAAAGAGGCGCGTTGGCATCCGGCCTGCCGGCCCGTCTCTGCAAGCCAGGCAAGCCTGTCGGCCTTACGACCTTCCGGCCTGTCGCCCTGTCGGCCTTCCGCCCTGTCGCCCTGCGCCCTTGCAGCCAACCCAATTGCCATGCAAGCCTACACCCAAACCAGGCTGGCCATCAAGAGCTGGGCAGAGGAGGACCGCCCGCGCGAAAAGATGCTCCTGCGAGGCAAGGCCAGCCTTTCCGAGGCGGAACTGCTGGCCATCCTGCTGGGCTCCGGCTCCCGGGAGGAGTCGGCCGTGGGGCTGGCTCAGCGCATCCTCAACACGGTTGACAACAACCTCCACGAGCTGGGCAAGCGCAGCATAGCCGAACTCCAGGATGGGTTCAAGGGGGTGGGGGAGGCCAAGGCCATCACCATCGTCGCCGCCCTGGAGCTCGGGCGCCGGCGCCAGCTCTCCCGCATCCGCGACAGGCCCCAGGTCACCTGCAGCCGCGATGCCTTCAACGCCATCGCGCCCCTGCTCGCCGACCTTCCCCATGAAGAGTTCTGGATACTGGCCCTCAACCGCGCCAACCGCATCCTGAGCCGCGAACAGATCAGCCAGGGCGGCATGGCCGGCACCGTGGTCGACGCCAAAATAGTCTTCCGAAAAGCCCTCGGCGCCCAGGCCTGCTCCATCGTGCTGTGCCACAACCACCCCAGCGGCAACCTCCAGCCCAGCCAGGCCGACATCGACCTGACACGCAAACTCAGGCAGGCCGGCGAATCCATCGATATGCTGGTGCTCGACCACCTCATCGTCTCGGAAACGGGCTACTACAGCTTCGCCGATGAGGGGCTGCTGGGCTGAATGGGCGAAGGGGAGATTTGGCGGCTGGGAGATCGGGAGACGGGAGGCGAGCTGAGCCCCGGCCGGAGGCTAAACCCTGGCCGCAGACAAGTCACGGGGTGGCCGAACTTCAGCAAAATCAGGGCGAGCCACCCCGTGACTGGCCTGGAACCCTGAAACGCTGTAACGCTGTAATATCCAAAAGCTCTGCAACTATTTCACTAAGGGGCCGGAGAAAAATAAGTTCCTCATTTCAGGCGATCTATTTTTTCGCCAGGCAAGGCGCGAGGAGGGAAGATAGCCGGAGCTACCTGCCTCCGCAGGCAGAAGCCTGCTATGGCAGGCGAAGGCCTGACCGACAAGCAACGCAGCATGGCGGAAAAAGAGCCGTATCAAATGGGGAAGGTATTCTTCTCCGGGCCCTAAAAACGCTGCCACATGTCAAACGTTAAAACCCGCGCACAGATCGCCAGAGAATTCGGCATCAGCCGCAAGACGCTTTACAACTGGCTGAAGGCGGAAAAACTCCCCATCAAAGGGCGGTTGTTGTCGCCCAAGCAGCAAAAGGATATCTACGAAAAATTCGGCGCCCCGGGGGGCGCCCCGCCGAAAGGCTGGCGTGCGTGAAGGAAGGCGGCCGGGTGATGGAATTTGCCCCGGCAAAAAACTAATCCGGGTTTGCTGCGTTCAACAATAACCTGTTTTTTTGCTGCCGGCCGCCGCTGACAGCCGGGCGGCGGGCGCACGGCCGGTATTTTTCAATACCTTTGTTTTCCAATGGCATCACTCGACAAGAACAAGATCGATTTTTACCTGCTGGGGCGGGTGCTCGGGCTGGCGAAGCCGTATCGCGGAGTCTTTGCCCTGGCCGTTTTCCTGACGGTTGTGCTGGCGCCCCTGGCCACCCTGCGCCCCTGGCTGGTGCAGGACATCGTCGACAACTACATCTTCGCCGGCGATGTCGGAGGGCTGACGCGCATGGCGCTCATCCTGTGCGGGGTGCTCTTCCTGGAGGCCAGCCTGAGGTACGCCTTCATTTACTCTACCAGCTGGCTGGGGCAGGCCGTTATCCGCGACCTGCGGGTGCGGATTTTCAGGCACATCATCCGCCTCAGGCTGAGCTATTTTGACCGCACGCCCATCGGCACTTCCACCACCCGCACCATCAACGACATCGAAGCCATCAACACGGTTTTTTCCCAGGGCTCGATCACCATCATCGCCGACCTGATCATGTTGCTGACCGTGCTGGGGGTGATGTTCTACACCAGCTGGAAGCTGACGCTCATCTGCCTGGCCACCATGCCTTTCCTCATTATCGCCAGCTATATCTTCAAGGAGAAGGTGAAGGTGTCCTTCCAGCAGGTGCGCGCCGAGATCGCCCGCATGAACGCCTTCCTGCAGGAGCGCATCACCGGCATGCGCATCGTGCAGATTTTCAACGCGGAAAAACAGGAGATGCAGAAATTCAGGAAGATCAACCGGGAGTACACCCAGGCCAACCTGGATTCGATCCTGTATTACGCCGTCTTTTTCCCGGTGGTGGAGATCATCGCCGCTGCTTCCCTCGGGCTCATGGTCTGGTGGGGCGCCCAGGACGCCCTGCGCGCCGGCGGCGTTACCCTGGGCGCGCTGGTGGCCTTCCCCATTTACCTCGATATGCTGTTCCGCCCCATCCGGACGGTGGCCAACAACTTCAACACCCTGCAGATGGGGCTGGTGGCTTCCGAACGGGTCTTCGCCGTGCTGGACCGCTCCGACTACATCGAGAACAACGGCGCCCAAAAGCCGGAAAAACTGAAGGGGGAAGTGGAATTCCAGCATGTCTGGTTTGCCTACAACGCCAAAGAATACGTCCTGAAAGACATCAGTTTCCTCATCAGGCCGGGCGAGACGCTGGCCCTGGTGGGCAGCACCGGCTCGGGCAAAACCACCATCATCAACATCCTCAACCGCTTTTACGACATCGACAAGGGCAGCATCCTGATCGACGGCACAGACATCCGGGAGTTCGAACTCGAGGCCCTGCGCCGCCGCATCGGCATCGTGCTGCAGGATGTGTTCCTGTTCTCCGGCTCCGTCCTGGAAAACATCACCCTGCGCGACCCGCGCTTCTCGCGGGAGGAAGTCGTGGAAGCGGCCAAGATGATCGGCGCGCACGAGTTTATCGAAAAGCTGCCCGGCGGCTATGACTATCAGGTCATGGAGCGCGGCGCCACCCTGTCGATGGGCCAGCGCCAGCTCATCTCCTTTGTTCGCGCCCTGATCTTCGACCCCGACATCCTCATCCTGGATGAAGCGACCTCCTCCATCGACCCCGAGTCGGAGTCCGTCATCCAGTACGCGATCGAAAAGCTCATCGCCAGGCGCACGTCCATTATCATCGCCCACCGCCTTTCCACTATCCGCCACGCCGACAACATCCTGGTGCTCAGCAAGGGCGAAGTCAGGGAATTCGGCCCCCACGAAGAACTGCTCAAAATCGAGGACGGGCACTACCGGCATTTGTATGAGATGCAGTTCCTGCAGGTGGCAGGGGAAAGGCAGTAGGCCAGTATGGCGGTTGGCGTACGGTCAAAGCACCGGCCGGATCAGAAAGAAGCCGTCGTCTCCCTGTTTCTGGTATAGCGGCATCAGGATGCGGCCGTTTTCGCGGGCGCGGATGGGGCCGTGGCGGTCATGGGCGAGCACTTCTCCTTTCCGGACGGGCTGGAAGTTTTCGTAATCGGGCATCATTCGGAACGCATCGCCGGGTTGGATGGTGTGGCACATGACGAGTTCCAGCACTTTGGGAAGCCCCCGGGAATATTCGATGAGCAGGGCGTCGTGGCGGTTTTCGACATCTTCGGGCCTGACGCAGCCGAGGGTGCGCATGCAATTGATGGTGGCGGCGATGGCGCGGTTGACCGACAGGGGGTCGCTGTGCTGGCCCGACTCGAAGCAGATGCCGCTTGTGGGGCGCCCGAAGGTTTCACTGTTGAAATAATGCAGTGTGGTGCCCTGAATGCCATTCAGCATGCCTTTGACGACGGGAGCGTGCAGTTCCACGGCGATCCTGACGCTTTCCGGCTCGTCGGTGGCGATGGAAAAGATGCCGCCGGAAGCGGTGGTCGTGTGCAGGTCGAGCAGCACGATGCGCTCAGGCTGGTAGCTGGCAATTTCCGCTTCGATCAGGGTGATGAGTTCCAGCAGTTCAAGCTCTTCGGCGAGCAGGCTTCCGGGAGCGGCGGTTTTTGCCCGCCCGATTTGTTCCGCTGTCCAGAGCCGGTTGAGGTCTTTGTCGATGAAGCGGGTTCCGTTGCGCAGGGCGCGGACATTGCCGCGCAGGCCCAGGATGCGGCCGCGGAAGGAAAAGCCGGGGTTGGATAAAGGTTCTCTTTCGAGGAGGCTGAACAACACCTCCAGTGCGGCCACGCCGGCCGGTTCATTGCCGTGCATGCCTCCGAGGCAGATCAGCAGGGGCCCTTTCTGCTGTCCGCTGTATTTTCCGATCAGGCGTTCTGTGTACATTCGGGAAGCCGCTTTCCGGCGAAAATAGCCAATTTCATTCAAACCGGAAACGGGTTCAGGGGGCGTGCCATTTCCAGAGGTAGCGGCAGGCGTAGCTGCGGTAGGGCCGCCATGCTTCGGCAATGGATTCCATGCGTTGGCGGAGCGCACGGCCGTTTTCCGGTATTTCATACAGGCGGGCCATGGCCTGCTGGATGCCGAGGTCATCGGTGGGAAAAACATCGGGCCTGCCGAGGGTGAACATCAGGAGCATCTGCACCGTCCAGCGGCCCACCCTTTTGATCTGCGACAGCTGTTGTATGGTTGCTTCGTCTTCCCACGCATTCCAGTTCTCTGCTTCCAGGTGGCCGTCGAGGAAAAAGCGGGCGACGTTCTGGAGGTAACTCAGCTTCTGGCGCGACAACCCGGCGGCGCGCAGCTGCTCCGCTTCCAAGCCGGCCAGTTGAAGGGCGTGGGGGTAGCCATCGGGGAACAGGGCCAGGAAACGCCCGTAGATGGCGCCGGCGGCTTTGCCCGACAATTGCTGGTAGATGATGGCCCGCACCAGCCCGTGGTACAGGTCGCCGTCGGGGGAAAGCGGCGGCAGGCTGATGGCGGCAATAACGACCCCCAACCGCTCATCCTGCCTGAGGTGCTCGATTGCTCTGGAATGTTCCATTTGGCAAAATTACTGAAAGTGTGATACGTCTGGGACCTAAAAGAAGAGTGTTGTTCCGGGAGTGTCTGAAAGAAAGCCCGCGGGTGCGGAGCCGGTTTGATGGGGCGGGGTCAGGCCCGGGCCGAAGCCTCGTTGGGCCGGGAAAAGCGCAGCTCGAGGTATTGCGCCTGGAAGCCGAGTTTCTGGTAGAGCTTCAGGGCCGGGTTGTCCGGCTCGACATGCATGGCCACATCGCCGTCGGCATGCCGGATGGCCCTTTGCATGAGGGCTTCGATGAGGGCTTCATCCTGAAAGTCTTCGTGCAGGCTGACAAAAACGAAGATGTTCTTCGGGTTGTAGCTCTCCATGCCGGTGCGGTTGGCGATGATGGCCCCGACGATCTGCCGGTCTTTTTCTGCCGTCAGGATAAAACCGCCGAAGGAAGGCTTCAGTTTTACCGCGTATTCCACGGCTTCCTGTATGCTTTGCCGGCTGGCATGGCTGTTGTGGCCGCACAGAAAGTGGACCACCTTGCTCTTCTCCATGGCGTTGATCCCGGAGTAGGCGTCGTAAAGGGTGAATTGGTATGGCATAGCGCTCTCTTTTAGGCCGTATAAATCAAGAGGTTATAAAAATAGGAGATTTTTTCGGGCTGCGAAATTTTCCGAATTAAAATTTTTATGAAATGTGCTGACAATCAGCTTTGAACGCCTTAACACAGGCTTAACCCGGCAATTTCTCCACCAGGAAAAGCCGCGGGGTGGCTGAACGGAAGCGAAATCAGAGAGGGCGCCCCCTGGCTTTCTGGCGGCAGCCTGGAAAACTGCCGAAATGCAAAGCGCCGCACCAAAGCTTTGATATTTATCATTCTAAAAAAAAGGTATTAAGGTTAATTTTGCCGCAAAAAAAATATGAAGAAGACCATATTGCTGGCCCTGTTGTTTCTGCCGCTGCTGGCCTGGCGAAACGAAGATGGCGACAGCTGGAAAAAAAAGGTGGACGCTTCCCTGCTGGAAAAAGTAGCCGCAGGGGAAGAGGCCGGCTTCCTCATCCTGATGCAGGCCCAGGCCGATGTGAGCGGCAGCCGTTTACTCCGCAGCAAAACGGAAAAAGGGGCCTTTGTTTTTGAACGCCTTCGCCAGGCGGCCCGCCAGGCCCAGGGGCCGGTGATCGAATTGCTGAAGCGGGAAAAAGCGCCCTACCGCTCCTTTTTCATCGTCAATATGATCCAGGCTGAAGGCGGCCTTGACCTCATCCGCCGGGTGGCGGAGCTGGAATCGGTAGCCCATGTGCAGGACAACCCCGCCGTGAAAATGGAGGAGCCTCTGCCTGCAGAAAGCGAGTCCATCGGCCTGCGCGAAGGCCTGGAGTGGGGCGTTGAGAAGATCAACGCAGATGATGTCTGGGCGATGGGGTACAACGGCCAGGGCGTCGTCATCGGCGGCCAGGATACGGGCTTCGAATGGGATCACCCCGCCATCAAAAGCAAATACCGGGGCTGGAACGGCGCCACTGCCGACCACAATTACAACTGGCATGACGCCATCCACGAGATCAGCCCCCTGCATGGCGACCCCACTACCGACCCCAACCTCAACCCCTGCGGGCTGGACAGCCCCACGCCCTGCGACGACCACAACCACGGCACCCACACCATGGGCACCATGGTGGGCGATGAAAGCGACCAGGCCAAAAAAATCGGCGTGGCCCCGGGCTCCAGCTGGATCGCCTGCCGCAATATGGAGCGGGGTTACGGCTCCCCGGCTACCTACATCGAATGTTTCGAGTGGTTTCTCGCCCCTACGGACCTGAACAATGAGCATCCCAACCCTGCCCTGGCGCCCCACGTGATCAACAACTCCTGGAGCTGCCCGGATTTGGAAGGCTGCAACCCCGCCAACTTTGCTACCATGCAAATAGCCGTTGACAACCTCAAGGCGGCGGGCGTCGTTGTCGTAGTTTCGGCAGGCAACAGCGGCAGCGGCTGCGCCACGGTCAATACCCCGGCTGCCATATTCGAAAACAGTTTCTCCATCGGGGCGACCAACCAGACGGACACCATCGCCAACTTCAGCAGCCGCGGGCCGGTGCTGGCCGACGGCAGCGGGCGGCTCAAGCCCAACGTGGCGGCCCCCGGCGTCGGCGTCCGCTCTTCCGTCCGCAACGGCGGTTTCGCCACCTTTTCGGGCACCAGCATGGCCGGCCCGCACGTCGCCGGGCTGGTAGCCCTGATAATATCCGCCAACCCCGCCCTGGCCGGCCAGGTGGAACTGATCGAAACGATCATCGAACAAACGGCCCGCCCGATGCTCAGCAACCAGGACTGCGGTGAGTTCTCCGGCCTGGAGGCGCCCAACGCCGTTTATGGCTACGGCCGCATCGATGCGCTGGCCGCCGTGATGGCCGCGCTGGAAGTGGTGAACGAAGAAGAAGCAGCCGGCCAGGTGGCAGCCAGAGTGTTGCCCAACCCGGCCCACGCGCAGGCAATTATCACTGCCGAAGGGCTGGAAAGCGCCGCCACCCTGCAGGTTTTCGCCCTTTCCGGCCAGTTGATGCTGCAGTCGGCCTGGGCGCCGGGGCAGGCTTTCGAAACCATAAGCCTGGAAAAATGGCCGGCAGGGTTGTACCTCTACCGCCTCACGGCAGGAAGCAGGTCATGGACGGGCAAGTTTGCCAAGCAATGATGGGTGCGTTGTCAGGAGAAGGGGTTTTGAATGCGAACGCCGGCAATTTCCGCTCCGTGGTGGATATCCTCGGTAAGAACAGTATGGCAATGGGCGCTTTTGGCAGCGGAGAGGATCAGGCTATCCCAAAATGAGAAGTGGTGCAAAACGTGGATGTCGATGGCTTCATTGATCCGGGCTACATCGATCGGCACGACTTCGAAAAGGGCAAGTGGAGGGGCTTCCGCCCGCCCCCTCGCTTCGCCCGCGTTCGGGTTAACCTTCCCATCCCGGCCTCCTTACAGTCGGTTCGGGACAACACTTCCTTCGGCCGCTTCCCACTTCCGCCCGCCCACTCGTTGCACTCGCGTTCGGGTAAACCTTCCCACTTCCGACTTCCGCCCGCCCACTCGTTGCACTCGCGTTCGGGTAAACCTTCCCACTTCCCACTTCCCACTTCCCACTTCCCACTTCCGCCTTCCTACTTCCGCCTTCCCACTTCCCACTTCCCACTTCCCACTTCCCACTTCCCACTTCCCACTTCCCACTTCCCACTTCCCAAACTCTCCCTATCTTTACCCCGCACCATCCAGATACTGCCATGCTGAAGATCGACATGCACACCCACATCATCCCGGAAAAGCTGCCGCGCTTTGCGGATAAATTCGGCTACGGGGATTTTATCCACCTCGAGCACCATCAGCCCGGGCGAGCCAGGATGATGAAGGGGGGGCAGTTTTTCCGGGAGATATGCTCCAACTGCTGGAACCCGGAGGAGCGCATCGCCGAATACGCTTCGCACAAAACTCAGGTGCAGGTGGTGTGCACCATCCCCGTCATGTTTTCCTACTGGGCGAAACCCCACGACTGCCTGGAACTGTCCCGTTTCCTCAACGACGATATTGCCCAACTGGTGGAGGATTACCCCCGCCACTACGTTGGGCTGGGCACTGTGCCCATGCAGGATGCCGGGCTGGCTATTCGGGAACTGGAGCGCTGCCGGGAAATCGGGTTGGTGGGCATTCAGATCGGTTCCAACATCAACGACAAGAACCTGAGCGAACCGGAATTCTTCCCTGTCTTCGAGGCCTGCCAGGAGCTGGGCATGGCCCTTTTCGTGCATCCCTGGGAGATGATGGGCTTCGATTCCATGCGTAAGTACTGGCTGCCCTGGCTGGTGGGCAAGCCTGCGGAAACCTCCCGCGCCATTTGTTCCATGATCTTCGGCGGCGCCTTCGAACGCCTGCCGGGCCTGCGCGCCTGTTTTGCCCATGCCGGCGGCGCTTTCCTGCCCACCATCGGCCGCATCGAGCACGGCTACAACTGCAGGCCCGACCTCGTGGCCGTCGACAACCCCGTCAACCCCCGCCATTACCTGGGGAAGTTCTGGGTGGACTGCATCACGCACGATGCGCGGATGTTGCAGTACGTGCTGGAAACGGCCGGTGAAAACCGCGTTTGCCTGGGTTCCGACTACCCCTTCCCGCTGGGCGACCTCGAGATCGGCGCATTCATCGGGGAGATGGGGCTGCCGGAAACGGCCGTGGAGCGCATTTTCTGTGACAATACGCTGGAATGGCTGGGGCTGGCGAAGGAAAGTTTTTTATAAAACTCCGGTGGCGGCCGGAGAAGGAAACTATTTTTACCTTCCGGCAGTTTTTTTTATGTCCGTTTTTTTACTTCCGTTCCCTTAATGAAGCAAATAGGCAAGCTATTCAGTATTCCGCTTTTCATTCACTGGTCGGCCATTGCTTTCCCGGCCTTTGCCCTTTGGCATTCTTTCACCATTCACGGCGATTACGCCTTTTGCGGGGAATGTTTCAGCTTTTCTCTGCTGTTGTTTGCAGCCTTGCTGTTTTTGGTGCTCATTCACGAACTGGGCCACGCCCTGGCGGGGCGTTATGTGGGCATTCCCACCGACAGGATCGTGATCAACGGCCTGGGAGGCGCCGCTTATCTGCAGCATCTGGGGGAAAAGCCGAGGGAGACCATTCTGGTCGCCATTTCCGGGCCTCTGACAAATATCGCCATCGGGCTGTTGCTGTACTTTTACCTGGAATGGGCCAACGGCTTTGAATTTTTCAGCGGGCTTCATGGCGGGCTGTTCAGGCTGGAATTCTGGGAGCGCCTGTTGTACCTCCTGTTTTACTACAACCTGGTGCTGATCCTGTTCAACCTCCTGCCGGGCCTGCCGCTTGATGGCGGCTGGGTGCTGGAGGGTTTCCTCCGGTATGTCATGCCGGCGCACTGGGCGACCATCGTGGCGGCCCGCCTCGGGCAGTTGCTGGGCGCCGGCATGTTCGTGCTGGGCGCCTGGCTGGTGGATTGGATATTCCCCCTTTTTGCCGCCTTCATCTTCTGGTATGCCACGCGCCAGCTGGTGCGCGCCAAGCTGCAGCGCCACCTGAACCGATACGCCATTGCCGGGCTGATGCACCAGGACTTTTCCATGGTGGAAGAAGCCGAGCCCATGCTTGGTGTACTGGAACGGGCAGGGAAAGCGCCGGCCCAATACTTCATGATCTCCGACGAGGAAGGGAAACTGGGCGCCATGCTGTCGGGCGGCCAGCTCGTGCAGATATACCAGGAAAACAAAGAAGACGACGCATTTCTGGAAGCCGTTTCCAACGTTCAGTCCTTTGCTATTCACGAAAACACCCCGCTCAGCGTGGCCTGGGATTACATTCGCCACAAGCAGGTGGCCGCTTTTGCCGTTTTGCGCGGCGATGAAGTGGCCGGCGTGCTGGAAGCGGAGGCTGTGCGCCAGCTGGTGCCGAAAAAACCGGGCCCTTCCCTGTTTCATTAATTACTCGTATTTTTGCGGGCTGAAGCCGGCCAGGAGGGCTGCCGGGGAACCGCCGGCAAGCCGAACCGCAGGGCCGGCGCATGGAATTTATAAAACGGAGCATACAGGGAGAACCTGCTTTTGCAGGCGCCCTGTGCGGATCAAAATCCCGCCGGGAAATGCCAAGATTGTACAACCTCATCAACAATGATGAACTCAAACAGCGGATGCAGGCCGACGGGGCTGCGCGCATCACGCTTTCTTTTTACCAGTACCATCAACTCCAAGATCCGGAGCAATTCCGCGACGAGCTCTATCAGCGCTGGAATAAACTCGGCGTTTTCGGCCGTATCTACGTGGCGCGCGAAGGCATAAACGGGCAGGTTTCGGTTCCGGAAGCGAACTTCGAATCCTTCCGGGAAGATATGTACAGCATCCCCTGGCTCAACGGCATCCGCCTGAATATCGCGGTTGACGATGACGGCAAATCCTTTTACAAGCTCAAGGTCAAGGTGCGCAGGAAGATCGTCGCCGACGGGCTGGATGATGAAAGCTTCGACCCCACCAGGCGAGGCATGCGCCTCAGCGCCGAGGAGGCCAACCGGCTGCTGGACGAGCCGGGTACGGTTATCGTCGATATGCGCAACCACTACGAGAGCGAAGTGGGCCATTTCGAAGGCGCCATCTGCCCCGATGTGGAAACCTTCCGCGAAGCCCTGCCCCTGGTGGAAGAGATGCTGTCGGATCGCAGGGAGGACAATATCATCATGTACTGCACCGGCGGTATTCGCTGCGAGAAGGCCAGCGCCTATTACCTCCACAAGGGCTTCCGCAATGTCTTCATGATCGAAGGCGGCATCATCGAGTACACCCGGCAGTGCCGGGAGAAAGGGCTGCCGGTGAAGTTCAAAGGCAAAAACTTCGTCTTCGACGAGCGCATGGGCGAACGCATTTCCGAAGATGTCATTTCCCGCTGCCACCAGTGCGGCGCCCCCTGCGACACCCACGTCAACTGCGCCAACGACGCCTGCCACATTCTCTTTATCCAGTGCGAGGCCTGCGCCGCAAAATTTCAGGGCTGCTGCTCTCAGAAATGCAGTGATTTCGCCCTGCTGCCGGAAGAGGAACGGGAAGCCCTGCGCGGCAAAGTAGCATTTAACGGGACGAAATTCGGGAAGGGCAGGTATAAGGCGCTGCGCAGGAATGAGTCCCTGATGCCTGGCTAGGCGCGCATCCTGTTGCTCCTTTCCCAATCTTACCCACTTTTACCCAAGATTACCCACTACCGCTTTGGGTAAGGCCGTAACTTTGCAGGGTAAACATTCCCTCCTTTGTCCGGGCCGGGATTTCATTTGGAGAGCCCCGCCCCGGGCAGGCGGAACCATTTGCACCGATGATTTTTTATCCTGCCGCAGGCAAATAGCCTGCAGCTGGCGGGACAGCTATTTCCGCTTCCGGAAGAAGGGATGTCATTTGCTCGAACAGCTCAATCTGAAAAAAACATGGGCGGATTTCCCTTTTTCCGGCAATATGACGCGATGGACTGCGGCCCCACCTGCCTGCGCATGGTGGCCCGGCACTTTGGCCAGGCGTATTCCCTGCAATACCTCCGCGAGCGGTGTTATATCGACCGGGAAGGGGTAAGCCTGAAAGGGATCAGCGAAGCGGCCGAGCACATAGGGCTGCGCTGCCTGGCGGTAAAAGTGCCCTACGGCGAGGGCAGGAAGGAGCCTTCTCTGCTGGAGGCGCCGCTGCCTGCAATAGCACACTGGAACCAGAACCATTTCGTCGTCGTTTTCAAGGCCAGCAAGAAGTACGCCTGGATTGCCGACCCCGGGGCCGGCAAGTTCCGCCTGAAGCGGGCGGTTTTTGAACAACACTGGGCCAGTGATGCGGGCAAAGGCATATTGCTGCTGCTGGGCCCCGGCGGCGATTTTTATACAAAAGGCCGGGAAGAGAAAGCGGATCAGGGTTTTGGATTCCTGTTGCCGTACCTGAAGCCCTACCGCCGCCTGGCCGTGCAGCTGGTGCTGGGACTGGCGCTGGGTTCCGTTTTTTCGCTGCTCTTCCCTTTCCTGGCTCAGGCAGTTGTAGATGTCGGCATACAAAATCAGAACATCGGGTTTATTTACCTGGTGCTCATGGGGCAGCTCGTGCTTTTCCTCAGCCAGGTGGCCGTGCGTTTCATTCAGAACTGGATACTGCTCCACATCGGCGCCCGGATGAACATCAGCCTGATCTCCGATTTCCTGGCTATGCTGATGCGCCTGCCCATCGGTTTTTTTGACACCAGGATGACCGGCGACCTCCTGCAGCGGATCGGCGACCACCGGCGTGTTGAAAGTTTCCTGACCCAATCCACTCTCTCGGTCCTCTTTTCGGCTTTCAACCTCCTGGTTTTCGGGCTGGCCCTGTTTTTTTACGCCGTTCCGATATTCCTCATTTTTCTCGCCTCGGCCTTGGCGTACATCCTGTGGGTATTCTTTTTCCTGAAGAAGCGCCGGGAAATCGATTACCAGGCTTTCCAGCAGATGTCGGAAAACCAGGATACCCTCATCGAACTGATACATGGGATGCAGGAGATCAAGCTGCAGGACAGCCACCAAAAGCGCAGGTGGCGCTGGGCGCAGATTCAGGCCAGGCTCTTCAGGGTGCAGATCAGCGCGCTGGCCGTTACGCAATATCAGGATGCGGGCGCTTTTTTTATCAGCCAGCTGAAGGATATCCTCATCACTTTTGTTGCAGCCTGGGCGGTGGTGAAAGGGCAGATGACGCTGGGCATGATGCTGGCGGTGCAGTACATTCTCGGCCAGCTGAACGCTCCCCTCCAGCAATTGGTTGGTTTTGTCAGAACGGCTCAGGACGCGCGCATCAGCCTGGAGCGCCTGGCGGAGGTGCGCAGCCAGGAGCCGGAAGACGCTCAGGATGCCCTCAAAGCCCCCGTCATTCCAGCGGGAGATATCGTGCTCGACGGGCTGTACTTTCGCTACAACCGCCTGAGTGAATGGGTGCTGGAAAATATCTGCCTCCGCATACCCAGGGGCAAGGTGACTGCTGTTGTCGGGGCCAGCGGCAGCGGGAAAACCACCCTGCTGAAGCTGCTGCTCGGCTTCTATCAACCCGAGCGGGGCTCTGCCCGGGTGGGGAGCGCGGGCCTGCACCAGATTCAGGCGCGCGCCTGGCGCCGCCAGTGCGGCGTCGTGATGCAGGACGGCTTCATCTTCTCCGATACGATCGCCAACAACATAACCGAAAGCGCTCCCGCTTTTTTCAGCCCCATTGACCTGGCCAAACTGCAGCAGGCTGTGCAGGTGGCCAATATCCAGGATTTTATCCAGGGCCTGCCCCTTGGCTTCAACACCATGATCGGGGCCAAAGGCAACGGCATCAGCCAGGGCCAGCGCCAGCGCCTGCTCATCGCCCGGGCGGTTTTCAAAGACCCCGAGTTCCTTTTTTTCGACGAGGCCACCAACGCCCTCGACGCCAACAACGAGCGCACCATCCTGGAAAACCTGGAACACTTTTTCCGGGGCCGCACCGTGGTCGTGGTGGCCCATCGCCTGAGCACCGTAAAAAACGCAGATAAGATCGTGGTGCTCGACAAGGGGAAAATTGTGGAAGAAGGCGCCCACCAAAGCCTGGTGGAGCGAAAAGGCGCTTATTATACCCTGGTCAGAAACCAGCTCGAGCTGGGAGTTTAGAATAACCGGAAACTCATCCTGCCATGCCCTCACAAAACGGAACAAACGCAATTGCTGTCCGCCAGGAATCAGAACTACAGGAATTGATGGGGCCTCCCCCCGGCTGGATACTCCAATCCGGCATTGCCGTCCTGTTTGCAGTGGTTGGCATGGCCCTGCTGGCCAGCTGGTTCATCCGCTATCCCGATAAACTGACGGCCAGCGCAGTCATTCAGTGTGATAACCCGCCGGCCGAGTTGCGCATTCCTTTTCCAGGGCGGATCGATACCGTTTTTCAACCCGATAAGGCGGAGCTGCCTGCCGGAGCCATGGCCGCTGTGATGGAGAGCGCGGCCGACTGGCGGGATATGCTGCTGCTGGACAGCCTGCTGGCGGCGATGGCGCGAATCCGGCATCCGGACAGCTTGGCGCGCGCCTTTCTGCCTCCGGGGCTCGAACTGGGCGCCCTGCAGAGTGCATACGCCGCTCTGGGCCAGAACCTGGCCGATCTGCGTTTTTTCCTGGAGCAGGCGGCCTATTCCGATAAAATGGAGGCCCTCGGCAGAGAAGTGGAGGCAGCCCGGCAACTCAGCCAGGCCTATAACGGGCAGCAGGCCTTTTTTCTGAAAGAAAAGATGCTGGTGGAGAAGGGCCACAACCGGAACGGGCTGCTGTTCAGGGAGGGGGTGGCCAGCGAGTTGGAAGTGGAGCAAAGTGAAAGCCTGCTGTGGCAGTACGAGCAGAAACTGAAAAACCTGGAAATAATCAGTATCCAGAACACCATCCGCATCCGCCAGTTGGAAGCCCAGGCCCTTGAGGCCCGGCACGAATACGAGAACCGCCGGCACCTGCTCCGGTTGGCTGTTCAACGGGCCCTGCACGACATACGGGGTGGGTTGGAGGAGTGGAAAAAGCAGCACCTGATCACGGCCCCCGTAGCCGGTTTGCTGGAACTGGCCCCTGAAGCCAGAAGCCATGCCGCCGTACAGGCCGGCCAACTGCTTGGCGCCGTATTGCCCGGCGGAAGAGCCGGACCTGCCGTGGCATACCTCCGGCTTTCCCCCATGGGCGTCGGGAAAATAGAAATCGGCGCGCCGGTGAAAATCAGCCTGGCCGCCTATCCGCCTATGGAGTACGGCCGCCTGAATGCCACGGTCTGCGATATTACCATCAGCCCCCAAACCGGGAAAGAAGAAGCTGTGTACTACGTAAAAGCCGCCCTGCCGGATACTTTGCGAACCAACTACGGCATCGTCATTGGCCTGAAACCCAATATGCCGGCCACTGCCGAAGTGATTACCAAAGACCGGCGCATTTTGGAGCGCCTGGCCGGGAAATTTCTGGACGCCCTGAAGAATTGAAACCGGGGCTTATGCCTTATTTCAAAGCACTAAAAAAACCAACCGACTATGAAATTTCTGGAACAATTGAAGCAACTGGAAAGGCTGGACCAACTCATCCGGATGAAGGCGACGGGAACTCCGAAAGAACTGGCGCAGCGCTTCAGCATCAGCGAACGGACCGTTTACAATTTGCTGGAGATACTGAAAAGTTTCGGAGCTACCATAGAATATTGCAGGCGCAGGCAGAGTTATTATTACGCCAATGAAATTAAATTCTGGTTTGGCGCCTCCTTGCCGAATGAAAATACCGGAAAATTAAAAGGCGGTAAAATTAATTTAATAAAAAAATGCCCCCTGCAGTTTTTTTGCAGCAAGCCCGCTTACTTTTGAATTGCAGCTGATATGGGGGAATGCCGAAAACCCAGCCTCGCCAAGGCTTCAACAGAGTAGGCAAAACATCTAAAACCCAATGATTATGAATGACAGTGATGTTTTATTCGGCCTGTTTCGCCGGGGCGGGGCTGAAATCCGAAGGCAGGAATTGTCCCGGGTGCATGGCGGCGTCAAAATTTATATCTCAACGGAGATGGATGCCGGAATGTGTGATGACCCGGATGGGCCGGAGCCTATCAGCGACTGCATTGTGGACGGTTTATATGTGGATATCTGATTGGCCCGGGCAAGCAGGAGTATGCTGAAAATCCTGAGGTTTAAAACAGAGTAGGCTAACCACGAAAAAAATTAAAATAATGGAAAAAAATGATGCTCTATTCGGGCTCTTTCGCCAAGCCGGCGCCGCAATTCGCAAAGAAAAGCTTCACCAGGTAAATGGCGGAGGTATCATAGTCATCGAAACGGAATACGATGCCGGTATGTGCCATGACCCTGATGGAACGGAAATGATGAGCGATTGCCTGCCGGATGAAAAGGTGATTGAGTTCGACTGTTGAGGGCCTTTTTCCAGGAGTAAGCCGAAAATCCTGGCGCCAACACCAACAAACCCAAAGAGTAGGCTTAACCACAAAATTTCTGAACAATGAAAAAGGATACCTTATTCAGGTTATTCCAGGAGGGAGGGCAGCACATCGAAACCCGGCAGCTCGCCGGCATCAGGGGGGGATCCTATG
>CAUJDW010000022.1 GCA_963169455.1 Bacteroidota bacterium | reverse complement strand
TCCATTGGGTGTTGCCGGTTGCATGTTGCCGGTTACAGGTTTCAGGGGTTGCCGCAGGCTCACCTCGCCTCCCCCTATCCCATTCTCCATTGGGTGTTGCAGGTTGCAGGTTGCAGGTTGCAGGTTGCAGGTTTCAGGTTTCAGGGGTTGCCGCAGGCTCACCTCGTCTCCCCTATGCCCTCCGCTCTCCGCTTGGCCATTCATTCCCTACTTCTTCTTTTCCTTCTCCGGTTTTGCTTTCGCCTTGGCCTTTCCCTTTCCGAAGGCATCCGGGATTTCAGCCAGGATAAACTCCCGCACCTGTTCCAGGCTCAGCTCCTGAGCGATCTCGGCGGTCACCTTTTCGCCGTCAACCCTGGGGAATTTGACGATTTTTTTCTTGAAGCGGATGAAGGGCCCCCAGCGGCCGTTCTCGATGAAGATGTTTTCACTCTCCCACTTCTGGATATAGCGGTTGGACTCTTTCTCCAGTTTCTGGCCGATGAGTTCGTAGGCCTCTTCGGGAGTGATCTGGTCGAAGTTATAGCGGCGGGGGATATTGATATAGAGGTTGTTCCATTTGAGGAAAGGCCCGAACCGGCCTTTGCCTTTGGTTACAGGCAGCCCTTTGTAGGTAGCTACGGGAGCGTCTTCTTCCTGTTTGGCTTTTATCAGTTCGACGGCCCGTTCCAGGGTGACGGACAGCGGGTCTTCACCGCGGGGAATGGAAATGAACTTCTCGCCGTGGCGCACATAAGGGCCGAAGCGGCCCACGCCCACCGAGACGTCCTGGCCCTGGTGCCGGCCCAGTTCCTTGGGCAGGGCAAAGAGGCGCATCGCCTCTTCGAAGGTGATCGTTTCCATCGACTGGTTCGGCTGCAGGTTGGCGTATTTCGGCTTCCCACCCTCGCCAATCTCCTCCGGTGCGCCGATCTGCACCACCGGCCCCAGCCGGGTCATGCGGGTGAGCACCGTATGCCCGCTCTGGGGGTCTTTCCCCAGAATGCGCTCGCGGGTGGGGCGCCCGGCATTGGCCAGGGTTTCCTCGACGGTCGTGTGAAAAGGGCCGTAAAAATCCTTCAGCATGGAAGTCCAGTCCAGCCCGCCGGAAGCGATGATGTCGAACTTTTTTTCAATATCGGCCGTAAAGCCGTAATCCATGACCTTGTCGAAGTACTCTGTGAGAAAATCGCTGACGGTGATGCCCATATCGGTGGGAAACAGGCGGTTTTTCACTGCTCCGGTAAGCTCCTGCCTGGTTTCCTCCGAAATCCCCCCTTTATTGTCCAGCGTCAGCAGGCGGTAAGGCCGTTCTTCGCCATCGCGGCTTTCCTTAACCACGTACCCCCTGCTTTCTTCCATGATCTTGCTGATGATGGGGGCATAAGTGGAGGGGCGGCCGATGCCGAGTTCTTCCAGTTGTTTTACCAGCCCTGCCTCGGTAAAGCGGGCAGGCGGGCGGGTGAAGCGCTCGGTGGCCGTCATGGTGTCGAGGGGCAGTTCCTGCCCGGGCCTGAGCGGCGGGAGCATGCCCCTGGCCTCCTCCTCATCATCGTCGTCGGTCGATTCCAGGTAAACCTTGAGAAAACCATCGAACTTCAGCACTTCGCCTTCTGCTTTCAGCACCGCATCCGGCGCCGTGGAGATGCTGATGGAGACAATGGTCTTTTCCAGCACCGCGTCGGCCATCTGGGAGGCAATGGTGCGCTTCCAGATCAGTTCGTACAGGCGCTTCTCATCGCGGTCGCCGCCGGCCTGCTGGTTGTTGATGTATGTCGGGCGTATAGCCTCGTGCGCCTCCTGGGCATTGGCCGACTTGCTTTTGAAACGGCGCGTCTGTACATAATTCTGGCCGTAGCTCTGCTCGACCTCCTGGGCGATGCTGGCCAGAGCAACCTCGCTAAGGGCCGTGGAATCGGTACGCATATAAGTAATGTGCCCGGCCTCATACAGGCGCTGGGCTACCGACATGGTGCGCTGCACCGAAAAGCCGAGCTTGCGGCTGGCCTCCTGTTGCAGGGTCGAGGTGGTGAAAGGAGGAGCCGGCTTCCGCTTCAGTGGTTTCACTTCGATGTCGCTGATGCTGTAGCTGGCGCCGCGGCAGCTTTCCAGAAAAGCCCGGGCGCCCTGCTCCGAATCATAGCGCGTGGGGCTCTCCGCCCGCAGTTTTACCAGTTTGCCCTGTTCGTTCTTTACGTCGAACAAGGCGTTGACGCGGAAAAAGGGCGTGGAGTTGAAGTTGTTGATCTCCCGCTCGCGATCCACGACGAGCCGCACAGCCACCGACTGGACGCGGCCGGCGGAGAGGTTGCCCCGGATCTTTTTCCACAGGATGCCGGACAGTTCATACCCCACCAGCCGGTCGAGGATGCGCCGGGCCTGCTGGGCGTTCACCAGGTTGAGGTCAACTTTCCTCGGCGATTGAATGGCATTCTGGATGGCCGGTTTGGTGATCTCCCGGAATACGATCCTTTTGGTCGAATGTTCATCGAGGCCGAGCACCTGGCAGAGGTGCCAGGAAATGGCTTCCCCCTCACGGTCTTCGTCGGTGGCGAGCCAGACATCGTCCACTTTTTTCACCCAGTCCTTGAGTTCCTTGACCACTTTTTTCTTTTCCGGGGAAACGACGTATTTGGGGGCGAAGCCGCGCTCGGTATCTACCGCTGCTTCACTCTTCTCCAGATCGCGTACATGCCCAAAACTGGATTTGACCGTAAAATCCTTGCCTAAAAATTTCTCAATCGTTTTCGCCTTGGCCGGCGACTCTACAATCAGTAGATGCTTCGACATAATTTTCTGCAGTTTTTTGGTTGGGGCTCGCAAAAGTAACGAAATCCACTGTTTATCGCCCTCAGAGTATGCAAAGGTATAAATTTTAGTTTTTGTTCGCCAAAGCCCGAAATTTTGGGCCAGGCCCCGATAAAGGCCGGCCCGGCCCCCGAAAAGGCTCGCTATGCCTCTTTTTCCTGCCTTCCGCCACCCTCCGCCGCCTGGAAAACGGCCGGGCGCCCTTTCCCAAGATTACCCGATTTTACCCATTGCTTATGCCAGGCCACCCAGTCCCTATATTGCTATATTGCTATATTGCTATATTGCTATATTGCTATATTGCTATATTGATATATTGTTATATTTTTATATTGTTATATTGCCAGATTGTCATATTGCTGTATTGTCATATAGCCATATAGCCATATAACCATATAGCCATATAGCCCCACCCCCGCCCCTCCCCCCACCGGTTTCCGGGTTAAGGGCTTGCCCGAAATTGATTTATATAAAATTCAATATGAAAATTATGTTAATAAATAACCACCGAAGCGCGTTTTTTGTACATTTGCCCCTGCTTTTTCACTGGCAGGAGCGCTCGGCTTCGGATAATTTAAAAACACGAATAGCGTTTTATTTAATATTCCAGGCAGGCAGGAGGAATCCTGCAATCCGCAATTGAAGTTATGCGCAGGTACTGTATTCTGATATCACTGGCGGCCTTCTGCTCCGCGTTGTCTGCACAGCAGTACTTTCCCATAAAAGTCAATAAGAAATGGGGCCTGATCAATACGGACGGGCAGGTCATTCTCGAGCCTGTTTACGATGCGATCGGAGAGTTCAAGCACTTTGGCTACGCGGTCATGCAGAAGGAAGGCAGCGTGGGCCTGCTGGGGCCCCGGGGCAGGGAGATCGTGCCGCCGCTTTACGACGACATCAAGGTGCTCGACTCCACCCTGATCGCCGTGATGGAAAGCGGCCAGTGGATGGTGGTCAACCTGCATGGCAAAACCGTACTTGAAAAAGGTTACCAGCAGGTGCAGGTCTGGAATGGCTACTATCTCGCTTACCGGCAGGGGGGCAAATGGGGGCTGGTCAACAAGTTCGGCCACAAGCTGGCCGAACCGGCCTACGATGACATACAGTACGAAAGCGGGGGCTTTTTCATCACCACCCGCAACAACCAGCTGGGGCTGCTTTCGGGTACGGGCCGGCAAATCCTTCCCAATAAAGCCGGCGAGATCCGCTTTTTCAGCGACAGCCTCTTCTTTTTCAAGCTGGGCAACCAGTGGGGCGCCGTCAACTTCGACGGCGTGGAGGTCATAGAGGCGAAATACCGCTCTTTCAGCCGCATCAGCGATAACTTTATCAAACTGCTGGCCAACGACGGGCTCTACGTGTACTCCATACCCTGTTCCCGCATCTTGTCCGACGGGCAGTTCGACGATTTTTACGCTTTCTCGCGCCGCTACGTCATTGTTAAAAAACAACGCCAGTTGGGGCTGATGGACTGGTGCGGCAACCTGGTCCTGCCCGCCGCCTATAACGAAATACAGCCCTACGAAGGCAAAATGTTCCGCGTGAATTACCAGGGCAAATGGGGCGTGGTGGAACCGGGCGGCGGCGCTGCCATCCCCTTCCAGTACGACTACATCGCCCCGCTGCGGAACAGCATCTGTGTCGTCAGGCAGGATGGCCTCTTCGGGCTGGTTAACTTCAAAGGTGAGCAGGTGGCGCCCCCCACCTTCGCCCGCATCGAACTCCGCGACAACCTGGCGAGGGCCTACCGCCCGAAAGGCAGCGGCGCCGGGGAATCCCTTACCCTGCTGCGCTTCGACGAGCAGGGGCAATTGCAGGATACCAACAGCTTTCAGCGCCATTTCCAGATCACTATCGCCGGCGCCGGCGAAAAAGCCGGCAGTGGGCTTTCCAACACCAGCGACTACCAGCTTGAGCTGTTCGAGTGGTTCTATTCCCCGCAGGAAGACCGCTGGGGCCTGCGCCGGCTGGAAGACGGCAACGTGCAGATCGAACCCAAATTCCACAGCGTACAGGTACACCGCGAACTGGGGTTTACACTGGTAGGTATTGAAAAATCGGAGCGCTACGAGTTCGAGCGCACTACCTTCCGCTTCGATATGGCCTACGGGCTGGTGAGCAACAGCCTGGGCTTGCTGGTGACCGAAATGGACTTCTGGGATGTGCGCTTCGACGATTTCCGCCGGGGTTTACCCCTGGCCCGGTGCACCTTCACCAACGGGCGCCACGGCCTGGTCGACCGCATCGGGCGTATCATCAGGCGTGACCTGGCCTACGTAGGCGAATTTGCCGACGGCCTTGCCCGCTTCAGCTTCTCGGGCCGGCTCTCAGGAGCCATGAAAGCCGATAACCACCTCGGAAAGATCCGCACCTACCTCAACGCCATGGCCTCCCCCGGCATCATGCTGGACTACACCCAGTACGACCAGCTCTTCCGCAATGAGGCTTTTCTGACCTGTGAGGGTTGCGCCTGGGGGTATATGGACACTTCCGCACAGGTGATCGTTGCCCCGCAATACAATTTCGCCCGGGATTTCGTCAACAAGGTCGGCATCGTGGAGTGTAACGGCAAGTGGGGCATGGTCAACCACAAGGGTGACATCCTGCTGCCCTGCCGGTACGACGGCGTGCAGTTTCTGGAAAATACAGACAACAAAGTCGTGCGCGTCTATATCAAAGAGCCCAAATACGGCCTGATCGACACCCTCGGGCAATTGACCGTAAACGCTGTGTACGACGAGATCGGTTCTTTCAGCGAAGGCCGCCTGGCCGTCAAGCGCAACGGGCTGTGGGGCTTCGTCGACCGCGACGGGCTGGAGGTCATTCCCTGCCGCTTCCGCGAAGTGCAGAACTTCAGCGAAGGGCTGGCCGCCGCCAAACTGGGCGCCGGCTGGGGCTTCATCGACAAACAGGGCCACGTCGATATTGACTTCCGCTTCAAAAGGGCCGGCAATTTCAAAAGCGGCAGAGCCTGGGCCGCTACCGACGAGGGCGTCGGCTACCTAAATACCAAAGGCGAACTCGTCATCCCGCCCCGCTTCGACAAAGCCTTCGACTTCCAGTGGGGCATCGCCCGCGTCGCCAAAGACAACCTCCTCGGCCTGATCGACAGCAGCGGCAACTTCATTCAAAGGCCCCGCTATTCGGATATCCAGGATTTCAACCAGCACGGGCTGGCCGTGGTGCGCTATGGCAACAACAACGTCCGCTACGGGCTCATCGGCCGCAACGGAGAAATGGCTTCCTCACTGAATTTCCGCGAAATACTCCCCTTCAGCCAGGGGCTGGCCGCCGTCAAACACAAGGAGGGTTACGGCTATATCGATACCACCGGGCGAATGGTAATTCCGGACATCTACTCCAAAGCTTCCCTTTTCTCCGAGGGCCTCGCCGCCGTGCAAAAAGACGGCTCCTGGGGTTATATCAACCGCAGGGGCGAAGTGGCCATCCCCTTCGAATACTCCAAATGCCTGGACTTCAACGGCGGCCGCGCCGTCGTTTACAAAGGCATCCGCAAGGCCGGGCTGATCGACACCACCGGCAGGCTCCTGATCGAACCCAGCGTCGACCGCCTGCTCAACTTCCAGGAGGGCCGCGGGCTGGTGCGCGACGAGAAATACCGCTTCTACTACATCACCGAACAGGCCCACCTCTATGACGGCTACTACCAGGAAGCCACCGAGTTCAAACACGGCGTCGCCGTCGTGCAGGTCGATGGCAAATGGGGCATCATCAACCAGAAGGGCATCGAGATTATCCCGCCGAAATACGACAAGATCGAATCCTTCCAGGACGGCTACGCCAAGGTCCGCATCCAGGGCTTCAACGGCCTGGCCAGCCTCAACGGCGAACTCATCGTCCAGCCCGATTACGAATACATCTCCTATGCCGGCAATGGCCTGTTCCGCGTTGAACAGGGCGACATGATCGGATACTTCGATATGGAGGGTGAGTGGGTGTGGGACTTGTCCAAGTGACAAGGCTGTTGCCAGGCTTCCGGGGAGGTTATATGGCTATATGGTTATATGGCTATATGGTTACATGGCTATATGGTTACATGGCTATATGGTAATATGGTTATATGGTTATATGGCTATATGGTTACATGGCTATATGGTTATATTGCCGGAAGAAGCCCGAACCGAAATCCGGGAAAACCTATGAAGTTGTACGCCTATCCCTCCCCCACCCCCTTCCTGGTGCAAAACCGGGCATTCCTGGAAAAGCACGAAGCCGTCAACAGCCTGCTCTATGGCCTGGCGTTGACGCACCAGAAAGCCGGCGATGAAGCCGGGCCCTTGTTCCTGCTATCTGTTCAGGACGAGGGCGAGCCCATTTTCTGCGCCCTGCAGACTCCGCCCCGGAAGCTCGTCGTGTGCGGGGAAGTGGCGCATGCCGAAGCTATTGCGGCATTGGCCAGCAAATACATTTCGGAGAACGCCATAACAATCCCCGGCATTAACGGGCCCCGGGCGTTTGCGGAAGCATTGGCCGATGCCTGGAGCCGCCGGCAGGGCATCGGCTGGAAAGTGTCCCGGCGCTCGGGAGTATACCAACTGGATGCTTTGCAGCCCGTCAGGCCGGCGCCGGGGCGGCTGCGGCTGGCAGAGGAAGCGGAGTCGGGCCTGGCCGCCGGCTGGCGGCTGGCTTTTATCCCGGAACTCGGCATGGAAGCCGAGGCGCCCGAACAGGCCCGGCAGGCCACTGCGGGCATGATCCGGGAAAACCGCCTCTATTTCTGGGAAAATGAAGGCCGCCCCGTCTCCATGGCCGCCGTGGGCCGGCCGACACCCCACGGGATTTCGGTGTATTACGTGTACACACCGCCCGAATACAGAGGCCACGGTTACGCCTCCAATGCCGTCGCCCAAATGAGTGGCAATATGCTGGAACAGGGCTACCGCTTCTGCACCCTTTTTACGGACCTGAGCAACCCTACCTCCAATAAGATATACCAGGCTATGGGGTATTATCTGGTAGAGGAGTTCGTGGAAATAACGTTCAGCCTCCCCCAATCCCGGTAATCCACAAATCCCACAAATCCTGGTTCAGCCACCACCCCGATTAAAACCCCGCCAGTTCCCGGTACACCAAATCCACCGGCAGGCCCATGATATTGGCGTAGGTGCCTTCGATGCGGTGTATCTTGCACAGCCCGATCCACTCCTGTACGGCGTAGGCGCCGGCCTTGTCGTAAGGCTGGTACGTGTGGATGTAAAAATCGATCTCCTCATCGCTGAGCGGGCCGAATTCCACCCTGGACTCTCCCGAAAAAACGCGCTCCTTGTCTTTCGACAACAGGCAGCAGCCGGTAATCACGCGGTGGGTATTGCCGGACAAGGCGCGCAGAATGCGCCGGGCATCCTCGAAATCGGTGGGTTTGCCATAGAGGGTATCGCCCAGGATCACCACGCTGTCGGCAGTGAGGATGATCTCGTCGGAAGTTATGAACGCCCTGGCTGCCTCCGCTTTCCGTTGCGCCAGGTAGGGCGCAACCTCATCGGCAGGCATATCAGGGGGAAAACTTTCGTCAATAGGTTTCGCCTTTACCTCGAAATGAAAGCCCGCCTGCTCCAGCAACTGCTGCCGGCGGGGGGATTCGGATGCGAGGATGAGCTTTTTTTTCAGGATATCCATGGCCATGGCTTTTATTTCAGGCTGAGCAGCAGCAACATGGCCAGCCCGCTCAGCATGATCAGCTTGGCCAGTTGGCTCAGGTTGTAAAACTGCTTTTTGTCCCTGGCGCGAAAGAGCAGCACCAGGGCCGCCGCCAGGGGGATAACGATCGCAAACAGAAGGTATAAAAGGCTTAGCTGAGTAAACCACTGCGGCTGCCGCAGAGGCATGTATAACAGAAAGCCCAGCAGCCCCAGCCCGAAGGCGGCGGCGATGGCGCGGGCCGCCGGCAACCCCCAGCGTGCAGGGATGGTCCGGCAATTGGCGCCCACATCCCCCTGCAGGTCTTCCATATCTTTTATGACCTCCCGGAACATGGTGGACAAAAAAGCGAAAGCCATATACCAGGTGATGAGCCCGCCCACCTCACCTGCCTGGCCGGGCAGCCGCTGGGCCAGGGCTGCAAAACCCGCCCGTTCGGCAAACCATACCAGCCCCGCCACGCCGGCGCAGAACAGCGCCACCAGGATATTGCCTGCAAAAGGCTTCCGCTTGAGATGGGTGGAATAAACGAACAACAGTACGACAGCAATGGGAAATATATTGGCCAGATAAACCTGCTCCACGTAAAACGCCAGATAGAGCGACACCACAAAACCCAGGAGGTTGATGCAAAAGTATAACCAGAAGGCAGTCTCCCGGCGGATCTTGCGGTTGACGATCACCCTTTCGGGCCGGTTCGCCAGGTCGATCCGGAAATCGACGATGTCGTTGATGATATATCCGCCGGCCGTGGCCAGCACCGTGGCCAGCACGAGCAGGCTGAAGTGGGGCCCATCCAGCGCCGGTTTTATACCGGCCTGCCGGAAAGCAGGCAGCAACAGCACATAATATACCAGATATTGGGCCAGCGCCACAATGGCCAGGTTGGGAAGCCGGACAAGCCGAAAAAGTGATAGGATCATAAAATGGCGATGGGCGGGGTTTTGAGTTATTCGGCCTGCCAGCGGCCGTTCAGCCGCAGCACTTTTTCGATGACGTCGCGCACGCAACCATCTCCGCCGTTCATAGGTGAAATGTAATGGGCCAGGTCGAATATTTCCGGGGCGGCGTCGCGGGGGCAGACGGGAAAGCCGACGCGCCGCATCACCGGGTAATCGGGCAGGTCATCGCCCATATACAAAATATGGCCTTCATCGAGCTTGTAGGCCGAGATGAATTCTTCGTAGGGCTCCAGTTTGTCCTGGGCCCCGAGGTAAATATCCCGGACGCCCAGCCCTTCCAGCCGGCGGCGAATCCCTTCCGATCGCCCGCCCGTAATCACACACACCCGGTACCCGGCATCAATAGCCCGCTTGATCGCATAGCCGTCGCGGATGTTCATCTGCCGGAGCAACTGGCCGTTTTCCGTAACGAGCACCTGGTTGTTGGTCAGCACGCCGTCCACATCAAAAATAAAAGCCCGGATATCCCGGAATTGTTCGAGTTGGTTCATAAGCCGTCGTCCATTTAGGGCGGTGTAAAATTAAGGCAAGCCGCCAACAAAAGCGCGAAATGGGCCGGCATTTCTGGCCGGGCTTGAAAATTCAGCCCGATTTTCTATATTACACTCAGGAGGCAGCCCGGTGCTTCCAAAACCGATCACAAGCCAAAACAATCATATCCCCATGTTTGAACAGCACATTTATGTAGAACGGCGGCGCAGGCTGCAGGAAAAGATGAGCAGCGGGCTCATCCTGCTGATGGGCAATGTCGAAAGCCCTATGAATTTCCCCGACAACACCTACCGCTTCCGGCAGGACAGCCACTTCCTCTACTTCCTGGGGCTCGACCGCCCCGGGCTGGCAGGCGTCATCGACCTGGACGAACAACAAACCGCCATCTACGGCGACGAACTGTCCATCGAACACATCGTCTGGATGGGCCCGCAGCCCACCATCGCCGATCAGGCCCGGCAGGTTGGCGTGGAGCAAACGGCCCCTTTCGGCAGCCTGGCGGAGCGCCTGGCCGAAGCCCGCGAAAAGGGCCGCACCATCCATTTCCTGCCGCCTTACCGGGCGGAAAACATGATCCAGCTCGCTCAATGGCTGGGTATTCCCGCCCACGAAACCCGGCAGCACGCTTCGGAGGAACTGATCAAAGCAGCCGTTTCCCTGGTGTCCGTCAAAGCGCCCGAGGAAATCGCCGAGATGGAAAAGGCCATCAACATCACCCGGGCCATGCACCTGGCCGCCATGCGCGCCGCGCGCCCGGGTATCAAAGAAGCCCAGCTGGCAGGCATCGTCGAAGGCATCGCCCTGGCCGCCGGCGGACAACTCTCCTACTCCGCCATCCTGACCGTCAACGGCCAGACCCTGCACAACCACTACCACGGCAATGAACTGAAAAGCGGGCAACTGGTGCTGGGCGATTTCGGCGCGGAAACGGATACCCACTATGCCGGCGACATCACCCGCACCTTCCCCGTCGACAAAACCTTTACCACCAAACAGAAAGAGATCTACGAACTGGTGCTCGACACGGAAATGGCCTGCATCGGAGCATGCCGGCCCGGGCTCCGCTACCTCGACATACACCTGATGGCCGCCCGAAAGATCACCGACGGCCTCAAAGCCCTGGGGCTGATGAAAGGCGATACCGAAGAAGCCGTGCAGCAAGGCGCCCACGCACTCTTCTTCCCCCACGGCCTGGGCCACATGCTGGGCATGGACGTGCACGACATGGAAGGCCTGGGCGAAGATTACGTCGGCTACGGCGGCGAAGTGCAGCGCAGCACCCAGTTCGGGCTGAAGTCCCTGCGCCTGGCCCGCACCCTGCAACCCGGCTTCGTGCTGACCGTCGAACCGGGTATCTACTTCATCCCCGAACTGATCGGCCTGTGGCAGCAGGAAGGGCGCCTGAAAGATTTTATCAACTACAAAAAAGTGAACCAATACCTCGGCTTCAGCGGCGTCCGCATCGAAGACAACGTGCTGGTCACCGAAGATGGCCACCGGGTGCTGGGGAAACCGATCCCGAAAACGGTGGAAGAGGTGGAGGGGGTTAGGGCCGGGGGATAGGCTGGAGTGATGGCCCGCCACCATCCCCCTTCCCCACATAATTATGCGGCGTTATCTTTTTAAGCTCCGCCTTCACTTCCGGGCTCACCGCCAGCCCGTCGATGAAGGCGTGCATGTCCTCACGGGTGACCCTGGCCTTGCCACGGGTAAGCTCCTTGAGCGCTTCGTAGGGCTGCTCATAACCTTCCCGGCGCAGCACATTCTGAATGGCCTCGGCGATGACCATCCAATTATTGTCCAGGTCCTGGGCCAGTTTTTCCTCATTGAGCAGGAGCTTGCCCAGGCCTTTAAAGATGGATTTGAAAGCGATAAAGGTATGTGCAACAGGCACGCCCACATTGCGCAGCACGGTGCTGTCGGTCAGGTCGCGCTGCAGGCGGGAAACGGGCAGTTTGTCGGCCAGGTGGGTGAAGATGGCGTTGGCCAGCCCGAGGTTGCCCTCGGCATTCTCGAAGTCTATGGGATTGACCTTGTGGGGCATGGCGGATGAGCCCACCTCTCCTTTCACCACCTTCTGCCGGAAGTAATCCATGGAGATATACGTCCACACATCGCGGCACAGGTCGATGAGGATGGTGTTGATGCGCTTCAGGGCCATAAACAGGGCGGCGAGGTTGTCGTAGTGTTCGATCTGAGTGGTGGGGAAGGCGCGCTGCAGGCCGAGGTATTCTTCTACAAAATGATCGCCGAACTGATTCCAGTCAATATCCGGGTAAGCCACAAAATGGGCGTTGAAATTGCCGGTGGCGCCCCCGAATTTCGCCCGGAAGGGTATGCTTTCCAGCTGGCGGCGCTGCTCGCTGAGGCGGGCGGTAAATACGCGGAACTCCTTGCCCAGCATCGTCGGCGATGCCGGCTGGCCGTGGGTGCGCGCCAGCATGGGGACGCCCGCCCATTTGTCGGCCAGGCTTTCCAGCTCGGCCTGAAGCTTCTGCAGCAAGGGATGGTAGGCCTGCTCCATGGCGTGGCGCAGCAGGAGCGGCGTGGCCGTGTTATTGATGTCCTGCGAGGTCAGCCCGAAGTGGATGAACTCCTTGAAGCGCCCCAGGCCCATCTCGTCGAATTCCTCCTTGAGGAAATATTCCACAGCCTTGACATCGTGGTTTGTAACCTGCTCGATGGCCTTTATCCGTTCGGCATCCTCCAGCCCGAAGCGGTTGGTCAGCCGGATGAGCGCGTCGAGCTGCTGCTCTGTAACGCCCTGAAGCTGAGGCAGCGGGAGCCTGCACAAGGCAGTGAAATACTGGACCTCGACGAGCACCCGGTAGCGGATGAGGGCAAACTCCGAAAAGTAATCGGACAACTCCCGGGTTTTGTCCGCATACCGCCCGTCGATCGGTGAGATGGCTGTGAGCATCGTAAAAAGCTTTTTGCAAATTTAGCATTCCTGAAACTGCTTCGATAACGAAGCGCCCGGGGAATTGTTCACGCCTCACCTTTCCACTGGCGCCCGCTCCTCCACATACAGGGCAAAAACGCCCAGCCCGCCGCCGGAAAAATTGGTATAGGGCTCCTGATTGGCAGCCGAGGGCGACAGGCCGCCGGACTGCGTGCCGGCCGTGTACTCCCGGTACCGGTAATAGGATTCCGTGGTAAAACGCAGGGCCAGGGCCGGCGCGGGCCAGGCATCGGCCTCTTCGCCCAGGCCGAAAAGCAGGCGTATCTCCGCCCCGTCAATGCCCTCGTCCGTAAACAGGCGGCTGCCGTCGTGCAGGGACAGGAAGGATTGGATTTCCCGCTGCTCATTGCCGGCCTGTGCCTGCGCCAGGTTGAACAAAAAGACATTGCCTTCCACCAGCGAATCCCCGCCATGGAGGGTAAGTTCGTAGTAGTTCTCCCGCCCCGCTTCGTCCTGCAGGCGGACCTCCAGGGCCCGGGAGAGCTGCTCACCGCCGGGCAGCGCCACATCCCGGAGCAGGCGGGCCGACAGCAACGCAGCCGTGGCAGGCGGCGCCTGGCTGGCTTCCACCAGCCCGAACTGAGGGTGCTCCACCGACAAAACAAGCCCGCTGTCGAGCCCGATGGCGGCATGCCGGCCTTTGTAATAATTGCTCTCCAGAACGTGCTGAAATTCGGACAGCACCCGCCCCTGCCGGGAAAGCACCACCCGCGCCCGGCCCCGGAATGAGGGGTCAACAGTGGGATAGGGTTCGTTAAACCCGAAGGTGCGCTCCACCAGGGCCAGCGAGGCCGTGTCGCGGCACTCCACAAAAGCCAGCACCACGATCTGCCGCGGCTCGGCCGGATCGGGAACCTCCAGCTCGAGAGAACAGCCGGACAGCACAACCGCTGCCGAAAAAAGCAATAAGGCGGCGTATTTCATATCGCTAAATTTTCATGTGATAACTGATGGACGGAATGAGGGGGAAGATGGATATCCCCTGGAGCTTCTGCCCGCTCTCCTCCTGGGTAGCCAGGTAAAAAACGGGGTTTTTGCGGTTGTAAAAGTTGAAAACGCCCAGCGACCATTTCCGGTAATACCGGCCCCTTTGCTTAATGAAATCGAAACTGATATCCAGCCGGTGGTAGTTGGGCGTAGGCAAATTGTTCACCTGCTGGCTGAGAGCCTGGAAGCCTGTCAGGTATTCCTCCCCCTCTCCGTAAGGCAGATATGCCGTTGCGATAAAATGGGTGGGCGCCGTGATATAGTTGCCGCTCAGCCAGTTGTAGGCCGCCGAAAAGCTGAAGCGTTCCGTGGGCCGCCAGTTGAGGGCCGCCCCGAACTGATGCCGGCGGTTGTTGCGGTAGGGGTAGCGCTGGCCGAGGTTGACGCCCTCGTAGCGGCGCCAGGCCCACGACAGGTGGTAGCTCAGCAGGCCCGTCCATTGCCCGCGGGTCTTGCGCAGCAGGGCTTCCAGGCCGTAATTGCGCCCGTCGCCCTGGCGGGCGAGGGCTTCCCAGTCGTTTTCTCCTCCCAGTGAGATGCCGGGAGTAAGCGCCGTAAGCCGGTCCATGTAGGTGTAATAGCCTTCCAGGGTGAGGGCGGCGCCGGGCCAGCGCCGCTCCAGGCCCGCCGAAGCCTGCCAGGAGCGCTGGGGCTTCACCTTGCCCGTCGAAGGCGCCCAGAGGTCGGTGGGCAGGTTGATGAAATCGTTGCCCAGCAGATGAGCGTACTGCCGGTTGGTGGAGAACATCAGGAAGTACAGCCACCGGCCCTTCGGCGAATACGTCAGCCGCAACCTCGGCTGCAGCGACGCCCAGGCCCGCCGCCCGTGGTAAAAACCGGCCAGGTGCAGGCCGGGCTCCAGCTGCCATTGCTTCCACTGGTATTCCGCTTCCGCATACAGGCCCGATTCGGCGGCCCACAGCGTCAGGGGCCTGAGAAAGCCGTCCTGGCCTGTTTCCTCCGGTGAGAAGCCGAAAAACAGCGAACTCACGAAATTGCCGCTCGCCTGGGGGCGGAACTGATGCCCCTGCAAACTCCCCCCCGCCCGGAGGCGCAAGCCGGGGCGGTATGCCCAGTCGGCGTCGAGCCGGGCCGCCAGGGTGCGAACCCCGGAGAAGTACAGGCCTTTGGATGAATACGTATATGGCTTGCCGCCCTCTTCCACTCCCTTGCGGAAAATGTCGGCGTCGAACTGGAAGCGGTAATCGCTGTACGACAATCCGGCCCGTGTGAACATGCTGCCGCTCCAGGCCCGGTGCCATTGCAGCGAGCCCGCCAAATTCTTCCAGAAGAGGTTGACCGTGGTTTTTTCTTCCGACAGCTCGATGGCGCGCCCGTTCTCGAAGATGGTGCTGCGCCACCCCTGGCTGGTGTCCTGCTTCAGGTTGATGTACAGGCGGTCTTCGCCGATGTAGAAGCTGGCGTCCCAGCTATCCCGCTCCCCCGATTTGAGCTTTAGCTTGAAGTTCAGGTCGCCGAAATAATAGCCGGAGCGATCTCCGTTGGCGGGGTCGCGCAGTAGTGGGGAAAGCAGCAGGTCCCAGTAAGTGCGCCGCGCCGCCAGCAGGAAGGACAGCTTGTCCTTGACGAGGGGGCCCTCCACCATGGCTTTGGCGGCGATCATGCCCACCGAGCCTTCCCCGCCGAAGCGCTGGAAATTGCCTTCCCTGCCGTTCACTTCCAGCACCGACGACAGGCGCCCCCCGTAGCGGGCCGGCGCCGCCCCCTTGATCAGCTCCACGTCTTTGACCGCCGAGGAGTTGAAGATAGAATACAGGCCCAGCATGTGGTTGGGGTTGTAAATCTGCGCCCCGTCCAGCAGGATGTGGTTGTGGCCGGCCCCGCCGCCCCGCACGTTGATGCTGCCGATATTGCCTGCGCCCGATTGCACCCCGGGCAGCAGGGCCAGGGCCTGCAGCAGGTCGTCTTCCCCAAGGATGGAAGGCGTCGAGGCGATGGTGGCCGCGTTGAGCCGCTGCCGCCCGGGGCTGGCGTCGGCGTTGAAAGGCAACTCGGCCAGCAGGGGCGTGGCCGTCAACACCACGGTGGCCAGCTCCAGGTTGGACGACATCCGCACCGCCAGGCGCTGATGGCCGAACAGGCCAAGGCGGTAAGCCTTCGATTCATACCCGACATAGGACACCACCAGATGCACCGAATCGGCCGGCAGGCTGAGGCTGAAGAAGCCGTCGGTGTTCGTCGTGGCGCCCAGGCCGCTGGCCGGCAAATAAACGTTGGCCCCGATGAGCCGCTCACCGCTGCGCGCATCCTCCACGTAGCCGCTCAGGTTGAAGCGGATAGGCTCGGGCGCCGGCGCCTGCGGCCCCGCCTCCCGCAGCACGACGTAATCGCCCGATTCGGAATATGCGACCCGCGTATCGCGGAGCAGGATGTTCAACACCACGTTCAGAGGCACGGATTCAAAGCGGTAGGAATACCTCGGCTGCTCAGGCAGCGCGGTATTGCTGAAGCTGAGGTTGAGCCCGTTCTCGCGGGCCAGGGCAGACAGCGCTTCGGCCAGCGAGGCCTGCTCCAAAGTCACCGATACCGGCTGCTGTAAGACGGACTGCTGGGCTGCCAGCCGCCCGAACGGCAGGAAAAGCAAAAGAAAAACGCTCCACCGCATAGCTGATCTGTTTTCTGAAGGGCCGGGCTCCGCCCTCCAGGTGAAGCGTCAAAGATAAATCCGGGGGGTGGGAATGGCAAGAGGGGGGGGAGGCATTTGTCTTGAAGCGCCATGGAGCCTTGTCTTGGGTAAATGTACGGCCTTTATCCGGGATTTGCCGGTGGTGGGGCCGGGCCTTCGCCGGGCGCTAACGGTTTGGGGCTTGGCGAAGGCAGGGCTTTTCAGCAGACTGACGATACGAAGCACCAAAGCCAAATCTACAACTAAATGATGATACGAAGTACATCGGCCCTGCTTTTGCCCAACCCTTGTTCATGCACTTTAAGTTAAGCTCAACACCCTGTTTACGGGCAAAGCCTTTTCCGTAATTTCAGCGAAAAACTCGCCCTGTGAAAAACGCTTTGAGTAACTCATGCCCGCTTAACCTCTTTTTTGATAATCTGGTAGATGGGAGTTACTGCCCGGCCCTCCCATTCAGGCTTGGTGTGGATAATCGTACTGATGACCGAATCCGTTTGGAGCTCGAGGTCATACAACTTATCAAGAATGAATTCCTTCAGGTCGGCGGTGAGGGGCCGATTGAGTAATACCAAGAAGTCCCAATCCGGGTCCTTTCGGAAATCTCCCCTGGCACGAGAGCCAAACAAGATGACCTCAGCTTTTAGATCTATCTTTATAACTTCCTGCTTTACAAGTTTTACGATATTCATTTCACTGGCCAGTTTTCTCAATACACCCTCAAGACAAGGGTTTTGCCATCGAGTGTCAATCCGCCAGGCCTTATCCTTTCTTTGTGGCCATTTAACGAATAGGCTATGCGACATACGATGTGGATGCGAGTATGGGCGCATAGCCATTGTTAGGCAACGCTATTTTTCGTTCCGTAATATAAACCTCTGCCAGTAATTCCATGGTTGTCAAAAGTTACATCAAAGTCTGCTTCGTTAAAGGCTTTTTTCATTTCATATTTGGTGAATAAAGCGGCTTTGTTGCATGAATCAATTCGACACAAATTGGCTGATTCATGCAACAAAGCCGAATAAAGCTAGTTCGTGTTTTTCTTCAAAATGTTTTACTCCTTTTTCTGGCGTGCCAATTAAATAGTGAAAATTTAAAACTGACAAATTGCCTTCAGAATCACTTTGGTTCATACGACAAATTTTTAAATTGTCTCTTTCGTAAGTTAGCATATGTATTTTACCGTTATACCAATTTTCTGGAGTCAACCACGGCTCAACAATTACAAGCCCCTCATTTTTCAGGTGTTTATAAAAACACCTTAGAGTAGAGATCAATTTTTCAAATGTTTTAACGTACCCAATTGAGCTGAAAAGACAAATTATTACATCATATTGCTTTTCCAATTTAAAATCCACCATATCTGCGACATGATAAGTTCCCCTTGGATTTTTCTCCTTCGCTAAATTAATAAATTCTCTGTTGAGATCAAGTCCGTCAATTTGAAACTCATTTTGCAAATATTTATGATGCTCCGCAGTTCCACAACCAATATCAAGAACAGTTTTGGCATCCGGTTTTTTTATTTTTATTTGATTTATCAACACTTCTGATTCTTTTGGATAGTCTTTGAAACTGTAAAGCAAGTCGTAGAAATCAGAACTTTCTGTAAACATGGATTTTGATTTTTAATGTTGCCTGACGCATGGCTATACTTGACGTGCCAGCAAATTCGCCGAGAGCGTTGACTTGCAGCGAATTTCCGTGGGCTGGCTCTGCTGGCATGGACATATAGCCGTTGTTGTGTAATTACCCAGCCCCCACCAAAAATAGCAAAACTCCAGGCAAAAGCCTATCTTGGGAAAAGCAAAAAACACCAGCATGCCCAATTCGGCGATACCCTATATCAAATGGGATAAATTACGGCTGATCTACCGGATCAAGGCATTGGAGGTTTATGTGCGCTCCCTGGAAAAAGCCTTCCGCCCGCCAGCAAATGCCGAGCCAGCTGTGGCATATATGGACAAAGAGAAGGAAGAACTCATCAAGGAGTTGTTACTCCGGGGCCGGCTGTTGGAGGAGATGAGCAAACTGCTGGGCGAACTGAAAGAGGAAAACCAAAGCCTACACGGCCAACTAGAGGAGGCTAAGAAAGCCGAAGAGGTGCTCCGCAAACCGAAGAAAGATAGTAAAACCAGCTCTCAGCCACCTTCCCAGGATAATAAAGCAAAGGTTACAAAATCCAGTGGCTGGGGGGCCAAGCCAGGCCACCAGGGCTTCAGCTACCAACCCCTGCCTTGGGATAAAGTTGAGCTGATCCCCCTCACTACCTGCCTGCACACAGGCGCCAATTTGAGCCAACAGCCGGTGGTGGCCGAGCCCAAAAGTGCCGCTTTCGCCCGGGATATCATCACCATGCTGCTCGACGCCAAAAAACTGGCCGATAATGATCAGCGGGAGGAGAAGTGGGCCAAACGGGCCAAGGCGAGGCTGGAAAAATTAATAGAAAAGAAATTGCCGGAAAAACAAGAAGAGGGCATCAAAATTCAATACAGGCTCAAAAAACATAAAGAAGAAATTTTATTATTTCTCGAAAACCCGGCTGTCCCGTTTACCAATAACGCGACGGAAAGAGCGATAAGGCCGGTAGTCGTACATAGAAAAGTGATACAGTTTTTTCGCACCGAATATGGGGTACAAGCTTTCGCTACCTGGTATTCCCAGATTGATACTTTCAGAAAACAAGGCATAAATATTTTCGAAGCACTCAAAGGAATATTCGATGGAATTATCCCACAACTTCATTTTCCTCAATTGGAATGATTCCGATTTTGAATAGCCAAAAAATTAATTCTAATTTTTTTCTCCTCCTTTGGCTGAGCGCCATTGGCAGGATTGGCGGGTGGTTTTGCTAAGAATGGGACTGGGTAATTACCGGGCTTATTTACTCATATTGATATGGTTCTTTGTTAATTGTTAGTTGCCTAACATTTTCTAATACTTGTTTCATATATTTTTTCCAAAATATCTTGGTGAAAATCCAGTTCACAGGACAAAGTAATGCACTATTTGAATAAAGCGTGTAAGTGTATTCGATCAGGATTTTATCCTTTTCAAGTTCGGTTGTCTGCCATTCACCAACAAACTTATAAAAACCCAACATCCACGCTTGGAAATTATTTATTTCAATTTCCCAGTACTTGTTTTCAATTCGTTCTACTACATTGTCAACCGAGCCAAATCCGCCTTTATGCGTCAATGATTTTGCGACATATACTTTTTTACTTGAACCTGGCCTTCCCCAATTTTCATCCTCTGTGGTGTGGGTTACCCTTGGCATAAGTCCATATCCAGTATGTACTTTCGTTACGTCACAAAGCATAGGTGTTTTAAATGCCCTTTCCAGAGAGCAATTAAAGATTGTTTTTAATTTTACTTTCGTTTCCATTTCTTCATCTTATGTCTTTGTCGTTTAATCAATGCCCTCTTTTAGCCTGACCGCTAACAGCCCGCATACCTGGCGTAGCCAGCTTTTGCTGGCTATGGGCAGGTATGTTATGCTTTGTTAGCTGTTCGCCTTTTCTTTTATTTATTTTCGCTATTTGTTTGTTCAATTCCATATCGTATTGCTTCTTCAAGTTTGTTCATATTTATATCTTTTAGCGTTTTAAATTTGATGCAATAGCCTGTTACACTTGCCTTGCCTATTGTTTTCCCAAAGTTTTGAGGCAAGTATTTTTTGTCTTCAAGCCCCATGATATAAACCGAAACACCTGTTGTATTCCCACTTATTCCAATTTGATAAAATTCCTTGGTAGAGCCATTTTTATAGTGTATAATAAATTCTCCATAACCGATACTGGGATTCGTAACCACTCTGCCAGTATCATCTTTTCCGTCTAAAAACCACAATTTACCTTTGGGCAACATTTGAACAATGTGCTGGTGTAAGGTTTGCATTTCAGACCGTTTAGGTTCATCTTGACTTTCAATATATGCTTTGATTTGTTCTTCTATTTTCATGTCAATGATTGCTTATTGTTAATTTTTTTGGTGACAGCTAACGGTGGCATCAGTGTTCTTATTTCACTATTTTGAATGCTCTGCCAAATTCAGTAATTGCATTATCGGGAAACATTGGTGTATCGTTTAGCCACACTTTGTCACAGACCACCGAAGATTCCTCACCATTGTCTTTTCTTACGAAAAAACATTTGAGGGTGTCAATATCGTTATTCCCCCAATCTATGTAAGTTATCGGGTATTCTTCACCTACTTCATCATTTGGGAAAATGCGTACCCGCTCACTCCCTGTATCGGTTATTAAACAGATTGCACGGGGGCAATCTAAGTCTGAGTTATAAACGGTGTGTGAAGTACCGCTTATTAGGTACGCCAATTTGATAGAATCAAAATTGATGGCATTAGAAGAAGTCCCGCTTAGGAGGTTATTACCACTTGCATCTTCAATGAAGATATCGATATGAGTATCAACCATCTCCTTGACTGGATTCTCCTTGTTGCAAGAAAACAACAAACCGAACATCAAAAAAAATAAATATTTCATTTTAGTAGATTTTAAAAGTGAAAAATTATGGGTGGATATTGTGGGTGAAGTCCTTGGCATACTGGTAATTGGATGAACCCTGACTCCATGAATTGGAACCATACCAACCGTTGAATGAACCACCCCAGCCCCAGTTCATGTGGAATTTCAGGATGGAATAGCAACTGTTCTGATGGCGTTCGTAGCCATCGCACACCCACATGTGACAGTTGGAAAAAGTATACCATAGCCAAGGAAACTTCCTTTTCCTTGTGCGGTGTTAAAGGCCACGAAAAGTGTACCACTGTAAATTTAGGATTTCCCTCCATAGCGTGCCAAAAAAAATGGCCTTTTCCAAACTGGCTTTCATGTTTGCCTTTTTTACCCCCAATTACGGCCTGCCCCCCCCCCGCCTAGCCGTAGAATAAACAGTTAATGCCGTTAGTATCCGGATATATCCGTTAGTTTTCGGATAGGCAGGCTGGCGCCAGGATACAACCGCCCATCCAAGGGGAGACGGGAGAGGGGGCAGGGCTAACGCATGATGGAATTTAATATATTACTTCGATGTTCATCTGAAAGGGCGCATTGTAGACGCTGAGCTTTCATACTCCCTTTTCCCTTTTTGTGCCGGAGCAGGTTCAGGGTTATTTTTCGTACCAG
>CAUJDW010000021.1 GCA_963169455.1 Bacteroidota bacterium | reverse complement strand
CGGACATCAATACGGCCTATGCGGCATGGCTTGCGGGCTTTGAGACGGTAGGCGGGTGCAACCCCACTTCGACGAGCCTTGCAGCTTACCAGACGCCGCCGAGCGCGTGCAGTGACGGGCCGGTGACGGTAACGATCAACTATTCTGCCAGCGACGACTGCAACACGGAGATGTGCAGCTCGACCTTCACGGTTCCAGCGCAGCCCGCACTGAGCGTGAACTGCCCGGACCCTGTAACGGTAGGCGCGTGCACGAGCCAGGCGGACATCAATACGGCCTATGCGGCATGGCTTGCGGGCTTTGAGACGGTAGGCGGGTGCAACCCCACTTCGACGAGCCTTGCAGCTTACCAGACGCCGCCGAGCGCGTGCAGCAACCAGGACATCGTCATCACGATCAACTACTCTGCCAGTGACGACTGCAACACGGCTTCCTGCAGCTCTACCTTTACAGTGCCGAAGCAGCCTACGCTGAGCGTGAACTGCCCTGCTCCGCTAACGGTAGGGGCCTGCATGAGCCAGGCTGATATCAACACGGCTTATGCCCTGTGGCTTGCCGGCTTCCAGACGGTAGGCGGGTGCAACCCCACCTCTACGAACCTGGCGCCCTATCAGACGCCGCCGAGCGCCTGCAGCTTCCAGGACATCGTCATTACGATCAACTACTCGGCCAGTGACGACTGCAACACGGCTTCCTGCAGCTCGACCTTTACAGTACCGAAGCAGCCTGCGCTGAGCGTGAACTGCCCGGCTCCGGTAACGGTAGGTGCGTGCACGAGCCAGGCGGACATCAACACGGCTTATGCGGCATGGCTTGCCGGCTTCCAGACGGTAGGCGGGTGCAACCCCACCTCTACGAACCTGGCGCCCTACCAGACGCCGCCGAGCGCCTGCAGCTTCCAGGACATCGTCATTACGATCAACTACTCTGCCAGCGACGACTGCAACAGCGCTTCCTGTTCATCCACCTTTACCGTACCGGCAGAGCCCGTCCTGAGCGTAAGCTGCCCGGCGCCGGTGACGATAGGAAGCTGCCGGACGCAGGAGGAAGTGAATGCAGCATTTGCACAGTGGCTGAGCGGCTTCAGCACCACCGGCGGCTGTAATACAGTAAGCACGAACCTGGCGCAATTCCAGGCGCCGAGCTTCTGTGGCGGTTCCGTAACAGTGAATTACAGCGCCAGCGCCGGTTGCGGCCAGACGGCAGCCTGTACGTCCACCTTCACGGTGACGGCAGCTCCTGTGCTGTCCGTTAGCTGCCCGAGCGATCTCGTATTGCCGGTTTGCTCGACGCAGGAGGCTGTCAATGCTGCCTTTGCCGGCTGGATTGCCCAGTTCGGCTCTAGTGGCGGGTGCAGCAGGGTGGTTAGTTATACCGTAAACGGGCAGCCTGTAGCCAGCCTGAGCACGGTTCCCGCGCCCAACAAATGTGGCGGTGCGGTCAGCATTCAGATCAGTGCGGTGGATGCCTGCGGCCAGGCAGCCAACTGCTCGGCTATGTTCAAGGTGCAACCGGACAACCAGCCGCCGAGGGGCGCCTGCCCTGCAGGGGTCGTTGGCCTTACCCACCCGGACAATGCTCCGGCTCCGAACCCCGCCGCGGTAGCAGCCAACTACGTGGACAACTGCGGCCAGGTTTTCGTGGAACATACCAATACGGTAGTTGACTTCTTCACGGATTGCCTCGACTTTACGGTAACCCACTTCTTCACCATCTCGGATGCCTGCGGCAATACGGCCAATTGCACCGTAGTCCACCGCGGCCGGATCCCGACCCAGATCACGGGCGATTGCCCGAACCTGGACCAGACGGGCCTGGAATGCGTAGAGGAGGTGCCGGCTCCGAACCCGGAAGCCCTGATCCCCTATTTCACCGGCGGCGACGGCAACCCGGTAATGGTATTCCTGAGCGGTGTACAGGGAGCAGAAAACAAATGTGGTTACTTCGAGGTCATTCACCAGTACCTGATACTCGACAATTGCGGCAATACCAAAACCTGCAGTGTGAAGTATTCGGGCGAAGACGACACGCCTCCGTCCGGCGACTGCCCTGCTCCGATCACGGTAGCTTCCCTGGACGAAGTGCCGGCGCCGAGTTTCGCATTCATCGAAAGCCTCTACACGGATGGCTGTGGCAACGGCAACGTACAGGTTTCCATCCTGGGTGTCACAACGACGGGCAATGGCTGCGATGGATATACGGTAACCCATAGCTACAAAATCGAAGACGCCTGTAAGAATGCCGCTTTCTGTGAGGTGGTGTACAACGTGCCGGGTGCTGCCGGGCTCGTTGGAAACTGCCCCGCGCCCATCACGGGCCTGCACTGCTGGGCGGACGTACCGAGCGGCCAGGAGGCCATTTCGATCGTTCAGAACAGCTTCTCTTCCGGCAACGGCGGCCCGGTTACGGTGCTGTATCTCGGTTCGACGGTCATCAACAACTACTGCACCTTCACCTATCGCCACACTTATCAGGTTATCGAATCCTGCAGCGGTGAGCGGCGCATCTGCATCCTGACTTTCGAAGGCAATGATGACATCGCACCGGAAGGCGTTTGCCCCGAGGGTGAAAGCGGCCTGAGCTGCCTGAGCGAAGTGCCCACACCAGACCCCGATGCAGTAGCTTCGGGCTTTACCGACAACTGTTCGACGCCGTTCGGGTACTTTATAGAGCGTACGGTGGAGGGTGACAACTGCACTGGCTTCACGGTGACGGACTACTATCGCGTTTACGATGATTGCGACAACTACGTGGAATGCTTCCTGGTATATACCGGCGGCGGCCCAGGCAATGGTTGCCCGGATTGCAACACCCGCCGCGGTATACAGCAACAGCCCGCAGGGCCTGAAGCAGAACATGCAGGCTTGTCCAAATCCGGCCTGTCGGTTGAGGTTTACCCGAACCCGACAAGCGGCGAACTCTTCCTCGAATTCAGCGAGCTTGTGGAAGGAGAAGCCGTTCTCCAGGTACATAATGTCTTCGGGCAACAAGTGATATTCCGGGCTATTGAGCTGGATAGCAAACAGTACCGCCTCGACCTCCACAAGGAGGGCCTTGCCAGCGGCGCCTACCTCATCAGCATCCGCACGGGTGAGGAAATTGTTACCCGCAAAGTGGTCCTGAACAGGCTTTAACCCCCTTGCTAACTTTAGATGGCTGCCCGGAAGCACCGGGCAGCCCTTTTAAAAGTGACACCTTTTCCGAAGGTGTCACTTTTCTTTTTCGGCAAGCCCTGGAAGGCATGCACTCCATCTGAATAGTTACAGAAAATGGCCGTACTTTTGCGCCTCACAGCAGAGAAATGCAGAAACGGCTCATTTTAAAAAGCAAAAAAGCGGCTGCGGTGCAGCGCTTTCACCCCTGGGTCTTTTCCGGGGCCGTCAAATCCATCGAAGGAGAAGTTGAGGACGGCGATGTGGTGGAAGTCTGCCTCGAAAACGGCGAATTCCTGGCTACGGGGCATTACCAGGACGGCAGCATCTGCGCCCGCCTCTTTTCCTTCACGCCTGTTCAGGCAGATCAGGCTTTCTGGAACCACATGATCGCGCAGGCCCTGGATTGCCGCCGGAAACTGGGATTGCCGGATGGCTCCCAAACCGATTGTTACCGTCTGGTTCATGCCGAAGGCGACGGCCTGCCGGGGCTGATCATCGATGTCTACGGCCCGACGGCGGTCATACAGTGCCACTCCATCGGCATGCACCGCAGTTTGGAGATGCTCGCAGGCGCGTTGCGCGAAAATTTCGGAAACGCCATTACCGCCATTTATGACAAAAGCGCGGAAGCCCTGCCAACGGAGTATGCATCAGGTGTGAAAAACGGGTACCTGTTCGGCGAAGGCGGCCCGCATGAAGTGAAAGAGTACGGCCACAGCTTCTGGGTAGACTGGGAGTCGGGCCAGAAAACGGGTTTTTTCCTGGACCAGCGGGAAAACCGCCGCCTGGCCGGCCACTATGCCCGGGATAAAAAAGTGCTCAACGCCTTCTGCTATACCGGCGGCTTCTCCGTGTACGCCCTGAAGGCCGGCGCCCGTTTTGTCGATTCTGTCGATGTTTCCCGTAAGGCGATGGAGATAACGGATCGGAACGTAGCGCTCAACGGCATAGGCCCGGCTCTGCACCAGTCCCACACAGAGGACGTCATGGCTTTCCTGAAAGCCGCCGGGCCCGATTACGACATGATGATCGTCGACCCGCCGGCTTTCGCCAAGAGCCTCAAAAAACGCCACAATGCCGTCCAGGCCTATAAGCGGCTCAACGCGCTGGCCATGAGCAAACTCAATGCCGGCGGCATCCTTTTTACCTTTTCCTGCTCTCAGGTTGTTGACCGCCAGCTCTTCTACGACACCATCGTGGCCGCCGCCCTCGAGGCCCGCCGCCAGGTGCGCGTCCTGCACCACCTCTCCCAGCCGCCCGACCACCCGGTGAATATTTACCATCCGGAAGGGGAGTACCTGAAGGGCCTGGTGCTGTATGTGGGGTGAAGGGGCAAGGCCGGACGCCGGGGGGCTGGTCAAAGTTTCAGGTTACAGCGGGCTTTTCGCGTTACAAAAGAGCGGCTTATCCGGAGCGCTCTTCAAAGGTAGCCGGGAGGAGCCGGAAGCGTTCCCTTGTGGTTAGAGATTCCATCGCTGTAAGCGATGGAATCTCTAACGGTCTCCATTGGGTGTTTCAGGTTTCAGGGGGTTGTCCAAGGCTCACCCAGTCACCCGTCTCCCTTTCACCCCGTCTCCCCCAACCCCTCCGATCCACTGGATATTGCCTTCTTTGTGCGGCTTTGTATAATTCAGAACCCGTGCTCTTCCAACACAAACCGTTTACCCTTCGTCGACAGCTCCCACGCATCCGTGCGGAAGGGCAGGGCAGGCAGGCCCTCCTTGTTGTACAAATCCAGGGGCCCGGGGTTGTCCGCCCAGGCGTAGCGCACGGCTACGGGATTCGGCACTTCCGGATGCGAGACGACGACGTTATCCTCCTCGATGAAGGCCCTGGCCCAGTGGAATTTTCGGTCTGCCCCTGCGATGGCAAAACCGCGCAGGTAGCCGTGTTTATCCCGGCTAAGCAGCCCGCCGCCGGTGGAGGAGAAGGCGATCCTGATCTGCCTGCCTTCCACCGACATGGACTGGTACACCGGCCCCGAATGGACGACGTCCTCGTTATAGGCGATGCGCCGGGCGGCGAGCCCCAGGCGTTCGCCCAGATCCCATTTGTTTTTGGGGTGGATGTCGTTGGCGTCGCCGATGTCGATGGCGGTGGCGATGGCGGTATGGGGTTCGCTTAGGGCTTTCATCTGGGCTTCCCGCAGTTCCGCCCAGCTGCTTTCCCCGGGCTGTTCCGCTTCGGGCAGGTAGTTGGCGAGCTGCACGATGAGGAAGGGAAAATCGCCCTGCCCCCAGTTATTGCGCCAGTCGCGGATCATGGCGGGCAGCAGTTCGCCGTATTCCTCCGAGCGCCCGGGCAGGGCGTTGGATTCGCCCTGATACCAGATGGCGCCTTTGATGGCGTAAGGTATGAGGGGGGCGATGCTGCCGTTGTACAGCAGGCTGGGGTGGGTGAAAAAGCTGCCGTTGGGCACGGTGGGTGTTGGGAAGGTGTCGGGGCTGATCTTCAGCCCCGGCCTGAACTTCCAGGTTCCGTTCAGGATGGGGTTGCCCCAGAAAGCGGCGCTGTAGAACCCGCCCAGCCCGCCGATGTCGAAAACCCTTACCACCAGCACATTGCCTCTGGGTTTCAGGATGTTGGCGGGAAAAAAGTAGTTGCGCCAGTTCCGGTTGCCGAAGGACTCGCCGATCTTCACCCCGTTCACCCAGGCGATGTCGTAGTCGTCGATCTGGTTGAGGGCGATGTTGAAGGTGTCTCCGCTGAACCCCTCCGGCAGGCCGAATTCCTTTCGGAACCAGACGGCGCCGTCGTGATCTTCCAGCCCGGCGTATTCCCAGAAATTGGGGATGTCGATCTCCTGCCAGCCCGACACATCCGTTTCCGGTTTTTCCCAGTGCTGTTCGATGCCCGGCCCTTTGAGGTAGTACTGCCGGTCCCAGCTTTTGCGGAATTCCCGGAGTTCCTCCTCCAGTTGAGCGAAGCTTTTGTTCAGGTTTTCGACCTCCGAGGTGACGCTTTCGAACTGCGGGAAGGCCTTCAGCGCGCCGGTGCTCATCCATGTTTCGATGGACGTGGCCCCCAGGTTGCTGCTGATCAGCCCGATGGGGACGCCCAGATGCTGTTGCAGGTGCTGCCCGAAAAAATAAGCCGTGCCCGACAGGTTCCGGATGCTTTCCGGGCTGGCGCTAAACCATTGGCCGCCCTTGATATCCTTTTTCGGCAGGTAATCCAGGTCTACGGCTACGTTGATGAAACGCAGCATGGCGTTGTGCGCCCGGGTGCTGTCGGTTTCTTCGAACCCCAGCATTTTCAGGGTGTATTGCATGTTCGACTGGCCGCCGCACACCCATACATCTCCGAAAAGGACATCCTCCAGGACGATGGTGTTGGCCGCCTGGATGGTGATGGCGTGCGGCCCGCCGGCGGGGGTAGGCGGGAGGAGGATTTTCCAGTTGCCGTCCTTGTCCGCCCTGGTTTGGCGCCACTGGCCCTGAAACTGCAGGCTTACCTTTTCCCCGGGCGTCGCCCAGCCCCAGACGGGCGCTTCCACATCCCTTTGCAGCACCATGTGGCTGCCAAAAAGTTGATGCAGGCGCACCGCGGAAAAAGCGGGGGGGAGGGATAGGAAAAATGTAGCGCCCAGAAAGATGGCGGACAGCATGGTAGTTCGCCGGGCGGAATCGTTTCGGAAAATTGCAGGGTACATACTGCGGTTTTTTTATTTTTAGCGAAAGGTTTGAGGCCGCCGGGTAATTTGAAACGCAAAGTACACAAAGTTTACCCGGCAGAACAGAGGGGAAGGCGCGAAGGGCGCAAAGTTCACCACATTCTATGACAAATTCCGAAACAGAACAACAACTGTAACATGGTCATTTTCAGCTTAAAAAGATCAACGGCTCCAGCTTTGCTTCTGCTCCTGTTCAGCCTGCCCATGGGCTGTTCGGCGCCTGGCGGGGCCCAAAGCGCCGGGCCCGATGCCGCCAGCCCGGCAAAAAGCCTGTCGGCCTCCGCTGATGACTGGAGCCGGCTTTTTTTTCGCACTTCCGGCTGGTTCGGCGGCGACGGCATCTTTGCCATTCCGCTGGATGGGAAAGAATTCGTGCCGGCGGGGCGGAAAACCAGGACCCTCTTCGTTTTCAGCGATTCGGTAATCGGCCAAACCAGAGATGAGAAAACCGGGAGCGGGGACTTCAAAATGATCCACAACCTCGTTGCTTACCTGGAGGGCAGCGAACCCGATCCGGAGCAGTTCGAATTCTACTGGCCGGAAGGGGATGATGGCAAACCTGCTTCCCTTTTTGAACCCCAGACGCCCCAATCCCAAGCCGGCGACTACTACTGGCTGGGCGATGGCTTTGTCAACGTCGATGCGGACAGCACGCTGTACATCTTTGGATACCGGGTGCGCGATGTGCCCACCGGGGCATTTTTCGAGTTCGAACAGGTGGGGGTTACCCTCATCGCCATTCCGCCGGGCAGCGAGCCGCCATTCCGCGAGCAGCGGCAACTGGACACGCCCTTTTTCTATTCCCGGGAAGGCGGCGGCCAGGTCACTTACGGAAGCGGCATCTTCGTCAATACGGCTTCGGCCGGCGCGCCCAATCCGGACGGCTACATTTACGTATATGGCGTGGCGGGCCCTTATCAGGAACTGTTCGTGGCCCGGGTGCTGCCCGGAAGCTTCGAGGATTTCGGCGCCTGGCGCTTCTGGGATGGCCAGAGCTGGTCGGCCGACATGCGCTCGGCCAAAGCAATAACCAAAGGCGTGTCTCACGAGCTGAGTTTCAGCCCCCTGCCCGACGGGCGGTACGCATTGGTGCACCAGTTGTACGGCATGACGCCCGATGTGGCGGTACAGGTGGCCAAAAGCCCGGTGGGCCCCTTCTTTCCAACAAAGGACATCTGGCGCTGCCCCGAGGTGGACGAGGACATCGACTATTTCGTTTACAACGCCAAGGCCTATCCGCATCTTTCCGGAAAAGGGGAATTGCTGATCAGCTATAACGTGAATTCCTTTGACTTTTTTAAGGATATCCTGACGGAGGCGCAATTCTGCCGCCCGCGGTTCATCCGGCTGAAGTTGTAGGCCTGCATTCCAAAAAAGGACATGAATTTATGAAGGACTTTAGCCTTTTTCTAACCACCCTGCTTGCTTGTTCCATCCTGCCCCTTTTTGCCCAGGACAAGCAAGCCCTTTCCGATCTCTGGCCCGTTCGTTCCGAAAAATTCGTCCAGGGCTTTGCAAATCCCCTGGATGGAGAGCGGCTGGATTTTCTGCCCAACCTGCAGCCCGGGAACATTGCCCTCTACCTGCGGGCGACGGGCGGGCGCATCGAATTCGAAACGGATCCCATGCCGGAAGAAAGGGGAGCGATGGTGACCTTCCTCTGGGAAGCGGCAGTCGCCGGAACGACGGGCGACAACCCCATACCTTTCGAACTGGAGGTCAACGGTGAAAAGTGGTTTACATTCGAAACAGCCAAAGGAGCCGGGGATAAACACTGGATTTACGCCGGCCCCCGGGGCAGCGAACTGGCCTTTGTCACTTCCTTTACCGACCCCGAAAAAGGCGACCTTTTCGGATACATGTTCCTGACGCTTCCCCGCGATATCGCTCCTGCCGGCGCGCCATTGAAGATCGGGCTGAACGCGCGCGCCGGCGCCGGGCCGGAATGGTACATGGCTTTCCAGAACCGGGTTTACCACAGGTCAGGGGCATACAGCGTGCCGGCGCTCATCCGGGATGGGGCTGTTCTGCGGCAGCCGCTGTATGTCGAATACCTGCACCTGGGCGCGCCGGTTGAAGCCGCCATCCTGGTGAATGGCGAAAAGCGCCGGGAATTCACGCTGCAGCCGGGAGAGAACAAGCTCAGCCTGTTGATGGACAGGGTGGAAGCCCCGGCCGATGTGCGGGTGGACATCGTTCTGCCGCAAGGCGGCAGTACGCATCAGGTTCGGCTAAAGCCGGTTCGCGAGTTCGAAGTCTATCTGCTGCCGCATTCCCACGTGGATATCGGCTTTACCCACAAACAGGCCGAGGTGGAGCGCATGCAGTGGCGCAATTTCGAGCAGGGCATAGAGCTGGCCCGCCGGACGGCCGATTACCCCGAAGGGGCGCAGTACCGGTGGAATGTGGAGGTGCTCTGGGCGGTGGACGGGTACCTGAAGCATGCGTCGCCCGAAAAGCGGGAGGCTTTCCTCGATGCCGTCCGCCGGGGCTGGATCGGGCTGGACGCCCTGTACGGCAGTGAACTGACCGCCCTGCAGCGCCCTGAAGAGCTGATGCAAAGCCTTGGATTTGCCAACCGCCTGGAAGCCGAATACGGCATACCCATCCGGTCGGCCATGATCACCGATGTGCCAGGCTACGCCTGGGGCATCGTGCCGGCCCTGGCGCAGAACGACGTCCGCTATTTCTCCATCGGCCCCAACCACATGCCGCACCTGGCGCACGGCGGGTACCAGGTGGGTTATACTTTCGAAGCCTGGGGCGACGTGCCTTTCTACTGGGAGTCGCCTTCCGGCAAGGAGAAGGTGCTGTTCTGGATGACGCGCCACGGTTACTCCTGGTTTCACGACTGGCTGCTCGGCAAGCTCCGCAAATCGGGCGGCGAGCCCATCCTGCAATTTCTGGAAGAACTGGATGAGGAAGCCTACCCCTATGATATCGTTCAGCTCCGCTACACCCTGGGCGATAATGGCGGCCCGGATGCCGACATGCCGGATTTCGTGCGCGAGTGGAACGAAAAATACGCATACCCCAAACTGCGCATCGCCACAACCATGGAGATGTTCAGCGCCTTTGAGCAGCGCTACGGCGCCGAACTGCCCACCTACGGGGGCGATTTTACACCCTATTGGGAAGACGGCGCCGCGTCTTCGGCCGTGGAAACGGCGGCCAGCCGCAACGCCGCCGAGCAACTGGTGCAGGCGGAAAGTATATGGGCCATGCTCAGGCCGGAGGAATTCCCCGCCGCCGCTTTCGACGAAGCCTGGACAAATGTGGTGCTCTTCTCCGAGCACACCTGGGGCTCCATCACCAGCAAATCGGACCCCGACGGCGAGCTGGCGGTGAGCCAGTGGCAGGTAAAGCAGGGCTTTGCCCTCGACGCCGCCCGGCAGGCAAAAGAACTGTCGGACAAAGCCGCGGCGGCCCTTCGCCCTCCTTCGGGGCCGGTTCGGGCTTTCCTGCTTTTCAATACCACGTCCTGGCCCCGCACCGAGCTGGTGAAACTGCCGGCTGCTTGGGGCCTGTCGGGGCTTTCGGTTTTCGGCCCCGATGGGAAGGCCCTGGCTACGCAGGAATTAACCACCGGCGAGCTGGCCTTTCTGGCCGAAGGCCTGCCTCCCCTGAGCGCCGTCCGCTTTACGCTCCGGCCCCGGAAAGCGAAGCCCCCGAAAGAAAAAGTGGCGCCCAGCGGCAGCAGCTTGTCCAACGGCAGCCTGAGCCTGCAGCTCGATGAGCGCACGGGCGGGATAAAAAGCATTCGCTTCAGGGGCCTGCCTTTTGACCTGGTGGATAGCACGAGTGCTTACGGCTTCAACGAATACTGGTACACGGGCCTCGACGCCGCCAACCCGCAAAAGAGCAGCAAGCCGAAAATCCGGATCGGGGAAAAAGGGCCGCTGCTGGCTTCCCTCATCGTCGAATCAGAGGCGCCCTGCGCACACAGCCTCAAGCGGGAAATAGAACTGGCCGCCGGGCTGGACTATTTCCGCCTCATCAATACGGTGGACAAGATCAAGGTGCTGGAGGACGAGAACGTCCGCTTTTCCTTTCCCTTCCAGGTGCCTGATGGCCAGGCGCGCATCGACCTGGCCTGGGCGGTGATGCGCCCCGAACTGGACCAGCTCAAAGGCGCCAACAAGAACTTTTTCTGCCCGCAGCACTGGGTTGATTTCTCCAATACCAGCGGCGGCCTCACCTGGGCAAACCCCGACGCCCCCCTGGCGGAACTGGGCGGCATGTACGGGCAAAACTGGATGAGCGACCTGCGCACCCGCCCCTGGATCAAAACCTTTCAGCCCAGCAGCCTGCTGTTCTCCTGGGTGATGAACAACGCCTGGTTCGTCAATTACAAAGGCTACCAGGAAGGGCCGGCGCGCTTTCGCTACGCCATACGCCCGCACCGGGGCTTCGACAGCACCGAGGCCAAAAAATTCGGCATCGCCCAGAGCCAGCCGCTGATCGCCGTCCCTGTGGACGACGATCAGCCGGGCATCCCTGCGCTGTTCACCCTGGATGGCGGGCCGGCCGTGATCGCCACCTCCTGCAGGCCCGCCCGCGACGGCCGCGGCTGGGTTGTCCGCCTGTTCAACACCAGCGATCGGGAGAGCACGGCCGTGCTGAAGTGGGGGCGGGGAAAGCCCAAAGCTATCTGCCGCAGCAACCCCAAAGAAATCCTGGGTGAGCCCGCCGGGCCGGAAATAAGCCTGGGAGCCTGGGAAATCCTGACGCTGAGGGTGCTGCCATAGGGCAGTATGCCAGTGGGCAGTTGAAAAGGGGCGCGGCAGCTTTTTTCCCGCATGAGGCCTGTGGGGGCTGTTCAAAGTTCCAGGTTTCAGGTTTGAGGTTCCCCTGATAACCAGGCTTTTACTGGAGTGTCGACACAGTTATTTGAAGGCGCCTGCCTGTGGGCAGGGAACCTTATTGGACGGAAAAAACACCCAAACGCTTTTAAAATAAGGCCATGGCCAAAAGATCAGCCTCCATTTTCTGTTTGCTGCTGGGTAGCCACATTTTGGCTGCGCATCCCATTTCCATCAGTTGGGCCACCCTGCGTGCTTATGAGCAGCAGGTTGACCTGCAGATCAATATCCTGGCGGAAGACCTCTTTCTCTTTCACGGGCTGGAGCCGGATGAAAGCGGATTTTTTTCCTCCGAGCTCCTGCAGGAGGCTGCCGGGCGGCATCGGGAATTCCTGGCCCGGTTTTTCTTCCTGGAGGACCTGTCGGGCAACCGCCTGGAGCCCCGTTTTGTGCGGTGTCAGCCCTTTGAAATGCCGGCCGGGGGCGTTCACCGCGACAGCCTGATGCAATACGGCTTGTTGTACTTCTTCGAGTTCCGGGCGGCGCATCCCATTTCCGGGCTGCAGGTTTTTCAGCAATTCGGAGGCAGCCGCTCCCCGATTCCTGCGGTGGTGATGGCGACGGCCTATCAGGACGGCGCCGCCGGGCCGCTGACGGCGGAAATCGGCCGGGAGCGCCCCTGGCTGCTCGCTTTCGACTGGGAGGAGCCCGGAAACTTCGGGCAGCAGAGCCATTTTTCCCGCTTTCCCCAAAAGGCCGGGCCGGCGGCTTTTCTGAGGATTGATGAAAAAGGGCTGAGCCAGCAAGTGGAAATGCCCTTTGAAAAGATGGAAAGCCTGCTGCCCGTCCGGCGGGCCCGGGAAGCATTCCTGGATGCGGAAGAGGAAAGGCGGGCCATAACAGCCATCGCCGCATATTTTACCCAACATATCGAGGTGGAGATTGACGGGCGCCCCTGCGCCCCTGCCTCTGTTCGCGTGGATTTCGGGGGGAGCCGGGAAGCTGCGGGCATGCCCCTGGCCGGCGCCCGGGTGAAAGTATCGCTGGATTATTCCACCGGCGCTCCACCTGCCGGGGTGGTGGCCAGGTGGGCCTTGTTCAACTGGCAGTCCCGGGCCTGGCAGGCGGAAATTTCTGTATTCGGGGAAGTTCAAAAGCATACGTTTTCCCGCTATCAACCCGTATTTTGCTGGAAAAAGTAGGGCCGGGCTGTAACTATTCGGCACGCCTCAGCGGCATTGCCTGCGCCACGGCCGCGTTCCAACTGAATAGTTACGCCAGGCTTCCGTTTAACGCCAAAACATCCGAACCGGAGTTCGGATAAAATTATGATCGCTTTAACCAACACCACAATTTTTACCGGCGAACAGATGCTGGAAGGGCGCTGCGCCCTGGTGCAGGATGGCCGGGTCATCGGGCTGGCCCCGGATTCGGAGGTACCTCCGGGCGCCGGGCTTTTCGATTTGGAGGGCGCCCTGCTGGCCCCTGCCTTTATCGACCTGCAGATCAACGGCGGGCATGGGATGTTGTTTTCGGAGCACCCTTCGGTGGAAGCGCTGGAGGCCATCCACCAGGCCTGCCTGGAAGGCGGCACGGCGCTCTTCCTGCCGACCGTCGTCACCAACCACATGGAAGTCATTTACCAGGCCATCGAAGCGGTGCGGCAATACCTGGAAAAAGGCGGGCGCGGCCTGGCCGGGCTGCATGTGGAAGGGCCCTATCTCAATCCCGCAAAACGGGGCGCCCACCTGTTGCAGTATATAAAAAAACCGGAGGTGGAAGAAGTGGAGGCCCTGCTGGCTGCCGGCAGGGGCATCATCCGGAAGATCACCCTCGCTCCGGAGGTTTGCCCGGACGAGGTGCTGGACATGATCCTGGCCGAAGGCATCGTCCTTTCCGCCGGCCACAGCGACGCCACCTACGATCAGGGCATCCGGGCTTTCGGAAGGGGTGTAAAAATGGCCACCCACCTCTTCAACGCCATGAGCGGCCTGCACCACCGCGCCCCCGGCCTTGTTGGGGCCGTGCTGGATTCGGATGCCATGGCCAGCATCATCGCCGACGGCTTCCACGTGGACTACCCCGTGATCCGCCTCAGCAAAAAAGCCATGGGGCCCCGTTTGTTCCTGATCACGGACGCCGTGGCGGAGAATGACACGGGGCATTACCTCCATCAATTTGACGGCGAGAAATTCACCCTGCCCGACGGCACTTTTTCAGGCGCCGGGCTGACGATGCTTCAGTCGGTGCAGAATTGCGCCGAGCAGGTAGGCATCCCCCTGGAAGAGGCTTTGCGCATGGCGGCCCTCTATCCGGCCCGCGTGCTGGGAGCCGAAGGGGAGTATGGGAAGATCCAGCCCGGCTACCGGGCGAACCTCGTGGCTATCGGGAAGGGGTACAAGCTGAAAGCGGTCTGGCAGGACGGGGAGCTGGCCTGGAGCAGCAGCCATTTTGAGCATCCATAAAAACCGAAAAATATGCCAGTAATCGGGCTCGACCTCGGCGCCACCAAACTTTCCGGCGCCGTATTCAGTGAGCAGGGAGACATCCTGCACCGGCAGAAAGCCGCGCTGGATGGCCGGCGGGGCTCCGAAGTGGGGGCGTTGATCCGATCGATGGTGGAGGAACTGCTGCAGTATGCCGATGGGCAGTCGCTGGCGGTATCTGCCGCAGGCATCTGCGTGCCGGGCATTGCCTGGCAAAAAACGGGGCGGGCCTGGGCGCCCAACATTCCCGGCTGGGAAGATTACCCCGTGCTGGACGACATCCGCGCCGCGGCAGGCGCGCGGGCTATGCGGGCCTATCTGGACAGCGACCGCGCCTGTTATATTCTGGGCGAGTTGTGGCGGGGCGCTGCTGTCGGTTGCCGCGACGCCATTTTCCTGGCCGTGGGCACCGGCATCGGCGCCGGCATTCTCACCGGCGGGCAGGTGTTGCGGGGCGCGCACGACATTGCCGGGGCCATTGGCTGGCTGGGGCTCAGCCAGCCTTTCCAGGAGAAATACAAGGCCTGCGGCGATTTCGAATACCATGCCTCGGGAGCCGGCTTGGTAAGGGCAGCCCTCGACATGCTGGAACAGGAGCCCGGCTATTCCGGGCCCCTTGCCCGTATGAAGCCTGCCGCGCTCGATGCCAGCGGCCTGTTCGAAGCCTGTTCCGAAGGCGACCCCCTGGCCACAAAAGTGCTGGATCAGGCCGTCGTTTACTGGGGTATGGCGGCGGCCAATCTGGTGAGCCTGTTCAATCCGGAAAAGATTATCTTTGGAGGCGGTGTTTTCGGCCCGGGCCGCCGGTTTCTGGGGCGGATATACGACGAAGCGCAGCGCTGGGCGCAGCCCATCAGCATCCGGCAGGTGAAACTGGAAGCCTCCCTGCTGGGCGGAGAGGCAGGGCTGTACGGCGCCGGCCGGCTGGCGCTGCAGCATGAGTAGCGCAGGCGGAACGCCCGCAGAAAGAGATGCAGTTTTTAGAACAGATCGGCTCTGGGGCCCCCTCGGCTCAGGCAGCCGGATCGCACACTGAAAAGATATGTACAACCGAACCCTCGTTTTTGCTTCGGCCTGCATCAGCCTGTTCCTTTTTGGCATCGGCCTGATCACCCTCGGCTCCATCCTGCCTGAACTGGCGGAGAAATTCCAGCTCAGCGATGTGGCGTCCGGCGCCCTGGTGTCCCTTCTGCCGCTGGGCATTCTGGGCGGGTCGCTCGTTTTCGGGCCCATTGTTGACCGCTACGGCTATAAAGGCATGTTGCTGGCCAATGCCGGCTTCATGGCCCTGGGCCTGCAGGGGCTGGCCTATGCCGGCTCCCTGTGGGAGCTGCAGCTTTCCATCCTGCTGGTGGCCTTCGGCGGGGGCGTCATGAACGGCGCCGGCAGCGCCCTGGTTTCCGACATCACCGAAGGCGGGAAAGGCGCCAACCTGAGCCTGATCGGCGTTTTTTACGGCATCGGCGCCCTGGGTATGCCCGTTTTGCTCGGGCTGCTGTCGAAGGCCTATTCGTACCAGGCCATCGTTTCCGCCGTAGGGTTTTCTCTACTGCTGGCGGTCCTGTATTTTCTGCTCATCCGTTTTCCCGCCCCCAAGCACCAGGGAGGAGCGCCCCCGGGGCAGGGCCTGAAACTCGTGCGCGAGCCTGCTCTTCTTCTTCTGGGGTTTTACCTTTTCTTTCAGAGCGGCGCGGAAAGCCTGGTGACGAACTGGACGACCACCTACCTGCAACAGGAGGCCGGGCTGAGCAGCCAGGAAGCCCTGTTCGCCCTGTCCTCTTCGGTGGCCGGCATGACGGTGGCCAGGTTGTTCCTGAGCCGGTTGCTCAGGCAGTTCTCGCCCTACCGGATGCTGATGGCTTCTCTGGGCGCCGCCCTGGCCGGCAGTTTCATGCTGATGTCAGCGGCCTCATACGGCCTTGCGGTTGCCGGGCTGGTAGTACTGGGCGCCGGCCTGGCCGGCGGTTTTCCCGTCATACTCGGTTACGTGGGCGGCCTGTACGCCAATCTGTCCGGCACGGCCTTCAGCATTGCCTTTGCGATTGCGCTGTTGGGCAATATGATCATCAATTACCTGATGGGCGTCGTTTCCCAGGCCTTCGGCATCGGGCAACTCACTACCGCCCTGGCGGCTACCCTGGCCGTCATGATCATGCTTCTCGCCGTGATCAGGGCCAGGGTGGCCGGCAAGGTTGCCCTGTAAATCTGGAAAATTCAAACTCATGTTAGCACAAATCTGGTTAGAAAACGCCCGCCGGGCGATGGATCAAATCGAGGCCGGCCAAATGGATAACATCCGCCGGGCAGCGGAGGCCATGGCCGACACCATTGCAGTGGAGCGCTGGGTGCATACTTTCGGCTGCGGCCACGCCACCATTCCCGTGGAGGAAATGTATCCCAGGATCGGCGGCTTCGTGGGCTTTCACCCCATGGTTGAACTGCCGCTTACCTTTTTCACCAATATTGTCGGGGGCATGAGCGTCCACCAGTTTGTCTTTCTGGAAAGGGTGGAAGGTTATGGCCTGGAGATCATGAAAGGCTACAACTTCGACCCGCGGGATTGCATCTGGCTTTTCTCCCATTCGGGCATCAACGCCGTCAATATCGACATCGCTCTGGAAGCGAAGCGGCAGGGCATGAAGGTGATCGCCTACGGCTCCGTCAGGGAGGCGGAGGGAAAACGGCCGCGCCACTCCAGCGGAAAAACCCTTTTCGAACTGGCCGACATCCTGGTCGATACCTGCGTGCCCGCGCGCGATGCCTCTGTACCCCTGAAGGGCCATGTGGACACGGTGGGCCCCGTTTCGACCATCGCCTTCGTCACCGCCGTTTGGATGACCGTCACCACCGTTGCGGAAATACTGGCGGATCGCGGCGTGAAGCTCTTCATCCACCCTTCCCACAACGTTCCGGGCGATACGACGGCCGGCGAACGGCTGTCGGATGCCCTGGCGGAATACAAACGGCGCATAGCAGGGGTGTGAAGCGGGCGCTTCCAGTATGATGGGGCCATTAAGGATTTTCCTTATCTTGTCTTTTTCAAAGCAGGGGTCCTTACCGGACAGGCAACATGAACAATACTGAACCCATTTTAAACACAAAAAGGCTGCTTCTTTCACTCCTGGTTTTCGCCATCTCGGCGCCCGGGCTTCCCGGCCAGGCCCCCGAAGGCCTGGAATGGGAGCACCTCGGCCCGGAACAGGGCCTGGGTATGTCCTTCCTGGATATTCTGCAGGATCATCAGGGCTTCATCTGGCTGGGCTCGACCAACGGGCTGTACCGTTACGACGGCTATCAGATCAGGCCTTTTAAGAAGTATTCCAACAAACCCACGGGCTTGTCCAGCGACTGGGTGTGGGACCTCGAAGAGGATAAAGACGGCAATATCTGGATCGCCACGTACGATGGCGGGCTCAACAAATGGGAGCGCGCCAGCGGGCGGATCGCACACTTTGTCCATGACGCGGCCGATCCGGCCAGCCTGAGGGGTAACAATGTGATGAAAATCCTTGCCGATCCGGCGGGGGATATCTGGGCGGTGGTGAAAACGCCCGGGGGGGCGCCCGCCCTGGACCGCCTTGACCCCGCTACGGGGAAAGTGGCGCACTATGGGGCCGGTGCTGAACCCGCTTCGCTGAGCTGCGACACGGTTGCCATCACCGCCTTCCAGGCTATGCAATTCTCCCCCCTTTACCTCGGCCCCGACGGCGATGTCTGGGTGGCGACGGAAGACGGGCTGAACCGCTACGATCGGAAAACGGATGGTTTCAGGCACTTTCGCCACGAAGCAGGAAAGCCCAACAGCCTGCCGTACAGAAAAGTGCTGGCCGTGGAAGCTTCCAAAAAAGAGGATGGGGTTTACTGGGTGCGCACCGCTTCGCCCGGCCTGAAGCATATTGCCCTGAGCCGCCTGGACATCCGGACGGGCGCCATCAGGCAGCTTGCCTTTGGAGGGAAAACACAGGGCCACAATTGCCTGGGGCTTAGCCTGTCTCCCGATGAAGAGGAAGCCTGGATATCCGATCGTACGCTGGATTTTTATACAGGTAAAAATTTCCGGTCGCCGGTGCAGCACAGCAGGCTTGGCGGGCGGGGCGATGAGCTTCGGCTGGGGATTTTCCGGCACAGCAGCGGCGCTCTTTTGCTGCCCCAGCTGGGCATGAACCCGCTGGAAGCCGTCCGCGCTTCGGACAACTACGAAACCCTGAACGGGATATCCTTTTTGGGCCCTCAGCACGAACAACCCTATTTCATAAGCCAGAACCCGCTGGCCGGCCATGCGGCTTTCGGCGAAGTTTACTGCATCACGGAAGGCCGGTCAGGGATAATATGGCTGGGGTGTTCCAGAGGCGTTTATAAACTGAAAATTCCCCGCAGGGAGGGGAACAGCAAGCCGGTTTTCGAAAATTATTTCCGGGGGAACCCGGAAAAGGGCGGGCTGCCGAGCACCGATATCCGGGACGTTTATGAAGAGTCCCCCACCGTTTTCTGGCTGGCCAGCTGCGGCGGCGGCCTGAACCGGCTGAGCCGCAGGACGGGAGAGGTGAGGCATTTTTCCCACGATCCGGCCCGGCCGAATTCCCTCGGCAGCAACAAGATATATGCCTTGTGGCGCAGGCCCGGAACCGGCCAGTTGTGGATTGGCCATGAAAAAGGCGTCGATGTGCTCGGCCTGGACGATCCGGCATCGGGCGATCCCTCAACCGCAACATTCCGGCGCATCCGGCAGGACGATGGGTTTCTGGATGGGCGCATCAACGAGCTGAAACCGGATGGATCGGGCAAGCTCTGGATCGGCACTGCGGATCATGGCCTGCTGCTTTGGGATCCCGATGCCGGAAAAATGCTGGAGCGGATTGTTTTCGAAAAACATAATCCGGATCCTGCCCATTCCGCTTTCATCAATGAGGTTTTCACCGATTCCCGCGGCCGAACCTGGGTGGCTCCGGGAATGGGCGGGCTCTGCCGGCTCAGCCGGGAAGGCGGTTCCTTTGAATACGAATGCTTCCTCGACGGGCTGTTCATCGTTGACTTCTTCGAAGGGCCCGGCGGCAAGCTCTGGTGCGCGGCCATGAATTACGGCATCCTCATCTTCGACCCTGTTAGCGAAACCCATGAGCTGGTCAACATGGAAAACCGCCTGGTGCGCAACAGCGTGACGGGCATCGAAGCCGACACACTGGGCAGGATATGGTTTACCTCGGTGGGCCTCAGCCACTACGACCCCGGGGAAGATACCTACAAGGTTTACGGCCGGGACGCCGGGCTCATCGACCTGGACCCGGAGCGTTGTTTTTACAAGAGCAGGGCGGGAGAACTGTTCTACGCAGCGCCCAACGGCGCGCTGCAGATTTTCTCTCCGGAGGTGGTCATCGACAACCCCGTCACCCCCAGGCCCGTCCTGACGAATTTCAAACTTTTCAATAAAACCGTGGAGCTTGGGGAGGACGGCCCGCTGGAGGAAAACATCGAAGTGGCTTCCCGGATACACCTGGCTCATCACCAGCACTCCTTCTCCTTCGAGTTTGCGGGGCTGGAGTTCACCAGGCCCGCCGGCAACCAGTACCGTTATCAGCTGGAGGGCGTCGATAAAGGCTGGGTATTTTCCGGAACCCACCGGGAGGCGCGTTACACCTCGGTGCGCCCGGGGAAGTACCTGTTCAAGGTGCAGGCCGCCAACAGCGACGGGGTGTGGAATGAAGAGCCCGCCGCCATACAGTTGATCATTTCCCCCCCATGGTGGAACCGATGGTGGGCCTATCTGCTGTTCGTTGCCCTGTTTTTCACCCCCATCCTGCTGATCTACCGCTACCAGTTGAAGCGCCAGGCCGCCCTGGAAGAAGCCCGGCGGCTGAAGGAGGTAGATGAGCTCAAAACCCGCCTGTACACCAACATTACGCATGAATTCCGCACCCCCCTCACCGTCGTGCTCGGCATGGCCGAGCAAGTGATCCGGCAGCCCGACAAATGGTTCCACGAAGGCCTGCGCATGATTATCCGCAACGGCCAGAACCTGCTCAGGCTCGTCAACCAGATGCTGGACCTCCGCAAGATCGAATCGGGAACGATGCGCGTGGACCTGCGCCTGGGCGACGTGGCCACCTTCCTCAGGTACCTCACCGAGTCTTTCCACTC
>CAUJDW010000020.1 GCA_963169455.1 Bacteroidota bacterium | reverse complement strand
GGCTGAGCTATAGCAAAACCAAGGCGAGCCACCCCGTGGCCGGCCTTACTGCCGCCTGGCGTGGAGATTAGCTCAGGCGGAACCCCCATGCACCGGTTCGAACCGAAAGCCGGTAAGGCCGGCTTCTTCGATGGCGGTTTTCAGGCGGTTGGAGCAGAAAAAGCCCAGGAGTGGGCCCCTCATTCTAAAAAGGTCGAACTTAATATTTTCCACAAGTATCGCTTTTTTTAAGTGTACTTTGTGCTCCGTATCCCGCAGCGACCTCATTTCAGAAAGATATTCTTCGAAGCTGTTCAAAGACAAAGAGGCGACTTCTATGGGGCGCATTACGCCTCCTTCATAGTTGAATTCCCTGCGGTGAACGATCGCAAAAGAAGAAGCACTCCAGTTAATTAGTTCTGATTGACGGTCGTTGGGCATGTAGAGGATATAATAATTCATGCGTCTTACATTGTGCAACACCTTTACTTCATACCATTGGGTAGAATCGAGGTATTGATGTTCGAGTAGTTCTTTTGCTTTTGGGCTTAATAAAAGAGTTCGCCCCATGGAATAGGTGTTTTGCAGGAGGTCTGTCCGTTTTGCTGCGCTATAAAGTTTAAAGGTTGGAAATTTAAGTTCAAATTCTATTTTTCCGCTTAGCGGTATCTGCGTAAAGGAATTCTTACCCCAATATTCATAATCTCCGACATATGATTCCATCTGCTGGTTTACATAGCCTATAATTTTTGGGTCTACTGAATAGTTTATTTTAAAAATTTCCATTCAATGACTTCATTTCTTTGGTGAAACTAAATATAAGGAGATTCATCCTTTGAATACATAAAGTGAATCTCCTTTTAATACCTTGGCTACCCTGTATTTTACGGTATTATTAGATCGTTAATCTTTGTATTGGGATTTAGTTCAATGATCTCCCTCAAATGATTTTGAAAATCAATCAATCTTTCTGATACCACGTTAGGGTCAATTTGGTTTAGTGGCACCCCAAACTCTGTTTGCAAATCATTTATTATCTGCGTCATTTTCTGTTCTACTTGCGCATTATAATTGGGGTGGTTGGCATGTATGCCATCCGGTTGGTAATCGACCCTATACTTTTTACAGGATAGCCCATTTTTGGGGTGATTCATGTGGAAGGTCTTTCTCTTTGCACTGGCAGCATGCTGAACCAAGGGGTGTTCCCATTTTGCTTGCGGAATCAGGTGATGCGCTTCATCCAGGTCGTTTGCCACTCCAACAATCTGCCGGAAGGTTTTCCCTTGAGGCAATGGAAAGGTAATCTTTCCCGCTGAGTTCAGTTTTACCAGGAATTCAACTACTGAATCATCGGCAATTTTTACGGCTATTCTGGCATGTTTGGCGCCGGTAGCTACCCAGCCTGCAAATGGAATGGCCGCAGCAAAGGTCAAGCCGGCATTGACGCCATCTCCCTCAATAAGATATAAGGCGCCGTTGATCAAATCGCATAGTTCGCCTGCCACCGGCGCCAATCCACAAACGTCGAAAGCGGTGTGGACTATCCCTCTGACAGTTTTCCAATATGCTTCCAATGCGATACCCGTTTGGCACAACCCATTGCATTGTTGCCCGGGATGTTCGTTCTCCCACTCTGCGCGGAGCAGGATACAGTGCATTACATATTGAGCGTATAGATCTGGGTCAAGGAGGAAATGTGCGTTGATTACGGCATCTCTTTGTGCTTCTGTATATGGCCCTGCCAGTAAGCCATCATTTTCGGGCAAGAAATTTATTTGCTATTTTCCCTGCCTCAAAAATCCCGCAATGAAATACGCCCTCGCCTTTCTATCCTGCCTCCTGCTCATTAACTGCAACCGCCCTCAACCCCGGCAGCCCAGCCCCGCCCCGGCGGACAGCCTGCAGGTGGATACCGCCGGATTGGCCGCCGCCGACACTGCTCTTACAGCAATCGAATCCAAGCCGGTACAGCAAAGCCGCCTCGACTACGACACCACTCAGTGGGCGGACATCGCCCTGCTCGATTCCACCATCCGCATCGATATGAAATACGCCACCACCGACAACTTCGTGCAGGAGAAGATGTACGACTGCGGGCGCTGCTTCCTGCGCCCGGAAGTGGCCAAAGCAGTGTTGGCGGCTCATCGGGAACTGCAACTACAGGGGCTCGGCCTGAAGATGCTGGACTGCTACCGCCCGCGCCCCATTCAGTGGAAGCTCTGGGAAAAGACGCCCGACCCGCGCTACGTGGCAGACCCCCGCGAAGGCTCCATGCACAACCGCGGCGCCGCCGTCGACCTCACTCTGGTGGATGCCGGGGGGCGGGAACTGGAAATGGGCACCCCCTATGACTTCTTCGGGCCGGAAGCCCACCCGGCCTATACCAACCTGCCCGACGCGGTGCTGGCCAACCGGCAGTTGCTGCGGGAAACCATGCTGGGCCAGGGCTTCCAGCCCATCCGAAGCGAATGGTGGCATTTTTCCTACGGGAAACAGAACTATGCGCTTTCCGACATGTTATGGAAATGTTATTAGCCTGCGCCAAAGCCTGAAAAAACCGGCAACAAAGCATATATTTGCCGCGTTTTCAAGTGAAGGAATACCTTGGCGGAGGCCGCCAAAAAACGCAAAACTTACCCATGGCAGATCAAACAGTGGAATTCAAATCGGATGTCGAGGCGGTTGACGCATTAGCACAATCCTATAACCTTCTTCGAAAAGAGATCGGAAAAGTCATCATAGGCCAGGATGAAGTGGTCCGGGCGGTGATCATTTCCCTGTTCAGCAACGGGCACAGCCTGCTGGTAGGGGTGCCCGGGCTGGCCAAAACCCTGCTCGTAAGCACCATCGCCGAAGTGCTGGACCTGGACTTCAAACGGGTGCAGTTCACCCCCGACCTGATGCCCTCCGACATCACCGGCTCGGAAATACTCGGCGAAGACCGCCACTTCAAGTTCAACCGCGGGCCGCTGTTCTCCAATATCGTTCTGGCGGATGAGATCAACCGCACGCCGCCCAAAACGCAGGCGGCCCTGCTGGAGGCCATGCAGGAGCGCTCGGTAACCGTCAGCGGCGTGCGCCACACGCTGCCCTCGCCTTTCTTCGTGCTGGCCACCCAGAACCCCATCGAACAGGAGGGCACCTACCCGCTGCCCGAAGCCCAGCTCGACCGCTTCATGTTCAACATCCCGCTCGACTATCCTTCCTACGAAGAGGAGATCGAGGTGGTGAAAGGCACGACGACGATACAGGATTACAACCTCAAACACGTGCTCACCGGCGACCAGATCAAGGCCTTCCAGCAACTCATCCGCAAGGTGCCCATCGCCGATAACGTGTTGGAATATGCGGTTTCGCTGGCCACCAAAACGCGGCCCCAGACCAGCCGGGCTACCGACAAAGTCAACAACTACATCTCCTGGGGCGCCGGGCCGCGGGCATCCCAGTATATGGTGCTGGGCGCCAAGTGCCACGCCGCCATCCACGGAAAATACTCGCCTGATATCGAAGACGTGCAGGCCATCGCCAAATACGTGCTGCGCCACCGCATCGTGCGCAACTACAAGGCGGAAGCCGAAGGCGTCACAGAAGAACAGGTGATCGAAAGCTTGTTCTAAGCCGGGCTTCTGGCCCGGAAAGAGGGGAAGCGCCAACCGCTTCCCCTCTTTTTTTTGCGCTGCCGGAACTTTTCACCAGGGCTGTTCGTTGCACTAATGTTAATTCAATGTAAACTTTGTGTAAACTCAGTGTAAATTCGAACCATGAACAAAGCCCGTTACAAGGAAGTGCAGCGATTCCGGAGATGGGAGGTCATCGCCCTGCTCCTTTTCCTGCTCATCGGAACGACCTACCAATTTATTGAGTCGAGTGGGCACAATGCCGGCAACAGGCCGCTGCTGGCCATGCAATACCTGCTGATCCTGCTGTTCATCGGCGGCGCACTGGCCTACCTGGCCAGCATCCGGCTGATCATCAAGATCGACGATAAGAAGATCCGCTACCAGTTTTACCCCTGGCATTACCACAAGCACGAGGTGCGCTGGGAAGAAGTGGACGATTGCCAGGTGCTCGACATGCCGGTTGCGGCGGAGCTGAGCGGCTGGTCGGTGCGCATCGGCACGCCGGAGCGGAGCTTCACCGTCAGCGGCCGCCGGGGCCTGCTGCTCTCCCTCAAAGACGGGCGCCAGTTGTTCCTCGGCAGCCAGCACCCGGAGCAACTTCGGGAAATAGTGGAACAGTGCCGCCAACATGAGGCCTGAACCTGCCGGAAGCGGGATTTCAGGAAAAAAGCCGGGAGCATGGCTGATGCTTCCGGCTTTTTTCGTTGTGATTGCTCTTTCCGCCTTAAATTTACGCCAAAACGATCTCCAACTGCATCTGTTTAATGGTAGGAAGCAAGGCATTTCCGGATGCCCGCATTAAAAAATCAACACGATTCATGAAACAGTATTTTCAGTCCATAACCGCCGTTTACATACTTTTCCTCAGCCTCTTTCTGAGCGGTTGCACCGAAGAAGCCCAGCGGGGCCTGAAGGCGGTGCCCACGGCCTTCGGCAACCTCAACGAGATCGTCGTCATCATGGACACGGATTTGTGGGACAGCGCCCTGGGCGACACCATCCGCTACTATTACTCCTCGGCCTATCCGTTGCTGCCCCAGCCGGAGCCCATTTTCGACCTGCGCCATTTCACGCCCGAAGAGCTCGGCGTGGAACGCCTGCGCAAGGAGCTGCGCACCTATATGTTCGTCGGCAACCTCAACGACCCCAACTCTCCCACCACGAAGATGATCCTGGCCGACATCGGGGAGGAAAAGGCCCGCCGCGCCAGCGAAGACAAGGCCTTCAACAGCATGGTCGGGCGCGACAAGTGGGCCCGGGGGCAGATACTCATCTACCAGTTCGCCAACTCGGCCGACGACCTGATGGAGAACCTCAAGGCGAACTTTCCCGCCGTCAAAAAGCGGGTGCTGGAGTTTGACGCCAAAAAACTGGCCGCCTACGTATATCTCAACGGCGAGAACAAAAAGCTGGAGGAGCAGATACGCGGCTCCATGGGCGTCGGCCTCAAGGTGCCCGGCGATTACGTCATGGCCATCAACGACGGCAACATCATCTGGCTAAGGAAGGAAACCGACGAGATCAGCAGCAACATCCTGCTGAAAAAGGTTAAATACACAGACCAGGCGCAACTGACGAAGGAATACCTGCTCGCCATGCGCGACTCCGTCGGCAGGCAGTACATCTCTTCCACCCTGCCCGGCACCTACATGCAGGTGAATGACGTTGACCTGCCCGTCATTTCCGGCGCCACCAAGGTAAACGGCTACTACGCCATCGACGCCAGGGGCATCTGGGAGATCGTCAACGACTACATGGGCGGGGCCTTCATCAGCTACCTCATCCTCAACCCCAACACCAGCGAACTGCTCTTCATCGACGGCTTCCTGCACGCCCCGGGGGAGGAAAAACGCGATTTTATGATGCAACTGGACCACGTGTTGCAGACGGTGAGGTTCTAGGGCAGGGATGGCAGCCCCTCAATAAGGCAGGTTGCGGAGGGGGTGGCGGTTTCAGGTTTCAGGGTTACAGGTTTCAGGGTTTGCCACAGGCTCCCCTCGTCTTTCCCTCTCCCGGCCTCCCAGTCTCCATTGGGTGTTACAGGTTACAGGTTTCAGGTTACAGGTTACAGGTTTCAGCGGCCTTTCGCGTAAGGCAAAGGAGGCTTCTCAGGGCTTTGCGCCCACTGAAGGTGGCGCCCCCGAAGCAAAGCCAAAACCGCCACACCCCTGCCAACGATCCCAAAGGGATCGAACATCTATAACAAAGCCGAAACCGCCACACCCTTGCCAACGATCCCCAATTGGGAGCAGTTGCAAATTATATCCATAACCAAAAGGAGCACCATAAAAAAAGGGCGTTCAAGGAGGAATACCTCAGGTTCCTCAAAAAATTCGCAGTGGAATACGATGAGAAATATTTGTTTGA
>CAUJDW010000019.1 GCA_963169455.1 Bacteroidota bacterium | reverse complement strand
AGACGGCTCCGTAGCTCAATTGGATAGAGCATTCCGGCCCACGGCCGGAAAGGTTTCAGGTTCGAATCCTGAGGGCGGAACCGCTGACGATAAAAGAACATTTGAAAAGAGACGGCTCCGTAGCTCAATTGGATAGAGCATCTGACTACGGATCAGAAGGTTTCAGGTTCGAATCCTGACGGAGTCACAAAAGATTAAGACCATGTCCAAAGTTTGTCAACTTACAGGGAAGCGGCCCATCTCGGGCAACAGCGTCTCGCACTCCAACCGCAAGACGCGCCGGCGTTTCCTGCCGAACCTGCAGACGAAGCGTTTCTATATCCCGGAAAAGGAAGAATGGGTAACCCTGAAGGTGTCCACCCACGCGATGCGCACCATCGACAAAGTCGGCATCTACGAATTCCTCAAGGCTGCTGAGAAGAAAGGTTTCGACATCGGTGTTGAATTGTAGTTTGTAGGATTTTAAACTCCATAGAAAGATGGCTAAGAAGAGCAAAGGCAACCGCATTCAGATCATCCTGGAATGCACCGAGCATAAAAATTCCGGTATGCCGGGCACCTCGCGTTATGTGACCCAGAAAAACCGCAAGAATACGCCGGACCGCCTCGAACTGAAGAAATACAACCCCATCCTGAAACGCATGACCGTTCACCGGGAAATTAAATAAGCGCTTTGTAGGGTTGCGAACTATCCGCTGATTGTTTATTTTTGGACGGTTGCTGACTCTATAACCTTTAAAATGTGAAGTAAAATGGCAAAAGTATCAAAGAACGCCCGGGTTGCTCAACGTTCGCAGAACGCCGGCTCCGGCCGTGACCACGTCAAGGTGGTCAAAAGCATCAAAGACCCCAAAACGGGGAAATACACCTACAAAGAGGTGATCATCCGCAAGGACAAAGTCGAAGAATTCTTCGCAAGCAAATAAATCCGAACCCGGCTACCGGGACGGCATAAATGAATAGAGGCTTTTCTTTCCCGTGAAGAAAAGCCTCTTTCTTTAATAGCTATTTCGAACATGAGCTTTTTCAACAAATTCTTCAGCAAGGAAAAAAAGGAAGACCTCGATAAGGGCCTGGAAAAAACCAAACAGAACTTCTTCGGAAAACTGGCCAAAGCCGTCGCCGGTAAGGCCAGCGTGGATGAGGAAGTGCTGGACGAACTCGAGGCCATCCTCATCTCTTCCGACGTGGGGCTCGAAACGACCATCAAAATCATCGAACGCATCGAAGCCCGCGTCGCACGCGATAAATACCTCGGCACTTCCGAACTCAACGAGATACTCCGCGATGAAATCGTCCAGCTTCTGGCCGAAAACAATACCACCGATATCGAAGACTTCTCCCCGCCTTCGGCCCGGAAACCCTGCGTCATCATGGTCGTTGGGGTCAATGGGGTGGGCAAAACGACGACCATCGGCAAACTGGCCTACCAGTTCAAACAACAGGGCCGCCGCGTCGTTATGGGCGCCGCCGACACCTTCCGCGCCGCCGCCGTCGACCAGCTCAAAATATGGTCCGAACGCGTGGGCTGCGACTTCTACAGCAAAGGCATGAACACCGACCCTGCCGCCGTAGCCTACGAAACGGTACAGTACGCCCTCAATAACAACTGCGACCTGGCCATCATCGATACGGCCGGCCGCCTCCACACCAAGATCAACCTCATGAAGGAGCTTGGCAAAATCAAACGCTCCATCAGCAAATCCCTCGACGGCGCCCCGCACGAAGTACTGCTCGTCCTGGACGCCACCACCGGCCAGAATGCCATCGAACAGGCCCGCCACTTTACCGAAGCAACGGAAGTGTCGGCCCTGGCCCTGACCAAGCTGGACGGCACCGCCAAAGGCGGCGTCGCCATCGGTATCTCCGACCAGTTCAAAGTGCCCATCAAATATATTGGCGTGGGCGAAGCCATCGACAAACTTCAGGTCTTCAATAAAAGAGCCTTCGTGGATTCGCTTTTTGAATAACCGCCTTTCGTTTGGAAAGGCCCCTGATTGCCCTGTTATGAACGTAAAACCTGCCAGGTTATCCATATTCCTGGGAATGGCCGCGCTTTGGGGCGCCCTGGTTTCCTATTCCAGCAACCCGCCCGATGGCCATACCGGCGCTCCCGGCGACGGGCTCTGCACAAATTGCCACACCGGCGGCAGCGCCCTGGATGGCAGCATCACCTTGCAGGGCCTCCCGCCCGTCATCATGCCCAATACCACCTATTCCATCCAGGTGACGGTTTCGAACCCCAATGCCATGGCCGCCCGCGCAGGCTTCCAATGGGCAGCCCTCGATAACTTCAACAATAATGCCGGAAACATAAGCAATCCGTCCGCCAGTTCGGTTATCACGCCCTCCGGCGGGCGGATTTATCACGAGCATAACCCCGCCAAAATTTATACCGGCTCAACACAGCTGAGTTGGACAGCCGAGTGGACATCGCCGGCAGCCTCTCCCGTCAGCCAGACGATCACCCTTTACGGCGCAGGGGTCATCGGGAGCGGCGGCGATGGGAGCGGCGGCGATCTCGTAGTTACTACCCAGCTTTCAGCTACTTTGCCGGCACAAGGGGCGCCACTCAGCGCCGGTATCACCGGTGTCGTCCCCCCTGACTGCAACGGAGGCTCCGATGGCCAGGCAAGCGTCGAAGCCTCAGGCGGCGCCATGCCCTATTCGTATCTTTGGTCCAATGGCAATACCAGCGCTACCGCCACCAACCTTCCGGCCGGAACAGTTGCGGTTACGGTTACCGACGCAGCCATGAATATCGCGGTGGCCAGCGCCACCATCAGCCAGCCGGCTCCGGTCCAACTGAGCGCCGCCAGTATCCAGGGCATCGATTGCGATACCCCTTCCGGCAGCGCAACGGTAATGGCCAGCGGCGGAACCCCCGGCTATAGCTATGCCTGGCCAAATGGGGAAACCGGCGCCACCGCGATGAGCCTCCCCGCAGGAAATAACGTCGTTACGGTCACCGATGCCAACGGCTGCCCGAAAACGCTTTCGGTTTTTATTCCACAGAATATTTCCCCGCCCACCGCCGAAGCAGGACAGGGCGGAACCCTCAATTGCACAACGACGCAACTTATGCTGAACGGCAGCGCTCCGGGCTGCCCGGACTGCACCTTCAGCTGGGCCGCCGGCGCAGGGGGCAATATCCTGAGCGGAGCCAATACGGCAACGCCGGTGGTTAACGCCGCTGGCGCCTATACCCTTACGATAACAAACCCCCTGAATGGCTGTACGGGGACGGATTCGGCGGCAGTCTCCCAAACAGCGCCGCCAACCCTTGCTCTGGCCGGCAGCACGAACGTGAGTTGTAATGGCGGAGCAGACGGCGCCGCTACCGTAACAGCCCTGCAGGGAAATCCACCCTATGCTTTCGCCTGGCCTTCCGGAGGTGCATCGGATAATGAATCGGGCCTGGCTGCCGGTACTTATATCGTCAGTGTAAGCGATGAAGACGGTTGTACCGATACGGTGGCCGTGTCCATAAGCGAACCTGCCGCATTATCGCTCAACCTCAGCTTCAGCGGGGAAACGGCCGCCGGCGCCAACGACGGCCAGGCTTCCGTACTGCCCACCGGTGGAGTTGGGCCTTACGCGCTAAACTGGAGCAATGGAAGCACAGATACTATGATCAGCGGCCTGGCCCCCGGCCTGTATCAGGTGACGCTTGAAGATGCCAACGGCTGCCAGGCGGTGGAATCTTTTGTGATAAACAGCTTTGATTGCACACTCTCGGTTGTCATTGTGGCTGGCCAGCCCTCCTGCAATGGGGCTGCCGATGGCTTTGCCCTGGCATCTGCCCAGAATGCGGCGCCTCCCTGGAATATGCAGTGGTCGAACGGCGCAACGACAGATACCATCACCGGGCTGGCAGCAGGCCTTTATTCGCTTACGCTTACCGATGCGAATAACTGCCAGGCGATGGCAACTACCCTCCTAAGCCAACCCGATGCCCTCGCCCTTGAACTGGCCACAATTGATGCAAGATGTAATGGCGCTGCCGACGGCGCTGCCAGCCTGACGGTGTCGGGCGGCACGGCGCCATACACCTATGCCTGGCCTTCCGGCAGCACCGCTCCTTCGGAAACCGGGCTTGGCCCCGGGCTCTATGAAGTGACGGCCACTGATGCCGCCGGATGTCAGGGCACAGCTCAGGCGGTGATCAGCGAACCACCTGCTTTGCAAATCGTTTTCGACGAAGTAGGCCCCGCTGCCAATGGGATGCCCAACGGCAATATCGCAGTTACCGTGGCAGGTGGGGTAGGGGCGTATTCCTTCCAATGGCTGCTCGGCGGCCAGGAGGTTGGTGCAACGGAAGACATCGACGGCCTGGCGCCCGGCATCTATACCCTGATTGTTACCGATGGCAATGGTTGCACCCTTGAAGCGGAAGCTGAGGTGGGAAACCTGACAACTGGCCGGGAGGCAGAAGCAGGCTGGCGCTTCAGCCTGATGCCCAACCCCACCAGCGGCCTGCTTTGGCTGGATGTTCAACTGGATGCCCCGGCATCTCTGAAGGCCAGCCTCCTGAATATGTCCGGGGCGGAAGTGCTCCGGAGAGAATATCCCCCCGCCCGGGGGCACCGCCAACAGCTCAACCTGCGCGAATTGCCCGCCGGCTTATACCTGCTTCGCATCGAGGCGCAAGGCAAATACAGGCTTCAGCAATTGGTGCTTCGGCCATAAGCGGCCTTGAAAGCCGGAAATTTTTCCAGGTAGGTTTCATGCCTTGCTTTATCCGGCGCAAACCGGCGGGACAGGCGGCGGAGCGGCAGCAGGCTTTCATAGCCTTCGATGGCGCCGGCCGCTTTCATCGCCGTATAGGCCGCTCCGAGCGCCGAAGCTTCAGGTTGTTCATCCACCCAAACCGGCAGCCCGAAGACGTCGGCGATGACCTGTAGCCAGAGCGACGACTGTGTGAACCCACCGTTTGCGATCAGCCGCTCCGGCCGGGCCGGCATGTTTTCGGCAATGTGATAAAGGCTGAGAGCCACCCCTTCCAGCACCGCCCGGTGGAGGTGCGCCGGGCCGTGGTGCAGGCGCAACCCCAGAAAGGCGCCCGAGGCGCCGGCATCCCAGATCGGCGCGCGTTCGCCCAGCAGGTAGGGTAGAAAGAGCAGCCCTTCCGAACCGGCAGGAACCTGCTCCGCCGCAGCTTCCGGCAGGCGCTCCCGGCCCAGCAGGCCCGCAAGCCATTCATAAGCGATGCCGCCGTTGTTGATGGCCCCACCGCTGACGAAATAGTCCTCATCCAGCCGGTAGTTGAATATCTGGGCTTCGGGCCGAACGACAGGCGCCCGCCCGGTGCAGCGCAGCGCACCGCTGGTGCCGATCGTGAGCACCCACTCCTCCGGGGAAAGGGCCAGCGCACCCAGATTGGCCAGGCAGCCGTCGTTGGCGCCGAGGGCAAGGGGGGTATTCCGAAACTCGCCAGGCAGCCGCTGGTTATCCAGGGCCATCAGGCTGGTGGGCGGCGCAAGGGGGGAAAGCTGCGGCTCCCCGATGCCTGCGTATTCAAGGGCAGGTTTATGCCACTCCAGTTTCTCGATATTCATAAGCCCGCTGGCGGACGCAATGGAATAATCGGCAGCCCAGCAGCCACACAGCTTCTGTACGATGAACTCCTTGATGGATACAAAGCGGGCCGCCCGCGCGAATAAAGCAGGCTCTTCCTCCCTGAGCCAGCGCAACTTGCACAAGGGCGACATCGGGTGGATGGGGGTTCCAGTGGCTTCATATAAGGCCCGTCCGATATCTGAAACCCTTAGCTCCCGGGCCTGCGCCTGGCTTCGCCGGTCGCTCCAAAGGATTGCCCTGGTGAGGGGATGCCCGTTCTCGTCAAGGGCGATAAGGCTGTGCATGGCGCAACTCAGGCCAATAGCCGCAGGCCTGGCGCCGGTTTGCCTCAGGATTTCCGAAAGTACGGCAAGCACGGCTTCGAGCAGAGTATCCGGATCCTGCTCCTGATATCCGGGGTGCGGCGACAGGGTAGGGTAGCCCGCCCGCGCCAGGGCGAGCTGCCGGCCTTCGGGGTTGATGGCCAGGGCCTTGGTGCTGGTAGTGCCTATGTCGAGGCCGAGAAAATAAAGCATGTGAGGATGGCAATTGTTGATCGCCGGGCAACCAAATTACAAATTTCCCATGAAGCTGTGCAAAAAGCCGCAAACTGGCCGATGCGCAGAAAAAAACGGCCCGGATATCCTGCGGTTGCCCCAAATTCCTATTTTGGGGTTAAAAAAGTGAAGCGCGCCCTTCTACGCACTCTGAGGCTGGCCCGCCGAACCATCGGCTGGTTCTGGCAGGCGCTGAAAGCGCTGCTGGGGTTCCGGCCCAGCTGGCCGGTTATCATAACCACTTACAGGGGTTATGGGCGCGCCGACTGGCTTTTTCTGCGGGGCCGGGTTCTGAAAGGCCGCCGTATACTGGCCCGGAACGTCCATTCCCGCTGGCGGGCGCTCATCCACAATTACAGGCGCTTCAACAGCCGCGAAATCCCGGGTGTGGAAGTGAAAGTCCGCCTCGGGGGCAATACCTTTCGGGCGATAACGGATGAAGAAGGATATTTTTTGATCGACCAGGCGCTACCCGCCCCTCTTGCTACCGGCGCCGGGCAGTGGCAGGAAGCAGAAGTGTCCATCGCTGCCATTCCGGGCCGAAGGGTGGATGTGGCCACGGTTGCACCCGTGCTGGCGCCGCCGCCGGAAGCTTCCCTGGGCATCATCAGCGATATCGATGATACGGTGCTGAAGACCGATGTGACATCAATACTGAAACTGAAGGTCATTTACCACACTTTGCTGAAAAGCGCCGCCCTGCGGCAATCTTTCGGCGCCGCAGCGGCCTTTTACCAGGCGCTGCAATGGGGCCCGGACGGCAACAGGCCGGTGAACCCCACCTTTTACGTTTCCAACAGCCCCTGGAACCTCTATGACCTCCTGGAGGAATTCCTCGCCCTCAACGGCCTTCCGGAAGGCCCAATCCTGCTCCGGGATTTTGGCATCCCCTACCAAAGCCGCCCCAAAGGTTACAAAGGGCATAAATACGCCAGTATTGCCCACATCTTTCAGGCTTATCCCGCCCTTCGTTTTGTGCTGATCGGTGACAGTGGAGAAAAAGACCCCTATATCTATCGGTCCATTGCCGAGGAATTTCCCGGAAGAGTGGCCGCCATCTACATCCGCGATGTCCTCGCACGGCGCCGCACCCGCCGCCTGGCCCGTTTTATCAGGGAAACCGGCGCAGATATCAAGCTGGTGCAGAATTACACCCAGGCAGCCAGAGACGCCGCCTTCCGGGGGCTGCTCCGATGGGAAGTCTTCGAGGGAATCCGCCAGCATTAAGCGCTTTCTCCTCCTTGTGAACACCATCACAAACAACAGGCATCCCGGCCTGTATTTTTGCACCGGAAATCAATCTGAAAGACAATGGAAAATTTTATTCAGAAATACCTGGAATACAACCGGCACTGGGCCCAGCACAAACGGGAAGAAGACGCCGGCTACTTTGACCTGCTGGCGGGAGGGCAACATCCCGAGGCGCTGATCCTGGGCTGCTCCGACAGCCGCGTTTCTCCCAGTGTCGTCGTGGGGGCCGACCTGGGGGAGGTCTTCGTACACCGCAATATCGCCAATGTGGTGGCGCATTCCGACCTCAATTTCCTGTCCGTCTTCCAATACGCCGTCGAAGTGCTCGGAGTGAAGCACATCATCGTCGTAGGCCACTATGGCTGCGGCGGCGTGCAGGCCGCCATGAGCGACAAGGTTTTCGGGTTGATCGACAACTGGCTGGCCAATATCAAGGACGTTATGGCCCTGCACGAAAAGGAACTGAATGCGATTGCCGACGAACACCGCCGCTTCGACCGACTGGTGGAACTGAACGTGCTCGAACAGATAAAAAATATCCGCCAGACTTCCGTTTACCGCAAAGCCCTGCAGAAAGGGGCAGCGCCGGAACTCCACGGCTGGGTCTATAATTTTTCCACGGGCCTGATCAATGTGATTTTTGGGCAGGGCGTGAATTCTCCGGCTTCGGCTGTTTAATATCGCGGTTTTTTATTAACTTTGTTTGAAGTGCGAATGCGCCTCAGGGAGTGGGGGAAAGCGTACTCTCCTTAGCGTTTTTCCCGGAAACTACCTTTGTGGCGGCAGGGAAAAAGTGTGCATCGCCGGTTCCCCCTTTTCTGATTCTCCCCCCCCTTTTTTTTGTTTTGCCCCCCATTAAGAATCAGCCAGTTAACCCTTTATGCTGGAAACACTATTAAAACAGGCGCGCCAGGTGCTGGAAGACAACTGGAATGGCAATTTCACCGAACCAGGTTCGGCGGGCCGTTCATGCGAATTGAGTTGGGATGCGGGGTTCAGCGCCATCGGAAACGCCCACTTCAACATGGACAGGGCGGAAGCAACCCTCCGCCACCTTTTTGGGGCCCAATGGGGCAACGGCATGTTGCCCCTGGCAGTATGGGGCGATGAAAACGCGCCATACTCTTTCCCCGGTGCTGGTTCCCTGCAGTTTGAAAGCCCGGTGGGGGCTCCTTCTTTCCTGCGTACAACAGGCATTACTGCACCCCCGGTATTCGGTTTTGTGCTCTGGCGCATCTATGAGATCGCCCAGGATGAAAAACGCGCCAGGGCATTCCTCCGGGAAATGTATCCCAAAGTGCTGGCCCTGCACCGCTTCCTTTATAACTGCCGCGACCCCCTGGAAGAAGGGCTGGTATATATCTGCCACCCCTGGGAAAGCCCCGGCGGCCACTCGCCGCTCTGGGACAATGCCTTACAGCGCATCGGCCCGGCTGAACCTTCGGTGCTTCCTCCTGGCGAACTGCCCCCGGGGCTTTATCGTCAGGACTATTCGCGCTATCTTCATCTGATCCGCATTTTGCACAGCCTGGACTACAATAGCCGGGCCATCTTTGAAAAATCGCCTTTCCTCATCCAGGACCCGCTTTTCAACGGCATCCTGGCCTGGTCCAACGAATGCCTCATCCGGATAGGCGGGCTGCTGGGTGAAGATGTCTCCGAGCCCGTTCAGTGGGACGAACTGGCGAAGTACAGCATGAACGAAAAATTGTGGGACGAGTCCAGAGGTATTTACAATGCCTTTGACCTGCGCAGCAATGAACATATTCCAGCGCACACCATTGCCGGGCTGATGCCGCTCGCCGGCGATGCGCCGACCCAGGAACAGGCGGAAAAGATGTTAAAGAACCTGGAAGGGGAGATGTTCGGAGGCAACCGGAAAGGCAGGTATCTCTGCCCCTCTCACGGCATGCCTGGCCAGGACGGAGGGGGCATCGGCCCGGTATATATCCCTTTCAACTGGATACTTGCCCATGGCCTGGAGCGCTATGAAATGTATGGGATGGCGGAACGGATTCGCCGGGACAGCCTGGAACTTTTGAACCGCTACGGCCTGTTCGGCTGCTTCAGCCAGCAGGAGGAGGAGCCCCCTCTTGCAACGCCAGAAGGCTCCGCCGGCTCTTCCGCTGCCGCAGCCATTTACATAGACTTCCTGCCCGACGAGTAAAAAACGCTGGAGGAGATAATTATACTCCCTTGCAATGAAGCCC
>CAUJDW010000018.1 GCA_963169455.1 Bacteroidota bacterium | reverse complement strand
GGCATAATTTCCCATTATGCCCTTAGTTCTCCGAGCATCTTAGGCAGCCTGGATAAACAAATTATTGAATTTCTACCCGCGGCGCTACCGGCTTGCGTTTACGCTGCCTGCCCGGCAAATAGAAAACGGCCGGAAGGGTTCAGTTTTCCGTCAGGATCGAAAACTGCGCCCCCTGGCTGATCCTTTCGATGAGCTTCTGACGCTCTGTTACCGATTGTAGCAGCGGCAGCTTTGCCTCAAAGAAGCGGAAGCCGGAATTTCGGGCTTCCAGCGCTTTGGCGGCGCCGTATTCCAGGCCCGTCCAGTAGCTTTCCCAGTAGGTTTCGCTTTCCAGGGCCAGCAGGCCGTCGCAGCCTTCCACCGCCTGCAGTAGTTCCACTTTAAAAAATTCCAGTGGCTCTTTCACAACTCCTCTCGACATCTCCGGCGGGATGCGGTTGAGGTCGAACCAGCAAACTACGCCCGCCTGCAGCAGGCCTTCCACTACGCTGCCGACCAGTTCCTGTTCCTCCCGGTGCCGGTAGCTGATGAACAGGCTTTTGTGTTTCTGCACCCGCTCCTGGAATTCAAAGAACTGCCGCCCGGCTTCCGCACCGATCGTCCGGGCGCGCTGAAAGATCATGCCCAGATGGCCATAGCCATGCTGTACATTGGATTCCAGCTTGCGGGCCGCCTCCCCGGACAGCAGGGGCCGGAGCAGTTCATAACAGTTGTTGATGGGGAAGTAGCGGCTGTACTCCGGATCGCCAAAGAAGATGTACCGCCACTGCCTCTGATTGTGCCCGGCATCGAAGTAGCCCGGCACTTTTCTGAGCCGCTGTTGATCCTGCTCCTCAAGCCGGTCCAGTTGATCTTCAACCACCAGCATGGTATTCAGGGAGGGGAATGAGCCATATTTCCCATAGTAAGGGATGGTAAATATCCAGATGACATCCCCGGGGCGCAGGTGTTCATAAGCCTGCCCGATGCGGGTGGCGTATGCATAAGGCTTCAACTGCTCCTGCTTGTGGGGCCGGCCGGCCTTGATCTCTTCCCTTCTCCAGTCCAGGATCGTCCGCCAGGGCACATAGGCAAGAAAATGGCGCGTATCTTCCGACAACTGATAGGCTGCTGTTGGCATGGCTGCAGGGTTTTTCGTTTGACAGTTTCATAAATTACGCCAAACCAAAGGTTTAGAGCAATGACTATTGTCATGCCTATCATTGCCCACCAATGCCTGTCAGCAGTTGGTTCGCCTGGGTTCGGCCCGGGCTTGGCCAGCCGCTGACAGGCGGCCCTTGAGCAGCTTTAGTTGACGGCATCAGTCAGGGGGTGGCTCGCCTGGAGTTTGCCAGCGTTCAGCCACCTCGTGACATCTTCCCTTCTCAGGCCTACCCGCCCACCGTCAGGACGACATTCCCTTTCTTGCGCCCCGTTTCCACATACCCGTGGGCCTCGGCGATCTGTTCCAGCAGATAGGAGCGGTCGATGACCGGTTTCAGCTGCCCGGACTCGACGAGCCCCCTGAGGAAATTCAAATCTTCCTGGCGCTGCAGGGCGACCCCGCCAATTACTTTTTTACCGCTTGTCATCGAAGTCGACAGCATCTGCAGGAACTCCGGTATTCCCGCCACGGGTGCGAGATAACGGCCCTGGGGAGCAAGCAGTTCCTTGCACTGCGCGAAGGAAGTCTTGCCCACCGCATCGTAAATGATATCGTACACCTGGCCGCTGCGGGTAAAATCTTCCTTCTTGTAGTCGATGACCCTGTCGGCGCCCAGCGATTTCACCATTTCCACATTCGCCGTACTGCATACTGCCGTCACTTCCGCCCCGAAGGCCTTGGCCAGTTGCACCGCATAAGTGCCCAAACTGCCGGATGCGCCGTAAACCAGTATTTTCTCTCCGCTGCGGATCCGCCCCTTATCGCGGAGATACACCAGGGATGTCAATGCGCCGAAAGGGATAGCGGCAGCTTCCTCAAAGCTCAGGTTCGCCGGTTTCAGGGCAAGCGGCCCGTCTTCCGGCAGGCAGATGTATTCCGCATTGGCGCCCAGGCTCATGTCGGTCCCTCCGAACACCAGGTCCCCTTTTTTAAAGCGCGTTACGGTTTTGCCTACCGCCTCGACCACTCCCGCCAGCTCGTTGCCCAGGCCGGTGTCCCGGGGTTTTGTCAGGCCTATCATCAGGCGCCCTACCAGCCACAAGCCTTTGGGGTAAGTGGAACTGCGCACCCTTACATCCCCGGAAGTGACGGTAGTGGCGTGCACCTTGATGAGCACTTCATTGTCCTTGGGAGTGGGTTTCTCCACTTCTCTGATTTGAATTACATCGGGTGATCCATAAGTTTCAAATACTGCGGTTTTCATGATCCTTTCTTTTTGATGTGTTATGTATCAGGTTTTTAAAAGTAATGCAAAATTCGTTAAGGGCAGGGCCGGGTGCCAGTCACGGGCTGACTCGCCTGGATTTGCTTAAGGCCAGTCACCCCGTGACTTTTCCAGGCCAGTCACGGGCTGGCTCGCCCCGGTTTTCCACAGTTCAGCCACCCCGGGGCTTACAGTGGGCAAGGCCGGTTGCCAGTCACGGGGTGACTCGCCTGGATTTGCTTAAGGCCAGTCACCCCGTGACTTTTCCAGGCCAGTCACGGGCTGGCTCGATCCGGTTTTCCACGGTTCAGCCACCCCGGGGCTTACAGTTGACCGAGATCAGCGGCAGGCCCAGGTCGCGCACTTTTTTCAGCAGGCCGTGCAGGGCCGCCTGATCGGCCACCGGGCCGGACAGCAGCGTTTCACCATTGTCTTCCAGCGTGATGGAAAGGCCCTCAAACCACTCTGCCCATTGGGGAGCCAGGTGGCCCTTCAACCTGATTTGATAAATCGTGGGTTGTATCGGATCTGTTTCAGGATGGAAGGTATGTGCCATTGCGCTGTATGTTTTTTATACAGGCAAAGGTACTTGCCAGAGGTATTGCTGTAAACCTACTAAAGTACTGTTTTGGGTATTGCGGGGGTATGGTTTAGGCGGAAGGATACTAAAATCGTCAGCTACCCATCCTCATTTCACCACGAAATGGCCGGTCAAAAAAGCCCAGATATTCAACCGTTCTTCGTAGGCTTTTTTAGCCCAGCGGTGTCGGAACCAGGATTTGTCGGATTGGGGGATTGCCTGGATTTTTGGGTGTTTGACATCCATTTCAAACCAGCCCATCAACTAACTGGCCAACTCCTACCTCCAGCGCCCCGGCAATCTTCACCAGATTCAGCACCGATACATTTCGTTCCCCTCGTTCCACGGAACCTATGTACGTTCGATCCAATTCGGCCTGAAAGGCCAGTTCTTCTTGCGACCAGCTCTTAGACGATCGGTATTTTCGGATATTGTTGCCCAGTTGGGTCAGAATGATTTTTTCCTGTTCGGTATATGGCATGATGTTTTTCGCCGGAAAATCATCAAAAGATGATTATAAGTCCACGGACTATAAGTATCATTTAGATAAAACCCTTATATTGCAACCTGCCATGAAACTCAAAATGAATAGGTTATGCAATCTGCAATGGAATTCCTTTGGAACCGGTTACTACTTCTTGCAATCCTACTTGTACTTTCCCTGCTAATTATCAGCCAGTTCGCCGATGGTTGGAACTTCAATCCTACACAGCCTTTCGGCGATCATATCCTAAGGGCTACACCACCCGATGAGGTGGCGATTGAACTGACTGATGCTCAGCTCACGGAATTACAGGAAGCTTTTGAACATGGCTTCGACAACCCAGAACCTGATGACCCCTGCAAGCGCCTTCAGTTGTTACCCTACAAGAAGCTGTCGACATGGCGAAAACAATTTAGCAAGCGCGGCTTCACTATAGAGAAGGTCCAGGACATGCTGGCCAACGGACGCCGGGAAACTTTTACCCATCCGGATAAAGGCGTAACTTACACCAAGATTTTTGATGAGCAAGGAAACTGGATCGTTGCCGATTTCGTTGATTGCATCATCTGGCAAGTCGCCCCGTACAATTTTAAATAGCTATTATGAACACCATCATTACCATCTACGTCAAAGCCCTAAGCAATGGAGAATGGTTCGGTGGCTGGGCCCCGGTAAAGGCCCGGCAGGAATGGTTGCGCCCGGATGAGCAAGTGGGCCTGTTCACTCTGGTGGAAGAAGGGCTAGATGAGGACGATGAATATGAATTCTACCGGCCGGGCTCGCTGGTGATCGGAGTATTGGATAAGGAGATTTATAAAGTGGTTAGTGGAGTGGATGTAGAGGCGTTGATGCCGGTGAAGATATCCTAACTTATAACATACCCCAGCCGCCCAACAAAACACTTGTCCAATTAGCCTTATTTGTATATATTTAGTGCCCATAGCCATCAGGAAATGTACAATAAGAACCCAGAACAGTTAGCTCGGGATCGTATTGACGATATGCTCTTTAAAGCAGGATGGAGTGTCCAGGACAGGAAAACACTCAATTGGGCGGCAGGCATAGGCATCGCTATTCGGGAATATCTGACCTCCGAAGGGGTGGCTGATTATGTGCTGTTTGTTGATAGGAAGCCCGTCGGCGTTGTTGAAGCTAAGCGGGAGGAAAAGGCCGAATCCCTTTCGACGGTAGAGGAACAGACGGATGGCTATCGGGCCGCAAAGCTTCGGTATCTGGATAATAAGCCCCTGCCTTTTGGATACGAATCTACCGGGACTATTACGTATTTTACCAACCATCGCGACCCCAAGCCCCGGGCCCGGGAAGTGTTTCATTTCCACCGCCCGGAAACATTCCGGGAATGGCTGAAAAAGGATCAGTCGCTCCGTGCGCGCTTGTTTAACATTCCGGAGCTAAATCCCGGGCAGCTCAGAGGTTGCCAGATCAAGGCCATTTCCAATCTGGAAAATTCCTTCCGCGATGCCCGGCCCAAAGCATTGATCCAGATGGCAACCGGTTCAGGTAAAACCTATACCGCTATTTCTTTTATCTACCGCCTGCTGAAATTCGCCGATGCCAAACGGATATTGTTTCTGGTCGATACCAAAAACTTAGGGGAACAGGCTGAGCAGGAATTCATGGCTTTCCAACCGGATGATGATAAACGAAAATTCACCGAGCTTTATAATGTGCAACGCCTCACTTCCCGCTATATCGCATCGGATAGCCAGGTTTGTATTTCTACCATACAACGCCTGTATTCCATTCTAAAGGATGAAGAATTGGATGAGAAGGCTGAAGAGGCTAACCCTAATGAATCGCGCTGGCAGCCTAAAGAGCCAGTGCCGGTCAGCTATACCGAAAAAGTGCCCATCGAGTTTTTCGACTTCATCGTGGTTGATGAATGCCACCGGAGTATCTACAATCTCTGGAAGCAGGTGCTCGATTATTTCGATGCTTTCCTCATTGGACTAACGGCTACCCCTGATGCCCGGACGTTCGGATTTTTCAAGGAGAATATCGTCTCGGATTACACCCATGAAGAGGCGGTGCTCGATGGGGTGAATGTTGGGTATGATGTTTACCTGATCGAGACCAGAATCACATCGGAAGGGGCCGTGGTGAAGGCCGGGGAGTACATCGAACGCCGGGAAAAATTATCCCGCCGGAAACGCTGGGCGGTTCAGGATGAAGATGAAACGTATTCGGCATCGAAACTGGACCGGGATGTGGTCAACCCCAGCCAGATCCGTTGGGTGATCCGGACGTTTCGGGATAGGCTGCCGGAAATTTTCCCCGGCCGAAGTGAGGTTCCTAAAACCTTGATTTTCGCCAAAACGGATTCCCACGCCGAGGATATTATCCGTACCGTCCGGGAAGAATTTGCCGAAGGCAATGAATTCTGTAAGAAGGTTACCTACCAATCGGAGGAAGACCCTAAATCCATTCTGGCCCAGTTTCGCAATGAATACTATCCCCGCATCGCCGTCACGGTAGATATGATCGCAACCGGCACCGATGTCAAGCCTCTGGAGTGCCTACTGTTCATGCGGGATGTCAAAAGCCGTAACTACTTCGAACAGATGAAAGGCCGGGGGACCCGCACTTTGGGCAAAGATGACCTTCGGAAAGTGACCCCATCTGCCCAGTATGCCAAATCCCATTTTGTGATCGTGGATGCGGTAGGCGTGACCAAGACACTTAAGACAGATTCCCGGCCATTGGAGCGAAAACCCAGTGTGCCTTTGAAGGATCTACTGGGCGCCGTTCTGATGGGCGCCCGGGATGAAGACCTATACACCTCGCTGGCCAGCCGCCTGATCCGCCTCGACAGGATGCTGACGGAAAAGGAAAAGGAAGATTTTAAAAAGGAAACCGGCGGCAAAACCGCTTCCCAGATTGCCTCCGGATTGCTGGCGGCTTATGACCCCGACCGGATCGAAGAAAAGGCTAGGGAATTGCATAATATTCCTTCCGGCCAAGACCCGGGCTTTAACCAGCTTCAGGAAGCGCAGGAAAAGCTGATAAAAGCCGCAGGAGCCATTTTCTCCGGGCAGTTGAACGATTATATTGAAAACGTCCGCAGAGTGCACGAGCAGCTTATTGACATCGTCAACCTCGATGAGGTGAAAAATGCCGGTTGGGATACATCCAGCGGCCAGCGCGGCGCCGGCCTGATCGACAGCTTTCAGGCCTACATCGAAGCCCACAAAGATGAGATCACTGCGCTCCGTATATTCTATGAGCAACCCTACCAGCGGCGGAAATGGACGTACCAGATGGTCAGTGAAGTGCTGGAGCACCTGAAACGGCATAAGCCAAATCTGGCCCCCTTGCGGGTCTACGAAGCCTACGCGGAATTGGATAAAGTACCCAAGGATCAACCTAAATCGGAACTGATCGCTTTGGTAGCTTTGCTGCGCCGGGTAAGTGGTATGGATGAAGCGCTCGACCCTTATGACATGAAGGTGCGGCGCAATTTCCGGGACTGGGTATTCCGCAAACAAGTTGGCCCGGTGAAATTCAGCCCAGAACAGATGGATTGGCTGTATATGGTGCGCGACCACATCGCCGCCTCGGTTTCCATCTCCATGGATGACCTCGATTATGCGCCTTTTGACGCCCGGGGCGGGCGGGGGAAGATGTATCAGTTGTTTGGGGGGGAGATGGAGGATATCATTGAAGAGATGAATGAGGAGTTGGTGGCGTAAATTAGCTGGCCATCTCAGGATTCGATGGGTGTATGTGTAGTATGCCAGATTGCATAGTTAAAATAAAGAAGGTATTTTTGAAAAAAACCGGCAATATGGTGTTTGAAAACTCCTTAAAAATAGGCAACGGAATCTATACCGTGAAAGAGATTTCACGCATCCTCCGCTTGCCCTACGCTAAGGTGAACACCTGGTTGCACCGGTACTGGGACGGGCGGTTGGGTGAAAGCTATTCCCGGAACTACTCCTGGAAAGTGGACAACACCAAAGCGGTAGGTTTTCACACCCTCGTGGAATTCTACGTGATGATGCAATTCTCCGAAGCGGGGGTGCGCCCCGGCCAGGTGCTTAAAGCGCATCAGGAACTGGCACGGATTTATGAGACTCCCTTTCCATTCGCACAGAAAGCTGTTTTGGAAGGCATTCACACCGACGGCAAAAAGATCTTCCTGAGAATCCCGGATGGAACGATCAGCCTGGATGGAACCCGGCAACTGAATATGGATTTCATCCAGCTCTTCTTCCGAAAGCTTGATTTCGGAGCGGGCCAACTCGCTTCCTGTTTCTACCCCCTCGGCAAAAACAAAAGCATCGTGGTGGACCCCGGCCGGCAGTTCGGCCACCCCGTTGTCGGCGAAACCAATATTTACCCCGAAACGATCTATAACCTCCACAAGGCCGGCGAACCTCCTGCCTTCATTGCTTTCACCTATGAGATCAGTGAACAGGAGGTACAAGACGCCATTGAATACTGTAAGTTGGCAGCATGATCATTTATGTGGACGAAAACATGTCCCCCTACCTGGCGAGGGGGTTCAACATTCTGCAACAACCGCTCAATCTGAAATTAAGAGAAGCCATTGAGGTGCATTCTGTTAAAGATGTTTTTGGGCAAGGCGCGCAGGATGAGGACTGGATTCCCCTCGCGGGCGAGGAAGGGGCCTGCGTCATCACCCAGGATTACAACATTCAGCGCGTCAAACACCAGCGGGCTTTGTGTGAGCAGTATGGGCTGGGCATGTTTTACTTTCGCCCGCCCTCAAAAACTGGCTTTTCTTACTGGGATATGCTGAAACTCATGGCCAAACATTGGGAAGAGATCATTAAAATTGCAACGCGGGAGGAACGCCCCTTTGCCTATAAGGTATCGCCGAGGGGTAGGCTGGAGGGGATGGATTGAGTATATTATCGAAAAAATTGACTGATAACAATATCATGAATGTGCTTCCAAATAGCTGGGTGGTCGTGAAACTTGATGAAGCCTGTAAGATAATTCTAGGGCAGTCCCCCCCCTCAAATACTTATAATACAAAAAGAAATGGGCTTCCATTTTTTCAAGGGAAGGCCGAGTTTACCGATCTTCATCCTATTCCCGAAAAATGGTGCCATGCTCCTAAAAAAATTGCTGAGAAAAATGACGTACTACTTTCCGTACGTGCACCAGTTGGAGCAACAAATATCGCAAACCAAAAATGTTGTATTGGTAGGGGACTTGCGGCAATACGGTACCCGCCAAATCATAAATTTCTCTACCTCTTTTTTAAAAAGATCGAAAAAGAGTTAGATGAAAAAGGAACAGGAACGACCTTCAAAGCTATCTCAGGTGCGGTATTAAGAGAGGTACAATTCCCCCTCCCCCCCCTCCCCGAGCAACACCGCATCGTAGACAAAATCGAAGAACTCTTCAGCGAATTGGACAATGGCGTCGCCAACCTGAAAAAGGGGCTTGCCCAGCTAAAAGTATACCGGCAGGCGGTGCTGAAAGCTGCCTTCGAGGGCAAGCTGACCGAGCAATGGCGGAGGGAGCAGTCGGATGTCGAACGTCGAACGTCGAACGTCGGACGTCGGCAGCGGAACTTCTCGGGCAGATTCAGGCCGAACGGCAGCGGCAGTATGAGCAGCAACTGGCCGAATGGAAACAGGCGGTGGCGGTATGGGAGGCCGGCGGCAAGCAGGGAAGAAAACCTTCCAAACCGGCCCGGCCCAAGGCGTATCCGCCGCTGACGGCCGCGGAATTGGAGGGGCTGCCGGGATTGCCGGAGGGGTGGATGTGGGTGCAGGTTTTCTATTTGGCTGAAGTAATCGGTGGTTTGACAAAAAACTCGAAACGAAAAGATTATCCACTTCAACTTCCATATTTAAGAGTTGCCAATGTTTACTCAAATCGTTTAGACCTAGATGAAATAAAAATGATTGGTGTAGACGATAGAGAATTGAATAAGGTACTTCTTCAGGAGGATGACCTACTGGTGGTTGAAGGAAATGGCAGCCCAGATCAGATTGGCAGAGTCGCAAAATGGAATGGGAAAATATCTCCTTGCGTGCATCAGAACCACTTGGTTAAAGTGAGAATGTTCCTAAAGGAAACATCTCTATTTACCCTCTATTGGCTTTTATCCCCTCTGGGAAGGGATATCATTCGGAAAGTATCAAGTTCAACTTCAGGATTATATACATTAAGTTTAAATAAAGTAGGTAATTTGTTTGTTCCAATTTGCAACCTAGAAGAACAACACCAAATCGTCCAAGCCATCGAATCCCGGCTCTCCGTCTGCGACCATCTGGAGCAGGAGATCGAGCGGGCGCTGTTGCAATCGGAGGCGCTTCGACAGAGCATTTTGAAAAAGGCCTTTGAGGGCCGGTTAGTGCCGCAGGACCCGGGGGATGAACCGGCGGGGGAGTTGTTGAGAAGGATAAAACTGTATCAAGCCAAATAAGTTCTAATGGCCAAGTATAAATCAAAACATCCCAATAATGCCGGACATCATTTCGAAGCTTAAGAATCTTTGGAAGGCGGATGGGCGAGCAGCGTCGATTACTCCGATAGAAGGCAAAGCAGCATTCCGGCTGATGTATGAAGATTTGGAAATCGGCCAACTAACACTGAGCGATAGCATCTGGCAGTTTTCTTATTCGGAAGCGTTTAAGGCGCAAGGCCGCCTGAAACCACTGATTGATTTCCCGGATATCAACAAAACATACCAGTCTGAGGAATTGCCACCCTTTTTCGCCCATCGGATTCCGGGATTAGGGCAACCCAAGGTTCAAAAGATAATTTTGAAAGAAAAGATCGATGCACACAATGAGGCAGCTCTGTTAAAGCGCTTTGGTGAACGATCCATTACTAACCCTTTTCGGCTTCTGGCCGTTTGATTCGGAAAATTCGATTTCAATGTCCAACACCGCCTCCATCGTCCAAAAAGTCTGGTCTTTCTGCAACGTCCTGCGCGACGACGGCGTCGGCTATGGCGACTACCTTGAGCAATTGACCTTCCTTTTGTTCCTGAAAATGGCCGACGAGTACGCTAAGCCCCCCTATAACCGGGATATCAAAATACCCACCGAATACAACTGGGAGAGCCTCGTCAGTAAACGTGGGGCAGAGCTGGAATCTCACTACGTCACCATGCTCCGGGAGTTAGGCAAAGAACGCGGCATGCTCGGCGAAATATTCTTCAAAGCCCAGAACAAAATTCAGGACCCGGCCAAGCTGTACAAGGTCATTCATATGATCAAGGAAGAAAACTGGGTGATGATGGGGGCCGATGTCAAAGGCGATATCTACGAAGGCCTGCTGGAAAAGAACGCCGAGGATACTAAATCGGGCGCCGGCCAGTATTTTACGCCCCGCGCCCTGATCCAAGCCATGGCCGAATGTATACGGCCAGAACCGGGCAAAACTATCGCAGACCCGGCCTGCGGCACCGGAGGGTTCTTTCTCGCCGCCTACGATTTCCTAACCCGGGAATATCAACTCGACCGGGGGCAGAAACAATTCCTGAAGTACCAAACCTTCCACGGTTGGGAGATCGTCGCCAGTACCCACCGCCTGTGCCTGATGAACCTCTTCCTGCACAACATCGGCGACCTCGACCACGAACCCTCCATCCACCGCAACGACGCCCTGATCGCCGACCCCGGCACGCGGTTCGATTACGTATTAGCCAATCCACCATTCGGCAAAAAATCTTCGATGACCAGCACTAATGAAGAAGGCGAGCAGGTCAAAGAAGAACTGAGCTATAACCGTCAGGATTTTTGGGCATCAACTTCCAACAAGCAGCTCAATTTCGTACAGCACATCCGCACCATGCTGAAAATCGATGGGCAGGCCGCAGTTGTCGTACCGGACAACGTCTTGTTTGAAGGCGGTGCCGGTGAAACAGTGCGCAAAAAGCTGCTGCAAAATACAAATCTACACACCATCCTGCGCCTGCCGACCGGCATCTTCTACGCACAAGGCGTAAAAGCCAACGTCATTTTCTTCGACAACAAACCGGCCAGCAAGGACCCTTGGACCAAAGAAGTGTGGATCTACGATTTCCGCACCAACATCCACTTCACCAAGAAGCAGAACCCCATGCGGTTCGAGCACCTCCGGGATTTCATCGATTGCTACCGGCCCGGCAAGCTGCATCAACGCCAGGAAACATGGTCCAAAGACGATCCCGACGGCCGCTGGCGCAAATTTCCCTACGACGAGATCCTCGCCCGCGACAAGACCAGTCTCGACATCTTCTGGATCAAAGACCAATCGCTGGCCGATTTGGATAACCTCCCCGATCCGGATGAATTGGCGGTAGAGATCATTGAGAATCTGGAGGCTGGGTTGGAAAGTTTTCGGGAGTTGTTGGATGGGTTGGGGTAGATGGAAGTTGGTATTGACTCCCCGGCAACGATTCCTCCCATAAAACTGTTAACTTTATGTGACGGAAAAACAGAACCGGCCATAATAAACCCTGAATGATATGAGTATCCAAGCCATAAAAGAAGAAGTCAGCAAACTCAGCCGGATGGAGCAGGCAGAGCTGATGCACTTTATGATCGAGCTCCTGGCGAAAGATGATTTCCAGTTGTCGGAAGCATGGATGGAGGAGCTGAACCACCGAGAAGAGGCTTTGGACAAGGGGGAATCCGTGGGCAAGCCTGCCAGAGATGTCCTCTCGAAATATAGAGCGCACTGATGGCAGGATACCATGTCATCATCCAACCCGAAGCCGAACAAGACCTCGATGAGGCCTACGCTTAGCTGGAGGGCCAGAGAACCGGCCTGGGCTTCGAATTACTGGCAGAACTCACCGAAGTGATTGAACTCCTGGAGCAAAACCCCTTTCTCTTTCCAAAAGTGCTTGGCGAAAAACGCAGGGCCGTCGTCCAACGGTTTGGGTACAACCTGCTCTTCAAAATCGTAGAAGGCGATGTTTTTATCCTGGCGATTATGCAAAGCAGCCGGGATCCTCGAAGGTGGGAAGGAAGGAAGTGATGCGATGCTCCCGATAATTCATTCCTCCTCATAAATTCACTCCACTTCCGCCCTTAGTTCCTCCCGGTTGGGAAGGTACAGCTGTTGGATACAAATAGCTGCGTGCTAATCCTGTGCAAAGTTATTTGATGAGCAGTTTATCTTTCTCCCGCGCCAGGACGGCGCCACCAAAACACCCGAACACTCGAACACCTGCTCCCCCTTTTACAACAACCCCAGCTCCCGCGCCCTTGCCACCGCTTCCGTGCGCCTTTCAGCGCCCAGTTTGCCAAAAATGTTCCGGTTATGCCCTTTCACCGTACTCAGGGCGAGGAACAGCCGCTCGCTGATCTCCTGGTTGGAGAGCCCCTGATCGATGAGGCGAAGGATTTCCAGCTCGCGTTCGCTCAGGGGTTCAATGAGGGGTTGGACGGAGGGCGCCACCAAAGGCTGAGCCGGTTGTTCTTCCAGCATCGCTTCCCCGCCCCCAACTGCCGACAGCAGGCGGCGCACATAAGCCGGCATCAGCCCGCGGGCAGCGGCTTCGGACAACAGCCGGGCCATTGGGCGGCCTTCGTCGGCAAAGGCGCGGATGTAGCCTTCGGGGGCTGCCAGAGACAGGGCTCGGGACAGGGGTTCGAGCGCCAATGGAACATTGCCCTGGGCTTCGCAGGCGAGCGCCTGCTGTATCAGTACCTCTATGGCGCTGCCCGTCCGCCCGCCGGCTTCTGCGGCTTCCAGGAGGCGGTTCAGCAGTTTGTCGGCGTCCTCAAAAAATGGCCCGGGCTGGCCGCTTCTCCCCTGGGCGATAAGTATAGTAGAAAAGGCGAGGTGCTCAAATTCATGGAGGAAGCTGAGTTCTTCATCGACGGACAGGCCGAGCTGGCGCACCCAGGCCTGGGCTTCCGCCAGCCGGCCCTGCCGGGCCAGCAGGCGCGCCCGGATGGCCGCAATGGGGCGCACATCGGGCATGGGATTTCTGTAATACAGCCGTTGCGCCTCATCGAGCTGGCCGAGCGCGCCATCAACATCGCCAAGGGACTCTTGAAGCTGCGCCTTTGCGACGCAGAGGCGCCAGGGCCAATCCGGCAAGGCGGCCTGCAGGCCCAACTCCTCACTTTTCTCCAATTGCCGGGCGGCGGCTTCCAGTTCGCCCCGCTCCCGGTGCAGGCCGCCCAGCCCCAGGTAAAGGTCCGCCGTGCCCCGCGGTACCGGCCCGGGCTGTTCCGCCACCAGCCGCAGAGAATGCTCGTATGCCTTTACAGCGTCGCCAAGGCGGCCCTGCGCGATCCGGATATCGGCCAGCCCGTAGGTGACGCTGACCGCAAACTGCAGGTAACCGGCCCTGAGAAAATGCCCCATCGTATCAGAAAGGGCCTGATAGGCGGCTTCCAGGTTTCCGCTGGCCCAATGGGTGAGCCCCAGCAGGGCGGCAGCCTGGCCGCGCCCGACATGGTCTTCCTCCGGCAAAAGGCGGAAGGCATGCCGGGCATGCTCCACGGTGCCGGCCACATCCCCGAGCGCCTGGGCAATGTAGGCCCGGGCGATCGCCACAGAAGCCGGCAGGGAGCGAAACTGCCCTTCGTCCACAACAACCATTCCGGCAGACAGGGCTTCCGGCTGCCGGCTATTCCCTGATGAAATTTCCAGCCATTGTTCCACCTCCCGGAGCCGGGCCTGGCCAGCTTCCAGTTCGCCATCGTTCAGAAAAGCCCAGGCGTAGCCCATGATGAGCACCGGCCGGAGGCGGATAAGCTCGTCCGGCAGGGCCCGCACCCATTTCAGCCAGGCGGCGGACTGGAACTGCCCGTCCATTTCCGGCCAGGACAGCTCGGCCAGGGCCGCAGCCCGCTCGAAGTCTTTGGCGGCCAGGGCATGATGAACCGCATCGGCGCGCAGGCCATTCCCATCATACCACTCGCTCGCCCGAAGATGCATGCCCTGCGACTGGCCGGGTAATATTTCCATCAGGCGCGACCGAAGCACCTCCGCGAAGAGGTGGTGATAGCGGAACCACCGGCGCTCGTCGTCCAGGTGAACGACAAAGAGGTTGCCCCGCTCCAGCGCTTCCAGCATTTCTTTACCATCGTCTTCTCCGGTAACGGCATCACACAAGGGGCCGCACAGCTTGTCCAGGATCGAGGTCTGAAGTAAGAAATGGCGGACCCGCTCGGGCTGCTGATGCAGCACCTCTTCGGCCAGATAATCGAGGATGAAGCGGTGGCTGCCGGTGAAGGCCTGTATAAAACCGGCCGTATCGGCCCGCCCCTGCATCGATAAAGCCGCCATCTGCAGCCCGGCGATCCAGCCTTCGGTGCGGGCCTCCAGGGCCTCCACGGCTTCCCCCGGAAGGTTCAGCCCCATGGCCTGGTTGAGAAACCCGGCGGCTTCGGCGGGCGTAAAGCGCAAGTCGGAAGCCCGTATTTCCGTCAACTGGCTCCGGACGCGCAGGCGGGGCAGGGGAAGGTTGGGGTCCTCCCGCGTGGTAATAACCAGGTGCATTTGCGAAGGCATGTACTCCAGCAAAAAACCAAGGGCCTGGTCCACCGCCTGGGAATCGACGATGTGGTAGTCGTCGAGGACGAGCACAAAATGGCCGGGGATGGCGGCGGCCTCGTTGAGCAGGGCCGTCAGGATCGATTCCATGGGCGGCGGCTGAGGGGATTGAAGCAGGCCCAGGGGCCCCGCTCCAAGGTTTTCTTTAATCGCCTGCAGCGCAGCAATGAGATAGCCGAGAAAACGGGAAGGATCGCTATCCCTTTCATCCAGGGACAACCAGGCCAGCGGGAGCCCGCAACCGGCCGCCCATTCGCTGGCTAGCGTGGTTTTGCCAAAACCAGCGGGCGCGGAAATCAGGGCCAGTCTGCGATGCAATACTTCGTTCAGGCGCTCGATCAGGCGGGGGCGCGCGACGGCTTTGGGGCGGGGCGGGGGGATGAAAAGTTTTGTGGCTAAAAAAGGGGCGCTTCCCGCGCCGGGCGGGGCCTGCTGCTGTCCGGCCCCTCCGGGAAGCGGGGAATCCTCCGGTTCCGTCTTCCCGACAATCTCTTCCGGGTTGGGAACTACCAGCCCTTCATTGGAAATGGCATAAACGACAACCGGTTGTTCTATGTTCTTCAGCCTAAATGCCTTCAGCCGGGTAGCTTGTATGCCTTCCTGGTTTTTGACCTCGTCATAAACCTTCTCTGAGATAAAAACACTGCCGGAAACGGCCAGGGATTCGATGCGGGAAGCCACATTTACGCTATCCCCGACAATCTCCTCATCGCTGAAAAAAATATCGCCGGTATGAATGCCTATCCGCACCGGGATAACGGGCTCCATCCGGAACCCCAGTTGCATCTCAATCCCGCATTTTACTGCATCGATCGCACTGTCGAAGATGCTCAGGGTGCCGTCGCCATAGTATTGCAGAACCTTTCCTCTGTACTTTTCGGTGGTGGAATTGAAGATGCGCCGGTGCTTATCCCGGGCCCGGATCGCCTGCTGCTCATTCTGCTGCATCAGCGCCGTATACCCCTGGATATCAGTGAACATGATGGCGGCTAATCGACGGGTGCTGGACATGGGGCTAAGGTAATAATTTTTTTTGCCGACATTCGACACCCAGGCGTATGACTTGGCGACTGGGTGACGTGCGACCTACTGACCTATTGAATCACTCCTCCGCCCCCCCGTACTCCTTCCCCGCGGTCTGCCAGAAAGTGAGGAACAGGGCGGCGATCACCGGGCCGAGCACAAAGCCGCTCAGGCCGAACCAGCCCAGCCCCCCGAGGGTAGCCAGCAGCACGAGGTAGTCCGGCATCTTGGTGTCCCGCCCTACCAGGATGGGGCGCAGCAGGTTATCGATCAGCCCGATGCCCAGTGCGCCGACAATCAGGAGGGCAACAGCTTTGCCCCAAAGGCCCTGCACCGCAAGAATGACGGCTGTTGGCGCCCATACCAGCCCGCTGCCGCCTACCGGCAGCAGAGACAGCAGGGTCATCACCACGCCCCAGAAGAGGGCTCCGTCGATCCCCAGGAGGGCGAACATCAGGCCGCCGATCGTGCCCTGCACCACTGCCACGATGAGCGTCCCCTTCAAGGTCGCCCGGGCAACGCTGGAAAAGCGGTTGATCAGCATCCGTTCCCAGGCATTGCCGAAGGGCAGCACGTTGATGATGTCGCGCATCATCTTCCGGCCATCGCGCAGGAAGAAAAACAGCACGTATAACATCAGGAAAAACTGGGCGGTAAAGGCAATGGCGTTCTGGGTGTACAGAAGCAGCCGGTCGGCAATGGCGCCTGTCGCCGTTACAGCAAAACTGCTGAGGCTCTCCCGCAGGCGCTCCGGCGGAAAACCGGCATCTTCAAGCAGTTCCTCCAGGTGCGGCAATTCGCGCTGAATAAAATCCACCACCTTGGCCAGGTCCCATTCCCCGGATTGAATTTTCTGATAAACCTCCACGCTTTGATTGACGAGCGCCAGCACGATGAGGGAAACAGGCAGCACGACGATCAGGACGATCAACAGGGTGGACAGGCTGGCGGCGAGGTTGCTGCGCCCGCGAAGCCGCAGGCGCAACAGGCGGTATGGCCGCTGGAAAACCAGGGCAAGCAGGGCCGCCCAGAAGATGGCCATCAGAAAAGGCCTGATCATTCCGAAAAAGGCCGCCGTGATGCCAAACAACATCAGCAGAAAGGCGGCAGGGCGAATGTAGGGGCGTATGGGCATGGCCTGGGTGTTGCAGGCCCTGGCTATATTGCTATATGGCTATATTGCTGTATTGCTATATGGCTATATGGCTATACGGCTATATTGCTGTATTGCTATATTGCTGTATGGCAATATTGTTGAGGGCCTGGGGTGAATGAACTTGCCCAAAAGTAAGGGAAAAATTGCAATGGGAGCAGATCAATTTCCCCTTCGGAAAACACTGCCGCCGCCCTTCTTCTCGTCCGCTTTCTCCCGCGCTTTAACGGCCCTTGAATCCGCTTTCTCAACTTTGCCTTCGGCCCGCTCGGCGCGGCGCTGCGCCTTGATGGCTTCGGCGCGGGCGCGGGCGGCTTCTTCGCGTGCTTCGGCGGCCTTGCGTTCCTTCTTGTAGGCCCGCAGGTCGGTTTTCGCATCCCTGTGGGCTGTCTTCAGCTCATCCTTTTCCCGGCTTTGCCCGGCCGGCTCTTTTTTCTTGAATGCGGAAAACAAACCCTGCTCTTCGCCCTGGGCCTGCTGCTCCTGCTTATCGGCCTTGCGGCTGAAAATGCCCTGCGCCCTGGCCGGCAGCGCCAGCGCAGTTACCACTGCAAAACTCAGCACAAACACCACTTTGGATTGCCATCTCATATTCCTCTTTTTTGGATGTGAAAAAAACAATCCTTTAACGCAAAAGCCCAAAGGTTTCTTATCTGAATGGATGAGGGCGCTGCGAAACTCCGGGGGGAATGATGGCCCGACTCCGCCCTGCGGGCTACGCCGGGTAAAAATGATGGAATAGTGGCGTACTGCCAACTGGCCCGGCTCTGTAGCACCGCGGGTAAAAAATGTATCAAAACCGTTCGCGAGGGGCTTTGTCCCGATGCGGAAAAACAAGCCAGTCTCCGACTGGCGGGGATAGTGCAGGCCGTTTACTATTTGCCGGGCAGGCGGCGTAAACGCAAGCCGGAGGCTTGCACATCAGGCCGTTCCGGGGCTATCGTCCCTCACGAACGATCTTTCTATAGATTCTACTAAAACCCCTACCCCCGCCCTTTATCTTCTTTAAAAGGCAGGCTGGCGACGATGATGCTGTCCTTGGTGCGCCGCATGTAGATATTTCCCTTGTTCAGTTCGAAGAATTCCAGGTCGGCTTTGAATTCCAGTTCCCCCTCACCGGAAGCTCTGATCTCCACTTCGGTGGCGCCGATAAAACAGAGGGCGGCGTTTTTGCGGTCGAAAACGGTGGACCAGGCGGTTTTGGTGATGGACAGCCTGACGATTTTGATCTTGTCATCGCCGGAAGCTATGCGGGTGGCGGTATTGCCATTGGTGGGGTGTTCTATATCCGCCTCCATTTTAGGCGGCTGGGCGGCGGTTGCGACGGTGAGCTGGCCGTCGAGCAGGCCGATGATGATTCCCTTTGTTCCCAGGAGCTGAAAAGGGATGGCCCGGTTATCGTCGATGAGGAAAAGGGTTTCCATGTCCGTGGAAATGGCGATCGTGTTAACCATTGTAGAGACTTTTAGGTTTGTAAAAGGAGTTTGGCCAATTTCGGGCCCGATCGTCCGGTTCCCCCGGCGAAAAAGGGCGGCGATTTTTTCAATGATGGACATAAAGCGGTGTATGCTTACGGCATCAAATGTAGCAAATATTCCCGCCAAATGGATGGAAACCCCTTAAAAAACGCCTTACTCCTCCTTCCTGCGCTTGCGGCGTGTTTTGAACATTTCCACGATCTCCTTTTCCTTCAAAAAGCCGAAATCCTGGAAAGCGGTGGAGACGAACTTTTTGATGTCCTGGTAATCCTTGCCGCGCTTGTCGGTATAGCGTTTGAGCAGTTTTTCCACATAGCGCAGGGAGAGTTCCTTTAGGCCCTGGTTGAACTGCTGGTTGGCGAAGATGGCCATATAGGAGGGGAAGAGCTTGGATATCTCAAACAGCTCGGCATAATCTTCCGGCTCCAGGTTGTTGATCAGGCTGGCGAAGTAGCGGAAGATGGCCCGGCGGACGCATTCGTTGATGGTGGAAAGGCCTTCGTAACTGCTGCAGAAAGCCTGTATGGCCTGCCGGGCTTCCTCGCTGATGTAACCTTTGGCATGCACCTCGTCCATGAGGTTGTAATAGCGCGTGAGGCCGTCATCGATGGATTTGTCGAGCAGGGCGGAAATGCGCTGGTCGGCCTGGGGGCTCATATCAACCGTGGGGTCGTTGTGGAGTTCCAGCAGATAATCCAGGTACTTCTCTTCGAATTCCGGCATGGATTTGCGTACCTGGTTGAGGTGTTTGGCCAGGTGTTTGTGCGCCTTGCTGTCCAGGTCGAAGAAAGCCGCATAGAGCACGATGATCTCGAGGTATTCGGGGCTGCCTTTGAAGGAATCGTTTTCCACCAGCGCCTTCAGGGGCGCGATGAGGCTGTTGTTGTTGAATTTGCGGCTCACCCGATAGATGAGGAAGTGCTTCAGGGAAGAATAGAGCACCTTCAGGTCGGAAAGGGTCTCTGGAAATTCTGCCGACTGGTAGTTGTCATTGACAAACTGGCGGCGGTAGCGCTCCAGGCCTGCCTGGCGTTCTTCGGGGCGGCGGTAGCGCTCCAGTTTCTGGCTCTGCAGAAAATAGCGCACCCGCTTGTTGTCGATGCTGTTGATGAGGTTGGTCACCCAGATATCGCTGCTCATGGCGAAGCCCATCTGGATGGACTGCCCGATGCGCTTGCGCAGGATGTCGAAGTTGGCCGAATTACAGATGGCCAGCAGCACGTCCCGGAAGTGGTCCTGAGGGCGGGTGTAGTGGTAGTTTTCGTCGACCTCGCCCCGGAGCACGGAATACCCCAGTATCTTCGGAAGGTACAGCCCTTCGAATTCGGGCTCCAGCAATACCGTTTCGAGGGTGATCAGCTGAAGGGGCTCGTCGGCGGCCACTTCTTCATAAAGCGCCGCAATGCGGGGTTCGAAGCTTTCCTTCAGCGCCATGTACTGCTCTTCTTCCTCTTCTTCCAGGTACAGGGCGAGCTCTTCCGATTCCTGGATGTCGGTGGCCAGTTCCTCGAGTTGGGAGATATATTGTTTTTCCAGTTCCTGCATAAGGCAGCGCTATTTTAAAGGCAAACCTGATAGTGCAAATTGAAGCACTACCAGGTCTGCGTATATTTTAGAATTAAAGTATAGCCTGTTTTGCTGATGCAAATATAATCGAATGCCGGCTAAAGTTCCAAGCATTCGAAGCCTAAGTTGCCAAAATAATGAAGGGCCTGCCGGCAGGCGGCGGGCCCTTCAGGAGAGGGGGGCGCCAGGGCTATTCCTCTTCTTCGGCAGCCGCGCCGGTTTCCACTTCGGCGGCAGCCGTTGCCTCCGTTACGGGGGCTTCCGGTGCTTCCGCTTCAGGGGCGGCGGGAACTTCCACGGCCGGGATATCGAGGCGCTCCACTTTGGGCGGCGGGGTGCCCGCAACAGCAGCGTGGAAAGCGCGGATCTCTTCCGCCGTCTTCGCAGCGCGGGCGGCGATCTTAGCTTCCTTGGCCTCGACCCACTGTTCGTATTTGTGCTCGGCTTCTTCTGCCGTCATCGCTCCTTTCTGTACGCCGCGCATCAGGTGTTTTTTGTAGAAAACGCCCTTGAAACGCAGAATGGCGCGCACCGTATCCGTCGGCTGGGCGCCTTTGGCCAGCCAGTCGAAAGCTTTATCGCGGTCGATCTCGATGGTGGCGGGCTTCGTCATCGGGTTGTAGGAACCGATCTGCTCGATGAACCTGCCGTCTCTGGGAGACCTCGCATCAGCCACTACAATGTGATAAAAAGGGCGCTTTTTCCGGCCCTTTCTCTGCAAACGCATTTTTACTGCCATGTTAAAATTATATCGGTGAAACCATACCCGCTTCCCTTGAAAATCAAGCGGCGGGTTTTTAACGGCTGCAAAGGTAGTTTTTTTTGCATTTATCCCCAAAAAAAAGTTTTCCTGCCCTTCCGCGCCGCCAAACAGCTGTTTTTTATCCTTATTTGTTTTATTTTTGAAGTGGAGGCTGCTTTGCCCCGCCTCTCCTTCTCGTGGTTCTGAAAACATTTAAAGCCCGCAAACCCCTCGATCACCGGAAATAGCAACTTTACCGGCGCGCCTGGCTGGCCCCCTTCCCGCCAATGCCGCCACCCCTGCAGCGTTTGAATGGACCAGGACGGCCGTTTACCGGTATTAACCATAGCCCTATGCGATCATTCTTTTTTGTGTTCAGCATCTGTTTCTATTTCCTGTTCGGCGCTTCCGGAACCGGCAAAACCGGCCCGGCGCCCGCACCCGCCGCCCCGGCAGGCGCCGGCATCGAAACCGATGACAGCTATACCGTGGAGGATCTCGTCCAGGATATTTTCGTGCGCGGAACCTGCAACACCATCTCCAATATCAAAGCCATAGGAAACCCGGACGGGATCGGCTATTTTGAAGGCGGGCAATCCAGCATCAGTATGGAACGGGGCATCATCATCTCCTCCGGCCCCGTCGGCAACGCCCACGGCCCCAACGAAGCCACCGATAAAAGCGGCAACTTCTACGATGACTCCGGCGACCCCGACCTCAACCAGCTTGCCACCGGCCCGGTAAAAGACGCCGTAGGCATCGAATTCGACTTCACCCCCCTCGACTCCATCGTCACCTTCCGATACGTATTCGCTTCCGAAGAATACTGCGAATTCGTCGGCAGCATCTACAATGACGTATTCGGCTTTTTTATTTCAGGCCCCGGCATCAACGGCAGTTTCTCAAATAACAGCGCCAATGTGGCCCTCATTCCCGGCACCACGGATTACGTGAGCATCAACTCGGTCAACCACCAGGAAAACGAGGCTTTTTATATCCATAACGAACTGCTGGACGACGCCGTGGCCTGCGGGCTCAACCTGTACCTCGACAACTTCCACCCCCAGATCGAATACGACGGCTTTACCCGCATCCTGACCGCCGTGCTGCGGCTCGCACCCTGTGAAACCTACCACATCCGGCTCGTCGTCGCCGATGTGGGCGACAATTTCTACGACTCGGCCGTTTTCCTGGAAGCAGAAAGCTTCAACCTGGGCGGAGAAGTGGACGTCTCGGCCGGCACCGGCATAAGCCCCGCCAACCCTTCTCTCGAAGGCTGCCAGGACGCCTATTTCGTCTTCAAACGAACCCCCGGCGCCAACAGCAACTTCCCTCTGACGGTCAATTTCGCCCTCTCCCCCCTGAGTACGGCCCAGGAAGGACTGGACTTCGAACCCCTGCCAGATAAGGTCACCATTCCGGCCGGAGCATCCCTGGCGCAATTGCCCGTCTTCCTGATCAATGACGGGCTGGCCGAACCGGTGGAGGACATCATCCTCGAACTCGACATACCCTGCGCCTGCTTTACCGATACGGCCCGCATGTTCATCGATGAAGCCCCGCCCATGTTCGTGGACCTGCCGGATGCCGCGGTCTGCGAAAACGGCCTCGGCCAGCTCCAGCCATCCGTACAGGGCGGGGTGCCGGAATATACCTACCTCTGGAGCAATGGCGCCAACGGGCCCGTGCTGCAGGTGAGCGGCGACGGGCCGCCTGCCTACAGCGTCACGGTTTACGATGCCTGCGGCAACAGCGCCGCGGACAGCGCCAGCCTCTTCTCCGTGGACCCTCCCGAATTGGTGCTCAGCGGAGAAGCGTCGATCTGTGCAGGGGATACGGCTTACCTGCCCCTCGCTTTCACCGGGCTGCCGCCCTGGAGCATTACCTACAGCGTGGATGGCGCCGTGCAGCCGGTTATTGAAGGGATATGGGCCACGGACTTCGCCCTGCCGGCCACCCTGCCCGGAACCTACGAGCTGCTGGCCGTGCGCGACGCGGGCTGTGAAGGCTTTGTCTCGGGTTCCGCCGAGGTATTCGTCAACGCCATCCAGGTAAACGCCAGCGTGCGGAACGTCAGCTGCTTCGGCGGCTCCGACGGCGGCATCAGCGTAAGCCTCGCCGGCGGCAACCCGCCTTTCGAATTCTTTTGGTCCAACGGCCTGGTGAACAACCTGCAGCCGAATGGGCTGACGGCGGGATCCTACATACTCGTCGTATCCGATGCCGCCGGTTGCCGCAAGGAAACCGTCATCGAGGTCGGAGCCCCGCCTCCGCTGTCGGGCGTGGAGCCCGACTGCGCCCTGCTGGCCCAGGGGCGGCTGGAGCTGAATGCGCAGGGCGGAACGCCCCCCTACCTCTATTCCATCGACGGGGCCAACTACTACAACGAAACATTTCTCAACGGCCTGGACGCCGGCCGGGAATACGCCCTCAACATCCAGGATGCGGCGGGCTGCCAGTTCCAGCAGGATTTCCTGATGCCGGCAGCCTACGGGCAGATGGTGCTGCTGCCCGAAGAGCTCGAACTCAAACTGGGCCGCCTCTACCGCCTGGAGCCACAGCTCAACCTGCCCGAATCGCTGATCGAGAACATCCGCTGGACGCCTTCCGACAATCTGAGCTGCCTGGACTGCCTCTCGCCCGAATTGCTGGCCGTCGGGGAAGGCCTGTACACCATCCGCATCACCGATGCCTTTGGCTGCTCGGCTGAGGCCTCGGTAAACATCCGGATCAATGACGAGCTCGACATCTTCATTCCCACCGCCTTCTCCCCCAACGGCGACGGCGTCAACGAACGGTTCACGGTTTACGCCAACACCTACCAGGCGCGGGAAATCACCCGCTTCCAGGTCTTCGACCGCTGGGGCGGAATGCTTTTTGAAAATAAAAATTTCCTGCCAAACGACGAATCGGAGGGATGGGACGGCTCGGCCAAAGGGCAGGCAGCCGACCCCGGCGTCTATATCTATGTGGCGGAAGTGGAACTCTTTTCCGGTAAACGGAAAACAGTCGCCGGCCAGATAGTGCTCTTGCGCTAGCCCTTTTTACTAACAAATCCCATGGCAGCCCATTGTTATCGTGGGGGCTATTCCGGGTTCCTTCAACCTTCAACCTTGGCCCTTTAATCCGTCTGTTCATCCGGGTAAGCCTTGGCCTGCCAAGGTTCTGCCTACTCTTCGTCCCCTTCCGAACCGAGAATGTCGATCGGGCGGTCGATGCTTTCCTGGAGGGAAATGAAAGTCTCGGTGCGCTGAATGCCGGGTATCTTCTGGATTTTGTCGTGCAGCACGTCGCGCAGGTGGTTTGTGTCCCGGCAAATGATCTGGGCGAAAATGCTGTACAGGCCGGTGGTGTAGTGTGCAGCGACGACCTCGGGGATTTTCTCCAGTTCCAGGGCCACATCGTCGTACAGAGAACTTTTGTCGAGGTAGATGCCCAGAAAGGCGCAGATATCGTAGCCCAGCTTTCCGTAGTCGACGGCCAGGTTGTATCCTTTGACAATGCCGGCGTCTTCCAGTTTTTTCATGCGGACGTGGATGGTGCCTCCCGACACGAACAGGTGTTTGGCAATGTCCGTGTAGGGCTGTTTGGCGTTGCGCATCAGTATGGAGAGGATCTGCTTATCCAGCTTGTCGATATCGGTGCCTTTTGACATATTGGATGTTCAATTATTAATTCCTAACCTAAATTAGCTGTTTGGCTTCACAGTTTCAAAGAAATCTTCAAAATCTTTTTATTTTTTGATATTTTGACAATTTTTTAGGCAATTATTCTATCAAAGCAGCGGAGAATGGGCTGGCGCCTGCTTACCCTGAGGCGCGGAAAGCCGGCCGGCGCCTGCGGGCCGCCCCCCCCTTCACTGAGGGTATCCATGATATGGAATATTCCAAAAAATGGTACCTTTGGGGCTGCCCTCTTCAGCCCTGGCTGCGGAAAGCGGCAACCAACCTAATTGCTGAAATATGAAGCTGAATACCCTTTTGAACACGGCCTTCCTGGCCGCATCCATACTGATGGCCTCCGCCTGTGGTTCGGAGCCGGGCATTGAGAAAACCCTTCTTTACGGAAGATGGGAACTGAAGGAAGCCAGCCGCAACGGCAGCCCCACCGAATCGCTTGCCGGGCTGTATTTCGTGTTCCGCGAAGACGGGAGCATGGAAACCAACCTGCCGGTGGCGCCCGGAAGTTCCAGCTACAAACTGGCCGGCAACGGCCTGACCCAGGCCGGCGGCCCCGGGGAAGTCAAATACACAATAGAGGAACTCGATAACGCTTCCCTGGTGCTCACTACCGAACTGCGCAATACGAACTTCCGCTTCCTGCTGCAAAAACAAGCCTTCGAACAAGAATAATGCTGGTTGTCGTCGCATCCACCAACCCCGTCAAGCAACGCGCTGTCCTCCTGGCCTTCCGGGAAGCTTTCGGCCCTGACATTGAAGTGAGGGGCGTAGCCGTCGAACCCGGCGTGAGCTGCCAGCCCCTTTCCGACGAAGAAACCTTCCTGGGAGCGCAGAACCGGGCCCGCGAGGCCCGCAAAGCAGCGCCGCAGGCCAGCTTCTGGGCCGGCATCGAGGGCGGCGTCGCCGACACGAACCGCGGCATGGAGGCCTTCGGCTGGGCCGTCGTGCTCAGCGCCAATGGCGAAGGCGCCGCGCGCAGCAACTCCTTCTTCCTGCCGCCGGCTGCAGCCCTGGCCATCCGGGCAGGCGGCGAACTGGGGCCCGTCATGGACGAACTCTTCAACCAGCACAACACCAAACAAAAAGGCGGCGCCATCGGCCTGCTCACCCATGGCATCTTCGACCGGCAAAACCTCTATGAACAGGCCGTGCTGCTTGCCCTCATCCCCTTCCTGAACCCCCGGCTCTACGGGCTGCCCGGTTAAAATCCAGGCCCCGAAAACTTGGAAATCCGCTGAATTTTTCCTAAATTATTAAATTGCCGGGAACGGAAAGTAGTCAATCCATGCCCCAAAAGGCTCTTCCGGCAACGCAAATATCAGGAAACTGACTTATTGCAATTTTTGGCGGCGCCCTGTACGTGCAAAACCTTATCTTTAAAGAAGTAAATCATTCGACTATGAAAAACAGGAAATGCATCCTTACCTTACTGGCCTTGCTGGGGTTCAGTTATGCATTGCAGGCAATCGATGCCAGCGTTTCGTACGCCACTTTCAAAAGCCCCAAACAAAACTACATCGAGGTTTACCTGTATATCTCCGGAAGGTCGGTTACCTTCCTCCAGCTTGCGGATTCCACTTCCCAGGCCAGGCTTGAAGTCACCATCCTCTTCAAACAGGAAGGCGAGATCGTCAAAGGCGATAAATACGTCCTGAGCAGCCCCTTCGTCCGCCAACCGGCCGATTTCATCGACCTGAAGCGCTATGGCCTGGAAAATGGCGCCTATGAACTGGCCGTGGCCGTCAGAGACCTGAACCAGCCGGAAAACGCCAAAGAGTTTCAGACGGAATTCAAAATGGATTACAGCGGCGAAGGCGTCCAGCAATCCAGCCTGCAACTGCTGTCTTCTTTCCAACGCTCGGCCGACGATGCCAGCCCCTTCGTGAAGAACGGCATCCAGATCGAACCCTTGCCTTTCAATTTTTACGGGCGCAATGCTGCCACGCTCATCTTTTACAACGAGGTTTACAACACCGACCTCGCCCTGAACGACGACTTCCTGGCCTCTTACTTCATTGAAAGGGCGGATACCGGAAGCGCCGAACTCCTGATGATCGGCCACAAACGCCAGCATGCACAGCCTATCGTGCCGATGCTCATCCAGATGGACATCTCCAAACTGCCTTCGGGTAACTACTACCTCGTGGTGGAAGTGCGCAACCGCGCCAAGGAACTGCTCAGCAACAAACGGCTCTTCTTCCAGCGCAGCAACCCCTTCTTCGGAGAGGAAAGCCTGCAACTGGCCGATGTCAATATCGAACAGGAATTCGTCCAGAAACTCAACCCTCAGCAACTGGAGTACAGCCTGCGCGCCCTGACGCCCAAACTGCCGCCCGCCGACGTGGAACTGGTCAATACCATGATGCGCAAGAGAAACACCGACGGCCAACGCCTCTACCTGTTCAGCTTCTGGGCCAGGGAAAGCCCCAACAACCCGGAATTCGCATACCAGAAGTACATGGAAGTGGCCTCAGCTATCGACGAACAATTCGACTCCGGCTTCCGCCACGGCTTCGAAACCGACCGCGGCTATATCTACCTCAAATACGGACAACCGGATGACATCGAACTGCGCAATACCGAACCTTCGGCGCCGCCTTACGAAATCTGGACCTACTACCAGTTCCCGCGCACCAACCAGAACAACGTCAAGTTCATTTTCTACAACCCCTCCCTGGCGCCCGGTGATTTCCAACTGCTCCACTCCACCGCCATCGGCGAACTGAGCAACCCGCAGTGGCAACGCGAACTCTACCGCGACGCCCCCGCCGAAATCCAGGGCTCCGACTACTTCGAAGGGGCCGATATGCAGGATAACTTTAACCGCAACGCCAACAGGGTGTTCCGGGATTATTAAAGGGGAATGGTTAAAGGGGCTTGAGAAAATATCCACCGGCCTCCGGCTTTCGCCCACATTGGCGGAGCCGGAGGCCGTTCTTTTCAGCCCGGGCCCCCTGGGGCGGCCTGTTACCTGCGGCTCCTGAACCGTTCACCCCACAAAGACTGGAGCGTCCCTTCTTCTTCCAAAGGAATCACCAACTGGGCGGACTGCAGTTCCCTGGAATCCTTAAGCTGGAAAGCCACTACCGCGCCGGGCCGCAGGCTCCCCTGCCTGTAATTGACAGGGCCTTCCATATAGCCAGCCTGCACACTGACAACCCGGATATCTTCTGCGCCGATTTCTTCATTGGGATACATCTTTCTGAACTGAGGATCCCTAACGATCAGTTCCTCAATGGAACGGCTGCTGACGGTTGCCATACGGCCCTCTTCCCCAACGATATTGCGCCAGTTCCTGACCACCATATCGACCTCTCCTTTTCCGGTCAGGTGCAGGTCAATTTTGGAGCCGACGACAGGCACGCCTTTGTACCGGCGCCCAAAGCCGACGTAATAGCCAGATGCGAATTCCTCCTGGGGCTTTTCCATCTCGGCCCGGGCCGCCAGCGCCAGCCTTTCCGTAGAAACGAAAACGAGGTCCAGTTCTTCGCCTTCCTTCAGTTCAACCAGGTGGTTTTGAACCACGAATTCCAACGCAAGTTGAACCACTTTGTTAATATCCTCCATCTGCACGGGCGCCACCACATCCCGTTTGAAATCGTGAAAACTGAAACCACCCGACCCGCGGGAAACCCAGAAAACAGCTTCCCTGGACGAGGCGTTGAAAATATCCCCCGATTGCTTGATCCTTCCTGTTTTTCGGTTAGCCCCATGTGTTCTGAGCAAAGCACTTAGGCGTTCCCGACAGATGCCGTCATCGATGGTTTCCAGTTTCAGAACGGGAATTCTTCCCTTGGGCAAATAAGTGGGGTTCGCCCGCCTGAAGCGAATGGTGTCCAGTTTAAGGTACTCTTTTACCATTGGCGCATCAACGGGAATCGCCGCTATATCAAGCAGGCCAACAGGAATCGGAAACCACGAATCTACAGTTTGGTATTCAGCCCCCAGGTCATCGATCCAGCAAAGGGAAAAAACGAGAGCATCTTCGATATCCTTCACCGGCTCCGTCCAGGTGTCGGTTTCCATCGTCGATGTGCTCCAACTGAAAGGCATGGACTCCGCAGCGATCACGGAAGTATTGGTGGCAGGGTCCACTTTGAAGTAGGCTTCTTTGACGGATTCGCCCGACAACAAGTCATTGGCGAACTGATCGAGTGGTTTCAGATTGGAGGTGTAATAACTGGCATAGTGCCCGAGTATCATGTGGTATTTGCCGTGAACCGGCGCAAACACCTTCATGCCCAGAGCATTATAAGCCGAACCGTCTTCATTGGCCGTTATTACAGCCTGACAACCATGCAGGATCAGCCATTCCAGATTCAGGTCGCCCAGTTCTCCATAATCCAGGCTCTGTACCGGGTCATTCCAGCGAAGGCGCCACGGGCGGGAGCCGCCGCCATAGTCATAATCCCCCCCGGTAAGAGAAGAAGTGTACTTGTAGTACAGATAGTTCACCGCTGCCGGGTTCAGATGGGCGTTATTGACCGGGCGGGTGGCATAATAATCGTAATTGGTAGTATGGCCCCAGCCTATCTCATCGAGGTATCCCGAGTATTCGTTCCAACTGCTGCCGTTGTACAGGTAATAATCAAAATAATGGTGCGGATGAGGGGGGACAATTGTATTGTGGTGCCCGTAAAAAAAGACGAGGTCAAAATCATCCCATCCTTTCCAGTCATCCCCCTCTATCGGCAAGACGGTAAGAATATTCACATCCTGATTCCTGTACGACCTTGAATCGTCTGCATCCGCATGATTGCTGTTGGCTTCATCCGTCATGATACTCCAGAAATCTCCGTCCGGCGAGTAGGTAGAGGATACGCATACGTTAGCTTTCCAGTTGTCTTCGTACGAACATAAAGTATAAACGCCAACCGACTTACAGGTACTGAACAGCAGGATGAACCCCACCGCCCCGGCCGGAAGCAGCCAGGGTGAAACGAAGGAAAACCGTTTTAAAGACATCGCTTTGATTTTTGGGTTAATGAATGCTCGTAACCGGGCCACGCAGGTTAGGTTAGTGAACGGTAAGGTGTTTGATGTAGAAGAACCGATGGAAAACCGCACTGAGGCCATTGTCTTATGCCATTCTACACCTCAGGGAAAGGAGTAATAAGAAATGAAAAAAAAGTTAATCTGCCAATGACCATAGTCATCTCTGGTTGATAATAGTACGGCGCTTTTCAGCGCCTCAGGGCCCTGTCCAGGCCTAGATGAAGCCTGGCTTGCAAAAACTCCCGCCCCCGCATTTGCCCATCCCCCCAACTTTCCGGAATTTGGCGGAAAATGGCGTATTGACAATGAAAAACAAGCAACTATTCTTCGGCGGCCTGATCGGCCTGGCGGTGCTGGCCGCCGCCCTATTGCCCATCAACCACAAAGCAAGGGCCTTCCACACGGAAGCCGAACTGGGGCTCTTGCGGCAGATCATGTCCCTGCCCATCGATTCCTCCGTCATCTTCCCCACCGCCCAGGCCTGCCAGGGCTGCCATGGCTACGACTCCAACCAGTACGCCATGGTGGACTTTTTCGGCAACGACGTCAACATCCACGACGACTGGCGCGCCACCATGATGGCCAACTCGGCCAAAGACCCCTTCTGGCGCGCCAAGGTCAGCCATGAGATACTCGTCAACCCGGCCTTCAAAGACGAGATCGAAACCAAGTGCACCTCCTGCCATGCGCCCATGGGGCACTACACCGCCATACTGCGCGGCCATGAGCATTACACAATGGAAGACCTGCTGCAGGACACCATCGGCCTCGACGGCGTCTCCTGCTCGGCCTGCCACAAGATCAGCGATGTACAGATCGGGGAACTCCATTCGGGCAATATCAACTTCGACACCAACCGGGTCGTTTACGGGCCCTATCCCCTGCCCTTCTCGCCGCCCATGGCCGACTTCGTGGGCCTCACCCCCCTGTTCAGCGACCATATCAACGACGCCGGGCTGTGCGCCTCCTGCCACACCCTCATCACAGACGCCATCGGAACCAACGGGCAGCTTACCGGCACGACTTTCGTGGAGCAGGCCACCTACCACGAATGGCTCAACTCGAGCTACGAAACAGACAACATCACCTGCCAGGGCTGCCACATGCCGCGCCTGGAGGAAGCCGTGGTCATTTCCGCCAACTATCTCTTCCTGGAAGGCCGAAGCCCCTACGGCCTGCACACCCTGACCGGCGCCAACACATTCATGCTGCAACTGATGAAGGAATACCGCGAACAGCTCGGCATCGACGCCCTGCCCGAGCACTTCGACGAAACCATCGCCGCCACCTTCGACCTGCTGCAAAACCAGTCGCTCCACACCGATTTGCAATGGCTGGGGGTTGAACAGGATACGGCTTATTTCCAGCTGAAACTCACCAACAAAGCAGGCCATAAGTTCCCCTCCGGCTACCCGGCGCGGCGGCTGTTTATCGAGTTCGTAGTAAAAACGGAGGCGGGCGACACGCTCTTCCACTCCGGCCGATTCAACAGCCAGTATGAACTGGTGAATGAAAACCCGCAGGTGGAACCCCACTACAATGTGATCAACCGCCCCGATCAGGTGCAGATCTACGAACTGGCCGCCGGCGATGACAACGGGCAGTTCACCGTAGTGCTGGAACACGCTTACACCACCCTGAAAGACAACCGCCTGCCGCCATTGGGCTTCACCCTGGCCGACCCGGCATACGACACTACCCGCATTGTGGGCGGCGCTCAACTGGATGCGGATTTCAACTTCGAAAACGGGCTGGAAGGCTCGGGCAGCGATATCCTGCACTTCCATATCCCCACCCAGGCTTATTCCGGCCCGGTGGAGGTGACGGCCCGCGCCTACTACCACGCACTGCCTCCCAAATGGCTGGCCCCCATACTGGCCGAATCGACCCCGCAGATCGACAGCTTCCGCCACATGTTTAACAGCATGGACAACGCACCGGTGCTGGTGGCCGAACGAAGGCTGACGGATGTGGAATTCCCGATGGTGAACCGGACGGTGGATGCCGCGCTCCGGGAAGTAAGGCTCTTCCCCAACCCGACAGCGGACGGCAGGGTGCAGGTCATTTTGCCGGAGGGCGTGGCCTTGGAAGGCGTGGCGTTGTATGATGGAAAAGGGCAATTGGCCAGGGAATGGCGCGGGAACATCCGAAGCATTGTACTTCCCAGGGCCGGGCTATATTTCGTAAAGCTGCAAACCAGCCGGGGAGATATTATTCGGAAGGTGATGCGAATGGAACGCTAGGTGTTTGAAGGACAAGTCACGGGGTGGCTGATCTCTGAACATCAGGGAGAGCCACCCCGTGACTGCTCCTGGCTATCTCTTCACCACCTTCTCCACATAGCTCTGCCTCCCATCCTCCAGTTGCAGATGGTACAAACCCGCCGGCAGCTCCGACAAATCGAGCCCATGGACGGCAACGCCGCGCCCGACGAGCCATTCCTCCACTACCCTGCCCGTGGCGTCCAGCAGCCGCAATAGCGCTTCCGCCTGTTGAATGTTGGGAAGTTGAACATCCACCAAACCCGAAGTGGGGTTGGGTGCGATACGCAGAGCATTGCCGGCAACCCATACATCTTCCGTTCCCACTACCTCCACGCTCACCTCGATGCGCTCGCTCACGCACTCAAAACTGGGCTCCTGGATGCGCCAGTCGTAAAAATAGTAGTAGCGGTTGGAACCCAGGGTTGCTGTTTTCAGGGAAACCACGCCTTCCACCACGTAGGGGTATTCGATGCCTTCATCCGAACGCTGCAGGCGCGGGCTGGCGTAGCCGAACTGCGCCTGATTGTGGGCCGTGTTGGTCGTCAGCTTCAGGTCCGTTCCCGCTTCCACATCGAACTCCAGGCTGATCACCTGTTCTCCAACCGGAATGTCAACCTCCTTACTTTGCAACACGTTGCCGGCCGCATCCTGTAATTCTATGATGCGGCTGCCCTCGGTGTCGGTGTACACTTTAACCGTGTGCAGGGTGAAAGGGCTGAAGCAGTCAAAAACGATGTCGCCGTTGAACTGGTTGCCGCTGTAGGCCCCGCCCTGATGCTCCGGCTGCCCGGTGACGTGTTGCTCGCCGGGGTACAACTCGATATTCTCCGCGTAGAATGTTGTATCCGAACTGATGGGCGTCGATAGCAAATTCCCGCTGGCAAAGGGCTCTGTGGCATCCGGGCTGTCGTACCAGAAAATATTGTTGCCTGTAAGGCTAATCTCGGCAAGGGTATCCACATAAGCCACCGACTCCACCTCCGGGGCCGGGGCGGGCAGTACGGTGACCGTCACCGGAGCAGAGGTGAACTCCTGGCACAGGCCGGGCGTGGTGACCGTATATTCGCCGCTCTCCGACACCTCGATGGACAGGCTTGTGGCGCCGGTCGACCAACTGTAAGCCGCGGCCTCGGAAGCGATGAGGGTGACGGTGCTTCCCGTGCAGAATTCCGTATCTCCTTCCACGCTAATGGCGGGAGTGGCATCCGGGTTCACAATGATCTCCACGCCGGGGGAAACCCCGAAACAGGGAGAGCCATCCGTAATGGTGACATTGTAAATGCCCTGCTCCGTCACGGCGATGGACTGCGTCGTGTCGCCGGTGCTCCATTGATAGAAAAAGCCTTCGGGTGCATAGAGGTAAACCGTATCGCCATTGCAAATCGCGCTGGGCCCTTCCTGGGTAATTATGGCTGCCGGCGAAGTGCATGCATCTTCCACCAGAGAAACGAACTGGTTGACGGCCAGGCTGTCATACTGGTCCACCACGCCGCTGGGCCAGCGCACGATGAGGGAGTCCACCAGGCTGTGCTGGCCCAGGCCGAAGTGCTGCGCCATGGAATTCATGATGCCGTAACTTTCCCCGGCGCGCACCTCGCGCACCTGCATGCCCCAGCCGCCGTATATCTCGATGCGGGCGCCGATGCCGTTGCGGTTGCTCTGCTGCCCGATCAGGGTGACGGACAGGAAGTTGTTGCCGCTGCCTGCGTCATTCAGCCAGAGCACATCGTCAATATTGCTGGGAGAGGTGTATATCTCGGCGTATCCGCCGTAGATGTCCAGGTGGCCGTCGTGATTGAGGTCGCCGACCGCAAAAGATTCCATCCAGTTGTTGTCGAACAGGCCCGCCACATCGGTGAAAGTCTTGTCGCCATTGTTGCGGAACAGGTGATGGCGGGAGCCCGCCACCAGGATATCGACAAAACCATCGTTGTCGAAATCCCTCATCACGCCTTGAATGGGCAGGCCTGAAATAAGGATGCCGCTGCCGCCGGTGATATCCGTAAAATGCCCCGCGCCGTCATTTTCGAGCAGCATGCTGGGCACGTCATGGTTGGTGATGAAACAGTCGTAGTCGCCGTCGTTGTCGATATCCTGGAAGTCGGCCGTCCAGGACTGGGCGCCGATCTTCAGGTTGAAGGAATCGGCCATTTCGGTGAAGTGGCCGAAGCCGTCATTGACGTAGAGGGCGTTTATCCGGCGGGGGTCGGAAGGGTTGTTGACGCCCTGGCGGCATTTGGCGATATAGAGGTCGATATCGCCGTCGAGGTCGAAATCCGTCCAGATGCTGCCGTAGTTGCCGGAATTGTCGGAGGCCGGCACGGTGGCCATGTCGATCCAGTCGTCGGCCGGCAGTAAATAGCCGGTGCTGTCGTTGGCCCAGATGCGGCTTTCGCCGTCGTCATGGCAGGCGAAATAGTCGATGTAGCCGTCGTTGTTGATATCCACCAGGTTGGAACCCTGCACGAACAGGCCCGGGCCGGGCAGCGTGATCATTTCGAAGGCGGTTCCGTTTCCCACCGCCCGCAACAGTTTGACGCCATCATAACGCCCCCCGGCAATAACGTCGTTGTAGCCATCATTGTCGACATCGGCGGCGCACATGCTCCACTGGCTCTGGGCGGCGATCTGGCCGTAGGTGTAATTCTGAAACTGGGCGCTGCCCGCTTGCTGGTATTCGATATGCAGTTCCCGCCCTTGCGAGAGGCGGACGATGTCGTCCAGCCCGTCCCCGTTCATGTCAAGCACGGCAATGGCGACGCCGCTGTGGAAATCGGAGTTGGACAGCCTGTCGTTGGCGTTGGAAAAGCTGATCTGCCCCGGGCTGAGCAGGGGCAGGAAGAGGAAGATGCAGATAGCGGCGTAAATTCTGGGCATAAAGTTGAGGTTTTGCAGTGCGGTGGGGGGGAGGGTAAGAACCCGAAACTTCGAACAGCCCCAACGTGGAACCCGAACCACCCCGCTTTCCACCGCTCTTTCGTTCACAATGGATTCGGGGCATGAAAATACGCTACTCCATGAGTTGGGCAAAGGTAAAATGTGGAAAAGTAATGCGGCAGTCAATTAGGACGGCACAGCCGCAGGTTGTTCCATCATTTTTGCCCGGCGTAGCCCGCAGGGCGGAGTCAAATGTCGTCAACTTAATTCTATTTTGGCACTTTAGATTTGCCTTGAGACATTACGCTCCTCCGGAGCTTTTTGAAACGTTTTGCGTATCGATTCTACGAACATTTACGCCCCTCCGGGGCTATTTTGGGCCTGCTGAAAGGCCCGGAGGGCCGAAAATGTTGTTAGAATTGGCTATTCAA
>CAUJDW010000017.1 GCA_963169455.1 Bacteroidota bacterium | reverse complement strand
TCGGCTAAGGTCTGTGCTCCGGGCTACATGCGCAAGATGCCCTTCGTCGTAGGCTTACGGCTGGGGGTACCCACGACTGAAGTCGTGGGTTAGGGAGGGGGGGCAGAGCTTTCATCGGCCTTGTATTGAGTGATGAGCTGTTGATATTCCTCATCGAAGGAGATTTGGTGGTGGTGTTCTTCCTGACGCTGGATGTAGCGGATCACTCTATCGAGTTCGGGTTCGCCGACGGAGAAGGCGCCGTAGCCTACCTGCCAGGCGAAGGGCTGCGGCATAATGGCCGCCTCGTTGATCTGCCGGGAGGAGGCGCCTTTGAGCCGCTTCATAAGCTCGGCGAGGCTTAGTTGAGGATTGAGGCGGAACAAAAGGTGGACGTGGCAGGGTATGCCGTTGATAATCCGGACGGAGCAGCCGGAATGCTCCAATTGTTCCTTCAAAATCAGGTGAACGCGGCCCCTGATCCCGGGTTGGATCAGGGGCCGGCGGTATTTGACGCCGAGAATGGCGTGCACCCATATCCGGGAATAGGAATGAGGCATGGGTTTCAGGTGTTTTCCTACAATTTAGCCGGTTTTTGCCATAGATGGATTACCATTACCCATTCTTACCCAACATTACCCAACATTACCCAAAGGACATCTCCGGCCGGGGGGCCATGCCCTCCTGTTCGACCATAGTGCGGGCAAGCAGGCCGTATTCGTAGCCGGTATTCCAGTAGTACATGTAAAAGGTTACGATGGGGATGAGGGGAACCCCGACTACGGAAAGGGTGAGCAGGAGGTCCACTAAAAAGATCACTATGAAATTGAAGATGTTGAATGTGTACATCAGCAGGATGTCCAGAAAGTTACGGAACAGAAAGCGGAGGTTCTTCAGGATTTGCGCGTGGGATTTAATCAAACTGCCCGTAAGGGCGAACCGTATCATGCCGATTCGGTAAATGGGCACATAAACCACCAGGTAAATATTTTCGATCAGAAAGGCCAGGATGTTGGCGATAAATTCACTTTTGGTAAATACCCATAGCTGATGGAGATACTCCCCGCCGGCCAGTTTGCGGCGCCAGAAGAAATCCATAGAAAGCTGGAACAGGAAGCGGATGTCATCCCAAAGGTCTTTCCACCCGCCCAGGCCGAACGTGGCGATAATAAAAACGGGAACCAGCAGGAAAGCTCCCCGGGCAATCCAGAGCAGCAGCCCGTTGGCGAAAAACCTCAGGCTGTCCTTGGGGGCAGGAAGCACCCGATCCAATCGCCAGCCCAGCCGGCGGATGTATTCCATGCGCCAGCCGCGGGCCACGATGAGATTGATCACCGGCACATAGGACAGGGCGATGAACAGCCACATTTTGACGGGCCAGTCTTTCTGGAGAAAGGGATAAACAGGCGCCACGAAAAAGGCCTGCGCTTCATTTTTGAGCTTTTGTGACAAGGATTCTGACATAATGCGCTTGTTTTTTTTGTAAAATAATTCCAGGCTCTCCCCTTTTCGGTTTTTCAAGCTTCCCGCCCCTTGGTTCCCGGAAAACGCAAGAGGCGCCCAGTCCGGCAGAAAAAATTTTCTCCGCCCGGAAATTTGGGCCTGCGAACCGCTGTATTTAATTTGAGCGGGAAAAACCAAACCCAACACCCAATGCACTACCCACTATCCTACCCGATAACGCGCCTCTGTTTTGCTTTTATGGTTATGCTCTCCCCCACCCTGCTCGCCGCTCAGGATGTTGGGGGAAATATCGTTTACACCCTGGCGGATACGGCCCGGGCGAATGTGTTTATGGAAGAATCCTTAATGTTGCTTAAGGCTCAGCAATTTGATGAGGCTGCGAAAAAAGCGGAACAGGCGAAAAAAATATTCACGGATTTGTTTGGAGAGGGCCGCAGGGAAGTAGCTATTGCATGGCACAGGATTGGAGCCATTGCTTTTTACCGGGGTGAATATGAAAAAGCTGAAAAAGCCTGGGAAAGTGCATTACAAATACAAATCAATTTGTTGGGCCACTCACACGAAGAAGTATCCGCAACTTATAATAACCTGGGCACCCTGAAGAAAAGAATGGGGGAGTTCGGGGAAGCCATTCAATACCTTCAGGCATCATTAGATATCACTTTGAAAAACCATGGAGAGAAACATCCGGATGTGGCCGGCGCATACCTCGGCATCGGAAGTGTATATAACTATGCCGGAAAATTCAAGGAAGCCATCGATTATCACGAAAAAGCTCTGAACCTGGCAAAGGAGGTTATGGGAGCGGACAAGCCCGAATTAGCCGTTTATTATGGGTCGTTAGGCTTCATTTACAGGTCGGCAGGAGCGCACGACAAAGCAATGGAAACCTATCGCAAAGCCCTCGATCTGCAGATCAGGCTTACGGGAGTGTTCCATCCTGAAGTAGCCAATCATTACAACAATATCGGAGCCGTCTATTCGGATAAAGGATTTTTCAGAAAATCCATAGAATACTACAATAAAGCACTCGAACTTCAATTGGCGCTTTTCGGAAAGGAAAGCCCATTTGTTTACCAAACCTACAACAACCTTGGGATTTCCTTCGCAGACCTGGGAGATTATGACCGCGCCCTTCAATACTTTGAGACGGCATTGGCTTTCTATTTAAAGTTCTACGGCGAGCAACACCCCAACGTGGCCTCCTACTACAACAATACCGGCCTGATATACCAGATCAAAGGCGATTACAAAAATGCGAGAGAATATCTGGAACAGGCCCTAAAACTGCATCAGGGCATCTATGGGGAAATCCACAGCAATGTCGCTTCAACCTATAATGGCCTGGGGATAACTTGCTTAAGCCTTGGGGAATACGATGAAGCCATCGAATACTTTGAAAAAGGGGCCTCAATCCTGCGCGGATTATTCGGCGAAGAGCATCCGCTTCTGGTGGAAATCTATACCAATCTGGGAACGGCCCTGCGGTTAAACCGCAATTCTGACAAAAGCGCTTATTATCTGGAAAAAGCCCGGCTTGAGGCGCCAAACGCATACGGCCCCTCTCATCCATATTTGGCAGACATTCTGGGAGCACTGGGCCAAACCTATGAAGGCCAGAAAAGGTATCCCGAAGCAGAAATGGCTTATGAACAAGCATTAAAAGCGCTGAATTACCCGAATGGCGGTTCTCTTGAGCGCGTTTCTTCCCTGAAAGAATTAATCGAAATATTAACCTTGAAGGGGGCTTTTCAACAGAAATTGCATACTGAACATAATTTTCCAGGCTATATCTTTAAAAGCCGGCAAACCCTGAAGGAAGCCTTTGCCGCCTATGCGCATCAATCCCGGACTATCAGCCCTGCCTCCCGGGCCAACCTGACGGAAGGGAACCTTAATATCAACGCAACCGCCACCGCCACCAACTTCCTCCTCCACCAACTCACCGACAGCCTGCACTACCTCACCGAAGCCTTCTCTTTCGCCGAGCGTTCCAAAGCCATGCTGCTGTACGAAGCCCTTCAGGAAGCTGGCGCCCTGCAAATCGCCGGCATTCCCGACAGCCTGCTGCAGCAGGAGTACGATCTGCGCGTCGAAATCGCCTACTACGATACCCGGCGGCAGGAAAAACTCGCCCAGGGGCTCAGCCAAACGGATACGGCCCTGCTGGGCATCACCAGCCGGCTCTTCGGGCTCAACCGCAGTTACGAGGAACTGAAAAACCGCTTCGAACGGGACTACCCGCAGTACTACAAGGCCAAATACAGGCAGGACGCCATTTCCGCCGGGGAAGTGCGGCGGAAACTGCTGCAGCCCGGCCAATCGCTGGTGGAATACCTCCTTGGCGACAGCGCCATCTACATCTTCCTCCTGCAGCCGGAACATTTCGAAGTGGTGGAAGTGAAAAGGGATTTCCCCCTGGAAGATTGGGTGAAACAAATGACAAAGGACGGCATCTATGGCTATTATACGCTGCCCCCCGGCCGGCAGAGCGCAAAAAAAGAAGCGGAAACCATCCGGAACTACACCACCGCCGCCAGGCAGTTGTACGGCAAACTCTGGGCCCCGGTAAAGGAAAAACTCACTGAACAGGTGATCGTCATTCCCGACGGCCTGCTCGGCTACCTGCCGTTCGAGGCCCTGCTGACCGAAGCGCCTCCCCGGGAAGGGGTGTTCAGCGCCTACCCCTTCCTGCTCCACCAGCACCAGCTTAGCTACTGCTATTCCGCCACCTTGTTGCGGGAGATGCAGCAAAAGCAGCACCGGCAGGCGCCGACGGGCCAGCTTTTAGCACTCGCCCCCTTCTTTCAGGGCGACGTCCGGGCCCTGGCGGCCCGGATCGACCCCACTGATTTCACGGCAGGCCCCGCCCTGCGCGATTCGCTGGCCGCCCTGCCGGCCAGCGGCGAGGAAGTGGCTGCAGTGGCCAAAATATGGAATGGGAAACCCTTCTACGGAGCCGATGCTTCCACAGCCCTGTTTCAGCAACTGGCGCCCCGATACCGTATCCTCCACCTGTCCACCCATGGCCGAGCCGACGACCGCCGGGGCGACTACGCCTACCTGGCCTTTGGCACGCCCGGTGATAAAGGGGCTTTCGACAAGCTCTACGCCCGCGGGCTGTACAACATTACCCTTAATGCCGACATGGTATTCCTCTCGGCCTGCGAAACGGGCATCGGAAAACTGCAGCGCGGCGAAGGTATCGTCAGCCTGGCGCGCGCCTTCGCATACGCCGGCGCCAAAAGCATCGTCACCACCCTCTGGAAAGTGAATGACGAAAAAGCCAGAGACCTGGCCATTGCCTTCTACGCCCAGCTCAGGGCCGGCAAGCGCAAAGACGAAGCCCTGCGCCTGGCCAAGCTCAGTTACCTGGAAAAGCAGAAGGGGCGCGGGCCAGGCGCACACCCCTTCTTCTGGGCAGGCTTTATCGGGATCGGGGATATGAGCAGCCTGCCTTCCGAATAAGCGGTCAGTCCGCTTTAACAAAACGGCTCGTATAAACCGCTTCGCCGGCCATTACCTTCAGCAAATACAGTCCGGGCGACAGCCCCGACAAGCTGATGCTTTCCCCCTCAGGTTCCTGCCTGAGCAACAACTGGCCGGCAGGGCTGTATATCTCAACAAGTGCAGGCTGCGCTGCAAGGCCCTGAATGGAGAGGGTTTCCCGCGCCGGGTTGGGGAATACGGCAACCGGATAGGCTTCTGCGGAAACAGCGCCTACCAGGCCTGCATATTCGAAGGCGTGCGCATGCGTTTCGTTATTGAAGGTTACCTCAAAACTCCAGGTTCCGAATGGGCCGCCCGCAGGGAGCCCCATACCCCAGTACCACCAGGAACTCACGTAGTCTTCCGGAGAGACATGCGCCCATTCATTCCATATAGCGCCGTTGGGCATCACAATGCGCAGGGTGGTAACCATGCCCTGTAATTGATCGCGAAAATAAACGGCGGCGTAAACCATATCGCCAGACGTGAAATAATCGGAAAAATGAGGGTTTTCCTCCTGGACGCAACCTATTTCCGGCGGCGCGTTGTGGGTCAGCACTGCATTGACCGTAGGTTGCCGGTAGGGCTGCTGGTCCGCCCACCACGATTCGAAGTTGGAAAAGTTGCACTCGCCCCAGTACGGGTCTATAAGGTTGTCATGCACGAAGGGCTCCGCCCGATAGGCTTCGAAATGCAGGTGGGGCCAGGTGGAATATCCGGAGCTGGCTGCTATGCCCAGGTATTCGCCTTTGGCAACGCTCGCCCCTACCGGCTTGTCCGTCAGCGAATGGCGCTTGAGGTGCCCGTACCAGCTTGCCGATCCATCGGAATGCCGAATGTATACCGCATTCCAGGCCCCACCAATATCCCAGGAACAGGATTCATCCTGGTTTCCATCATCTTTTCCAATGATAACCCCCGCGGCAGCGGCCACCACCCGGGCCAGGTTGTTTTCCTGCTGATACCAGGGATAGGGCCAGAGGTCAATATCGGTGCCCAGGTGCCCGTCATAGGTTCGCTGGCCGCATTCGTACTCCCGAACCCCTGCTATGTGCTCATGGTCGACAAAGTTCCTTACGGTGTAGAGGTTATTCCAGCCCAGGCCAGGCGCCATTTGCACCGGCCAGTCAAACTGTACAACGCTCCTGGAAACGGCGGGCAACTTGCCTTCCCGCGCCAGGGCGGCGGTATTGGCGGCCAGCCTGGCGGCTATTTCCGTTCGCTGCGCCGCCGACAGGCAGGGGCCGGAGTCCACCTGGTACGCGCCGCCTCCTGCGGGCGGCAGCGCCGGCGCTTCCTGGGCGGCCAGGCTGGCGGCAAAAATCAAAGGCAGGAACAATACCGGCAGGCGGGCTTTGATAAGCGAAGCAGCCGGGGAATCAATGGCTTTGTGTTTCTCCATGAGTGATCAGTTTTTGATGGTGAAAACTTTGGCCATTTGTTCCCTCCTGAATGAAAGAGGCGCCCATGGAAAGCGGAAAACCTTTGGGGTTTTGGAAAAACCCAAGGGTTTTTTTTTAATCCAGCCGCGATTTGAGCTGAACGGCTTTGGCATGGTAAGTGTGAAAGGCATCGCCCGCCGTTTTGTCCAGCAACTGATCCACGCGCTGCCGTTGGGTGGGGTAATCCGGCAACAAACTGAGCAGCAGATACCACTCCGCCCGGTCATTAATGGGGGCTGGGTAGTTCCGGCTGAGCATAGCCTGGAATAAACCTGCCGCGTCGCCATACTGCCCGCCTTTCAGATAAGCATGGGCCAGGCATTCCAGGGCCGTTTCATAGGCCTCCTCCCCCTCTTCAGGGCGCACCCTTTTCAACAGGCGGATCGCTTTTTGATAATCGCCTTCGGCGAAGGCCTGAATGCCTTGTTCCAGGGCAGATTGCCCCGCTTTGCCGTTTTCCCCCCTCAGGCCCGCATCCGTGAAGTTGGGCGGGGGTTCATAGAAAGCATCAAGAATGGCCAGCAATTCGCTTTCCGGCTCCGGCGGGACAGGCTGTTGCCCCGGGGTGCTTGCGGGGCCCTTTTGTTCTGCCACCGGCCCGGTGGGTGGGGCCGGCTGCACAGAAGGCGGAGGAACCGAAGGCGGCTCAGGCTCCGCTGATGGCGCAGAAGCGTTGCGGAAGAAAAAGAAGCCGGCGGCGACAGCCAACAGCAGCAGGCCCAACCAAAACCCCCGGCGGGGGAATGCCCCTTTTGAGGAGGGCCCCGGCTGCCGCCCTTCACTTTTCCAGGCCTGCATTTTCTTTCTCAGCTCCTCCTCCAGCAAAAACTCCATCCCCATTTCCTCGAAGCGGTGAAGCTCCACCTGTTCGGCCAGTTCCGGGTCGGCATCCATCTGTTGCTCGAATGCCCGCGCTTCCTCATCGGAGAGCCGCCCCCGGAGGTAATCCTCAATTTTATCGAAAAGCCGTTCTTTGCTGTCCATGTCCGTTATTGGATTAGGGTTTTCCAGCCGGGGTTGTCATTCAGAAACCGGCGCAGGCGCTGCCGGCAGCGATAGGCTTCCTTTTTGGCCATCGCGGCGCTGCTCAGCGCGACAGCCCGGGCAATTTCCTCCATGCTGTAGTCCAGTTGGTACAACTTGAAAATCTCTTTACACCGGCTGCCCACCTTCCCCATTGCCTGCGCCAGGAATTGCCTTTGCTCTTCGCTGATGATGAAAGCATCAGCGCCGGGCTCTGCCTCATCATAGTGCTGAGGGGTAAGTTCCTCCTGCGGCCGGCTTTTGTTATACTGCTTCCACCACCGCCTTTTGGCGATGGAGAGAAAGTAGGTCTTCAGGCTGCTCTTCCCTCTGAATTGGCCCTGCCGGATGTTGCGGTCAAACAGGATGGCCGTTTCCTGAAAGACATCCTCGCCATCCGCTTCGTTTCCTCCATACTGCTGTACGAACCGGATGACTGCAGCTTTCCATTCCGGATGATGGAAAATATAACGCAGGGCTCTTTCTCTGGAGTCCCTTGTCCCGGTAATCCCGCTGATGATCTCGTCGTCGTCCCACTGACGTTCTTTCATGCCTTTGTTCTGTTTTTTGCCGGCCTGGCGCCCATGAGGGTGTTGTGGCCCACGACTGAAGCCGTGGCGCAAGGGGTAGGGATCAGGATGACGGGATGATCACCAGTTTTCCCGACAGCATATAGCGCGCTCCCACTATCCGATATCCATAGGTTCCCGCCGGCAGGCCTGCCAGAGCCAGGCGTGCATTGCCGTTCAGGCGTTCCCGGGCGGCCTGCTGCCCGGAGGCGTCGAATATTTCGAAAAGATATTCCCCGTGCTCTCCGGCCCGGATGTTCAGTGCGCCGCCCTGAGGTAATGGGTTGGGGTACAACACATATCGGCCCGGCATGGCGGGGCTTTTGGCGCCCACCAGTTCCCCCTGTAACGCGATAAGCTGCCCGGAGGTTGACAAATTGTTGCCGGTACTGAAGACCAGAGCGCCATCCTCAGGGCCGGGCACGGCCACATCGGCCTCATCGATAGCGCCGCCCCAGCTATCTCCCTCGGCATTGTCGGGCCGCTGGAAGAGGGAAAAGGCATCGGGTTGCACCTCCCCTGTTTCCGGAATGGGCAGCCCGCCCAGGCGCAGCGATTCCACTGGCCCCCAGTTCTCATTGTTCCCGTAGTTGTTCAGAATCCAGTAACCCGAAGCCGGCAACACCTCCATTCCCGGCAGAAAATCGGGCGGCACACAGAGGCGGCTCACCACCACCGGCCCGGCAGGAATAGCGGCCCCGGCGCCAAAGGACAAGCTCAGGCCTGTCCCTTCAAAATCGTAGCTTCCCGGCGCATCCAACTGCAATTGCCGGCTGGCGCCACTGCCCACCGGCGCCGTCGACAAGCTCCGCCCGGCATAACCGGCGAGCAGGGCGTGCTGGTTGCCCAGCTTGTTCAGCGCCGGGCCTTCCACCTCATTAAACTGAAAATAAGCTACAAGCCCCGCGTCCTGCGCCAGATCGCTCACCAGGTGGCGGCGAAGGCGTATCTCCTCGCTCGTGAGGGCCCGGTTGTAAAAACGCACCTCGTCGATCAGGCCTTTGAAGTTGCGGCCGCCCCAGCCGCGGTAGCTGCCCAGGTAGGTAGCCAGGCTGCTGAAATCCACGGGCGGGACATTAAAATTGTGGGTGGCGCTTTGCCCGTTCAGATAAACGGTAATGCCGTCAGGCCGCACCACCAGGGCGAGGTAGGACCACTCGCCGGCCGGAACCGTCAAGCCGCTGCTCCACCACCAGGCGCCATCCGGCCAATGGTAGCCCAGTTCCATGCCGGGGCGGAAGTTGAAGCCCGCTGCCGGGCCGGTACTGGTGATGGCGATGCCGGTGTACTCGCCCTGAACGCCTTCGGGCCGCACCCAGGCGGATATTGTCAGCTCATTGCTGTTGATGGGCACACCCTCCACGGCGGCATAATCGCCCTCCTGCTGCAACAGAAGCGCCATACCCGGGATGGTGTCAACCCGGCAGGCCTGCACCTGCACCATGTTTTCGATGGTTTTAGTACTGCTCTGCCCATCGGCCTGCGTAACCGTGAGGCTGACGGTGTAGCTGCCTTCCTCCCCAAAAACCACCCGGGGGTTGCGCACGCCCGATGCGCTGACGTACTCCGGGGCCGGCTCGAAGGACCAGGCCCAGGAGGCGCCTTCGTGGCGCAGGACGGAATAGTCGTCAAAGTAAAAAGTGTCGCGCGCGCAACCCGCCACCAGCTTGTCAACCGTGGGCTGAGCCAGCGGGGCCGATGGCGCGGCCAGTTCCGTTTCCCAGACGCCGTTGCTATAGGTGGCCAGCCGAAGCTTGCCTTCCCTGTAGAATGGGCGTAATAAATTGGAGTTGGTGCGCATCGGCAGGCCGTCGTTGAAAAGCAGCCAGTCGCTCATGCTGTTGTCGCGGTAGAAAACGGCTTTGTCGGTGGCAAGGTACACGGCGCCGTCCGTGCCGGCCTGATAAAAGATGGCATGGATGCTATGCCCATCGAGCGTGGCTGTGGTGAGATTTTCCCACGACTGCCCGCCGTCGGTGGTGCGGAATATCTTGGCGCCATCATTGTTATTCTGAGAAAACCCTACCCAAAGCTCGTCCTCATCCTCAGGATTGAGCGCCATGACGCCGGCACGCTGGGAGTTGGGCCCGGATGGAAAATTCAGGGCACCCCAGCTCGCCCCGCCGTCGGGCGTTCGCCAGAGCACGGCGCCGTAGAAGGAAGTGCGCTGATAGACGAAGATGACATCCGGATTGCTGCGGGATATCTCGAACTGCAGCACGGGCCGGTCCGTATTCGTGCCAAAGGTGGCGATCGATTCGAAGGAAGCCCCGCCATCGGTTGATTTCCAGAGTTTGTTTTCCCTTCCCACTAAAATGTGGTTGTAACAGCGCGGATCAAACTCCATCTCGCCGGAATGCGCGGCATAGTAAGATTCATTGGGGTAAAGCTGCAAGGAGGGGAGGCTCACCACCATGCCGCCGATATCCTCCGGCACCACCTGGGAACTGATATCCGAGAAGTAGGCGATGCCGCGGCCCGGGTTGACGTAACCCGTCGGCGATTCGGCGCCGCCCAGGCGCAGGGCTTCGCCGGCGGGGAAGCCGGGCCGGAGTGCGGTGTTGCCGTTGTGGTAGCGCCCGCCCACCAGCAGGCCGTCGTTCCAGCCGCTGCCGAAGCCCCAGAACTCGGAGGCCGTAATGCCGTTCTTGCGGGATTCGACGGTGGCGAACTCGTCGGCGGTGAAATCCACGCCCCCATCGCTGGCCAGCCAGATGCCGTCGGGGCTGACGGTTATTTCCTGCATATCAGGATGTATCCAGGTGTTGCCCTGATAGCCGCCGATGACATTGAAGCTCTGCCCGCCATCGGTAGATTTATAGAGGCTGACGCCACCGGTGTAAACGATACCGGCATTGAAGGGCGAGATGGCCAGTACGTAGTCGTAAAAGCCCTGGTAAGGCCCGCCCCCACCCTCGTTTTTCATGATATTCTTGTGGTTGGCCGGGCCGCCGCTGTATTCGTAGGGGCCGCCCACGTGGGGCCCCTGCAGGCTCCAGCTTTCCCCGGCATCCAGGCTTTTCCAAAGCCCGAGGTAGCCGTCGTCGCCGGCTTTGGAATCGCCGATCAGGCCGGCAATCACCATGTTGGGGTTCAGGGGTGAGACGGCTATTTTGGCGCCGCCGTCGGACAGGCCGCTGTAACCGGGGTTGGGCGGCAGGTACCAGCCGTTGCCTTTAATACTCCAGCTCTGCCCGCCGTCTTCCGACTTGAGGAATTCGCAGCGTTTTTCGGCCGTATTGCCCCGCACGATATAGAGCACCTGCGGGTTATTGGGTTTGAATTCGATGTCGTACACCGGGTTGCCGGACAGTTGCTGCCAGTTTTCCCCGCCGTCTTCCGAGCGCCAAAGGCCCTGTTGGCAGGCTACGATGAGTTGATGTTCATCCGCCGGGCTGATAGCGATGCCGTTGACACCCAGGTTGTCGATCTCGAGTAACACTTCCCAGCTTCCGCCCCCGTCGGTGCTGCGGTAGAGGCGGTTGCCATCGCCGGCGTAAACGGTGTTCGCGTCCTGAGGGCTTACCCGCACGATGCGCACGGCGGCCATCATGGTATTGCCCGAGATATGATTCCAGGTGAGGCCCTGGTCCTGGGAGCGGAAAACGCCGCCGCTTTCGGTGCCGCAGTATACCACATCAGGGCCCGTGTCGGCCACATCGATGGTATAGACATTGGCCTGCCAGGAAACTTCGAACTGCCCGGAGCCCTGGTTGTAGGTTTCGAAGGGGCCCAGGTTTGTCCAGGGGCCCGGCTGGCGGGAGGGAAGGTTGTTGTCCAGCAGCCGGCGGTAGCGCTTTTCGTCCTGCCGCAGAGCCTCTGCTGTTGGCCATTCGATGTGGCCCAGGGCGTTGAGGAAGGGCTCTACCTGGCGGCGCCAGTGTTTGTAGTTTTGGGTGTGGGTGTTCTTTTCGAAAAGGTGAGTGGCGTAATAAGCCTCATAGGCGCTATCCACGAGCCGGACGTTGGGGTTTTCGGCATACATGAGTTGGGCCCAGGCGGGGACTTCCTCCGTGGCGGAGGGGATGGTTTTGAACCAGGAAGGAGGCTGGGCGGAGGTGGGATGAATAATGAAAATGAAAATGAAAGTAAAAAGGGCAAAACGTAGGACTGGCATTTTTTGGGAGGCAAAATAGGAGAAAAACGGGACTGCACAAAGTTTGCCCGGCCGGAATGGCGGCGGCGGGAGGCATTCAACTCAAGGGGTGTGCTGTTTTGAAAAGGCTTACAACGGTCCAACCTTATGACCTTATGACCCCCAGGGAGGCTGGGCGGCCCGGCCCGCAGAACCGGAAGACACCGGCCTCCCCTGATGCGCTGCCTACTGCCTCAGCGCCTCCTCCAGCCCTGTGAACCGCTCCGCTGCCTGCACGTTGCGCACGGCGATGCTCAGCGCCTGCTTGCTCCCCACCAGCACCACCAGCTTTTTGCCGCGGGTGATGCCCGTGTAGAGCAGGTTGCGGAAGAGCAGCATGTAGTGGGTGGTGTGCAGGGGGATGACAACGCAGGGGCATTCGCTGCCCTGGAATTTGTGGACGGAAACGGAGTAGGCCAGCGAGAGCTGGTCGAGGTCGGCGAAGTCGTAGGCGACGTGGCGGCCGTCGAAATCGACGGTTACCTCCTGTTCGATGCGGTCGATGCGGGCCAGGATGCCGACGTCGCCGTTGAAGGCTTCTTTGTCGTAGTTGTTTTGTATCTGCATGACCTTGTCGCCGCGGTGGAAGGTGCGGCCCATCCTGACGAGGGGGTCGTCGCTGGGGTTGAGGGCGCGCTGCAGGAGTTGGTTGAGGTTGCGGTTGCCGATCAGGCCGCGGTTCATGGGGCTAAGCACCTGTATGTCGCGCAGGGGGCGGAAGCCGTAGGTTTTGGGCAGGCGCTGCTTCACCAGCCCGATGATGGCCTGGGCGATGGCTTCCGGCTCGTCGTTTTCGATAAAGAAAAAGTCGCCCTGCTTGTCGATGCGGATATCCGGAAAAAGGCCGGCGTTGACCCGGTGGGCATTGGTGATGATGCGGGACTGCGCCGCCTGGCGGAAGATGTCCGTCAGGCGGGTAACCGGCACGCGGCCGCTGCTGATGAAGTCCTTCAGCACATTGCCGGGGCCCACGCTGGGCAGTTGGTCCACATCCCCGACCAGCAGCAGGCGGGCGCTGTCGGGGATGGCTTTGAGCAGGTTGTACATCAGCAGGGTGTCGATCATGCTGGCCTCGTCAACCACCAGCAGCCCGCAATCTAGGGGGTTGTCGCGGTTGCGGCGAAAAGCGCCGATGGTGAAGTCATATTCCAGCAGGCTGTGGATAGTGGAAGCCTCCCGGCCGGTGATCTCCGAAAGCCGCTTGGCGGCCTTGCCGGTGGGCGCCGCCAGCAGGATGCGGGAAACCTGAGCCTGTACAGCCTGCAGGATCGCTTTGGTGATGGTGCTCTTTCCCGTGCCCGGCCCGCCGGTGATGATGTGCACTTTTTCCGCCAGGCTCACCTCCACCGCCCTGCGCTGGTTGGGGGCTAATTGCAGGCCCATCTGCTTTTCGGCGGCCTGAATGCGGTGATAAGCTTCCTGCAGCGGGAGGGTGAGTTGCTGTTGCAAGAGGCGGCGCAGTTCCCGGGCGATGCCCTGCTCGCTGAAGTGAAAGGCCTTGAGCCAGATAAATTCCACCTCCCCGCCCTGGTACGCCCGATTCTGGATGACGATGCGCTCCTCCGCTTCTATGAATTCCAGGCGGGCCTCTATGCGCTCCGGCTCTACCTCCAGCAGTTCCCGGGCTTTTTCGAGGAAGGCCTCGCGGGGGTAGCAGGTGTGCCCCTCGTCCGCCAGTTTGGACAACACATACTCCACCCCGGCATCGATGCGGATGTCGGATTGAGGGTCGATACCCAGCCTTCGGGCGGTTTGGTCGGCAGTTTTGAAGCCGATGCCCCACACGTCGCGCGCCAGTTGGTAAGGGTTTTCCTCGATAATGCGGCGGCTGTCCTCGCGGTAGGTTTTAAAAACCTTCTGGGCGTAAGTCGGGCTGATGCCGTACCCCTGCAGGAAAAGCATCAGCTCGCGGATGGCCTTCTGTTCTTCCCAGCAGGCTTTGATGCGCTCCAGCCGCCTGGGGCCGATGCCCTCCACCTGCAGCAGCGCATCGGGTTGGCTGTCGATGACATCGAGCGTGGATTCGCGGTGGTATTCGACGATGCGTTCGGCGAAAACAGGCCCGATGCCTTTGATCAGCCCGGAACCCAGGTATTTCTTGATGCCTTCCACCGACTGCGGGGCTTCCACCTCGTAGCTCTCCACCTGAAACTGCAGCCCGTAATTGGCGTCCTCCTTCCAGCGCCCCCGGCACCGGACGCTTTCCCCCGCCTGCACGCTGGGCATTGTCCCGACAATTGCCGTCAGCTCCCTTTTTCCGCGCTCCTTGAGGCGGGCTACGGTAAAACCGTTCTCCGGGCTCTGAAAGGTGATGCGTTCGATATAGCCTTGAATCTCCTCCATATCTGTTTTAAAAACCGATGCTTTGTACACCGGCCGTTTCGGCTCCGCTCAACGGCCTGCCGCCTGCCGGGATGCCCAGGCGAACGGGACCAGGCATTCAGCACTCAGCCCTTCAGCAGGGCCTGCGACAGCTGCGCTGCGCTCACCCTCCACTTCCCTGCCCTCCCGATTTCGACCCACCGGATCTCATCGGGATGAAAAGCTGCGGTGCACCTTTTCATCCCGATGCTAAAACAGGGCGCCTTCAAATAACCGTGTCGACACCCCAGTAAAAGCCTGGTTATCAGGGGAACCTCAAACCTGAAACCTCAAACCTGAAACCTGAAACCTGAAACCTGAAACCTGAAACCTGAAACCTGAAACCTGAAACCTGAAACTTTGAACAGCCCCCTAAAACACGTGCTGCCCCCCATTGATGCAATAGTTGGCGCCGGTGATGAATGCCGCGTCTTTGGAAGCCAGGAAGGAGACCCGGTGGGCGATCTCGTAGGTGCCGCCGAGGCGGCCGGCCGGGATGGTTTTGATGATCTGCTCCCGTATTTCCTCCGCCACCGCCATCACCATATCCGTGCCGATATAACCCGGAGAGATGGTGTTCACCGTGATGCCCTTGCTGGCCACTTCGATGGCCAGGGTTTTGGTCAGGCCGTGCATGCCCGCTTTGGCGGCGGCGTAGTTGGCCTGGCCAAACTGCGCACGCTGCCCGTTGACCGAGGAGATGTTGATGATCCGGCCGTATTGCTGGTCGATCATGGGGTTGATGACGTGGCGGCAGCAGTTGAAGGCGCTGTAAAGGTTCGTCCTGATGACCGCATCCCAGTTTTCGAAAGTCATCTTCCTGAACGCTCCGTCGCGCGTAATTCCAGCATTGTTCACCAGGATGTCGACCGTGCCGATATCTTTCTGGATCTTTTCTATCATTTCTCCCACGGAATTGAAGTCGGAAACATCGGCATAATACAGCGGAACGTCATAACCTTCCGCCTTCATTTTTTCGTTCCATTTATCAGCCTTGGCGCGTGTGTGGTAGTTGGCTATCACCAGATAGCCGTCATCCACCAGGTGTTTGACCATGGCCGTTCCAAGGCCTCCGGTGGCGCCGGTGACGAGCGCAACGTACTTTTTTTCGTCCTTTTTCATAGTACTGGTTTTAGTCTGATAGTTAGGCGATTGGTTATATGAATGCTCAGAATATTTGTAAAAACAGCTTGTAGCCCCCACCCTGCAGAACAGGATTTTTTTATGTAACCAGCCCGAAACAAGGTACAAAAATCCGCTTTCCAAGCCAATACAAACCTCTTATTTTACTGATTTATTAATATTCGATATCTCTGCCGAAAAGGATGTTCCGATATTTATCCCGGCACATTATTTTCGGGAAGGGGCTGCCTGTATTATTTTGGTTTCGATACTTTTTATAGCTTTCGGAAAAAGTCACTTGGCCATGGCGTTTCAGGAACTCATCTGGCGGGCTGTTGTTGTTATTCTCCTTTGTGGTTTCTGCGGAGGCGCTGTTCTGTACTTTGCCCTTCCGGGCGGCTTTCGGGCCGCATTCGCTTCGGCTGGCCCGGCAGCAGGCAGCATTCAGTTGCCGCCACTGGCGGCCGGTTTGGCGCTGTCGGCGGCCATTGGCAATGCGGCCATGCTGGTGTTGCTGTTGCTGGCTTCCCTGGCGCTGGGCATCGGCTTGTATGTCCTGCTGCAAAAGCGAAAAAAAGCAGCTCCGCCGGCAGTTCTGCGAATGGCGGAAACGCGGGAAGAGGAAGCACCCGGCTCCGGGGCTGCATACATCCAGGCGACGGTTAAACTCAGGGACGGCACGGAGATCGGGTACATGGCCCGGGGGAAAGGCCCCCGGACTTTGCTTTTTCTGCACGGTTTGGGCAGCAATTACAAAGGCTGGATAAAACTGGCCGGCGCCCTGGCCGATCACTACCGCTGCATCGCCATGGACTTTCCGGGGTATGGGGCGTCCAGCAAGGGAGAGTTTCCGGTGAGCATGGCCTTTTTCGCCGGCAAGGTGATCGAAGTAGCGGAAAGCCTGCAGTTGACGAACCTGACGCTGGTCGGGCATTCCATGGGGGGCCAGGTAGCCATGTTCTGCGTCCTTAAACGCCCGCGGCTTTTTGAAAAGCTGGTGCTCATTGCCCCGGCCGGGTTCGAGGCCTTCAACCATACCGGCCATCAGTGGCTGCGCAGCTTGTACAACCCCGCCCTTCTTGTGGATGCCCCGGAGGAACAGGTCAGGGCCGCCTTCGAGGCCAATTTCTACCAGTTCCCCGACGATGCCCGCTTCATGGTCGATGAACGCCTGGCCATGCGGCAGGTTCCCGGGGCGTTCAGCTACTATTGCCGGCTCATCCCCCGCTGCGTGACGGCCATGCTGGACGAGCCCGTTTTGCCGCAGCTTTCCCGGATCAGGGTTCCCACCCTTATCCTTTTCGGGCAGAACGACCAGCTCATTCCCAACAAGATAGTCAACCCCACCCTCACCACCCGCCTGGTCGGAGAGATCGGCGCGGCGCAGATTCCCGGCAGCCAGCTCACCATGCTGTCCAACTGCGGGCACTTTGCCCAGTGGGAATGCGCGGAAACCATCGCCGGAGAGATCCGGGAGTTCGTGGGATAGTTATTCAGTACGCCGGCAGGCAGAGCCTCAACCAATCTTTTGCAGGTTTTGGCTCCCACTTACTGGCCGCTGCTATCCCTGCCGAGCGGCCGCTTTTCTTCATACAGGATATCCCCTTTCTGAAGGCGTTCCTCCAGGCGCTTTTTCTGTTCGGCCTGGATGGCCTCTATCTGCCCTTTCAGGTCGATGGGCCGCTGGTTGAGGCTGCGGTGGAAGGAGCGGATGATGAGCCGGGCCATATCCTCGGGGTGGTAGACCCCCATCTGGCGAAGGCCGTGGGAAAGGCGGGAGCCCTCGTAAAAGCCCCAGTTCAGCGTGATCCAGCGCCCCAGGCTGAAATGGAGTTTGTGGATAGCCTCTTCTTCCGGAACGCTTTTGAACTTCGCCCTGGACTCCCTGTCCACCAGCTTGCTGAGCTGAACCAGGGCGTCGCTGAGGTCTTTGGGGATATACACCCCGTCGATGTACTCCATCTGAATGCGGCGCTGATAGCCTTCATCGAATTCCTTCTCCGTTTCCGGCGGCTTCTGGCCCAGGGCCTGCCCGAATATCAGGGACATCCCAAACAGAAGAAACAGCCACTTTTTTCCCTTCATGATGACAGCGGTTGAATTTTGTGAATTTGCCTTTTCCCGATGGCGGGGGTTTTGCCGGGTTAACTGCCGGCGAAATTAAAATATTGCACTGGTTTCCGGAAAACAGGCCCGTTTTTTCCAGCTTCCGGGCGGCGCCAAAAAAAGCCTGCCCGGAAAGGGCAGGCGCCAAATTAATGTGCTATGAAAAAGTTAATACAACTTCCGAGAGGGTGAAGCGCTTACCAGCGCAACAAGGCGGCGCCCCAGGTGAAGCCGCTGCCGAAGGCCGCCAGGCAGACCAGGTCGCCGCTTTTGATGGCGCCGGCCTCATAGGCCTCGCAGAGGGCGATGGGCACGGAGGCCGCCGTCGTATTGCCGAACCGCTGTATGTTGTTCCATATCTGATCGTCGCGCAGCCCCAGCCTTCGCTGAACGAACTGGCTGATGCGCAGGTTGGCCTGGTGGGGTATCAGCATGGTGATATCTTCCTTTTTCAGGCCTGCTTTGCCCAGGGCTTCCAGGATGACTTCGGGGAACTTCTGGACGGCCATTTTGAAGACGAACTGGCCGTCCATGTAGGGGAAGAGCATGCCCTCATCCAGCATGCGCTGGGTGACGAACATATCGCCGTATTTCGAATCGGGGTAGCCATAATCTACGGGTTCCTCCAGTTGTTTGGCATGGTACCCGCCATGAGCGCCCGGGTTTATCAGGGCCAGCTTTTCTGCGTAAGTGCCATCGGAGTGCAGGCAGGTAGTCAGAATGCCTTTGTTTTCCTCTTCCGTAGGCTGCAAGAGCACAGCTCCGGCGCCATCGCCGAAAATGACCGTCACGTTGCGGCCGCTGGTGCTGAAGTCCAGCCCCATTGAATGCATCTCGGAACCGACAACCAGCACGTTTTTATACATGCCGGTGCGGATGAACTGGTCGGCCACCGAAATCCCGTAGAGGAAACCGGAGCATTGGTTGCGGATGTCGAGCGCGCCGGCTTCCGAAGCGGTAATGCCCAGTTCGCGCTGCAACAGCACACCGCAGCCGGGGAAATAGAAGTCGGGGCTGAGGGTGGCGAAAATGATGAAATCGACATCCTCCTTCCGGATACCGGCCCGCTCGATGGCGACAGCCGCTGCGCGGGCGGCCATGGTGGTCGTAGTCTCTTCGTGTTTTTTGCCGTAGCGGCGCTCCAGGATACCCGTCCTTTCCTGTATCCACTCGTCCGAGGTGTCCATCACTTTCGTGAGGTCGTCGTTGGTGACCACCTTCTCGGGAACATAGTAACCAATGCCGCCGATTTTAGAACGCAACATAGATTTTTATTTTGTATTTTTTAAAAACTGCCCATGGCGCTGTATACCCAAGCCCGGAAAGTGAAAATCGAAATTTTATTTCAAACGGCAAAGTGATACTTCAGCCCAATGGCAAAAATAGAAGTTTTGGCGCATTATTCCAGAAAAGCCCAGGCAAAGAAGCTGCAGGAAAAAGCCCCGAAATTTCCTCCGATGTATAAAAGATGTATTTTTAAGAATATTTGGAGCGCCTGCAGCGCTTTATATACCAAAACCCGTTGGCAAAACCATGATCGAGCTGGGGATTATCGAAGATGAAAAAATGTTCAGGGACGGCCTGGAACAATTCTTCAGGGAACAGAAGGAATTCGGGGCAGTACACGCGGCTCCTTCCGTCGAAACATTTCTGGAGAAACTGGATGTAGGGCTGGAGGTTGATGTCATCCTCCTGGACATCGGGCTGCCGGGCATGTCGGGCCTGGAAGGCATCCGCCTGCTGAAAGGCAAACTCCCGGATGTGGACATCATCATGCTGACGTCCTACGACGATTCCGACCGCATCTTCAAGGCGCTGTGCGCCGGGGCGGATTCCTATCTGGTCAAGCGCAGCAGCATACAGGAGATCAGAGAGGCGATCCTCACCGTAAACAGGGGCGGGGCTTACATGTCGCCCTCCATTGCCCGCAAAGTGATCGACCACTTTTCCCCGAAGCGGGAGAGCGGGGAGGAACAGGTGCTCACCGGCCGGCAGGAGCAGATCGTCCAGGGGCTCGTCGATGGCCTGAGTTATAAAATGATCGCCGACAAATACCTCGTTTCGGTTGAGACGGTGCGCGACCATATCAAAAAAATTTACCGGAAACTGCACGTAAACAGTAAAGCAGAAGTCATTCGCAAGAGAATGGACGGCGAAATTTGAGGCAGGGCTTCAAAGACTCCTTTATTTTTGATAAATTGGCGGCTGAGGTAGCAATCACTTTTTACCGGCATCTGTGCCCATGCAATATCGTAGGGAGGTTTTTTTCAATGGCATAGCCCTTTCACTATGCCTTGCTGCTTTTCCAATTCTGCTGGCGCCCACCCTGACAGCACAGCCTAAGGTATTCCCTTATGAGTATTATTCCGTCAATGACGGACTTTCCGACCGCCTGGTCAGGTCTATCGTCCAGGCCGGCAACGGGCTCCTCTGGCTCGGCACCCCGAACGGCCTGAACCGCTTCGATGGTTACGAGTTCCTGGTTTTCAACAACCACCCCAACAACCACAGGAAAATATCCGACTCCAATATCCGGAACCTTCAGCTCGACAAGAACGGCAATATCGTCATTACCTTTCGCTCCAATTTCGGCCTGTTCGACATCCTTGACCCCGAAACCCTGGAACGGCAAATGGTCAGCCTGCTGCCCGAGCACGGGATCGACGGGCTGCCCCGCCTGGTTACCGTCAATCCCCGGGGCGACATCCTGATCGTTGCCATCAGTGACCAGGCCACCAACATTTACCGCCATATCCGGGACAACCAATTCGAACTGCTGGCCTCCGTAAAAGAAAACCACAAAGAAAGAAGTGTGGCGGTTCACCTGCTGCAGCTGCCCGGCGGGGAATTCCTCATGAACGACAGCGAAAAGGGGCTGCGGCTTTTTTCAGGCAAAGGCCAGTTGCTGCGCCGGTTCGGGATCGAAGACCTGGAATGCCTCGACCAGCCGAGCAACTACCCCGGCTCGGCTTATTTCCTGTACCAGGACAGGCAGGGCAAAGTGTGGTTCTCCCTGCAGGGCCAGCGCGGCGCCTTCCTCCTGGAACCCAACGGCCACAGCCTGACGCTGCTGCCCCAACTTCCTCCGGATTATTATTACATCAATATCTGGGAAGACCAGAAAGGCAACCTCCTGTTTGCCGGCTCCAGCCGCTCCAAGGATATCTATCCCATCCAGAGCATGTTCTGCATAAAGCCGGGCAGCCAATTGGTGGACTTCACTTACCTGCTCGGCTACAGCCGGTATATTTCCGGGCTGTACGGCAGGGATTTTTTCCAGACTTTGTTTCTCGGCACCGACACCGGGCTGAAGATCGTGCAGAACCGGCAATTGAAAGTCAAAACATTCCTGGCCGAAGACCTCAGCCAGGACCGGCGCGGGGCAGTGATGCGCGGCATGGACAGCGATGGCAGGCGCTTCATTTACATCGCCCGGGAAGTGGATGAATGGTACGAACTCGACCTGGAAACCGGTTTTCTGGACACCCTGGAACTCATCGATGAGCGAACGGGAAAGAAGGTCGGCCTGTCCTGCGTCAACGCCCTGAAACTGGACCAGGAAGGCAACCTCTGGGGCGCTTCCTGCCAGGGGATCGCTTCTACAGGGGGGCAGCTGCACAAATACAACACCCACACCTGCAGGCTGACGACTTATGATTTCAAAAACAGGTTCAGCGCCCTGACGCTCAGCCGCGACGGCGCCATCTGGCTCTGCGCCGAACCTTCGGACGCCGGCGGGCAGCTCGTCTCCTTCGACCCGCGCACGGAACAGTTCACGGTGTATCATGACAAGGAAGGCAACAACCCCCTCCAGAACGCCACAGCTTATTTTTTGCTCGAAGACAGCAAAGGGCTGCTCTGGATCGGCACCGAGAACGGGCTGTACCAGATAGACCGGGAGAAACGGCACACCAGGGTTTACAACGCCGGGAAAGGTGAGAACAGCTTGTCCAGCGACATCATTTACACCATCCACGAGGACGGGGAAGGCATGCTGTGGCTGGGCACCACCAACGGGCTGGACATACTGAACCCGACAATAGGGCTCTTCCAGCATTACAGCCGCGAGGACGGGCTGGCCAGCAATACGGTCTGCGGCATCGTCCCCGACGAACACGGCAACTACTGGATCAGCACCTACAACGGCTTATCCTATTTCGACCGCAAACGGGGGCTTTTCAGGAACTTCTATACAACAGACGGTTTGAGCCACGATGAGTTCAACCGCTTTTCCTACCTCCGGGGCCCCGACGGCCGCTTTTATTTCGGCGGCGTCAACGGCGTCAATGCCTTCTACGGCCAGGATCTGCTGATCGACAGCGAGACCCCCCCGGTGGCGCTGACCAAAATCACCCGTTACAATTCCAGGCTGGACAGCACCATCGTTCAGGACGCCAACCTCTCCAGCCTGGAAGAACTGACGATCCATCCCGGCGACAACTATTTCACCATCCACTACACCCTGCCTAACTTCAAGAGCCCGCGCCGCAATCACTACCGCACCTGGCTGGAGGGGTATGACAAGGCCTGGGCCAACCCTACCCGAACGCCCAACGTCCGGTTCAACAAACTGCCGCCAGGCCCGTACAGGCTCCACGTCAGTGGCGCTGACGCAAACGGCAACTGGAATACTGAAACCCTGAAGCTCCCCATTCGCGTAAAACCTGCGTTCACACAAACCATCTGGTTCAAAATCCTGCTGATTCTGGCCATCGCCGGCATCGGGTTCGGAATCTCCAGGTATCGCCTGGAACGCCGCCTGGAAATGGAGCGCATCCGCACCAAATTGTCCAGCGACCTGCACGACGAGGTAAGCGGCCTGCTGTCGGGCATTGCCCTGCAGACAGACCTGCTGCAGGCCGGCGCACCCGACGAGCAGAGCAGGGACCGCCTGCGCAATATCGGCGAGGTGAGCCGCAAGGCCATGTCGAAAATGAGCGACGTGATCTGGTCTATCGATTCCCGCAAAGACAGGGTGGAGGACCTGATCCACCGGATGCGGGAACACGCGGAAGAAATGCTGGCACCACTGGGGATAGCTTTTGAGTTGCACATCGGGAAAATGGACCGCCTGCGCAAAATGCCGGTGCAGATCCGGCAAAACCTGTATTTCATATTCAAGGAAGCGGTCAACAACATTGCCAAACACTCGCAGGCGACGAAGGCCACCATCCGCTTTTACAATGAAGGGGCGCACTATTTTCTGTCTGTTCAGGACAACGGCAAAACCGCGGCCGGCTCCAAAGCCAGGGTGAACGGCAAAACCGGGCAGGGCCTGTCCAACCTCCACATGCGCGCCCAGCGCATTAATGCCGAGATCGACATATACAGGCACGACAACGGCTTTAAAGTTACGGTAAAGGGCAAGCGGTTCAGTTAATCTTCCTGTTGGCTGAAGGGGTGGCGCTGCCGCCATTCCACCCGCGGCTGCAACTGCCGGACCAGCACCGGGGCCAGGCGGTTGGCCGGTTCGTAAAGGTGCCGAAGGTAGCAGTACATATCCCGGGGTTCGGCTCCTACCGAACTTTTGATCTCCATGGCCGTCCTGGAGAACACCAGCCGTTCCACCCGTTCCTCCTCGATGGCCAGGCGCACCATGTCGTAAAGCATGTTGAGGTACAGCTGGTGCTCCCTGTTTTCCTCCTGCCCGAAGCCTATGAAATGCGCTTCCAGTTCCCGGCCGTTGCGCAAGGTGGTGCAGAAACCGGCGAGGCGATCGCCGTGAAAATATGCCAGCACCCTGAATTGTTCGGGAAAGGCCTCTTTCATGGCGAGGAAATAAGCGGCAGGCAGCTGAAGCAGGTTGAAATCGGCTTGTGAGGCCATTTCCAGATACAGTTTGTGCATGCTTCCCAGATGCAGCCGAACCCCCTCGGCATCCAACTCCTCGCTGCGAAGCGGATTCCGTTTTTTGAACGCCCGTCGGGCCCGAACCCGGTATTTGGAGGACATGGCCTCGAGATAGTCGCCGAAGGACAGCCAGCCGGGCCGGATGTCGAGTATCATGTTGGGCTGAAAGACGCAGGGAGTATAACCGCTGTCGGCCAGCGGTTTCAGATGAGGCAGGCTTTCCGGATAAAAATCCTTGGCCAGGATGCCCGAGGGGTTCCAGCCTTCCTCCCTGAGCTGGCGCGCCAGCAATTCCACCGCTTCGGCCGCCAGGCTGGCCTGGTTCTCGGGGGAGGCCAGCCGGGCGTCGAAGGAATAGGCGAACTCTCCGGAAAACTGGGTAAGCCCGCAAACGATGAGGCGGGCGTTGATGCGCCGGGCTACACTGCGTTTCAGCAGGTGCGCCACACGAACGCCCAGGCTGCCCCTGGCCGGCTGCTGAAGGGACTGTATCTGCCTCAGGGCCCTGAATTCCATCAACTGGCAAACGGCAAGCCCCGCCAACTGATGGCCTTTGTAAAATGCCAGATAGGCAAAGCCCATTCCTTCCGGCGGGTGCTGCTCGAAAAGGCGCAGGTAAGCCCGGCTCAATACCAGCGTTCCCTCCGGAAGTAACCCGTCCCATTCCGCAGGCAGGTTCTCCGCCCCGCGGAAAATGGCCAGCCCGAAACCTGGAACGGAAAGAGGAATCTGAACTTTCGCCGACGAGGCAGCCTGAGGCGGGGGGGTGAGGTCGTCGGCAGCCGAAGGCGAAAGCAGATGCTGCAAAGAACCGTAAAAAGGGCACCTCTGGGTACGGCCTAGGGTGGTACTGTGCTTCATGCAGGGATGCGGGTTTACCTTCACTGAACAGGCAGGCCGCTACAATGGTTGAGCCTGGCCGGGTAATTAATTATGCTCATTGGCGGACATCCATTTCCGAACCTCTTCCAGGGCGTACTGTTCATCCCGCCAGCCTTTGAATTCCGTCGTACCCAAACCATCGTAGTAGAGGAACCAGTTCTCAATGATGTGTTTGGCGCCATCGTAGGCCATGCTGAACTCCTGGAAATCACCGGCCTTCATCACCTGCAGGCTGCTATCGGCCGGCACGGCGATGATCTTGGTGTCCAGTTGCCCTTCATCCAAAAGCAAAAGGGCGGCAATGGGGCGGGCCGCCATCACAGTTCCGGTTGCCGCCGACTCGCCGATAACCAATACATCGAGCGGGCCGCCGTCGCCGCCGAGCGCAGGATCCATGTAAGTGGACGGAATGAAGCCGTAATTGCCGGGGTACGGCAGAAAATCGATGACGCGGGCCTTCCCGGCGATCTCATCTACGGCGAAGTTTTTCCGCGTTTCGTCATATTCTATCTTGCGATTGGTGCCGGCGGGTATCTCCACCACAACCTGTATGGCGTCGCCACTGAAGGCCGGGAGGCTCAGATAATCCAGGTTTTCGGCCCCGGCGCCGGCCTGGCGGCACGCTGCGGCGGCTGCGCACAGAAGAAGGAGCCAGGCTGAGTAGGCCACAGTTCGCATGTGAAAAGTTTAATGGTTTGAAAATATACGCCTGTTGCGCTTAAGGAGCAAAGATATTACAGCCGGGAAAACTTTCTCCATTTTTTCGAAGCCATGCCGGCTTGTATTTCCCCCCCGCCATATCCCCTCCCCCTTCCGGCCGAAAAGGAAAGGGTTTTGATCCACTTAATTTGGCGCCCTACAGAAATGGAGGTAATTTTATACTCAGAGTATGCATTGTTGTAACCGGGACGGCGCTTTTTTCCGTCAAACGGGCTGAGATGAGATATTTTTTCCGAAACCGTAACTATTCAGGTGGAACGCGGGCCTGTGGCCCGCAAAATGATAATCAGAGAGGCTTTAGCCCGGCCCGCGTTCCGGATAATGCCGCAAAGGCGCCTTTGAATAGCTATCCAAAACCACAAGATCTATGAAAATGAAAATCCATCTGTTCGTATGGGTGGGCCTGCTGGGTTTGCTGCTCCCTGCCTGTAATGTTGAAAACGGAAACAACAACAGCAGTTTCAGCTTCCTCACCGAAAGTATCGCAGGGAATGGGGAGATGATCCGGAAAAAGCTGGATGTACGGGATTTTGAATCCATTATCCTTCAGGGTAGTATGGATGTCGTGCTTACCCAGGCAGGCGAATTCATGGTTGAAGCCGAAGGGCAGGAAAATATTATCGACTTGCTGAATACGCGCGTCGATGGAGGAGAATGGAAAATCCGGTTCACCAGAAATGTGCGCAACCACGAGGGGCTGACGATTTACATCAGTATGCCAACGCTGCACAGGCTGCAGGTAAGCGGCTCGGGCGACATCAGTTGCACCAACACCTTCGAAGGGCTGGGCGCATTCGAATCGGCGATTTCCGGCTCCGGCAACATCGGGCTGAAGCTGGCCGCCGAATCGGTCAAAGCCAGGATATCCGGCTCCGGTGAAATGGAATTCCAGGGCCAGGCCGGCTCATTTGATGCCAAAATCATGGGCTCCGGCGACATCGACGCATTCGGGCTTAGCACGCCCACGGCCGAGGTTTCCATCGCCGGATCAGGCAATGTCAGCATCGGCGTTACGGAACAACTCAAAGCCCGCATTGCCGGCTCGGGCAACATCTACTACACCGGCCAGCCGGCGATAGAGCAGAAGGTTTCGGGTTCGGGCGATGTGCTGAGAAAGGGTTGAGGGCTTTTGTGAAAACAAATGTATTTTTGCCGCAAAAAAACGATGCGGAGCACTGCCTTTATCCTTGCCGCCCTTTTGTTTACAAGCCTTATGCTGACGCAATGCCAGCCCACCGCGGAGCCTGAGGCCGGTTCGGCCCCTGCGCTCCCGCTTGGCCAGGTATTGCCCGGAACCTGGGAATCCATCCTCGTCAGGGTGGAAGTCAATACGTCGGAAAATACGGACTCCAGCTACGTTTTCGAGATCAGGGAAGAAGAATGGCTGGAACGGACCGGCATGCGGCCGATCAGGGCTTACTTTCAGCCCGACAATCAGTATCGCCAGGTTTTTACAGCAGGCAACGACACCATTATCAGCGAAGCCCGCGGGCTGTGGAACACCTTCAGCGATACCCTGATGATGATTGAACCCAAGGCCACTTACCAGTACATCGTCAAAATAGACAAAGGCCTGGCCGAGTTCCGCACCATGCTCGACTGGGACGGCGACGGGGCCGAAGACGACGCCTATCTGGGTATCCACCGGAAGATAAGCAGCACCACGGACTGAGGTTTACTTTTCGCTCTCTACCTCCTTCAGCACCTCCTCTATCGTTCTCACCGGCCTTTGGCAGGCATAATCGCGGCAAAGGTAGATGAGGGTTTCCCCGGGCTTCCAGCGGTGGGCGAGCAGGGGGTAAGCATCGTTAGGGGCATCTGCCGCCATCAGGAGGCAGGGCCCGAGGAAGGCGGCGTTGGCCTCGCGGGCCTTCTCCATGGCTTTGGGGCCTGTAATGGCGATTTCCAGGATGCCGCCATACCCGGCCAGCAGCAGGCTGCCCCAGCTGGCGTAAGGAAGCGGCGTTTCGCATAGCCTGCCGCCCACGGCCAGCAGCATGGCGTGCGCCTGTTCCCGCCAATGCCGCCGATCCAGGAAGGCGCCCAGCCGCTGGAGGTTGGAGGCCATTACCGCATTGGGCGAAGGCATGTCCTCCTCCTGCAGCGGCTTTCGGCGCAGGATCGTTTCCTTCTCCTGGCTGTAATAGAACAGCAGGCCCTCTTCGTCCTGAAACCGCAACAGAGCCTCCTCCAGCAAACCCGCAGCCTGGCCCAGCAGTTCGTGGCGCTGGCTGACGGCATGCACCTCCAGCATGGCATCGATCAGGAAGGCATAACCATCGAGAAAAGCCGGGATTTCCTGTTGATAGAGATGGCGCAGGCCGCCGCCGGGCATTTTAAAATGGCGAAGCAGGAAATCGAGCAGTTGTTCGGCCGTTTTCAGGTACCGGGCTTCTCCGGTGGCGCCGCAGGCCAGCGCATAGGCCGAACAGGCCAGCGCATTCCAGGGCAGCAGCACCTTCTCGTCGCGGCGCGGGCGCGGGCGGCGGGCGCGGGCGGGTGCGAGGGCAGCCCGGCAGCCGCCCAGGTAGGCCTCTACTTCATCCCGGCCTGCGCCATGGCGGGCGGCAAACTGCCCGGTGCTTTCCGTAGCATAGAGTATGTTGCGCCCCTCCCAATTGCCCTCGGGCCGGATGTTGAAATAGGCGCAGAACCAATGGGGTTCAGCAGGAAGCAGCTCCGTGATCTCCCCGTAATCCCAGGTGTAGAAGCGCCCCTCTTCCCCTTCTGATTCAGCATCCAGCGCGGAGCAGAAACCACCTTCCGGATGCCGCAGTTCCGCCTCCAGGAAGGCCAGGGTGCGATCCAGCGCTTCGCGGAATCCGGGATTTTTTGTCCATTTGTACAGCAGGGCCAGCAGGCGCGCCAATTGGGCGTTATCGTACAGCATTTTCTCGAAGTGCGGCACGCGCCATTGGCGGTCAACCGCATAACGGGCAAAGCCGCCGCCTACGAAATCGTGCAGCCCGCCCTGTATCATGCGGTTCACGGTAGCCAGCGCATGGGCCCCTGCTTCTTCATCGGAAAACCGCCAGGCATACTGCACCAGCAGTTCCAGGGCCATGGTGTTGGGGAACTTCGCGCCCTGCCCGAAACCGCCCTCCCCGGTGTCGAATTGTTTCCGGAGCCCCTCCTTCAGCCTTTCCACCGACTGCCGGCTGAAGAGGCTGTCGGCATCCTCCGGAGCGCCCGCCCGCTCGCGCCGCTCCATACGGCCCAGTATTTTCTCTGCTTCCTGTTCGACGGCCCGGCGGTTCTCATAGAAATTGTAGGCGGCATATTGCAGGGCCTGCATCCAGGATAGCAGCCGCTGGCCGGGTTCGGGGGGGAAATAAGTTCCTGCGTAAAAGGGCTTGCCCTCGGGGGTGAGGAAAACATTCAGCGGCCAGCCGCCCCGCCCCGTAATGGCTTCACAGGCGGCCATGTAGAGGGCGTCCAGGTCGGGCCGCTCCTCCCGGTCCACCTTGATGTTGACGAAATGTTCGTTCATGAATGCGGCTACCTCCGCATCTTCGAAACTCTCCCGGGCCATCACATGGCACCAGTGGCAGGTGCTGTACCCGATGCTCACCAGGATCGGGCGGCCTTCCCGGCGCGCGCGCGCCAGGGCTACTTCGCCCCAGGGATGCCAGTCGACGGGGTTATCTGCGTGTTGCCGAAGGTATGGGCTGGGTTCGTGCGCCAGAGGGTTCATGGCCAGGGGAATTTCGTGGAGATGTCAAAAGGTTGCAGGTCGAAAGGTCGAAAGGTCGCAGGGCTGAAGGCCGGATGTCCGGTGGCAAACCACCTGGATTAGCTGCGCCGATGTGCCGACGTTTATGCGCTTTGCCCAAACCTACAACTTTTTCCTCAACCGGATGCTCCAAATCCCACGCAAATCCCCTTCCGAATAGCCGATGGCAGCATCTTCGGGGTAGAGCTCTTTGATCACGGCATAGTCCGCTTCTTTGAGTGTTTCGCCCATTTTGCCGTGGCATTGGAGGCAGAGGGGCTGTATCTGGATAGGGGCGTAAAAAGCTACGGTGTTGGCATCGACAGGCCGGACAACGGGCGCCATGGGGCTGCCAGCCTCGAACAACTGCTGGAAGGCCAGAAGCTGTTGTTGTTCCGCCTCGGTGGGTTTATTTTTCGGGTTCCGCACCTTCAGGCTGGTGCGGCGGATGTCGGCCTCGTGGACTTTGGACAGGCTATCCACGAGGGGATAGGCGGCGAGGTTGCAATAGCGGGCAGCCTCCTCTACCCCACCCCGCTGCATGGCGGCAAGCAGTTCGCTGCTCATGGCGGAGAAGGTGCTCAGAGCCAGTTCCTTTCCCCGCGCCAGGTACAGGCTCGAATCTTCGGGCGACAAAGCGGCCTCCCGGTCTGCGCTCTGGCCGGAATCGGAAGCAGGCTGATCCTGGCAGGAAAAGATAAAAAGGGAACTCAGCGCCAGGAGAAGGACGGTATTCCTATTCATGCTTTTCGGGTTTGGTTTTTAAAAATACGGGATTTTCCGAAATAGTGCATCTGCGCCGGTAAAGATAGCAGGTGGGGCAGGGGCCTTCAGTGACGGCCGTTACAAAACACAACACCCCTCCTGCCGGGCCGGCAGGCAGGGGCGCTGCACGATAGCTCACCAGGGTTTAGGTTAGGGCAAATGAAGCCGGGCTCCATTTCCCATCCCGGCCTCCTTACAGTCGGCACGGGACTTCCTTCTGCCGCTTCCCACTTTTACCCGCCCGATCCCGGCAGGCGCCGGGAGAGGACGGGCAGGCTTCCTCAAATCCATTTTACCAGGTAGCGGTAAAATTTTTGTTTCAGGCCGGCGTAAATAGACCGGTAGGTTTCCATCTGCTCTTCGAGGAATTGGTGGTAATCCTGGTCGAGGGGCGCTTCCTCCCCTTTTTCGAGGGCTTCGCTGAACTTCTGTTCGAAAATGTGGATGTCGTGTTTCAGGGCGTCCAGCACTTCCTTTTGCCGGATGAATTGGTTCTGGAACTGTTCCAGCCCGCTCAGCACCTCGGTGGTGTGGTATTTCCGGGCCAGTTCTTCCAGGCGGTGTTCGTAAATTTTGATCTCGTCAGCATAAAAAGCCAGTTCGTTTGCCCACAGGCGGTGTTCGAAGTGAAAGGCCTGCAGGTCTTTGACAGCGGGAGTCATAGGCTGTTTTTATTTTGAATGAACAATCAGATTTCCGTGCGTGCGGCGGCTGTTATCAATCGTCGAGCAGCAGCTCATCGCTGAAACTGAACCGCAGCAGGTCATGGGTGGTAATGATGCCGATGAGCTGCCCGCGGTCTACGACCGGGAGGGCGTGGAAAATATTGGACAAAAAGGCCTCTGCCGCTTTTTGGAGGGGTTCATCCGGGCCGATGGTAGCCACTTGTTTGGTCATGATATCAAAGGCGGAGACTTCCTCGTAAAGCCTCTGGTTATAGAGCCCGATCAGATGGTCGGCGCGCATCTGGTCCGCTTTGCTGATGATGCCGCAAAGCTGCCCCTGCCCGTCCACCACCGGCAGGTGGTGAATATTATAGGCCTGAAATATTTCGTTCACCCGCCCGAGTTTTTCATCCCTGCGCACGACAAGGAGTTCCCGGCTCATCACTTCGCGAATTGGAATAGACTGGACTTTGATCATATCGCTTGTATTTTTCCCGGCCAAGGCGCGGATTTTGAGGAAAGATAAAAGGGAGAACTGCCCTCCCCGCCTTCAGCAGCCTCTTTTGCTGAATCATATTGCTAAAGGTGCAAAAGGCCAAATAGAAGGGAAATGAGTTTCGTCAGCCGGTTGGTTGATCTTTATCAGCAGCAAAAAAAGGGGGGAGCACGGATCGGCTCCCCCCTCCATATATATGAAAATCGAACAAATATTCTCCCGAACCGGAACCGCCAGGCCGAAGGCCGGTCATCGCCAGGGGATTACCGGAGGTTCATCTTTTCCTCCATTCCCCGCTTGCCCGGCCCGCAAGGACGGGGCGCCCCGTCTCGCCTGGGCTAAACTTCCGGTTACAGTTCCGTGATCTGCTCCTGGAACTGCGTCATCGGGATCTTCGTTTCCTGAATCGCCTTGAAGCCGCTTCTGACGTTCACCAGCTTTTCAAACCCGCGGGCGCGCAGGATGGATGCGGCGATCATGGAGCGGTAGCCGCCGGCGCAGTGCAGGTAGTACTGCTTGTTGCGGTCCACCTCGCTCATGTTCTTGTTGATGAAGTCGAGCGGGAAGTTCTGGGCGCCGACCACGTGCTGGGCGTCGTATTCGCTGCCCTTGCGCACGTCGAGCACATTCACGCCCGGCTTGCCGTATGAATCAGCCAGCTCTTCAGCCGTGATCTCTTTGATCGAATCCACTTCTTCGCCGGCTTTCACCCAGGCGTCGAAGCCGCCTTCCAGATAGCCGATGGGGTTGTCATAGCCCACCCGCGACATGCGCGTGATGACTTCTTCTTCGCGGCCCGGTTCGCACACAAAGAGGATGGGCTGCTGCAGGTCGGTGATCAGGGCGCCGATCCAGGGGGCGAAGTTGTCGTCGATGCCGATGAAAATGGAGCCGGGTATAAAGCCCTGAACAAACAGGTCCTGCAGGCGGGTGTCGATCACCAGGGCTTCCTCCTCCGCCCAGGCGGCCTTGAATGCCCTGACGCTCAGCGGGTTGAGGCCGCGCTCAAGCACATCGTCGAGGCTGTCATAGCCCATCTTGTTCATCACGGCGTTCTTCGGGAAGTACTGCGGCGGGTCTACCAGGCCTGCCGTGACTTCGGCCACGAATGCTTCCTTCGTCATGGGTTGAAGGGCATAGTTTGTTTTTTTCTGCTCTCCCAGATAGCCCCAGGTTTCCGCACTCATCTTCTTGCCGCAGGCAGAGCCGGCGCCATGGCCCGGATAAACGATCACTTCGTCGTTCAACGGCATGATCTTGTTGCGCAGGCTGTCATAGAGGTAACCGGCCAGGTCTTCGCGGCTCAGGTCCGTCTTCACCGCCAGGTCGGGGCGGCCTACGTCGCCGAGGAAAAGGGTGTCGCCCGTAAAAATGGCGTGCTGCTTGTTATTTTCATCCAGCAACAGGTAAGTCGTGGATTCCATAGTGTGGCCGGGCGTGTGCAATACCCGGATCTTTACCTTTCCTACTGCCAGTTCTTCACCGTCTTTGGCCACATAAGCCTTGAAGTTGGGTTGCGCCGTCGGCCCATAAACGATCGCCGCGCCGGTCTTCTTGGCCAGGTCGAGGTGCCCCGAAACGAAATCGGCGTGGAAGTGGGTCTCCAGCACGTATTTGATCCTCGCGCCATCGGCCTGCGCCCGCTCTATATACGGCGCCGTCTCACGCAAAGGGTCGATGATGACGGCCTCTCCGTTGCTCTCGATGTAGTAGGCGGCTTCCGCCAGGCAACCCGTATATATTTGTTCTACTTTCATGGTTTAAAAAGTTTTTTGATTTGATAATATAGTTAAGAAATCACAACTCAATTAAATATGAACATAATTTCATGTTTTTTTGAAAAAAAACAACTGCTCCGCCCACCACCCGGAGCACCTGCTCCGGCAGCAAAGCTCAGTTAGCTTCTTTCAAAGAAATATTTCAGGAAGTTGGAGCAAAATAAAAGCGCCCCCAAATATTTCCCGGTGACTTTTGCCACTGCCTCCCGGTGATTTATGTCATCATTTCCGGCAGAGGGCAGGCCGGCTTCCCTCCATCGCCCCCGGAGGGCTACCCGCCGAGGCTGCCGAAGGTTTCCTCCCAGGCGATCAGGCCGCCGTTGAGGTTGAAGACCTGTTCGAAACCGCCGTTTTTCATCAGCATGCAGACGCGCAGCGCGCGGCGCTCCGTGCGGCAGTACACGAAATATTTGCCCTCGGTTTCCAGCATTTCGAGCTGGTCCCAAAGGTCGGCAGACAGGTAACTGATATTGATGGCGCCGGGCAGATGCGCCTGCCGGTATTCTTCCGGCGTGCGCACATCGATCAGGGTAACGCCCCTGCCGTCGCGCAGGGCCCTTGCAAAATCAACAGGCGCCAGGTTGTGCAGTTGCTGCTTCAGGAGCTGCCAGCGCCGGGGCCGGCAGGACTTCCCTTCCGCACTTTCTGTTCGATTTTCAGCCATGGTTTGTTCAAAATTCCCTCCAAAGATAGAGCAGGAACGGATGAAGGATTGTGATTTCCATCACCATATTTTTGAACAGGGCATAAATTTTTACCTCACGCCCGCGGGTGCGACGCGGCCTGCGCCGCAGGCTACAGGGCAGCCACTTCCTCTATAGCCATTTCCACCCTTTCCAGGGCCTGCTCCAGGTCGTAGATCAGGTCGTCGGGGTGTTCGATGCCGATGGAAAGGCGGACGAGCTGGCCGTTGATGTCCATTTCCTCCAGCACTTCGGGAGGAAGCCCGGCATGGGTCATGGTAGCAGGATGCTGGGCCAGCGATTCGGTGCTGCCGAGGCTTACCGCCAGTTTGAACAACTTCAGCCCGTTGAGGAAGGCAAAAGCTTCTTTTTCCCCGCCCCGCACGTACACCGAGATCATGGCGCCGGGGGCCAGGCACTGCCTGCGGTATATTTCGTATTGTTCGCCGTCGGCTTCCGTCAGCAAGCCCAGGTAGCGGGCCCTCTCGACGAGCGGGTGGTTGCTGAGGAAACGGGCGATCAACTGTGCATTGCGGCACTGCTTCTCCATTCTGAGCGACAAGGTTTCGAGGCTGCGCGAGAGCATCCAGCTCGTCCATGGCGTAGCCATGTTGCCCAGGAAGGTGCGCATGTTCTTCACCCGCTGCACCAGTTCTCTGCTGCCCAGCACCGCGCCGGCGATCAGGTCGCTGTGGCCGCCCAGGTACTTGGTGGCCGAATAGAGCACCAGGTCGGCGCCCAGTTCGAGGGGGTGCTGCCAGAGCGGCCCCATGTAGGTATTGTCCACCACGGTGAGCACCGGCCTGCCCGGGTGCGAGAGTTCCTCCGCCATCAGGCTCATCGCCTCTATGTCCGTCAGGGCATTGGTCGGGTTGGCCGGGCTTTCGATGTAGATCATAGCCACCCGCCTGTCCAACCCCTCCGCCCTGAGCCGCGACAGGATCTCATCGGCGTTCTCGCCTGCCCGGAAACCCATGGCCCCGATGCCGATTTTGGCCAGCACCTCACTGATGAAGTGCATGGTGCCTCCGTAGAGCGGGCTGCTGTACAACAACAAATCGCCGGGCCTGAGGAATTCGAACATCACGGTGGAGATGGCCGCCATGCCGCTGGAGAACACAGCCCCTTCTTCCGCTTTGTCCCACAGGCTCAGGCGCTGTTCAACAACCTCCAGGTTGGGGTTGTTCAGGCGGCTGTATATCATGCCGGGGGCTTCTTCCCCATCGGCATCCCGGAGGTTGTAGGCCAGTTCGAAATAAGCTTTCCCCTCTTCCGCCGAGCGGAAGGCGAATGTCGAGGTCTGAAAAACCGGGACCTTAACTGCTCCCTGAGCGTCCGAAGCATGGTGCCCGTGGGACATCATCAGGCTTTCCGGCCGAAATTTCTGGTGGGACATTGCGTTGGTTTTATTCGGTTAGGTAATCTTTTTCCTTCCCCTTTTTATACAAATTTAAATTTTAGCAGGTTCTTTTTCTATGATAAATCTCAATCATGGAAAATAAAACTTAATTTGCGGTAATTAAAAGAATAAATTGCCAAATCAATAATCCAAAGCGGCCTTCCGCAGAAATTTTTTCGCCTTGACGAAACCACTGGACGCCACCGACAAGCGCATCCTGAGCCTGCTGCAGGAAAACGCGCATTACACGAACAAGGAAATCGCTGCCCGGCTGGGCATGAGCACCACGCCTGTGTACGAGCGCATCAGGCGCATGGAGGAACAAGGGTACATCCAGCGCTATACGGCCATGGTGGACAGCAAAAAACTGGGCTTTACGCTGGTGGCATACTGCAATGTGCAGCTCAAGGAACACGCCAAGGCATACCTGCGCAAGTTCGAATCGGAAGTGCACTCCCTGAATGAAGTCATCGAATGTTATCACATCGCAGGCATGTTCGACTATCTGCTGAAAGTTGTGGTGAAGGACATGGGCGCCTACCAGCACTTCATCGTCAACAAGCTGGCCGCCCTCGACAATATCGGCAATGTGCAGAGCTCATTCGTCATGACGCAGGTAAAACTGGCGGTGGGCCTGCCGCTGGAACAGGGGTAGCCTACTCGCGGGGCTTCAGCTGAAGCGTATATTTCGCCACAGCTTCTATCTCTTCGGCCGAGAGCAGGGTTTTAAAGGGCGTCATGGCATTGCGGCCGTTGGTGATGACCAGGATGCGCTCTTCCTCGTTCAGTTTGGATACCTGGAGGTTGTAGGCGCCGCCGGCGCCCATGTTGCCGTACAGGCCGTGGCAGGTGATGCAGTAGGTTTTGTAAATCTTTTCCCCATCGGGTTTCTTAGCTTTTCCCGCTTCTTCACCTGCGGGCGAATGGCCGCAGGCCACCGCCAGAGCCACCAGAGAAAGGAAAACCAGCCATAGTTTCATAGAAGAGATGTGGTTTGTGTTTCAGGTCAACAAAAAGACAAAAGCAACTGTTCTCCCGGCTCCGCGGCCTGCTCATCCGAAAAATTGGAGCTTCCGTATAATCCGGGCAACTGCATTGCCAAAAAGTTGTTAAATTTTCGGACGATAATAAAAAATAATATCATCATGAGTATAGGTAGTAACGGTAAAAAAACCTTCAGCCAGGGAAAACTGATCACAACGGCCATCATCATCTTTGTCGCCTTCATCGGGATCCTGATTTTCTCCAACGCCACTTTCCTGACCATCGAAGCCGGAGAGCGCGGCGTGTTGTTCCGCCGCTTCGCCGGCGGCCTGGATAAGGAAAACGTCTATTCCCCGGGCTTCCACGTCATCGCCCCCTGGAATAACATGTACGTGTATTCCGTCCGCGAACAGCAAATTGAAGAAACCATGGACGTTTTGTCCTCCAACGGCCTGAACATCGCCGTCGACGTAACGGTGCGGGTCAACCCTTCCTACGATAAGATCGGGAACCTGCACGAAATGTTCGGCGTCGACTATCTCTCCTCCCTCGTCAGGCCGGAGGTGCGGTCTTCAGTCCGGAAGATCATAGGGCGTTTCTCGCCGGAAGAATTGTATTCCACCAAGCGTGAGGAAGTCCAGCAACTCATCCAGGAAGACCTGGAAAAGACCCTGAAACGCAATTACATCGAACTGCGGGCAACCCTCATCCGCGAAATCCGCCTGCCCGACAAGGTGAAAACAGCGATCGAGGAAAAGATCGAAGCGGAGCAAAAAGCCCTGAAGTACGAATACATCCTCGACCAGGAACGCAAGGAAGCCCAGCGCAAAATCATCGAAGCCGAAGCCAAGGCCAAGGCCAACCAGATACTCAGCGCGAGCCTTACCGATAAAATCCTCCAGGACAAAGGCATCGAGGCTACCCTGCAGCTGGCCAACTCGCCCAACTCCAAGGTCATAATCGTTGGCAGCCAGGGCGATGGGCTGCCGCTGATCCTGGGGGGGAATTGAGGGGTTCCCGGGTTCGGAGGGGGGCTGGAAAAACTTCGGAAGTTTGCTCCAGGCTTCCTCCGGGAAACTTCCGAAGTTCGCGCCCGATTTATTCCTGAAAAAAAGGCAGGCGCCACTGTCAAATTGGCGCCTGTTTTTTATTGGCATTATTGTAGTGCGGTGAAAAGGATCGTTCACCCGGCCCGGGCCCGGAAAAGCGCATGGCCCTGTTCAGGGTTGCACAGCTTCCGGGCCCGGGCTTCAAATCACCAAACTAAATGGTACAATTCCTATCCGATGCCCGCCCACCGGTGGAGACAGGCATTCCTTCCTCCGCCGAGGCGGTTTCCGATTCTGATTTGTTAGATGCATACTCCCGCACGGTAGCCGGGGTGGCTAAAAAGGTAAGCGAGGCGGTTGTCCAGATCAAAGTTGACAAAGTGCGGGGGCGCGGGCGGCGGCCATATTCGCCGGGCGGAGCAGGCTCCGGCTTTATCATTTCTTCCGACGGATACATCGTCACCAACAGCCATGTGGTCAACGGGGCGAGCCGCATCGAGGCCAACCTGCAGGACGGGCGGCAGTTCGAGGCCCGCCTCGTCGGCGAGGACCTGGCAACCGACCTGGCCGTGGTGCAGATCAGCGCGGAAAAACTCGCCACCGCAAGCTTCGGCGACTCGGGCAAACTGCAGGTCGGCCAGCTGGCGATAGCCATCGGAAACCCATACGGATTTCAGTATTCCCTGACTGCCGGCGTAGTGAGCGCCCTGGGGCGCAGCCTGCGCTCGGAAAGCGGCAGGCTGATCGACGACGTCATCCAGACGGATGCCGCCCTCAACCCCGGCAACTCGGGCGGCCCGCTGGTCGATTCCCATGGCAGGGTCATCGGCGTGAACACGGCAGTCATTCTGCCTGCCCAGGGCCTGTGTTTTGCCGTCGCATCCAACCTGGCGTCCTTCGTGGCCGGGAAGCTCATCCTGGAGGGCAAAGTGCGCCGGGGTTATATCGGCATCGCCGGCCAGATGATCCGCCTGAACGCCTCACTGGCCCAGCAACTGCAACTGGAAACAGAATCCGGCATTCTGGTGCAACAGGCCGAACCGGAGGGCCCCGCCCGGCATTCCGGCCTGCAGCCGGGCGATGTCATCGTCGGCTTCAACGGGCAGCCCGTCCATTCCATCGACGACCTGCACCGCTGCCTCAGCGAATCCACTATCGGGCAGGCCTGCGAGTTGCTGGTTTTGCGCAACCGCCGCAGGGAACGCATTCGCATCGTGCCGGCGGAACTGCCATAGGAATGTCGGGTTGCTTGCACATTGAATCAAAAGCATCACCCCATGAAAATGGGGTTGAAAAAGCATAAGATTTCCCTTTATCTTTGAGCCAGCTATTAACAACGCTTTTTAAAGTGACAGGATAACTGTTACGTAAGGGGGAATCTTAAAGTGCGCCCGCTGGATAAAAAAACAGCGGGCGCACGTTTTTCCGGCCCTTCCCTTCCCTTTTGAGAGACTTCCCTTAAATTAGCGGCTGCGTTTGCGGGCGCCTGGCCGGCAAAGGCGAAAATCGGCAAGCCCACAACTTATGATCCAGACAGATGCCTGCATTGTCGGAGCCGGGCCGGGCGGTGTAGCCACGGCCCTTCGGCTCAGCTACCTGGGAATTCCCAGCGTATTGATCGACCGGGCTGCCTTCCCCAGGGATAAGGTATGCGGCGACGCCATCAGCGGCAAGGTGACAACCCTGCTGAACCGCCTCGACCCGGACATCCTGCAGCGCTTCAACGCCAGGCCGATCCAGTCGGATGTCTGGGGCATCAGGTTCGTGGCGCCCAATGAGAAAAGCCTCGCCATCCCCTTCAGCCCCAACTACGTCCGGGACGCCAAATCCGCTCCGGGTTATGTTTCCCGGCGGAAAGACTTCGACCATTTCCTCATCGAAGAAGCCCGCCGGCGCGACAATATCCGCATGTTCCTGGAAACGGATATTCAGCAGTTCGAACGCAGCAGCCGGGGCTGGCTCGTCTCCAGCCGCGACGGCGCCGTACAGGTGGATACCCGCATGCTCATCGTCGCCAATGGGGCCCACTCTTCCTTCAGCCGCAGGGTGGCCGGCCTGGAGAAGGACCCCCGCCACCATGCCGCAGCCGTGCGCGCCTACTTTTCCAATGTGGGGCGCATGGACCGCGACAACTTCATCGAACTGCACTTCATCCGGCAGATCACACCCGGTTATTTCTGGATTTTCCCCCTGCCCAACGGCATGGCCAACGTCGGCCTCGGCATGAGGAGCGACATCCTGAACCGCCGGAAACTCAACCTCCGGCAGGTATTTTTCAACCTGATCGAACAACAGCCCGGCCTGCGGGAGCGCTTCCGGGATGCAGAACTCCAGGGAGAGGTAAAGGGTTACGGGCTGCCGCTGGGCTCCAGGCCCAGGCCTATATCCGGCAGCCACTACATGCTGGTGGGTGACGCCGCCCACCTCGTGGACCCGCTTACCGGAGAAGGCATCGGCAACGCATTCTACAGCGGTTTCATCGCCGCCGAACAGCTCCAGCAATGCCTGGCCGTCAACGATTTTTCAGCCTCCTTTCTGAAAGCCTACGACCAGAGAGTCAGCCGCGTTCTGGGCTCCGAAATGCGCCTGAGCTACCGCCTGCAGAAAATGCTGATGTACCCCGTCCTCGTAAACGCCCTGGCCAGCCTGATCGGCAGCAACAGGAAAGTGCTGGAAGTATTGTCCGGCATGTACAACGACTTCGCCCTGCGCGAACAACTGGCGCGCCCCTTTTTCTGGCTTAAAATGTGGTTTAAACGATAATCCCGAAGTGAAACAGCCCGGCCTGCCGCCATTCTTCCCGTTTTACCACCCGCATGCAAAAAAATCTTTTATTTTATTCTCCATATATGAAACTTTTTAAAGATCGTGGCCGTAATTATTCTAAAGTGCGCCGCAGAAAATGTGAAATTTGCTCCAAAGCGCAATAAAGAAGCGAAAAAACAGGTTAAAGTGAATACTTATTGATTTTGACGTTGGCTTAAAGTTTCATAAACTAGTGAGTGTAAAGTCGCAACCCCGCGCATACTGCGCGGGGTTGTTTTTTTTGGAAAGAGCCGCAGCCGTCAGTATCTTTGGGGTTGGAACACATTCAATCCAGCACACCATCACCCATCTGACATGAGGCTAATACTTACCATCCTTATTCCCGCCCTGGCGCTTTTCCAGTCCTGTGCCGATTACCGCGCCCACTACGCAAAAGAAAGCCGGGAATGGGAGTCCGCCCGCCCCGATACGGCCCTGGCTATTGAGCATTCCGTCTTTCTCATCGGAGATGCGGGTTATATGCCGGAAGGAAAAACCGCGCCCGCATTGGTGCTCCTGGGCGAAAAACTCCGCGAAGCGGGAAAAAACAGCACGGCCATATACCTCGGCGACAACATCTACCCCAACGGCCTGGGCGGCGCCGGCGATGCAGACCGGGAACAGGACGAAGCCCGGCTGCTGGCGCAACTCGATATCCTGAAGGGCTTCGACGGCCGCGTTTTTTTCATCGCCGGCAACCACGACTGGTACGGCTACGGGCTGGACGGGTTGAAGCGGCAGAAGAAATTCATCGAAAAATACCTGGGCCGCGAGGATGTATTCCTGCCCAGGCCCGGCTGCGGCGAACCGGCGGAAGTTAAACTCGCCGAATACCTCACACTCCTGCTTATCGACACCCACTGGTATCTCGAAGACTGGGATGAACAGTACGAGATCAACGACGGCTGCGAGGTAAAGAGCCGCGACATGTTCAGGGAATATGTCGAGGAAGCTATCAAGAGCAACCGGGATAAAAATGTCCTGATCGCCCTGCACCATCCCCCCTTCACCTATGGCCCGCACGGCGGCCAGTTCACGGTGAAACAGCACCTCTTTCCATTGACAGACTTGAATAAAAAACTCTGGATACCCCTGCCCGTACTGGGGTCCGCCATTCAGTTCCTGCGTGGGGCCATCGGCCATCCGCAGGACGCCAGCCACCCGCAGTACAGGGAGATGGCCAATATCGTGGTAAACGCCGCCCGAAAAAACGGGCAATTTGTTTTTGCCTCCGGCCATGAGCACAACCTGCAGTACATCGAACAGGAGGGGCAGCATTTCGTAGTCAGCGGCGCCGGATCCAAAAGGAGCCCATCCCGCCTGGGCAAAGGCGCCCTGTTCACCTACGGCCGCAATGGCTTCGCCCGCATAGACTACTATCAGGACGGTTCGGCCTGGATCGAGTACTGGGTTCCGGAGGAAGACGGAACCTCCGGCAAAGTGGTGTACCGAAAACAGGTGAACGGCCCCCTGAAAGACATTGCCGAGGCCCCTCCCACCAAACTCCCCGAACCCCCGGGGGCTGTGGAAACGCCTATCAGCAAAGAAGATTTTACGCGCGGACCGCTCTGGAACTTCTTCTGGGGCCGGCACTACCGCGAGGCCTACAACGCCACTGTCAAAGCTCCGGCATTAAACCTCGACGAATACAAGGGCGGCATGAAGCCCGTCAAACGCGGAGGGGGATACCAGACCAATTCCCTGCGGCTCGAGGCCGCCGACGGCAGGCAATACGTAATCCGCTCCATCGACAAGGATGCTTCCCGGACGCTGAACTACCCCTTCAACGAATCCATCGTGGCTGATGTCCTGAAAGACAATTTCAGCGCTTCCCACCCCCTGTCGGCCCTTCCCATCCCGCAGCTGGCCGAAGCAGCGGGTATTTATTACACCCAACCCCGGCTGTTTTACCTGCCTCCACAGGCTGCCCTCGGCATCTATAATGAGGAATTTGCGGGTTCCCTGTACATCCTGGAAGAACGCCCGGACGGCAAAGGCTGGCAGGACGCGCCCCAGTTCGGCTATCCCTCTGACATCATCTCCACAACGGATGTGGTGGAAAAGATCAGGTCGGAGCACGATGAGATGGTTGACTTCCGCTGGGTTGTCCGTTCGCGCCTGTTCGACCTCCTGCTGGGCGACTGGGACCGCCATGACGACCAGTGGCGGTGGGCGGAAACAAAGGAAGGTGGGAACACCTATTTTCGGCCCATTCCCCGCGACCGCGACCAGGCTTTCTGCAATTACGACGGGCTGGTGCTGTCTCTGGCCAGAGGGGCCTCGCCCGACCTGAAAAAGCTGATGGTCTTTGGCAGCAGCCCCCGGCGCATTCGCTGGCTGGTGTACAACGCCCGCCATTTCGACCGCAGCTTTCTCTCCGGGGCCGAGTGGCCGGTGTGGGAAGAAGAAGCGCGCAGGCTCCAGGAGTCTTTAACAGATGAGCTGATCGACTCGGCATTCCTGGCAGCCTGGCCGCCGGCCGCCTATACCCTCGACGGGGAAGCCGTGACGCAGAAACTGAAGGGCCGGCGCGACGGGATCATGGAACTGGCCCGCAAATTCTACCGCCTGATGGCCCGCGAAGTGGACGTCGTCGGCACGGACAAAAAAGACCTCTTCCTGGTGGAACGCCTGCCGGAAGGCGACACCCGGGTTCGGGTGTACGACACCAATAAAAAGGGAAAACGGGAAGAACTGCTCTTCTCGCGAACCTTCCACTACGGTGAAACCCGGCAGATATTCCTGTACGGGCTGGATGATGACGACATCTTCGAGATCAAAGGAGAAGCCCGGCGCGCCATTCGCATCCGGGCGGTTGGAGGGTTGGGGAAAGACATCCTGAGGGATGAATCCCGGGTAAGCAGCGGGGGGCGCCGGCAGTTTGTGTTTTACGACACCCCTGCCGAGGAAAACAAAACGGAAGCCGGGCGGGAGTCCACAGTCCTGTTGAAAAAATCGCCCCGATTCAACACCTACAACCGCCGTTCCAACGACCACGAGTTCAACTACCTCATGCTGCTGCCCTCGGCAGCGGCCAACCCGGATGACGGCTTGCTGCTCGGGCTGAGCGGCGAATACCGCACTTACGGTTTCCGCAAGGACCCTTACGCACAACTCCACCGCTTTTCCGCCAGATACGCACTGAAAACAGGGGGCGCCACCCTGGCTTATTCCAATGAATTCAACGGCCTTTTCGGCAAATGGGGCCTTTCGATGGACGCCCGCATGCAGACGCCGCTTTATGCGATCAACTTTTATGGTTTCGGCAACGACACGCCCAACCCGGAACTGGAGGAAGAGGGCGAGGAGCTCAACTACAACCGCGTGCGCCAGCAACTGGTATATTTCACCCCGGCGCTGATGCGCAAGCTGAACAGCCATTCCCGCTTTTCCGTCGGCCCGGCTTTCGAATCCATCCGCATCGACAGCACTGCCGGGCGTTTCATCAGCGAGATCGGCAGCCAGTTCGACCCCAAATTGTTCAAAGGGCTGGAATTTATCGGCGCCAACCTGTTGTTCGACTACCGCAACCTGGACAACCCGGCCCTGCCGGCCCGGGGCATCGGTTTTCTGCTCGGCCTGGGCTGGAAGCAACAACTGGACGATCCCGATAAGCATTTTGCATTCCTGGATGCTTCCTTTTCCGCCTACCAACACCTGGACCGCAACCGCAAGCTGGTCTTCGCCACCCGTTTCGGCATTCAGCACCGGTTCGGCGACGGTTTCCAATTTTATCAGGGCGCCCGCCTTGGCGGGCCGGGGCCGGATTCCAGCTTCAGGGGCTTCCGGCGCAACCGTTTTACAGGCAAGTCCGCTTTTTTCCAGAACATTGACCTGCGCTGGCAACTGCTGAACTCCAGGAACAGAACCCTGCCCTTTTCCCTGGGGCTGATAGCCGGCTTCGACCACGGCAGGGTTTGGCTGAAAGGTGAAGATTCCGATATCTGGCACTTCGCATACGGCGGTGGCGCCTGGTTTGCGCCTTTTAACCTGTTCGTCATACAGGCTTCCGTTTTCCGGGGAGACAACCGCCAGAACCTCATCCATGCGGGGGGCAGTTTTTTCTTTTAGGGAAAAACACCTCCTTTCATTGCTGAAACGGAAACTAATGGCAACTATTCAGCTTGGAAGGCGGGCCTGTGGCTCGCGAAGTGATAACCAGGGAGCTTTTGGAAGGGCTTTGCCCGCGTTCCGGATTGCGGCTAAGGGAGCCCCGAATAGTTACAACAAAAGAATACCCGCAATGACCTTTATCATTTCCCGCAAAAAAATTTGGGCCGATATTTTGTTGCAATAGAAAGACTAAACACAACACCTATGAAAGAAGACTGGGTATTGATCTATGCATCCACGGAATTGTTCAAGGCAAAGATCGTGGAAGACATCCTCAAACAGCATGGCATCGAAAGCCACATCCTGGAAAAGGGCGACTCAGCCATCCCCTCAGTTGGTGAAGTGAGGCTCTACACACCCGCAGGCCGGGTTGAAGAGGCCATAGACATCCTGAAAAAAGAAGAGTTGATTGAAGTGGATGAATAGCCCATAAGCTCAAGCCCGCAAGTTTGCCGGGAGCTGCCCCGGTGTAAAACCTGCGGGCTTGAGCTATGCCTTAATCGCGCCTTCCGGTTTCAACGGCTAAGCTTGTACGTATAAGACAAGGAGATGGTTCCGTAGCTGTCGAAGCGGTCGCCGCCGCGCCGGTAAATGTTTGGCTGGGCGTTCGGGTTGCCGGGGTCGGCATTGGGGCGGCTCAGTTCGGCGGCGAGGTCGCCTTTTTCAGACAGGATGCGGAGGTAATCCAGGTATTCGCCGGTTACATCATCCAGGTAATCGGTAAAGGTTTTACGGGCGCATAGCTCCAGGCTCACATAACTGCGCTGGCCGGCCCGAAGCCGGAGGCCCGCACCGAAGGGGATGGCCACCTGGGTCAGCTTGTAGGGTTTTTCATAGCCGTTCAGGCCCTGGCCCTCCGTACCGATGGGGTGCAGGGCTATGATGCCCGAATTGTAGCGGGTTTCGGGGCTGAAGTGGAAAATGGAAAAACCTACGAAGAAATAGGGGTTGAGGGTGGGTTCGCCCTGGATATTGTCGGGAATGAGGTGCCACTCCCCAACTACTGACCCTTCCAGCATGGTCGTTTCAAAGGAAAGTTTGCGGTCCGGATAAGCGCTTTCGGCGTCATCGCCCGAAAGGTTGCCGTAGGTAAGCGCGGCGCGGACGCCCAGGACACCGTTATTGCGGTACCGCATGACGACGCCGCCCATCGGTTCGATGAACCTGAAATACCGCGGAAGGACTTTGGGCGAAAGGTCTCCGCTGTAAATGCCTCCGGCAAAGGAAATCCCCGCCTCAAAACTCTGTGCGCCGGCCAATACGGACAACGCCAACATGGTGCATGTCAAAATAATTCTCATAGTATGTTTGTTTTAGCGATTTAAACAGCTCATCGCCAGCCTTCAGCAGGAAGCCGGGGGCATGCTTCCGCAACAAGGCCTATACGCCGCTTTTCCCGGCCGGAAAGCCCGGGAAAAGGCAATCGGAGTTTTAAGAATCAGGTTGCTGTTTAAGGGGAATATCAAGCCCTTCTCCCGACGGGTTCCTCTCACTGAAGAAAACGCTGAGAAAGAGGCGAATGCTGCCAACCTTCAGCAAGCGGGGAAATCACTTCCGGGAGATCCGTCAGTTTCGGGATTGGCGCCGGCGCTTTTCAGAAAAGGCATTTTCAGAATTCCAAGGGTGTGGTGCTTTGCCTGCGCCAGAGCGAAATTACAATAATTTTCACATATTCGCCAGCAACAAAAATTTATTCTACAACCACTTTTTCACCCTGAATAAGTAAACCAGCCCCAGCCCCACCGCAACCATGACCCCCCAGAGGATGAAATACCCGTATCTCCAATGGAGTTCGGGCATGTTGTCGAAATTCATGCCATAAATACCCGCCAGGAAAGTAAGGGGGATGAAGATGGTGGAAATGATGGTGAGCACTTTGATGACGCTGTTCATGCGAAAGCTGATCTCGGAAAGGTAGAGGTCGTACAGGCCGCTCACCACATCGCGGAAAGTTTCAATCGTATCCATCACCTGGATGGTATGGTCATAGAGGTCGCGCAGGAATATCCGGGTGTCTTCCCGGATGACGGGGCTTTCGCTGCGGGTCAGCCGCCCGATGGCTTCGCGCAAGGGGGAAATGCTCTTGCGCAGGAGGATAGACTGAAGTTTCAGGCTGTGTATTCCGGCCTTGCTGTGCCGGCTGGGGTTGGCCAGAATGTCTTCCTCCAGCTGGTTCAGCACCTCCTCCATCTGGTCGAGTACGACATAGTAGTGGTCAACAATGTTGTCGAGCAGCGAATAGGCCAAATAGTCTGCTCCCCGTTTCCTGATGCGGCCCAGGCTTGACTCGATGCGCCCCCGCACCCCCGGGAAGAGGTCCGCTTCGTCTTCCTGGAAGGTCAGCACAAACCCTTCTCCGGCGTATAAAGCCACTTGTTCGGTTTTTATCTTCAGGTTTTCCGCATCGAAGGTGAGCGCGTGGATGATGATAAAAATGGCGCCCTCGTATTCTTCGAATTTGGGGCGTTGCTGGGTGTCCAGCACGTCTTCCAGCACCAGGGGGTGTATCTGGTAACGGGCGCCGAGTTCTTCTATAAGCTCCTCATTGTGCAGGCCCCGCACGTCGTACCAGGTAACATGCATCCCTTCATCGGCCAGGGGCGCTGCATCCTGGGCATGGCGCTCCTGCAGCGACCCTTCCCTGTCGTACTGAATCAGCGTGACATTGGGAAATTCCAGCCTCTTCCTGCCGGTGAACACCAGCGTGCCGGGAGGCAGCCCTGTTTTTCGTTTCTTCTTGGCCATGGAATATGGTTTGGCGTTCCCTGCTGAATATTCAGGAAGGTTTGCCAGGCGCAAATTATAGAATATTGGCCAATAACTCCCAATCCAGACAATGTCTAAACTACGTTTCTCTGCGCATTGTTTTTCGCCCGTACTTTAAAGTATGAAAGGATATTCATAAATTTGATCGTGCATTTGAGAAAAGAAGCGGCCAAAAGCGAACTGAACACCCAAGCTTATTATACAACTTTTCAATTGTGCCTGTTATGATCATTGAACAGATTTATACCGGTTGCCTCGCTCAGGGGGCATATTATATCGAAAGCCGGGGAGAAGCCGCCATCATCGACCCCTTGCGGGAAACGGAACCCTACCTGAAGAAAGCCCGCGACAGCAAAGCATCCATCAAGTATATTTTCGAAACCCACTTCCACGCCGATTTCGTTTCCGGGCACCTCGACCTGGCCCGGGAAACCGGGGCGCGCATCGTTTACGGGCCCAATGCAGAGACTGCCTACGAAAAATACGAAGCCCGCGACGGTGAAGAATTCCGCCTCGGAGCAGTGACGATCCGGGTGCTGCATACACCGGGGCATACGCCCGAGTCCACCACCTATCTGCTGCTGGACGAGAAAGGCAGGGAATACGCCATTTTCTCCGGCGACACCCTCTTCATCGGCGATGTCGGCCGGCCCGACCTGGCCCAGAAGAAGGGGTCTATCACCAAGGAAGACCTTGCAGGCTGGCTCTACGACAGCCTGCGCAACAAGATCATGCCGTTGCCCGACAGCGTCCTCGTATATCCGGCCCACGGCGCCGGGTCCGCCTGCGGCAAGAACATGAGCAGCGAAACCTGGGACACCCTGGGCAACCAGAAAAAGACGAATTACGCCCTGCGCGCCGACATGACGCGCGAGGAGTTCATTGCCGAAGTGACGGCCGGCCTGCAGCCGCCCCCGCAGTATTTCGCAAAAAATGCGAAAATCAATAAAACGGGTTACGAAAGCTTCGACAAGGTCATGCAGCGCGGCGCACAAGCGCTATCTCCCAAAGCTTTCGAAATGGCTGCCAACGCCGAAGGCGCCATCATGCTCGATGTGCGCCCGCAGGAGGAATTTGTCCGGGGCTTCATCCCGAATTCCATTTTCATCGGGCTGGACGGCACTTTCGCCCCCTGGGTAGGCGCCCTGGTCACCAGCCTGCAGCACCCCATCCTGGTCATTGCTCCCCGGGGGCGCGAGGCGGAAACCGTCATGCGCCTGGCAAGGGTCGGATATGACAACACCATCGGCTACCTGGAAGGCGGCTTCGAAGCCTGGAAAGCGGCCGGCATGGAGGTGGACAGCATCCCCTCCATCGATGCGGAGGAGTTCGCACGCCGCTTCAGAACCCTGCCGGGCATCAAAGTGCTCGACGTGCGCAAGCCCGGCGAATGGGAGGCCGAACACATCGATGGCGCCCAGCATTTCGCCCTCGACTTTATCAATGAAAATATGGCGGAGATCAACCGCGATACCGAGTACTATCTGCACTGCCGCAGCGGCTACCGGTCCGCTATCGCCGCCTCCATCCTGAAGTCGAGAGGGTTTGACAAACTGATCAATGTGGACGCTATGTTCGACGCGATCACCTCGGCCGGCCTTCCGACGACGGACTACGTTTGCCCCAGTACGCTGAAAACCCAGGAAGACGCATAAAAAAGGTTGAGCCCGGAAGCCGCGAGGGCCCGGGAGGTAGAAGGATTAAGCCCCCTCCCCGCCCCTCTTCCCCCCTCAACCTGAAAACATCGCCCATCCATTACCCATCACCGAACATCCAATGCGCGCATTGGCCACAATGCCGGCGTAGTTTTAGTGTATTTAATCATGAAACAACATTCATGATTTCATAAATACATGTTTGAATTCATTCAGAAACCAACAAAAAAATATGCGTTACGGATTCATCATTGACAACCGAAAGTGCATAGGCTGCCATGCCTGTACAACGGCATGTAAAGCCGAGCACGCCGTGCCGGTGGGGGTAAACCGCACCTGGGTGAAACAGGTTGAAAAAGGGGAATTCCCCCACACGCGCCGCCTGTTCTCCGTTATGCGTTGCAACCATTGCACGGATGCGCCCTGCGTGGAGATATGCCCCGTGGAGGCCCTGTTTTTCCGCGATGACGGCATCGTGGACTTCGACAAAAACCGCTGCATCGGCTGCAAGTCCTGCATGCAGGCCTGCCCATACGATGCCCTGTACATCGACCCGGAAAACCGCACGGCCGCCAAGTGCAACTACTGCGCCCACCGCATAGACCTCGGGCTGGAGCCGGCCTGTGTGAACGTATGCCCGGAGCATGCGATCATCTCGGGCGATATGGACGACCCGAACTCGGAAATCGCCCAGCTGCTGGGCCGCGAACAGGTGTCGGTGCGCAAAGCAGCCAAAGGCACTGTTCCCAACCTTTTCTACATCAATGGCGATGAAGCTTCCCTCAACCCCGTGGCCACCGAGAAGCAGGAAGCCTACTTCTGGAGCGAACAGTCGCGGGGTGTGGGGCATTACGCCAAGTTCACCGAGAAGCTGGCCTTCTCCAACGGCGATGTGCTCGAAGCCGTGATGCAGGCCAACGGCCAGGGCGCCACAGCCGGCGAAGTTGCCGGCCATGGGCCTTCCCGCTCTATCGATATTCTGCTGGGCAAGGCCCGCCGGGTGTACGACGCGCCCGACAAAGGGGTGCTCTGGGGCTGGGAAGTTTCCGGTTATGTCCTTACCAAGGCCATTGCCGCCGGCGCTTTCCTGGTGCCCATGCTGGGCATGCTTTTCGGCTGGGCAAAGGCCGGCCCTCAGACATTCTGGGCGGGCCTGGCCGCCGCCCTGGTTTTCCTCGGCGCCACCGGCTTGCTGCTGGTCAAAGACCTCGACCGCCCCGACCGATTCCTCAATGTGCTGCTGCGCCCTCACTGGTCTTCCTGGCTGGTGCGCGGCGGTTACATCATCACCGTTTACGGCGGATTGCTCGCATTGACCGCCGTACTGCGCTGGTTTGAACTGGCGCAGGGAGCCATGCCGCTGGTATATGGGCTAACGGGCATTTTTGCCGTGCTGGCGGCCGTTTACACGGCCTTCCTCTTCGCGCAGGCCAAGGGGCGCGACTTCTGGCAAAGCCCAACCCTCTCCCTGCACATGCTGGTGCACAGCTTCATGGCGGGCGCTGCGCTCTTCGGCATACTGGCCGCTTTCCTGGCAAGCGGTGAAGGCTGGCTTCCCTACCTGCGGATAGTCCTGATCGTATCGGCCGCCCTCAACCTGCTCATTATTCTGGTGGAACTGACGACGACACACCCGACCCAGGAAGCCAAAATGGTGGTGCACATGATCCTCCATGGCCGTTACCGCACCCTTTTCTGGGCAGGCGGCATACTGCTGGGCAACCTGATACCGGTAGCGCTGCTGGCTTTTGGCAGCCCGGGCGCCCCCCTGTTGGCCCTGGCCGGCATCGCCGTCCTGGCAGGAATTTATGCTACGGAAAAGATCTGGGTGGAAGCGCCGCAAAAAGTGCCTCTGTCTTAAAGCTTAAAAACAACCAACAAAATGAATAATCGCAAGCACACCATCATAGAACGCATCGCCGAAAAGCTGCGGATCATACCCGACCTGCACAAGGAAGGCGAAGCGCCCCTGGAGCGCCTGGCGCCGGGAAGCGAACTGCAAAAGTTCCCGCCGCCGGAAAAATGGGACAATTGGGTAGAATATGAGGCCACCTCCTGGCCGCGGGTTGACAAACGCACCTACACCATCGTGCCCACCACCTGTTTCAACTGCGAGTCGGCCTGTGGGCTGACGGCCTTTATCGACAAGGAAAGCTGGGAGGTTCGCAAATTCGAAGGCAACCCTTACCACCCGGGCAGCCGGGGGCGCAACTGCGCCAAGGGGCCGGCCACGATCAACCAGATCAACGACCCCGACCGCATCCTGTATCCCCTGAAGCGGGTGGGCAAACGCGGCGAAGGGAAATGGGAGCGCGTCAGCTGGGATGAAGCCCTGGATGACATTGCCGCCCGCATGCGCAAAGCCATCCAGGAGGGCCGCAACAACGAGATCGCCTACCACGTCGGCAGGCCCGGCCACGAAGGTTATATGGACCGCGTGCTGCAGGCCTGGAACGTGGACGGCCACAACAGCCACACCAACATCTGCTCTTCGGGAGCCCGCTTCGGCTACGCCATCTGGTACGGCCATGACCGCCCGTCGCCCGACCACGCCAATGCCAAATTCATCCTGCTGATTTCCGCCCACCTGGAGAGCGGGCACTATTTCAACCCCCACGCCCAGCGCATCATCGAAGGCAAAATGAAAGGCGCCAAGCTGGCGGTGATGGACCCCCGCCTGTCGAATACCGCCAGCATGTCGGACTACTGGATGCCCACCTATCCCGGAACCGAGGCCGCCGTGCTGCTGGCCATGGCCAAGGTCATCCTCGACGAGGGCCTGTACAACCGCGAATACCTGGAAAACTGGGTCAACTGGGAGGAATACCTTGCTGCCCGCCGCCCCGAATGGGAAAAGACTTTTGAAAACTTCATCAGGGGCATGCAGGAGGAATACGTGCAGTTTACGCCTGAATACGCGGCCCGTGAAAGTGGCGTAAAAGCCGAGATGATCGTGGATGTGGCCCGGCAGATCGGCCAGGCCGGCACCCGTTTCGCCACCCACAACTGGCGCAGCGCGGGCTCCGGCAACCTGGGCGGCTGGGCAGTCTCCCGTTGCCTGCACTTCCTCAATGTGCTGACCGGCAGCGTAGGCACCGAGGGAGGCACCTCGCCCAATACCTGGAACAAACACCACCCGGAATTCTTCGACAAACCGCCCGCCCAGAAGTTCTGGAACGAGCTGCACTTCCCCAACGAATATCCCCTGGCCTTCTTCGAAATGAGCTTCCTGCTGCCGCACATGCTCAAAGAAGGCAGAGGAAAAATGGACGTGTACTTCAGCCGCGTGTTCAACCCCGTATGGACCTACCCGGACGGCTTCAGCTGGATGGAATCCTATTCCAACGAAGAGCACTTCGGGCTGCACATCGCCCTGACGCCCACCTGGAGCGAAACGGCCTTCTTCGCCGATTACGTCCTGCCCATGGGCCTGGCCAGCGAACGCCACGACCTGAATACCTACGAAACCCATGCCGGTATCTGGATCGCCTTCCGGCAGCCGGTACTTCGGGAAGCCATGCGCCGCGCCGGCAAACCGGTCACCTTCACCTACGAGGCCAATCCGGGTGAGGTCTGGGAAGAAGACGAATTCTGGATCCAGCTGAGCTGGCGCATCGACCCCGACGGCAAGCTGGGTATCCGCAAACACTTCGAATCCCCCTACCGGCCGGGCGAATGCATCAACATCGACGAATACTACCGGTACATCTTCGAACACACCAAAGGGTTGCCGGAGGCAGCCGCCAAGGAAGGCCTCACGCCGCTCGATTACATGAAGAAGTACGGCGCCTTCAACGTGGAACCCAGTACGTACAACGGGCATCTGCGCGAACTGAGCGCAAAGGAAATGGAGGGCGCCGAAGTGGATCCGAAAACCCGGGTGATCCGAAAAAACGGCAAGGGAATTGGCATCATGCACCAGGAAAAGCCCGTAGAAGGCTTCCCCACGCCTTCCCGCAAAAACGAATTTTATTCCCAGACCATGGCCGACTGGAAGTGGCCGGAATATGTCGTTCCAACCTACATCAAGAGCCACATCCACGAAGACCACATGGACCGGGAGAAAGGCGACTACCCCCTGGTGCCCACTTTCCGGCTGCCGACTCTGATCCACTCCCGCTCGGGCAATGCCAAATGGCTGTACGAGATATCAAACCGCAACCCCATCTGGATGCACCCGACAGACGCCAGAAAGCTGGGCGTCACCACGGGCAGCCTGCTCCGGGTCAATACCGAGATCGGGTATTTCGTCGACAAGGTCTGGGTGACCGAAGGCATGAAACCCGGCGTGGTAGCCTGCTCCCACCACCTGGGCCGCTGGCGGCGCCCACAAGACCCCAACGGCAACCGCTGGGCCGTCAATACGGTGAAAATCGAAAACGACGGCAATGGAGGCTGGAAAATGAGTACGCTCAGCCACATCACGCCCTTCAAAAGCGATGACCCCGACAGCGCCCGCATCTTCTGGAGCGATGGCGGCGTGCACCAGAACATCACCTTCCCCGTGCATCCCGACCCCATAAGCGGCATGCACTGCTGGCATCAGAAGGTGCGCCTGGAGAAAGCCCGGCCCGAAGACAAATATGGCGACATCTTTGTGGACACCAACAAGTCTTTCGAGGTGTACAAAAAGTGGCTGGAAATGGCGCGCCCGGCGCCGGGCCCCAACGGCCTGCGCCGCCCGCTGTGGATGAAGCGCGCCCTGCGGCCGGCCGAGGAAACGTTTTATATTAAGTAAAATGGCTAAACAAGAAACGCTGAAGAAATTCTTCCCTTTTCTGGAATGGTGGCCCATGGTCAACCGGCAAACGCTGAAGGATGACCTGATCGCCGGCATTACCGGCGCCATCGTCGTTTTGCCACAGGGGGTCGCCTTCGCCATGATCGCCGGCATGCCGCCGGTGTACGGGCTGTACACGGCGATCGTAACGCCCATCATCGCCGCGCTTTTCGGTTCTTCCTGGCACCTGATCTCCGGCCCGACGACGGCCATCTCCCTGGTCGTCTTTGCCGCTGTCAGCAGCTTTGCAGAGCCCGGATCCGACGAATTCGTCCAGCTCGCCTTCGTGCTGACTTTCCTGGCCGGAGCCTTTCAGCTTGGGCTGGGGCTCGCGCGCCTGGGCATCGTGACCAACTTCGTATCGCATACCGTCGTGATCGGATTCACTGCCGGCGCGGCCATCCTGATCGCCACCAGCCAGCTCAAACACGTGCTGGGCATTACCATACCCCAGGGAGAAGGCTTTCTCTACGTGTGGCGCGACATCATTCTGGGCATCCCCGACACCAACCTCTACGTGCTGGGGGTAGGGCTGGGCACTTTGATCATTGCCGTTCTCATGCGCAGGGTTTCCAAAAAACTGCCCCACCTGCTCATTGCCATGATCCTGGGGTCCATCCTGGCCATCCTGCTGGGCGGCGAGGGACGAGGCATCCGTTTTGTCGGAAAAATGCCGGCTCAACTTCCGCCCTTCGATGTCCCCAACCTCAGCGCCGGCAACATTTACAAGCTGGCGATGAATGCCTTTGCCGTGGCGCTTCTGGGCCTTATCGAAGCCGTGGCCATCGGGCGGGCCATCGCCACCAAGACCCATCAGCGCATCGATGGCAACCAGGAGTTCATCGGGCAGGGGCTGTCCAACCTCGTGGGCAGCTTCTTCTCCTGTTATGCCGGCTCGGGTTCGTTCACCCGCTCCGGCGTCAATCACACTGCGGGAGCGCGCACCCCGATGTCCGCCATCTTCGCTGCTCTGATCCTGGCCGTTTTCCTGCTGCTGGTCGCGCCCCTGGCCGCCTACCTGCCCATGCCCGCCATGGGCGGCGTAATCCTGCTGGTGGCTTACAACCTCATCGATTTTCACCACATCAGGGGTATTGTCAAAGCAAGCTGGAAGGAGATACTCGTTCTGGGCGTCACCTTTTTTTCCACCCTCTTCCTCGAACTGGAGTTTGCCATTTACGTCGGGGTGCTCTTGTCCCTGATGTTCTACCTGCAGCGCACCTCCCAGCCCCACGTCGCCATCCTGGCGCCGGATCCCAAAGACCCAAACCGCCACTTTACCAATATCTCTCGCAAAACCCTGACGGAGTGCCCGCAACTGAAGATCGTGCGCATCGACGGCTCCCTGTATTACGGCGCGGTTGACCACGTGGCCAATTTCCTGCAGGAGGTCAGCGAGAATCACCCGCAACGCTATGTGCTGATCGTGGCCAACGGCGTCAATTTCATCGACATCACCGGCGCGGAATTCCTGGTGCAGGAGGCCCACCGCTGGCGAAGCAGGGGTGGCGGCCTTTTTATCGTAGGCCTGAAAATCGTCGCCCAGGATGTTCTTGCCGCCGGCAGCTACCGCGATGAGATCGGGGCCGATCATTTCTTCGTCACCAAACGCGAGGCCATCGCAGCGATCTACGAGCGCCTGGACGCCGACGTGTGCGCACGCTGTGAGGCGCGGATATTCAAGGAGTGCGAAGCGCGGCAGGGGTGAGGGGAGGGTTATATTGCTATATTGCTATATTGCTATATTGTTATATTGTTATATTGGTATATTGGTATATTAGTATATTAGTATATTGTTATATTGTTATATTGGTATATTGGTATGTTGTTGAGGGCACTCCGGAAAGTGCTTTGGGCCGGAGTGATGGAGCAGCCTCAACAATATAGCCATATCAGCCATATAACCATATCAGCCATATAGCCATATTACAATATAGCCATATAACCATATTACAATATAGCCCTATAGCCATATTACAATATAACCATATAACCATATTACAATATAGCCATATAACAACACCCCCCGCTTCCCGCCGAAGTCCGGTATCCTGCTTTAAGCTTTCCTAAGTGCGAAAAAATTTGGAGCTTGAAGCCCCAAAAGCACTAACCTATGGAAAGCGGCAAAAAAAAGTATTCGACCATTCACTATCAGGGGTATCTGCAACTGGACAAAATCCTGAATGCGCAGCATTTGCGCAGCGCGGAAGAAGAAGAATCACCTGTACACGATGAAATGCTCTTTATCATCATTCATCAGGTGTACGAGTTGTGGTTCAAGCAGGCCATCCATGAGATCGGGTCGGTGGCAGGCATGTTTCGGGAAGTGCGGGTCGATGAGCGGAACATGGGTACGGCAGTAGCCAGGCTGCAGCGGGTGATCGAAATCCTGAAAGTGCTCATCGAGCAGATCCGCGTTCTGGAAACCATGACGCCGCTGGATTTCCTGGAATTCCGCAGTTACCTCTTTCCCGCTTCCGGCTTTCAAAGCTTCCAGTTCCGGGCCGTGGAGGCCATGCTCGGGCTGGAGGAGAAGGAGCGCCTCACCTACAACAGCCAGCCTTATACTTCCGCCTTCGATAATAGCCAGCGGGAAAAACTGGAATCCATACAGCGGGAAGGTAGCCTGTTCGGCCTGGTTGAGGCCTGGCTGGAACGCACGCCTTTCCTGCAGTTTGGGGATTTCCATTTTCTGGAACACTACCGCCTGGCGGTACAGCGTATGCTGGCCAAAGAACAGGACGCCATCAAAGAATCGGAATACCTCAGCGAGGAGGAAAAGGCCATGCGGCTGAAAATGCTGGGCAGCTCCGACACCTACTACCGTTCGGTGATGGATGCCGAAGCACATGAACAACTGCGGCAGGAAGGCAAAATGCGCCTGTCGTACAAAGCAACCATCGCCGTTCTGCTGATCAACCTCTACCGCGACGAGCCCATCCTGCAACTCCCCTACCAGCTGCTGACCTGCCTGGTCGACATCGATGAAATGCTGACCATGTGGCGCTACCGGCACGCCCAGATGGTGCTCCGGATGCTGGGGCGCAAGATCGGCACCGGAGGCTCTTCCGGCTACGACTACCTCCACTCCACCGCCGTAAAACACCATATTTTCTCCGACCTCCACAACATTTCCACGCTCCTGATCCCGAGGTCGGAATTGCCGGAATTGCCGCCTCAGGTGAAAAAGGAGCTGGGATTTTATTATTCCAATCGCTAGGGAGGGGCGGTTCCTTCCTTCTCCGCGAGCCGGATAAAGGTTTTTACCCGGCTGAGCGCAGCGAGGTTTTATCCGGCTGACTTGATTTATCCGGTTGACTAGACGGACGGACGGGGCCGGTTAACCGGAGACCCGTAAACTTAGAAACTGCTAAACCAGAAACCATGTACGACTACCACGCCCTCGGGCTGATGTCCGGAAGTTCCCTGGATGGGCTTGACATGGCATTTTGCCGCTTCGAATTCCGGGAGGAAGCGGGGCGCGCCGAGATGCTGCAATGGCGGATACTCCATGCGGAAACGGCGCCTTTTCCGGATGATTGGAAAGAACGCCTGGCGCGCCTGCCCGGAGGTACGGCGCAGGAGCTCGCCCTTGCCCACGCCCGTTTTGGGCGGCTTCTGGGCGAGATGGCGCTCGGCTTTATGGAACGCCACCGGGCCCGGCCGGATTTCATCGCCTCTCACGGGCACACCATCTTTCACTACCCCGGGCAGGGCATGAGCCTTCAAATTGGCGACGGAGCCGCCATCGCAGCCGTTACCGGGTACCCGGCCATGGACAACTTCCGCATGCAGGATGTGGCCCTCGGCGGGCAGGGCGCTCCCCTGGCGCCCATGGCCGACCAGTTGCTGTTCGCCGCTTACGATTTCCTGCTCAACCTGGGGGGCATTGCCAACCTGGCCTGCCTGCGGAGCAGCAGGGTGCTGGCATTCGACAATACCGGGCTCAACCAGATACTGAATGCGCTGGCCCGCCAGGCCGGGCTGCCCTATGACGAAAACGGGCGCCTGGCCGCCGCCGGCAGGCTCATCCCGGAATTGCTGCAACAGGTGGAAAAACTGGAATATTTCTCCAGCCCTTATCCCAAATCACTGGGCAACGACTGGGTGCAGGGCGTCCAGTTGCCCCTCTACCTGAACTTTGACGCACCGATACCCGACAAATTGCATACGGCCTGTGTCCAGGCAGGGCGGCAGATCGCACGTGATATCGGGCTGCTGCTACAGCGCGAATCGCTGCCCGCCGGCCCATTCCGCATGCTCGCCACCGGCGGAGGCGCACACAATGGATTTTTGGTGAAGTGCATTCAACAGGAATGTGAAAAAATTTGTTCCTTAGCGTTGGAAACCCCCGAACCCGCCATCATTGATTTCAAAGAAGCGGTGCTCATGGGGCTCCTGGGCGCCCTGCGGGCCGCCAACATTCCAAACATCCTGCCCTCTGTCACAGGCGCTGCCCGGGCCGCTGTCGGCGGGGCATTGCACCAGGGCTGGAAACACAAATTATGACTGCATCTGCCGATTCCAAAAACATTCCCATTCTGGTAACAGGCGCCACCGGTTTTGTGGGCGCTCACTTGCTGCATTATCTCATCAGGGAGGGCCATACCCACATCCGCGCCATCCGCCAGCCCGGAAGCGACATGAGCCTGGTGGAATCCATTAAATCCAGGGTGGAATGGGTGGAAGGCGATATCCTCGACCTGTTTTTTCTGGAGGACGCCATGCAGGGCATCCGGCGGGCCTTCCACTGCGCCGCCATTGTTTCCTTCCTTCCCGCCGACCGCCGGCGGATGCTCGAAGCCAATGTGGATGGAACCGCCAACGTCGTCAACGCTGCCTTATACCGCGGCATCGACAAGCTCGTCCACCTCAGCTCCGTGGCTGCCCTTGGGCGCATCCGGAACGGGGCTACCCTCGACGAAAGCGCCAGGTGGCAGCGCAGCCGGTTTAACACCAACTATGCCCTCAGCAAATTCCTGGGAGAACAGGAGATCTGGCGCGGCGTCGCCGAAGGGCTGCAGGCCGCCGTGATAAACCCCTCGATCATCCTGGGCAGCGGTTTCTGGGACAGGGGTTCCGCCCGGCTTTTCAGCCACGCGGCAGGCAACTACCCCTTCTACCCGGCCGGAACTACAGGGCTGGTTGACGTGCGGGACGTAGTGCGCTTCATGGTTATGCTGATGGATAGCAACGTATCGGGACAGCGCTTCATCCTGTCGGCGGAAAACTGGACGTACCGGAGCCTCCTGGAAACCATCGCCCGGGAGCTTGGCGCACGCCCACCCTATATTAAGACTTCTTTTCTGCTCAGAGCCCTGTCCTGGCGGGCTGCCTGGCTGGCCGGTTTCCTGACTGGAAAACCGCCGCTCCTGACCAGGGAAACCGCCAGGAATTCCAGCCTCACTTTTTACTACGACAACCGAAAATCCATCGAACAGTTCGGCTTTCAATATACCCCTATCCGCCAGGCCGTGGCGGAAACGGCGCGGCAGTTTCTCGACGCCCGCCGGGAGGGGCTGCCGCCCCGGGTGCTGCCGTTCGGGTGAAGGGCACAGGTGCTTCCCGCCTTCAGACTACCCTTTTTTCAATATAATCCGAGTTCAGCAGGCGCAGGGCGCCCATGTATTTCAGGCGGAAGGAAATCAGCGCCCCCACCTTGTATTTCCCGGAATTTTCGCCGAGGTCGACTATGAGCATGTCGGAACTGGCGTTGACGATGGCGATGCCCTCGTCTTCCGGAATGAGGAATTCCGGCAGGATGTCGAGCAACCCGACGTCCAGGATGGCGCGATAGGACTCACGTCCGTAATCAGACTCGTCGATCTCAAAAAGTTCCCCGCTGGGATTGGTGGACATCATCCCGATCGGCACTTTGGGTTTTTTGGTGATCTCGATGATCTCGGTGTACAGGCGGATCACATCCGTTTTCATGCCTTCGAACGGCTGGTTGTTGACGATGTCGTTCCCAAAGAAAAGTGTTTCGCCGATGCGGAAGTGGTTGATGGCCGCCGGCGCCTGCCGCCGCTTCAGCAGGGGCAGCACCACGGAAGTGCCGCCGCTGACCCAGGGTATCTTCTTGTGGAAAGTAGCCTCGATCAGCTGTTTGTACAGGCTGAGCTGGATGAGCTTGTCTTCGGAGGGCATTACTCCGTGCAGGCAATTGAGGTTGGCGCCAATGGCCACGACCTCGATATTCGGCAATTCAAAAACCTTTTTGTAAAAACTGACCAGGTTTTTTCCCATGATGCCCTCCCGCAGGTCGCCCAGCTCGATCATGATGGTGACTTTATGATTTTTCCCCTGCCGCCGCGCTTCTTCCGACAGCAACCGGATGGTGGAGCTTTCCGAATTGAAGCTTACATCGGCGTAGCGCACGACCTGTTCTATTGCTCCCGGCGCAGGAGGTTTGATGTAAACAGTCTGGACTCCGGGGTCTAATTCCTTGATCCTGGCCAGGTTGCTGGCCCTGCTGTCGCATACCTCCTTTACCCCGAGCTTCAGCACCTCCTCCAGATATGCTTCATTGCCGCACAACAGCTTGGTCACAACAGCCCAGTCCTTTTTATGCTCGCGAAACAGGCGGTCCAGAAACAGGTAGTTGTGCTTCAGCTTCGCCCGGTCCAGTGTCAGATACGCCATTTTATTATATTTGTTTTTTTAAATATACTACAGCTAAGTAGTTGGACACCTTCAGCAGAACAATATCACAATCCAACAATATAACCCTAGCCCCAGGAACAAGGCTATTGACGCCGTATTTCCGAAGCAGTATGGGTTACAACACATGTGTCCAACTACCTACATGCCTCATTCCACCACGATACGGGGTATATCCGGCGGCAGGCGGGTGAGCAGTTCATAATTGAGCTGATTGGAGAATTCTCCGAAAGAGGCCACGGAGATTTCCATATCACCCTGCCGGCCGATAATAGTAACCTCGTCTCCTTTTTCGGCATTTCCCAGCCCGCTCACGTCAACGGTAAGGCAGTTCATATTTACCGTCCCGACGACGGGCACCCGTTTACCCCGGATCAGAACCCGGCCCTGGTTGCTGAGCGACCTGCTGAACCCCTGCCCGTACCCCACGGGCACGGTGGCGATCTTCATGTCGTGATTGGCCAGATAGGAGGTTCCATATCCGATAAACTCGCCGGCCTTGACGTTCCGGACATCCATGACCCTGCTTTTCCAGCTTATGAGCCGTTGCAGGGGGTTGTGTTTGTCCTCCAGCCGGCTGCTGTACTCGATGAAAACCTCCTGGCTGGGCCAGAACCCATACTGCAGGATGCCGATGCGCACCATATCCATGCGGGTAGGGGGATAGCGCATGGCCGCAGCCGAACAGGCGGTGTGATAGCAATGCGGGTTGAGTTCCCGGCTTTGAAGCCACTTCGATATCCGGTTGAAGTTCCGCCGCTGAAGCGTGACCCGGACGTAATTGGCGATGCTTTCCGCGCCCGCATAATGGGTGCACAAGCCTTCAAACCAAAGATGCTCCGGATGTTCCATCAACAGCTTTGCCGCCTGGTGCAGCCCCTCTTTGCCAAAACCCGTCCTGTTCATGCCTGTTTCCACTTCCAGGTGGATCCGGGCGGGCCGGCCGATCCGGCAGGCGGCCTTCAGGGCATGCTGCAGCCTGCCTGCCTCGAAGACGTAAAAGGAGATGCCGTTTTCGATAGCCCAGCTCAGCTGGCCGTCGTCGATCATGCCCATAATCATGATCTCCGTTTCCGGCTTTCGAAGGGCCCCTTTGGCCCGGAAAGCTTCACTGGCCTCAAAAACAGAGAAGTGCCCGATCCCGCAGGCTTCCGCCAGCGGGACGAAAGTTTCGATGCCGTGGCCGTAGGCGTTGCCTTTTACCACCGAAGAAATGCGGACTCCGGGGCCCATCCGGGCCCGGAGGAAAGCCAGGTTGTTTTCCAGGGCCCGGCGGCTGATCTGTATGTAAGAACCTGACATCATGGCTACTGAAGTATGAGGCCTGCAATCGTGTGGAACATGCGAATGCCCGGTTCGAGCAGTTCATCCGGAAAATCGTAGTCCGGTTGGTGCAAAGCCGGATGGTTTTCCCCCGCCCCCAGGCCGAACATGGCGCCCCGAAAGCGTTGTGTGAAGGCGCCGAAGTCTTCTCCCCAGCGGAAGGGCTGGGCCGGATTCAGGAATGGAAGGCCGTTGGCTTCGGCAGCTTTGCCTATGATGCGAACGGCTTCGGCTTCGTTCTGCGTGGCGCGGAAGATATCCGTCCATTCTGTCGACAACCCCAGTAGATGCCGGGCAGCGAGGTTGTCCAGATACTCCAGGAGCCGGGCGCTTAAGTGCGCCATGCTCTCTTGCGTCCAGGTGCGCAGGGTCAGGTGCACTTCGCCGTAACCGGCGGCAGTTCCGTAGGCTACCTCGCCCATCTGGACATGAATGGGAGTGAGTATGGCAAAATCAGGCGATTCGGGAGCATTTACGCTGAGCCGCCGGGTTTCCTGGAGAATCTCGGCGATAGCCAGTGCAGGGCTGATGCCTTTTTCCGGTTCACCGGCATGGGCAGTTTTGCCTTCCAGCCTTATGATCAGGCTCTGGACGGCAGCAGTGAATGCCCCTTCCTTTGCGATCACCTGGCCTTTGGGAAAGCCGGGGAGGTTGTGCAGGGCAAAGGCGAAATCTATGGGGAACAACTGTTCGAAGCGCGCATCATGGAGCATTCGTTCGGCGCCGGCGCCAATCTCTTCGGCCGGCTGGAACAATAACACCACCCGCCCTCTTTGCAGCGCTCCGCCTGCCAGTGACTGCCCCAGGCCCAGCAGTATGGCTATATGCCCGTCGTGGCCACATTTATGGGAAATCCCATGGTGAACAGAAGCGTGTTCAAAGCTGTTGGCCTCCCTGATAGGAAGAGCATCCAGTTCGGCGCGGAACAGCACCGTTGGGCCCGGGCGGCCGCTGTCAAAAACAGCAGCAAGCCCTGTACCGCCGATGCCCTCCAGCAGGGCGGAAGGCCCAAACCGGCGCAACAGGCCGGCGATATAGGCAGCCGTTTGTTCTTCCCTGCCCGAGAGTTCAGGGCGGCGGTGCAGTTCCCGGCGGATGGCTGCCATGCTTTGATTGTCTTTTATTTCGATGGCCGGATTCATTTTACTTCTGCGATTAAGCTTGAAACTTGAAACATCGAATTATACCTGCGGCGCGGGTTGTCCGGCAGGCCCCAGGTAACTTAAAGATACGAAACATAAGGCCGAAGCGCTGAGCCCCGCTACATTGGCATCCAGCCCGAAAGGCAGGCGGGTTCCCAAAACAGTGAGTACCAGAGTGGCGCCCCCGCCCACCAGCATGGCCCAGAAAGCGGCAGTCGGCGTACTCCGTTTCCAGAACATAGCTCCGATAACCGGCACGAACAGGCCGGAAACCATAAATGCATAGGAAAGGAGCATGAGCTCCAGGACATTCTGCATATTCATGGCAATAAACAGTGCGGCGGCGCCTATGGCCAGCGTGGCCAACTGGGAGGCCCGCAGGACTTTCCTGTCATCATCCCCGAACGGGAACGCCTTATCCAGAATATCGGTCACCACATTGCCCGAAGCTGCGATCAGGCAACTATCGGCTGTGGACATGATGGCTGAGAAATAGGCCGACAGCATCAGGCCTGTCAGCCCTGCCGGCAATACGGTACGCAGCAGTAGCGGCAGGCCCATCTCCGCATCCATGCTGCCGGGGCCGCCGTACCCCAGGTGCCCGAACATGCCCTGCTCGGCGCCGGCCCGGGCGAAGAGCCCCAGCAGCACGCCCATGAAGGCCATGACCGGGTATTCGAACAATCCGGCCAGGTACCAGGCCCGCCGGGCCGTTTTTTCATCCCGGCAGGCGTAAATGCGCTGGTACAGGGTCATCCCTACAAACCAGATAGGCACAATGGTCACCAGCCAGTTGACAAAGGTGGGCCAGGTAATGTTGGAAATAGACAGCAGTTCGGGGCGTACTACCTCCTGAATGCCGGAGTACCCGCCTACCGCCAGATAACCAATGGGAATGCCAATAAAAACCAGGCCAGCCATGAGGATGATCCATTGGACAGTGTCTGTGTAGATCACCGCTTTGAGGCCTCCTGCCACTGTGTAAGCGACCGCAATGACGCCCATTATGAGGAGTGCCTGGGTGAGGCTCAGCCCGACAAAGGTAGCGGAAGCCAGCTTGGCCCCCGCCAGGATCTGGGAACTGGTGAAGCCCAGATAGCCAATGGCGGAAATAACACCAGCCAGCAAAGCTACCCTGGAATTGTAGAAATGTTCGAACATCTGCGGGAAGGTCAGCAAATTGATCTTTTTCGATAGCCGGTTGACCCTCGGGATCAGCAAAACCGCACTCAGCCACGCTCCGATCAGCCCCGTGAAAAGCATCCACGATCCGGATATGCCCATCACAAAACCCAGCCCCCCCAGGCCGATGGAAAAGCCTCCGCCAACATCGGTGGCCACTACGGAAAGCCCGATGTGCGTGCTTCCCATATTCCTGCCGCCGACATAATAATCTTCCGAATTCTCGTTTTTCCGAAAAAAGAAAACCCCTATCCCCAACATCCCGAGGAAGTAGAGGATAAAGATCAGGATATCAATGAAATGCATAAATTTTGTTTTACGTTGACTGGCCGGCAAGTCAAAGCCCGGCGGGCCATACGTTAACGGAAATCGAAGGGCCAGGCCCCGGGCCTGCGACGCACCGTCGCGCCGACGTATAAGCCTACTCCTTGGCCAGCCTCATTTCCAGATACTTATTCGTGAATCCCAGTTTCTGGTAAAGGCGGCGGGCGGGATTGTCAGGTTCTACGTGCAGTGCAATGTCGCCGTCGCTGATGCTGATGGCTTCCTGCATGAGCTTTTTGCCGATACCCTCCCCCCGTTTTCCGCCGTGGACGGCGATGTAAACCAGGATGTTTTCGGGAATATACCCCTCCATACCCGTGTGGTTGACGACTACGGCCCCCACGATCCGGGATTGTTTTTCGCCGGTGAGGATGAATCCGCCGCGAGAGGCATCCCCATCCAGCGCATAGTCCAGGGCTTTGCGGATGTCTTCTTTCTCATCGCCATATTCTTCCAGGTGCTCATGCAGGAAGCTGGCAATTTGCTCCACCTTCTCATCACCGGCGGGCTGCGAAGGGGTAAATCGTTTGATTTCCATATTTTAAATAGTTTCTGTACAAACTATTTAGTTAAACAGTTCAGCCCGGAAATGGTTTCGCGCCCGCGCCGGCCTTCGGCCCGTCGGGGAGACTTGGAGAGGGGGAGATTGCCCAGCCGGGCCTTTGTCGCCATAGCGGCTACAGCCCGCGGAGGCAGGGAAAGGGAAAACCCGCAACCACTAAGGGCGCTGCCTGCTGAAATCAGATGAGGTCCCTGAGGTGGAAGGATACCCGGAATTTGGAATTTCCACGCTGGATTTTCAGGCATACCTTTTTGCCGGGCTGTTTGAGGAACCTCCGGTTGGCCCCTTCGAGGTCCAGGAAGGCGGAGGGAATGCCGTTGATGGAGAGGATTCGGTCGCCCCTGATCACGCCCGCCCGGGCGGCCGGGCTGCCCGGGATGAGCCCGTAAACGATGAATTCGTTGAGGTTGAGCCCGCCGGCTGCCAGGTTGAGCCCGCTGCGGTCATGGATGAATTCATCCTTGTAATAACGGTTGGGCTCCAGATAGGCCTTTTCGCGCAGATAGTCAATGACGATGGTGAAGCGGCGCAGTATCTCGTTCCCGATGATGCCGTTGCGCTGGCTTATAAAAGAAGAGTCCACCCCTTCGGGAATGTTCTGGAACTGGCTGGTGACCTCGCGGAACACGAAGGGTTCGAACTCCAGTTTGCGCACCCGCCCCATATAGCCGAGCAGGAATCCCCCCAGCCCGGCGCCGAGGTTGCTGGGGATCACGCGCTCCGGCATCTTCAGGCCCGGGTGGGTGTCGGTATGCAACAGCAGGGCCAGCCCGGCGCCGGTATCCAGCAGCAGCCTGACTTTGATGATGGAGTCGGGCTGCAGGTTGATGCTGGCATTGACGTATGGTTTGTTGCGGTTGATCTCGATCGGCAGCGTATAATACCCCCTGCCGGGCGGGGAAAAATACTGCGGGTCATAAAGGGAAATGATATTCCGCCGGTAGTCCACCTTGACGATGAACCTGCGGAAAAAGTCGGAGCCCAGGATGCCCTGGACGTTGACGCCGGTGTATTCCTCGAAGTGGAAATAATCATCTTCCAGCACCAGAATGGAGCGGTTGAGCGCCTTTACCCCGCCGACCTGCAGGCTGATGCCCTGGGCCAGATAGGCGTAGAGTTCGGTGCTCAGGTCGGCCCCAAGTATGGGAAACCGCCGCTGGTAGTCGATATTGAGCAGGTCGGTGATCTCCCGCTTGGACAGAATGGTGTGTTCGGCGCCGGTGTCGAAGATGAAGCGGAGCGGAAAGGCGTCATTGAAGGTGACGTTGACCACCAGGAAGCCGTTGGCGTATTCGAACGGCACGTCGATACGCCGCAGGTTCCGTTCGATCTCTATGTCGGGCCGCTGGGCCAGGCCAGGCAGGGCCAGAATGGCCAGCAGGGTGAAGAGGGATGAAACGCGGAGGAAATATGCTTTCATAGCCGGGTTCAAAGGATGATTTTTCTGGTATTTCAGGCAGCATTTGCCAAAGATCAATCGTTCCACTTACAATTTAAAGCTTTTGTTTTCCTAATATTATTTGGCTCGCGGTGGGTATAAAAAAATCGGCCATCTGATTTTTGGTTTTTTCACGCATATTTCAGACTTTTACGCCGTAGTTAGTGTTAAAAAAACACAATTCCAGGATCATCTCAGCTTTGCGGTTTAAGGAAAAAGAAAAAGCTAATCTCGCACCATACAAAGAAGTTATCCCAAGACACTGAACGGAAATTAAGGTAAAGCTTGCCGTATGTGAAGCTAATCAATCAGAATTTATTTTGACCAGACGTTGATTTTTCCTAAACCAAACCTTAGTAGTGTATGAAACTTAAAGTCGACTTTGTAACAAAATTTGTGCTGTTACTGGCCGTGCTCGCCCTGAGCAACTTCGCCTATGCCCAGCGTGAAGTCACCGGTACGGTAACGGATGCTGAGTCCGGCGAGCCGCTCATCGGGGCGAACATCCTGGTGATCGGGACCAGCACGGGCACCATTACCGACTTTGATGGCAATTACTCCATCAATGTTCCCGCAGGAGCCACCACCCTTGAATTTTCCTATACCGGATTTTCCTCCCAGCGCGTCGAGATCGGCAACCAGTCCGTGATCAACGTGTCCCTTTCCGCCGGCCAGGTGCTGGATGAAGTGGTGGTCGTAGGTTACGGTACGGTTAAAAAGTCCGACCTGACCGGTTCGGTCGCTTCCGTGAAAGAAGAAGATTTCAACAAAGGGGTGTTCACCGCTCCGGACCAGCTCATCCAGGGCAAGGTGGCCGGCGTTCAGATCCTGAACAACAGCGGCCAGCCCGGCGGCGAATCCACGGTGCGTATCCGCGGCAACTCCTCTGTCCGCGCCGGCAACCAGCCCCTGTACGTGATCGATGGGGTGCCGCTCGACGGCCGTTCTGCCCGTCCGGGTGCTGATATTCCGGAAACGGGTAACAGCCCAGGCTCCAACCCGCTGAACTTTATCAACCCGGCCGATATTGCGTCCATCGAAGTGCTCAAGGACGCTTCTGCAACGGCCATCTATGGTTCCCGAGGCGCCAATGGGGTTGTTATTGTAACGACCAAAAAAGGTAAAAGTGGTGACCCGCGCATTGATTTCAGCCTGGCGGGCGGCGTCAGCAGCGTGCTGAAGAAATACGACGTGCTGACCGGTGATGAATATCGCCAGGCGCTGCAGGAATACGGCCTCACGGGCGGCGATTTCGGCGGCAGTGTCGATGCTCAGGATGAGATTCTGCGCACTGGCGGCACCCAGAACTACAACTTCTCCATCAGTGGTGGTAATGACAATGGCAGCTACCGCGTTTCCGCCGGTTACCTCGACCAGCAGGGTATCGTCAAGGAGAGCGGCCTGAAGAAATACACCGGTAGCATAAACGGCACCTACAAGTTCTTCAACAGCAAGCGGCTGAGCGTGGACTTTAACCTGCTCGCTTCGCAGATTACCGAAGACATTGCCCCGATTTCCACCAGCGCCGGATTTACGGGCAGCCTCGTGGGCCAGGCCCTGCAGTGGAACCCCACCCGCTCCCTGCTCAACCCGGATGGGTCGTTCAACTTCGATAAAGGCTCGACGACCATTAACCCGCTGGCCATGCTGGCTGCTTACGACGACCGTTCCAACCTGACCAACATCCTGGGGAGCATCTCGCCCTCCTTCAAACTGGCCGATGGCCTGGAATACCGTTTCCTGTACAGCATCAACCACGGTGTGGGCCTTCGCCGTTCCCAGATCAAGTCTTTTATTAACATTCAAGGTGTTGAAGACTTTGGGTATGCCGCTGTTGCCAGCAATGCCCTGACCACCCAGCAATTTACCCATACGCTGAGCTACAATAGAGACTTGACTACTGCAATCAGCCTGAACGCCGTGGTGGGCTACGAATATCAGAAATTCGATAACCGCGGTTTCTCGATGAATGCCAGGGGCTTCATTTCTGATGATGTAGACTTCACCAACGCCATCCAGAACTCCACGCCCAACAACCGCAACATCAACTCCTTCGCTGACCCGATCGCCGAACTGCAGTCCTACTTCGGCCGCGCCAACTTCAACATCAGCGACAAGTACCTGCTGACGGCCACGGTGCGCGCTGACGGCTCCTCCAAGTTCGGGGAAAACAACCGCTACGGCGTGTTCCCCTCTTTTGCCTTCGCCTGGAACCTGACCAACGAGGACTTCATGGCCGGCGGCCCGTTCGACCAGTTGAAACTGCGCCTGGGCTGGGGACAGACGGGTAACCAGGAGTTCCCCTCCGGTTCGGCACAGGAGCGTTTCGGCCTGGGCAACAACGGCGCCCTCGCACAGGAGAACGTCGCCAACCCCGACCTGAAGTGGGAAACCTCCACGACGATCAACGCCGGTATCGACTTCGCACTGTTCGACTACAAATTGTCCGGTTCTATTGAATACTTCAACCGCCAGGGTGAAGACCTGCTGTTCAACTTCCAGGCCATTCAACCGGCGCCGGCCACCCGCTACTGGATCAACCTGCCGGGTGTCGTAACCAACTCCGGTATTGAAGTTGCCCTTAACGCTTTCATTATTGACAAGGAGAACCTCAGCTGGCAGTTGGGCGCCAACGCTTCCTTCCTGACCAACGAACTGACAGATTATGAAGGCCCCGCTGTATTGACCGGCACCCTGTTCGGCCAGGGTATCTCCAACGCTACTTCTCAGCGCCTGGCCAATGGCCAGCCCCTGAACTCCTTCTACCTCCGCGAATGGAACGGTATTGGCGAAGACGGACTGGATGACCTTACCGATGAAGGCAACACCTTGTTTTTCGTCGGTGACCCCAACCCGGACGTCCTCTTAGGCATCAGCACCAGCTTGTCCGTGGATAAATTCAGCTTCGTGATGAACTTCAACGGCGCCATGGGCCAGGACCTGTACAACAATACCTCAAATACGGTGTTACCCATTGGTAACCTGGGTTCCCGCAACATCGACGCCAGCTTGTTGGAAGGCGACGTTCGGGAAAGCACCGCCAACTCGGTTAAGCCCTCTTCCCGTTACCTCGAAAAAGGCGACTACCTGAAGCTGGCCAACGCTACCCTGTCCTACGACCTGGGCAACATCAGCAACGCGGTGAAGAACGTCCGCCTGTACATCACGGGCCAGAACCTGCTGGTCTTCACCAACTACACGGGCTTCGACCCCGAAGTGAACACGGTGAACGAAAGAGACGGGGTGCCTTCGAACGGTATCGAATATACCCCCTACCCCTCGGCAAGAACGATCTTATTTGGCGCTAACTTTTCCTTTTAATTGACCTTTTAAAAGTGATGAATATGAAACTTAACAAAGTACTGATAGCTTTCCTCGCGATGGGCGCCTTCGCCTGCACCGACCTGGAAGAGACCCTCAGAGAGGACCTCACCGGGGACCAGGCGCGGGAACTCATCGAACAGAGCGCCGACGTGAGCGCCCTGCTCCAGGCAGCCTACGAAGGCCTGCGCAACCCCTTCCAGGATCAGTCCCGCTTCTGGGCCGCCCAGGAACACACCTCCGACGAAGTGATCGGCCCGACCCGCGGGCCCGACTGGGATGACAACGGCGTATGGCGCGTGCTGCACAACCACACCTGGAACGCAGACCACGCCTTCCTCGGCGACACCTTCAACGAACTGCTGCAGGTGGTGTTCAACACGACCAACATCCTGAACTTCAACCCCTCCGCTTCCCAGGCTGCCGAAGCCCGCTTCCTGCGCGCTTTCGTCATGTTCGCCGTTGCTGACGGCTGGAACCAGGTGCCTTTCCGCGAAGCCGGCGAGAACCTGCTCAACCCGCCGCGCGTACTGAAGGGCGATGAGGCGCTGAACTTCATCATCGACGAAGTGAACGCCATCATCAACGACCTGCCCGACGGGCCGGCCAACGTGGCTAACAAAGACGCCGCCAGGGTGCTGCTCATGAAGTGTTACCTCAACAAAGGCACCTTCGCCGACCGCGCCAACCCGAAGTTCGAACAGTCCGACATGACCCAGGTCATCACCCTGGCCGACCAGATCATCAACAGCGGCCGCTATTCCCTGGCTGACAACATGTTCGACAACTTCGCGCCGAACAACGACCAGATCTCCACCGAGAATATCTTCACCAACTTCAACAATGGTGGGGTTTCCAGTGGTAACGTTCGCTCCCGTTGGTTCGCCCATCTGCACTACAACCAGAACCCCAGCGGCTGGAACGGCTTCACGACCATCGCCGACTTCTACGACAAGTTCGACCAGAACGACCCCCGCCTCGGTGGGGAATATCCAGGCCAAACGGATGTTTCCGGCGTCCGCACCGGCTTCCTCGTAGGCCAGCAGTTCGATCAGAACGGCACGCCGCTGCAGGACCGCAAAGGCAACCCGCTTGCCTTTACCAAAGAGGTCAAACTGATCGAAACGGGCAACAACCTGGAGGTCACCGGCATCCGCGTCATCAAGTACCCGATCGACTACAACAGCGGCGACAACGCTGATAACGACTATGTACTCTACCGCTATGCCGACGTGCTGCTCATGAAGGCAGAGGCCCTGCTGCGCAACGGCAATGAAGGCGACGCCCGCACAATCGTCAACCAGATTCGCACCAAGCGCGGCGTGGCTGGCCTGGGAACCCTCACCCTGGACAACCTGCTCGATGAGCGCGGCTTCGAACTGTACTACGAAGGCTACCGCCGCCAGGACCTGATCCGCTTCGGCAAGTTCCTCAATGCCTGGACCGAAAAACCGGCTTCCGGACAGGAGCGCCTGCTCTTCCCGATCCCGAACCAGGCTCTGGCCGTGAACCCGAACCTGGAACAGAACCCGGGGTATAACTAATACAGCCGGCAGTAGCCAGTTGGCAGTACGCCAGCCTGGCAAATGGCTTATGTAAACAAGAAGGCTGCTCCAACGGGGCAGCCTTCTTTATTTTCGGGGCAGTCTCGAACCGGGATTTTTGGGATTAAGGGATTACCAGGATGTGGAGAGGCAGCAAGCTGTCCTCCCTCTGCCAGGAAAAAATCCGGTAACCCCAAAATCCGGTAAATCCCGGTTCGCCACTGCCCAGCCAACCAGTTAAATCCTCCTCCGTTCACGGTTTTCTGTCCAAATAACCCTAACTTTGCACGTCCAATTCGACATCAGTAGTGTTCAAAAAACAAGTTGTCGGTTTTGTATTTCGTTGATCAGGCTTGTCCTCCGGCCATTCTCATGGCTTTCGGCCTGCACCTGGTCAACAAAACCGGCAAGCTGCTTTTTGAGTATCCTTTAACCACCTTGTACTATGAGGGCTTTTTCCTGTCTTTCCCTGATCCTCCTGCTTTTCAGCTGTTCCTCCCGGAACGAATCCGGTTCCGCTCCACTGTTCGAACAGGTCCCGTCCCGGAAATCGGGCATCGACTTTGTCAACACCGTTGAGAATACGGAAGACTTTAACATCTTCAGCTACCGCAACTTCTACAACGGCGGAGGGGCCGCCCTGGGCGACATCAACAACGACGGCCTGACGGATATCTACTTCACCAACAACATGGGGAAGAACAAGCTCTACCTCAATAAGGGCGGACTGCAGTTTGAAGATATTACCGAAAAAGCCGGCGTCGGCGGAACCAAAGCCTGGAGCACCGGCGTAGTGCTGGTGGATATCAACAACGACGGCTGGCTCGATATCTACGTCTGCAACGCCGGCTATGTCGAAGGGGATGACCAGGAGAATGAACTGTTTATCAACAATGGAGGCCTCCCCCAAGCCTCCTCCCTTGGGGGAGGCCGGGAGGGGGCTTGGGCCGGAACTTTTACCGAAAAAGCCGCCGACTACAACCTCAACGAAAACGGCTACACCACCCACGCGGCTTTCTTCGACTACGACCTCGACGGCGACCTCGACGCCTACATCCTCAACAACAGCTTCATGCCGGTCAACACCCTGAACTACAGCAACAAGCGGGAGCTGTACGCCAAAGACTGGCCGGTGCGGGATTTCCTCAAGGGCGGCGGCGATAAACTGCTGCGCAACGACGACGGAAAGTTCGTGGATGTCACCGAACAGGCCGGCATCTACGGCAGCCTCATCGGCTTCGGGCTGGGCATCACCATCGGCGACATCAATGGCGACAACCTGCCCGACATGTACGTCTCCAACGACTTCTTCGAGCGCGATTACCTCTACATCAACCAGGGAGACGGCACTTTTAAGGAAGGCATTAAAAACTGGATGGAGCACCTCAGCTCCTTCTCCATGGGCGCCGATATGGCCGACATCAACAACGACGGCTATCCGGAAATCTTTGTCACCGACATGCTGCCCGATGACGAATACCGCCTGAAATCCACTTCCACCTTTGAAAACTACAACGTTTACTACCTGAAACTGCAACGGGATTTTTACCACCAGTACATGCAGAACACCCTGCAGTACAACAACAGGGACGGCTCATTCAGTGAGATCGCCTATTTCAGCGGCGTTTCCGCTTCCGACTGGAGCTGGGGCGCCCTGTTGTTCGACGCCGACAACGATGGATACCGCGACATCTACGTCTGCAACGGCATCTATCAGGATGTGACCGACCAGGATTTTATCGACTTCTTTGCCAACGACGTCGCCCAGGAAATGGCCCTGACCGGAAAAAAAGAGGAAATGCAAACCATCCTGGATAAGATGCCTTCCAACCCCATTCGCAACAAATTCTTCCGCAACAGGGGCAACCTTACTTTCGAAGATGCCGGGCCGGCGTCCGGTTTCGACACCCCCTCCTTCTCCAACGGCGCCGCCTACGGCGACCTGGACAACGACGGCGACCTCGACCTGGTGGTCAACAACCTCAACCAGCAGGCCTTCCTGTACCGAAACAACAGCGAACGCCTGTTAAAGCACCAATACCTCAAGGTTCAACTGAAAGGGCCGGAGAAAAACACCTTTGCCATCGGAGCCAAAGTGGTGGCATACAAAGGGGCGGAAAAGCTGAACTTCCAGCTCATACCCACCCGCGGCTTCCAGTCGTCGGTCGATTACCCCATCATCTTCGGGCTGGGAAGCAACGGGCAGGTGGATTCCCTGGAGGTCATCTGGCCGGACCGAAGCCGCAGCCTGATCCGGAATCCCGCAGTAAACCAGTTGCTGGTGATCGACTACGCGAAGGAAAGCCGCAGCCCTGTTGAGCCGGGAGATGCTTACAAACGCCCGGCCCCGCCTCTGCTTCAGGAGGCGACGGCGCCTTTTGAAGCGCATCAGGAGAACGACTTCATCGATTTCTTCCAGGAAGGCCTCACCATGCGCATGATTTCGCGGGAGGGGCCCAAAACAGCCGTTGGCGACGTCAATGGCGACGGCCTGGAAGACGCCTATATTGGCGGCGCCACCGGCTCGCCCGGGCGCCTGTACCTGCAGCGCTCGGGTGGCAGCTTTGTTCAGGCCAGCGTCCCGGCCTTTGAGCAAGGCGCCAACTATGAAGATACCGCCGCTGCATTCTTCGATGCCGACCAGGATGGCGACCTCGACCTCTTCGTCGGGTCGGGCGGCAACCAGTTCCCCATTGGCTCCCGATACATGCAGGACCGCCTCTACCTCAATGACGGCAAAGGAGGCTTCACGGAGAGCATGGGCGCTTTCCCGGTTAACGGCCTGAACACCTCCGTGGCCGTCCCCCTTGATTTTGACCAGGACGGCGACATGGACCTCTTCATCGGCAGCCGTTCTTCTCCCGGCCAGTACGGCCAGGACCCGCGGAGTTTCCTCTACCAGAATGACGGCCAGGGCCGGTTTAAGGATGCCGCAAAAGCCTATGCGCTCTCCCTTCAATACATCGGCATGGTGACGAACGCCGCTCTGGTGGACCTCATCGGCGATCCCACCCCTGAACTGGTGGTTATCGGCGAATGGATGAGCCCCGCCGTGTTCCGAATCAGAGATGGCCTGTTCCAGCGGGTGAATTCCAACCTGGCCAACTATTCCGGATGGTGGTACGCCATCGCAGCCGATGATGTCGACCAGGATGGCGACCAGGACCTCATTCTCGGCAACCGGGGTGAAAACTTCTATTTCAGCGGCAGCCCGGAAGGCCCCGCCAAACTTTGGGTGCACGATTTCGACAACAACGGAGCCACCGAGCAGATCATCACCCGCCGGGTAGGAGAAAAGGACATGCCCGTGCCTATGAAAAAGGAACTGACCGAACAGATCGTCAGCCTGAAAAAACAGAACCTCAAACATTCGGAATACGCCACGAAGGCTATACAGGATCTCTTTCCGGAGGATGTGCTGAAAAAAGCCCTCGTTAAGGAAGCTACTTATTTCCGTTCGGCCGTGGCGCTCAACAATGGCGACGGCAATTTTACGGTGGTAGAGCTGCCCCGCGAAGTGCAGTTCTCCTGCGTCTGCGGGATATACTGTACAGACCTGGACGGCGATTCCCGGAACGACCTCATCCTGGCAGGCAATGACAGCGGGTTTACGCCGCAGTTCTCCAAACTCGACGCCAGCTTCGGCCACGTCCTGATCAACCGCGGAGAAGGGCAGTTCGAACGGATCGAGAACCGGCAAAGCGGCTTTTTTATAAGGGGAGACGTTAAACAATTGGCCGGCATCCGGATTAACAAACAGGAATACGTGCTGGCGGCAGTTAACGCGCAGAGGCCCCGCTTGTTCCGGCTGGCGAAGCAGGTGCAGTAGGGAGAATAGATGGCTGGAGTGTTGGAATGATGGATTATTTAAAAAGAAACCCATTATGATGCGGAAATCGATACGCAAGGCTCAGCAAGTGTTGGTTTGGATCGGGGCTACCGCCTTAGCCATTTCCGGTTGCTCCGACAACAACCCTTCGGATTACCAGTTCGAACTGCTCCGGAAGGACGCCACCGGGCTGGATTTTGAGAACGTGCTCAAAGCCAGCAGCGAATTCAACGTTTTCAACTACATGTATTTCTTCAACGGCGGCGGGCTGGCCGCCGGCGATTTCAACCGGGACGGGCTGGTGGACCTCTACTTCACCAGCAATATGGGGCCCAATAAGCTGTTCCTCAACCAGGGCGGCCTGAAGTTTCGCGACGCCACCGCCGAAGCCGGCCTCGCCGGCCTGGACGGCTGGACGGCCGGCGCTTCCGTAGTGGATATCAACAACGACGGGCTGCTGGACATCTACGTCTCCCAGATGGGCGATTTCCAGAACATCCAGGGCCAGAACCAACTTTACGTCTGCCAGGGCATCGAGAACGGGATACCCGTTTATGAAGACAAGGCCATCCAGTATAACCTGGACCTCGTAGGCTTCTCCACCCAGGCCGTCTTCTTCGACTACGACCTCGACGGCGACCTGGATATGTACCAGCTCAACCACTCCCTGCACGCCAACGGCACCTTCGGCCAGAAAAAGGAATTCGCCAACACCCGGCACCCCATGGCCGGCGACAAACTGATGCGCAACGACGGGCAAACTTTCACAGACGTGACGGCGCAGGCCGGCATCAACAGCACCGTCATCGGTTACGGGCTGGGGGTGGTCACCGGAGACATCAACCTGGACGGCTGGCCCGACATATATATCGGCAACGACTTCCACGAAAACGACTACCTCTACATCAACCAGAAGGACGGCTCATTCAAAGAAGTGCTCACCGAGCAGATGATGCACACCAGCCGCTTCTCCATGGGCGTGGACATGGCCGACATCAACAACGACGCCTTCAGCGAAGTCATCTCCCTGGACATGTTGCCCGCCGACCCCTACATCCTGAAAACCTCCCTGGGGGAAGACGACTACGCCCTGTTCCACTTCAAGCTCGGCTACGGCTACAACCATCAGTTTGCCCGCAACAACCTGCAGCTCAACATGGGCGACGGCGCCTTCAGCGAGATCGGCATCTTCGCCGGCATCTTCGCCACCGACTGGTCCTGGGCGCCGCTTTTGCTGGACTTTGACCACGACGGCTTCAAAGACCTCTTCGTCAGCAACGGCATTCCCCGCCGCATGAACGACATCGATTACGTCAGTTTCAGGGCCGACAACGCCATCCGCTACAAGGCGAACACCAACAACCTGGAAGAAGCCGACCTGGTCGTCGTGGAAAAAATGCCCCGCATCAAACTACCCAACAAGTTCTTCCGCAATACCGGCAAACTGCGGTTCCAGGACCTGGACGGCAGCATCAAAGGCGACCTGCCCACCTTTTCCAACGGCGCCGTTTACGCCGACCTGGACAATGACGGCGACCTCGACCTGGTGGTCAACAACATCGAGGATGAACCCTTCGTTTACCGCAACCTGGAGATCGAAAAAGGGCAGGCCGGCCGCAGTTACATCTCCTTTACCTTCCAGGGGCCGCCTCAGAATGTCGATGCCATTGGCGCCACTGTAGTCGTGTTCAAAGGCAGTGAGAAGTTATACTACCAGAACTTTCCCGGCAGGGGATACCAGTCGAGCGTCCAGTGCGGCCTGCACATCGGCATTGGCGACAGCAGCAAGGTGGATTCCATTCTGCTGATCTGGCCGGACCAGAGCTATCAGAAGCTCTCCGGGCTGGCCTTCAACCGCAACAACGAACTCAAATGGCAGCCCGGGCTTCCGAAGTTCGATTTCAGCACGCTCGCCGCCAGGCCGGCGCCGGCCTGGCAGGCCGCCGATGTGACGCAGTCCACAGGCCTGGATTATGTCCATGAGGAGAACCCCTTTGTGGAGTTCAACCGCGAAGCCCTCATCCCCCACATGGTCTCCACCGAAGGGCCGGCGCTGGCAGTGGGCGACGTGAATGGCGACGGCCTCGAGGACGTCTTCTTCGGTTCGGCCAAAAGGGCGCACAGCCGCCTGTATATACAGGTTGCCGGAGGGAAATTCCTGGAGCGCACCCCGCCGGCCATCCTGCTGGACAGCCTCTTCGAAGACGTGGACGCCGTTTTTGCCGACCTGGAAAACGACGGCGACCTCGACCTCGTGGTGGCCAGCGGCGGAAACGAATACTGGGACCAGCACGAGGCGCTGAAACAGCGCGCCTACATCAACGACGGCAGGGGCAATTTCAGCGCCGACAAGGAACTCTTCCCCGGCGCCTTCCTGACCGCTTCCTGCGTACTGCCCGCCGATTTCAACGGCGACGGGCTGGTGGACTTCTTCTTCGGCGGGCGGGCCGTGCCCTGGAAATACGGCAAAACGCCCACCTCTTACCTTTTTGAGAACAAAGGCAATGGCCGCTTTGAAAACGTTACATCCCAAATAGCAGAAGGCCTGGAAAAGGTGGGGCTCGTCAAAAACGGAACCTGGGCAGACATGGACCAGGACGGCGACCCCGACCTCGTTCTGGCCATGGAATGGGGGCCGGTCCAGTTTTTCCTCAATGAAAACGGGCGCTTTAAAAAGCAGCCCCTCAACGAGATGAAAGGCTGGTGGAACTTCGTGCTGCCCTTCGATTTTGACAAGGACGGAGACCTGGACATCCTGGCCGGCAACCTGGGCGACAACTCCAAGCTCAGGCCGACACCGGCGGAACCCATTCGGCTCTATGTCAACGATTTCGACGACAACGAACAGGTGGAACAGGTGCTCACTTATTATCTGGACGGCAAAGAGACGCCCTTCGCCACCTTTAAGGAGATCACTCAGCAGATGGTCAGCCTGAAAAAGAAGTACCTCTTCTCCCGGGACTTTGCAAAAGCCTCGATGGAAGAGTTGTTCGGGAAGGAAAAACTGGAAGCTGCCGATGTGCTGGAAGCCAATACCCTGCGGAGCATGTACTTCGAGAATACGGGAGGGCTCAGCTTCCGGGCCCTTCCCCTGCCTGACGCCCTGCAGTTTTCCACCCTGAATGCCGCCGGGCTGTACGATTTCGACGGTGACGGCAGGCTGGAGGTGCTGCTGGGCGGCAATTTCTACGAGAACAATATCGAACTGGGGCGTTATGACGCCAATTTCGGCAACATCCTGGCCATCGGCCCCGAGGGTGATTTCCGGGTGGAGCCCCTGGGCAGCCTGCGGGTCAAAGGCCAGGTGCGCCGGATTAAAGCTATTAACATCGGCGGAAAAGCTTGTTTCATCATGGCCCGCAATGACGGGCCTGTTCTGGTGGTGCAGCCGAAGCCGTCGGGAGAAAATCTGTTAACGGAAAAAAGAGCGGAGAAAAATCAGGAATAACATGAGAAAAAGACTTCATTTTTTTGCTGCCGGCCTGTTCCTGGCCAGCCTCTGGAGCTGCAAGATCGAAAGCAACCAGCCGGACAGGAATATCTACAACTTCACGCAGGAAGTGTCGCTCAGTACGGTGAAAAAAGAATACAGCGTCGGCGATATCTTCCGCCTCGAAGTCAGCATTCCGGATAAAACCCTAAAAGACCTCACTTCCGGGGCCGATATCCGGATCGACAACGCAACCTTCAACGTGACCACACTTATGGAAGTGCTCCAGATTGACCCCCTGCCGGGCTCCATCGACCGCTTCGACCTGATCATCCAGGATGGCGCGGCGGATAAGGAGGAGGACTTCCCGCAAAACGGAGCGGCTCTGCTGAAATACGGCTGCCCGGCCAATACCTATACGATGCGTATCGGTTACCAGTTGAAACAGCGGGGCAATTACCTGCTTCGGCTCAATCCCGAGCGGCTTTCCAGCCTCATTTTCTTCACCGATGGCGGCAATTGCTCCATTCAGGATATCTTCCCGCCCCCTTCTGAGGCTGATCTGGGCAACGTCTTCTATACCTTCGACATCGAAGACAACAATCTCGATGTATTCAACACACTGGTTGACGACACGCAGGACCCGCTCCTCCTGGAATACCGCCAGGCGCTGGAAGACAAGCGGGCTTTTTTCATTGCAGTGCGCTAGGAAACCTACCTGAGCAGAGACACATCGCCCTGCCGCTTCAGTACCGGCTCGCTGAAGGCCGACTGAAATATCAGGGTGTAGAAATACGTATCCGAGGCTTGTGGCTGCCCGTCCCAGGCGCCGTCCCAGCTTTCCTGCGGATTTTTGGTTTCGAAAACCAGGCGCCCCCAACGGTTGTAGACCCTGAACTCATACTGCTGCGCCGGGCACTGGATGATGGGCGCGAAAGTATCATTAGCTCCGTCGCCATTGGGCGTAAAGGCATTGGGAAGGGCGATGCAGGGTTCGCACCAGCTCACCTGCAGCGAATCCTGGAGGGTGCATTCCTCAACGACGACTTTTACCAGGTATTTCCCCGGCCGGTCCGCCTCGAAGGTTGGTTCCTGCGAACCATCATGCCACAGGTAGAGCCCGGCCCCTTCGAAGGTGGCGTCCAGCAGCCAGGATTCCTGGCCGCAGAGGGTGGTGTCGCCGGGCAAACCGGCCCACTCGGCGCCAATAAACCGGATATTGATCGTATCGCTCAACTCGATGCCGCTGCCGCTCAGGCTGAGCCAGTAGGCGCCGGAAGTATTGACAACCAACAAGGTATCGGTGCTGCCATCACTCCATTCGATGCTGATGCCGGGGCCAGGGTCAGGGATGGAAAGCCTGAAAACACGGGCTTCGCAGAGGGTGGTGTCGGCCGGCAGCAGGGGATTGGGAATGGTGTCCGGCGAAAGAAAACTGCTTTCCGCAGTTTTGGCCAAACCGTAACCGCCCGTGCCGAGGCAGAAGGCCTTTGGAGAAAAGGAAAAGAAAAAGAGGAGGAGCGCAAAAGGCGTCAGTGTCTTGCCCATGGTTACTATTTTATTGGTTGAATCAAATTGCGTGCTCTACATTTTCCCTGGAGGCGATATGGCCGGCAATCACATCCGATTCCCTGTTGATAGCTCCCAGGATGCCGCCGGGCTGGTAATTGTCGAAACCGATGAAGTACAGCCCTTCGTACTTTCCCGAACCGATGCAGTGGACGGGCAGCTTGTCGGCATTGAGCAGCCCGTCGGTAAAGGGCAGGAACTCCTCGACCCGGGCGCGGTAGCCGGTGGCGAGGATTACGCTGTCCAGCTTCAGTTCCCGCCCGCCTTTGAGGCGCACCCCTTCTTCCGTAAAGGATTCGATCTCCGGGACGACCTCTATCCTGCCGGCTTTGATCTGGCTGACTGCGCCGAGGTCGATGACCGGTGTTTTTCCCGTTTCCCTGAGTTGCCGGGCAGGGGGCATAGGAGGCTTTTCGAGGCCATAGCGGCTCAGGTTGCCGAAAGCGAGCCATTGCACCTGTGCGCCGATCCAGTCGCCGAGCCAGTGGGGCAGTTTGGCCAGCATAAGGGCTGTTTTCTGGGTGGGCCTGCCGAGGAAATCCCTGGGGACGATGTTGACCGGGCCGCGCACGCTGAGGCAGGTGGCGACGCCGTTCTCGCTCAGGTCGAGCGCGATCTCGGCGCCGGTATTGCCCATGCCAACCACGAGCACCTTCTGCTGGCTGAAAGCCTGGGGGTTTTTATAAAAACGGCTGTGCAGTATCCGCCCCCTGAAGCGTTCTTCGGCAGGAAAGCTGGGGCGGTAAGGCGCCCGGTTCACCCCGGTGGCCAGAATGACGTGCCGGGCAGCGAAGGTTTTGCCGGAAGCAGCCTGAACGGACCAGCCCCCTTCAACCGGATTGATTGCGCGTACTTCTTCTTCAAAGCGGGGGTGTATATCAAAAGCTTTGGCGTAGGCCTCGAAGTAATCCACCAGCATCTGGCGGGTAACATAGCGCGGATAGTCAGCCGGAAAAGGCAGGCCCGGAAGGTGGGAATGTTCCTTTACCGTGTGCAGGCGGAGGCGGTCGTAGTGCTCCCGCCAGGACTGGCCCACCTGGCGGCTTTTCTCTATGATCTCGAAACCGATACCTAGCCGGCGCAGGCGGCCCGCCATGGCCAGCCCGCCGGGGCCGGCGCCGATGATGAGTACAGGAGTGTCCGACATGAACTTATAACCATTTGATAACCAGGCTCATGATCTTCTGCTTCCACCGGGTGTAAGGCGCAGTCAGCAGGCCGGAGGCGTTGAAAGGCAACACCTGTTTATAGATGGCCCGCGCGTTGGAGAATGCCTCAAACCCATACCTGCCGTGCGCTTTGCCGATGCCGCTGTGGTTGTCGCCGCCAAAGGGCAGGTGCGGATTGCCGAAATGCACCGCACTGTGGTTGATGCAGGACGCGCCGGCGCGGGTATTCTCCAGAATGTACCGGATGTTCTTCCGGTTCCTGCTGTAAATATACAAAGCCAACGGTTTTTCCCTGGAATTGATAGTGGGAAGAACTTCCTCCAGCTTCCGGAAGGTGTAAACGGGCAGCAGCGGGCCGAAAATTTCTTCCGACATGAGCAGGCTGTCCGCAGGAACGCCCGTCAGCACCGTTGGGGCGATGTATGCCTCGGCTTCGTCCGTCTGCCCGCCGATCTCCAGCCGGGCGCCCTGGCTGAGGGCTTCCTCCAGATAGCCGTTGACCCGATCGAAATGCCTGCCGTTGACCATGCGCGCGTAATGGCCCGATTGCCGAATGTCCGCACCGTAAAATTCGTGGATCTTTTTTTCAAGTTTTTCCAGAAACTCCGCCTTCCGGCTTTCGTGGATGAACAGGTAATCGGGGGCCACGCAGGTTTGCCCTTTATTGATGAACTTGGCCCAGGCAATGCGGCCGGCAGCTCTGTCGAGGTTCGCGCTTTCGTCGATGATGGTAGGAGACTTGCCGCCCAGTTCAAGGGTTACTGAAGCCAGGTGCCTGGCGGCGGCTTTCATGACGGACTTGCCGATTTCGGCGGCGCCGGTGAAAAAAATGTGGTTGAAAGGCAAATCGAGCAGGGTTTTTGCCGTTTCCACTCCGCCTTCCACCAGGGCCACTTCCCTGGGGTCGAAGGCTTCGTCGATGAGTTTTTTCATCACGGCCGAGGTGCGCGGGGTATTTTCCGAAGGCTTCAGAATGGCGGAATTGCCGGCGGCAATGGCCGAAACGAGCGGCCCCAGCGTCAGGTTAACCGGATAATTCCAGGGGGCCAGGATCAGTACGAGGCCTTTGGGCTGGTACTGTATGTAGGAACTGCCGCCGAACAAAACCAGTGGGGTGCTTACCCGCCTGGGCTTCATCCAGCGCCGGAGGTTCCGTATGGCAAACCGTATCTCGGAGGTGATGGGATAGATTTCGGAAAGATCAACCTCGGTTGGGGGCTTGCGGAAGTCTTCCCACATGGCATCCTTAAGTGGCTGGCGGTAACGCAGCAACGCGTCCCGGAGCCGTTTCAGCTGCCCGATGCGCTCGCGGGCGCTCGTTTGTGCTACCCGGGGGTGATGCTGTTTCTGTTCCCGGAAAAGTACTTCGATCTGTGCTTTTTGTACGTCGGTTGCCTGCATCTCTGTGGCCATTAAAATTTGCGGTAATTAGTGTACATGGCCTTTCTGGGGCGCCTCATTTACCGGTCCGGCGCCGGCCCGGGCGAGGTTGTTGATTTCCATGGTTGCCGAACAAGAGTAAAACCATTGAAGCGGGCTTAGGGTTGCGGGTATTCAGGCGTGTGCTGTTCCAGCAGAAGAATGCCCTGCCGAAGGGTGTCCGGGATGGGCGTTTTCCGCCGGTGGCGGTAGTCAAAAGTGACCATCATGGCGTTGGCGATGGCGGCCAGCCGCTGATGGCGGCGGCTGAACATGGCGCAGTGCATGTTAAAACGGTCTTCCCACATCCCATCCACCCGGATGCCCAGAATGATCGTATCGGGGTAATCGATGGGGAGCAGGTATTTGCAATCCTGTTTCGCAAGAATGAGGCCGGGCAGGCTTTCCCGGCTGGGGTCGGCTACTACCGGATAGCCGAGTTTGTCCAGATAGGCCACCCGGGCATGCTCAAACCACCTGAGGTAATTTACATTGTTGACGTGCCCGGCCAGGTCCATCTCTCCCCACTGAACATCCAGGCTGGCCCTGACCGGAAAACCGTGCAGCGCTTTCTCCATTGTTTCCATGCCGGCAAAATAGGGAATATCAGCCAAACTTCCGAAGTTCTCCGGCGAAGAGGCCCGGATAAACTTCGGAAGTTTAAAGCGGGGTGCAGGCTCTAATGTCGTCAACTCAGCAGATGGCCGGGGCCGTTTCTGCGAGGGCGGGCAGGCTGGGAGAAGGGGTGAAAGGGTGGCCGTGCTGCTTTCTCCCCCCCTCTCCCAATCACTAAGTCTCCCCGTCTTTTCCCTTAGCCATTGGGCGCAGGCTCACCTGGCCACCACGACCGGATAGCTGGCCATCTCGCCCCGGAAGAATATCTGCAGGACGTAGGCTCCTTCGGCATGCTGGCCGAGCGGCAGCTCCATCGGGCCGTTGGCCTGCTGCCTGAGGCGGAGCACTTCCTGGCCCTGCGCATTGGCCAGCCGCAACTCGTAGCGGGCTTCGGCCGGGCCGGTGATGGTGAGTTTTTCTCCGGCCGGGTTGGGGAAGAGCCCGAACTCGCCTGCCCAGGGGGCCGGCTGGCGCAGGCCGGTCAACTGGAATGTATATGGTTCGGAAAGGGGGCTGCATCCGCTGCCATCACTTGCCCTGACCGTATATACACCTGAAATGGCGGGCTGGTAGCTTGGGCCGGTGGCCTCCGGAATGTCCACTCCGTCGAGCGCCCACTGAAAGCCGGGGCCGGTGGAATTTGCATATAACAGCCCATCCTCTTCGGTGATGGACGGAACCGTCGGGCCGATGAAGGTAAAATACGGGCCGATGCCGCTGGTCAGCGTGATCAGCGGGCATTCAAAGGGGGAGGCATTCAGAACGTATTCGCCGCTTTCCTTTACCACGTATTGCGGGCCGGTGGCGCCGGGAATAGGCTCCCCGTTGCGGAGCCACTGATAGGAAGCGTAAGCGCCGAAGGCATTGGAAATCATAGTCGAATCGCCGTTGCAGTAAGTGTCCTGAGGGTCGTGCTGGACGGCGACGGGGCTGAATACCCAGGAATCGATCACTACAGGCTCAATAACCTCGGTGCAGTCGTCGCGCGTCAGTTCCACAAAGAAATAGCCGAAGCCGAATTCCCCGATGGGGATCAGCACGCTGGATTCCGTCGCCCCATCCAGGGGCGTCAGTTCGTTGGGGTCGCCACTGAAGTTGTAGTACCACTGGTAGCTGTCGAAGGGTTCCGCGACACTCAGCTTTACGCTGTCGTAGGGGCAATAGACGTTTTGAGGTGCTTCGGGAGCCAGAATGATCTCCGCATCGAAATTGCATTGCCCGCTCAGGGGGTTGAGCGGGCCTGCCAGAAATGCGAGCAGCAGGGCTGCCGCCAGTTGATGATGCCTGTTTTTCATGAATCGGGTTTTTTGATTTTTAAAACTATTGATCTGACAATTTTCAGCCGATTATGGTTTGCGGAACGGGGCAAAAATCACCTGCTCCGGGCCGCTTCCCGGGCTTCGTGGAGAAGGACGTATAGCTGGTGGAATATGCAGGCGCATTCATCGGCTTTAACATATCATTAATAGAAAGCTCCTGGCCCGGAACATGCACCGGTGCAACCTATGCGTTTTTTAAACGTCCGTTAATGATGAAGGCAGTAGAAAAAATCCTCTGTAAATAAGCTTGTTTTGGCCAACCGCATCAGGGCATGCGGAAGGGCCGGTGGTGATGCCTCACCTCCGGGCAGGCTATTGTATTGCCCTCTGAATATCATCCGATTTGTTAAACCCAAAATTTTCTGTCATGAAAACCTTTCGTTTTAGTTCCCTTCTGGTGCTGTGCCTGCTGGCCGGCCATTTCGCATTTGCCAACCGAGTAGTGGAAGCCAACTCCGAATTGCGCAGGGCGGTAGCCAAAATGATCGAAGCGCCGCAACTGAGCAGGTTCGGAATCGCCGAAGCCCAGGTCTATGTCCATTTTATGGTCAACGAAAACAATGAGATCGTCGTGCTGGATGTGCTCACCGACAATGAATACCTGAAGGAGTACGTCGCCAACAGCCTGAATAAGCACAAAGTAAACGCACAGGGGGTAGAGCCTTTAACAAAATACAGCCTGAAAGTAGCATTCCGGTCCGAAAAGGCCGGAAGCGTGTAAGCAGCGCAAACTTCTGTGTGCTGCACGGCAAAAAAGGGCCGAACCGGAAAAGCCGGTTCGGCCCTTTTTATGCCCTGCAACCTTCAAAGAAGCTAAAACCGGCAAACCATGCCCAGGCCTTTGGCATCCCGGCCGAAAACGGCGGAAAAGGCCATTTTATTCCGGCAACGGCTGTGCAATTCTGGGCCCAGTATGCCAACGGCCGCGCCCACCAGCCCCCCCACCAGCACATCGGAAGGGAAGTGGCGCAGCGCCCTGATGCGGTAATAGCCCACCACTGCAGGAGGGATTGCCGCCAGCCCGTACAACAAAGCGCGTTTGCCGCCCCATTCGGGATGGTAATCGGCCAGCACCTTGGCCGTGAAAAAAGTGCTCGTAGCGGTCGAGCCGACGTGCCCGCTGTAAAAGGAATTGCGCATGCCGCCGAAATTCCGGTCTTCCAGCGGCAGTTCTTCGTAGTACACCGCCGGCCGGTAACGCGTGACCAGGGTGGGCCCCATGGGGCCCCAGGCGTACAACACGGTATTGATGGACTGGGTTTCCAGATATAACAAGGCCACCGGAGCCCAGTCGCGGCGGATGTCCTTGTCCAGGAAAAGCAAAGCAGGCAGGAACAGGCTGGAATAGAGCAGGCGGTCGGATGTTTCGTGGGCGCTCCACCGCTTGCTGTAATCCTGCCGCAGCGCCCAGCTGTCAAAGGGGTTGACAGAAGTGGCGGCCACCCGCTGAATGGTGGTTTCCGACAGGGCAGGCCGGTCGTTGAGCCTGGGCTGCCCGATAAGGTTGGCCACTATGCCGGCCGCTACGGCGCCCCCGCTGGCCCAAGGGTTGACACAATAGCCTTCAAAGCCCAGGCTGTCGCCCGGCTGGGCGGCGCCGAAGCTGCACCGAAACAAAAGCCAGATGGCGGTAATCGCCGCCAGGCAGGGTTTTCGCATCATATCCGGATTTTTCTTTGTCGCCGTTGGCATACTACGTCCGGGGCAAACTTCCGAAGTTTTTCCGGCTTTCGCCATGAAAATGCGCCGGGAACTAATTGCCCGTTGGAATTTTAATTTAGCCGCAGTAACTTATCCCGTCTTTCGGGCTGTTCACGAAACCCGGGGCGATGGAAAAACCCTAAAACGAAGAACATGGTGCAGTTGTCAATCGTAGACGAAGTTGAGGAATACGTTACAGGCTTTCTGAAGAAAAAGCTGACAAGGGACCACCGCTTCCACAGCCTGGCCCATACCCTGAAGGTGCGCCAGGCTGCGGTGGAACTGGGAAAAGCGATGGGGCTTTCCCGGGCGGACATGGAAACCCTGGAGCTTGCCACCCTGTTTCACGATATCGGTTATGCGGAAACCTACGAAGGCCACGAGGCCCTGAGCCGCCAGATGGCCAGGAAATTTCTCGAAAGCAAGGGCTATCCGCAGGAAAAACTGGATAAAGTGCTGAGCCTCATCGACGTCACCTTCCCCCCCAAAATCCCGGCCACTACCCTGGAACAGGTGATCAAGGACGCCGACCTCAGCAACCTGGCCAGTGAAAATTACCTGGAAATCCTGGAGGGGCTGCGCCATGAATGGGAGGTTTTCCTGAACGCCTCCTATACCGATGCGGAATGGTACAAGCTCAACTATAAATTTGTCAAAAAACATCAGTTTTTTACCGATACGGCCAGGGAGTTGTACGGCGTACAATGGGAGGCGAACCGGCGCAAACTCAAAGAACTGCGGGACAGCATGCAGGAGGGAGAGGATCAAGAAAAGAAAAAGGAGAAAAAAACGCGGGATGCCGGCAAGGATGCCGCCGGAGCCATTACGAGCAGCAAAAGCGCCCAGATGATGTTTAAAACCGCCCTGCGCAACCACCTGGACCTCAGCAGCCTGGCCGACAACAAGGCGAATATCATGCTGAGCGTCAACGCCCTGATCATCACCATCGCCATGCCGCTGGCCATTTCCAATATACAGGACAACCTTTTCCTCTTATTCCCCCTGGGCGCCCTGCTGGCAACCTGCCTGTTGTCCATGATCTTTGCAACCCTGGCCACCCGCCCCATCCACATGACCGGCTATACCCCCAGGGAGCAGATCAGCGAAGGAAAATCCAACCTCTTCTTTTTCGGTAATTTCTTCCGCATGAAGTACGAAGAATACGAACTGGGCATGCAGGAGGTCATTTCCGATGACGCCACCCTGGAAAGGTCCATCATGAGGGATCTTTACTACCTTGGGCATTCTCTGGGAAACAAATACCGGAAGTTGCGCATCTGCTACAGCATTTTCATGTACGGCATCATCCTGACCGTCCTGGTTTTCGGCATCAGCTTCGCCGTTTACGCCATGTAGGCGCGCTTACCGGCGCCTGGTGTTTTCTGTTGGGGAAAGGAAGAGCCCCAGGTTACAGAAGGGCTGCAGGCCGGCACGCGCCTGAAAGGAACCGGCCTCGAGGCCTGCATTCTCAAACCTCGTTTGCACCGGCAACAGCATGCCGGCCTCCAGGTTTAGCCACAGCCAGGAGTACAGGTGCTGGTCGAAAGAGGCCTTCAGGGCAATTTCCGAATGTTTGAAGTAGTATGGGTGAACAGCAGGCAGGCCGCCGTCGCGAAGGCCGATGGCGTAGGACTGGCTCTGGTACTCTGCGCCGAACAACAGCATGGACAGCGGGCTGAAATTATAGCGCCCCATAACCTGCACGGGCAGCACGGCTTCGATGCCCCAGCGGTCGTTGAAGCTCTGGTTATAGATAACAAAAGGCAGCAATTGCCTGCTGAAAAAATTGTCGCTGTACATCAGCCCGGCGCCCCATTCGACATCGGGGCGGGGTTTGACGCCAAAAACGGCCAAGCCGCTGAAGGTGGCGTAGCGCCTGTCCAGGCTCATGCCCTGATCGTAATCGCCGCGGTAGGCGGCGCGCAGGCGCAGCCCGGCGTAGTATTTGTCGTCAAAGGACTTGGTGAGGTAAAGGGAATATTTATTGCTCCGAAGCGGGTTGCCGTCAAGGCTGAGAAAAGCATCTCCCCGGAAACTGCCGGGCCGGCTGATGTGAAAACTTTCCGCATTGTATTCATAGCCCAGCAAGGCCTTGAAGCCAGGCTTGTTGGCCAACGGAATCTTGATTTTCGCCGTGACCTGTTCGGCCCCGCTCACCGAACTGTTTTGGATACCATCGGCCGGAGCGCCCTTAGGCCGGTACGTAAAACTGCCGGCCCTGCCGTATTGCAGCAGCAATCCCCGCCCTTTCGAGGAATTTTCCACGCCCGGCTGGCAAAAAAGTTTTTCCTTCGCCAGTTCCACCCCTCCTTCATGTGGAGGCTGCGGGCTATACTGGGCGATTCCGCCGGCGCACGGCAAAAGGAAGCAGGCAAGCAGCAAAAATTTAGGCCCAAAGGGATCAGGCATGTTTTCTCCTTTTATAGTTATGACGGGACTGCCGGCGGGGAGGATACACCATAGCCCTGAAAAAGCTCAACGGCAGGCGGGATGTTTCTATTGTATTTGCAATGGCGCTGCCGGATGCGGGGCCGCGAATCAATCCCCCATTTTCACCGTAAAGCGCAGGGCCTGCAGGCCCTGGACGCCCTGCAGCCTGCCTACGCGCAGGCTCTCCACCTGTTCGGTGATGTAGCCTTCATGGAGCAGGTAATCGGCGTATTCGAGGTATTCCTGCCGGTCTTTCTCCTGCAAAAACACCACCGCAACCTTGCCGGGCTGGGTGAGCCGCTCATCCGTGCCTTCCACCAGGGCCTTGTCGATGCGCTTTTTCAGGATCTCATAGCGCACATTGTAGGCGCCGTCGACATCGAATTGCTTCTCATCGGTGCGGAATCGGATAGACAGGGGCGTGCTGTAGGCGAATATCAGCTGGGCCGTATCGAGGGGTAAGGGCAGGGTGCTCTGCATCTTGTGCACCATGCGCGTGATCTCACACATGTCCACTAACTGCGAAAGGCGCAGGTTTTTGAGGTGCAGCATACTGAAATGGCCTTTTTTCAGCAGGGACTGCCCGGCGTAGATATCGTATTCCACCCCGTCGGTTTTGTACTTTTCAAAATAGTGCGGCAGTATTTTCTGGGCCTCTTTTTGCTGCTGCATCAGGTAGTTGGCAATGGCGTTGTTGAGCTGGGTTACGCTCTCCTCGTAAGCCTTCCGCTCCCGGTAAACGATGCCCAGGCCGGGGTCCAGAATACTGAAATAGCTTGAAATTGGGCCTGCCAGCTCCGGAAAATGCTCGCGCAACTGCCTGAACAAGGGATGAATATCCGAATGCAGCCAGTCCACAATGCGCGATTCGTCATTGGAATTGAACTCTTTTTTAAGGTTTTCCAGGTCACGGCCCACCATCATGTGGTACTGGTTGAGCAGAGGGAAACGCCCCATTTGGATGCCTTTTTCCAGTATCCGCCGCACGCGGCTGAGGTTGTCGGCCAGGTCGGCCATGATGGCGTGGTTGCGCTTTTCGGAAGAGCTGACGATATCCGCCTGCCCGTAAAGCGGGTAAACCTCATTGAAAAGGATGGGTTCGGCCGTAGCGTTTTGGGGGTCTTTTTCCCGTTTTTCCATCAGTTCATACGAAGCCTCGATGAATTTCCACTCGACGGAAGGGTGAATGGCCGTGTACTGCTCCCGCATGATCGCCTCGATGCGGTTGTCCGTTTCTTCCCTGCTTCGTTCCATGGCCATGCAGAAAAGGCCCGTGATCTCCTTGAACTTCACCTCCACGAAGCTGTGCAGTTCGAAGGGCTCCGGTGAGCCTATCTCCAGCAGGCCGATCACCTGCTTATTTTTGTTGAACAGGGGCGCGACGAGGATGCTCCGGATGCCCTCTTCCAGCAAGCCTTTTTCGATGGGCGTCGGGCTTGCAGCCTCTTCCAGGTCTTCCACCAGCAGCACCTCCTTGTAGCGGCACACTTTTTCGTAGATGGAATTCTTGTTTTTCGGCGCCAGCAGGTTGTCCTCCCGCCGGGCCAGGAAGTTGAAGCGGGCCCTGTATTTGTGCAGGGGGGCATTTTCCAGCGGATAATCGATGGCCGTCAGGCCCAGCCGGAGGTTGGGCAGCCCAAAATAATTGCGCACCAGGCTCTGAAGCTTCCCGATGTTGGCCTCGTCGATCACGGCATCCCGTTCCAGCAGGCTGAATTTCAGCCTTGACAGTGCCTCCTCGGCAGTAATGTCGATGAGGGCGCCAACGACAAAACCCTCAAATTCAAAATTTTCGGGCGGAAGGTGCTTCAGCCAAAGCCCGATGTCGTAAATATTGCCCAGCAGGTGGTTGATCTGCTCCGGCGACAGCGGCTTGAGCGGTTTGAGCAGTTTGATGTCGATATACTGGGTGTCGAATTCCAGTTTGTAGTGCCGGTCCAGCAGTTCGCCGGGCCGCTGGATAGAAACGGAGAACGGCGGTTCCACGTCGAGGTTCTTTCCGTAAAACTTGTTCAGGATGAGGCTGCAGGCGTTGACCACCATGGAGCATTCGACCAGGCTCTTATCGACATTGAAAAGGTAGTTCACCTTCCGGGCCTGCAGCAGTTCGCCCAGGGTGGGCGTGCAATAGATGGGCGCAAGGCCGAAGGGCGGCGAAACTTTCGCCAGAAATTTCCGGCGCGCCGCAGTAGGGATGACCATGGCCATCATCAGGGAGACCAGGCTCTGGTGTTTTTCCACAACCTGCATATCATCGATGGGCTGCCTCAGTTCGGGCGCTTGTTCCAGCAGATCGAGCAACATGCGGGCCATGGTTCCCAAAGGGGATGATCCGTCGCCCGCTTTTTCTTCGATTTCCCGAAGCAGAGGCCCGAACCCAAGCCGGGTGCGGTAGGGTATCGGGCTTATGCCGAGCAGGTTGAAAAAATCCTCATCCCGGGCCATCGGCGCCTGCAGGCCATTGTTGAAGGCTGATCCTTCCTGGCTGAGTGTTCCGGCTTCCATGGTTTCAGTTTATGGGTTCGCACAGGTGATTGAAGGCTTCGCAGCCCCTGGTTTTGTAATTAACAATTTCAGCCGCAGGAAGGATGAGTTGACGTACTGGCATACTGCCAACCGGGTTGCCGGAAACGCTTGTCCCTCACTCCCACCCCAGGTGGAACAAGGCATCGCCCTGGCTGACGACCGGCGCGTTATTGTGGGCGATGAGGCAGGCCTCGCGCGGGGCATGCACCGGTTTTTCCCATTCGCCATAGGGGTCGTTGATCACGCCCAGCACTTCCCCTTTCTCCACTTTTTCTCCCGCGCATTTGCTCCACAGGAACATGCCGGCCCGGGGAGCGCGCACCCATGACGACTTGCGCAACAGCAGGCAGGGGCCTGCAGGAGGTGGCTCCTCTTTTAGCATATCCTGTGCATAAAGCAGGCGGCGCAGGCCATCCAGGGCGGTGTCGATAGCCAGCTTGTCGTAGCGCAGGTTCTCGCCGCCTTCGAAGACCAGGGCGATTTTTCCATGCTCGGCGGCAGCTTTCCGGAAAGATTTGGGAATGAGCGGCTTTGTTACGATGAAGGGCGCGCCGAACGCCAGCGCCAGTTTTTCTGCCGGCAGATCACCCCGGCTGCAGCGGATCTGCGGGAAGTTGTAAGTCCCGTTGCCGCCGGTATGGAAATCGACGGCGAAATCGGCATAGGGCAGAATCTTTTTGGTCAGCGTGCGGGCCACGCGCGAGGCCAGCGAGCCCTGCATATTGCCGGGAAAGGAACGGTTGACGTCCTTGCCATCGGGCACCTCCCTGGAAAAATTGATGAACCCGTAAACGTTGAGAATGGGAATGGCGATGACGCTGCCCCTGGCCAGGTTTTCGAACAGCCCCTCCGTAATGGCGCGGCGGATGATCTCCACGCCATTCACCTCATCGCCATGGATGCCTGCCACAGCCAGCAAAACCGGCCCGGGTTCCATGCTCCGGTAAACATGGGCCCTGATGCTCATGACGTTACCCGAGGGAAGCGAGCCAACTGGAATCCTGACGATCTCGTGCTGGCCGGGGGCGATTTCGGCATTGTGTATCAAAAATGGCTTTTCCGGCATGCTTCTATTTTCTGGTGTTCGATTGGAAATGCCGGCGTTCGCGCACGCGCTGCTCTACGAATTCGATGATCCTGCCGGCCACATCGGCGCCCGTTATGCCTTCGATGCCTTCCAGCCCGGGCGATGCGTTGACTTCCATGATCAGGGGCCCGCGGCGGGAGCGCAGGAAATCCACGCCGGCCACATCGAGGCCCATGAGCTTGACGGCCTTCTTTACCAGCACTTCCTCATCGGGGCTCAGTTCCACCGCTTCGGCGCTGGCGCCGCGGTGCAGGTTCGAGCGGAATTCCCCGGCTTTGGCGCGGCGCTCCATGCTGGCCACCACCTCCCCGGCCACGACCAGCGCCCGGATATCGGCGCCCCTGGCCTCCCCGATAAATTCCTGGATGATGAGCCGTTCTCCCTTGCGCTGGAAGGCTTCGATGACCGACTCCGCCGTGTGAAAGCTCTCCGCAAGGATTACCCCGACGCCATGGGTGCTCTCCAGCATTTTGATCACGATGGGCAAACCGCCCAGGCTGTTGACCAGCGGCATGATGTCCTGGCCGGGAACGGCCGCTACGGTGCGCGGCACTTCTATCCCGCAACGGGCCAGTTTCTGCAGGCACCGCAGCTTGTCGCGCGATTGCAGCAGCGCCTCGGGACGGACGGCGGAAAAGGCGTCCATCATTTCGAACTGGCTGATCACCGTGGCGCCCAGGCCGGTAACTGAGGCCCCGATGCGGGGAATGACGGCATCGAAACGCGGCAAGGCGTAGTCGCCATAAAATATCTGGGGCCGGCCCCGCCCCACCACAAGGGTGCAACGCGCATGGTCGACGATATGCATCTCATGGTGGCGCTCCATGCCCGCCCGCACCAGGCTTTGCGTGGAATACAACTGCGGCCCCCGCGACAAAATGGCTATTTTCATAAGCAGCTGATAATCGAAGGGCAATATACGGTTTTGGGGCGAAAGGAAAGCCTGGTAAGCCCGGCACGGTGGCCATAAGCCCAACTAAAGAAACCCGAAATTCCCGACAAATCGTCAGGGAGACGGGATGAGGGGGAGACCCGACTCTGCGAGCCGGATCAAAGTTTTTTACCCGGCTGAGCGCAGCGAGGGCGGGGCAGGCCAGTCATGGGGTGGCTTGCCTTGATTTTGCTGAAGTTCAGCCACCCCGTGACTTATCCGCGGCCATGGTTTCGCCTCAGGCCAGGGCTCACCTCGTCTCCCGATCAACCCGATTAACCCATCAACCCGATTGACCCGATTAACCCGATCAACCCGATCAACCCGATTGACCCGATTGACCCGAAACACCCGAAACACCCGATTAACCCGATTGACCCGACAAATCGTCAGGGAGACGGAATGAGGGGGAGACCCGACTCTGCGAGCCGGATCAAAGTTTTTTACCCGGCTGAGCGCAGCGAGGGCGGGGCAGGCCAGTCACGGGGTGGCTTGCCTTGATTTTGCTGAAGTTCAGCCACCCCGTGACTTATCCGCGGCCATGGTTTCGCCTCAGGCCAGGGCTCACCTCGTCTCCCGATCAACCCGATCAACCCGAT